>JBBDYM010000001.1:0-9898 GCA_040901485.1 Methyloceanibacter sp.
GGCCGGCGTCGCCTTGAAGCCGCCATAGCACCAGCCGGCGTTGAGATAGAGGCCGTCGATCGGCGTCGTGTCGATGATCGGCGAGCCGTCCATGGTCATGTCGAGCAGGCCGCCCCAGGAGCGCACGATGCGCAGGCGCCCGATCAGCGGCATCAGCGCCATGCCGCCTTCGGCCACGTCCTCGATCACCGGCATGTTGCCGCGCTGGGCGTAGGAATTGTAGCCCTCGATATCGCCGCCGAACACGAGACCGCCTTTGTCGGACTGGCTGACATAGAAATGCCCTGCGCCAAAGGTCATCACCACGTCGATCAGCGGCTTGATGCTCTCGGTGACGAAGGCCTGCACCGAGTGACTCTCGATGGGGAGCCGCAGCCCCGCGAGCCCCGCGACCCGCGTGGAATTGCCGGCGACCGAAAGCGCCACCTTCTTCGCGCCGATGAAGCCGCGTCCGGTCTCCACGCCGAGCACGCGGCCGTTCTCGACGCGAATACCGGTCACCTCGCAATTCTGGATGATGTCAACGCCGCGCTGGTCGGCGGCGCGGGCATAGCCCCAGGCGACCGCGTCGTGCCGCACCGTGCCGCCGCGCGCCTGAAACAATCCACCGCGCACCGGGAAGCGCGCATTGTCGAAATCGACGAACGGCACGAGCCCCCGCACCTGCTCGCGGTCGAGCAGCTCGGCATCGACGCCGTGCAGCCGCATGGCGTTGCCGCGCCGCGCATAGGCGTCGCGCTGCGGGTCGGAGTGGAAGACGTTCAGCACGCCGCGCTGGCTGACCATGGTGTTGTAGTTGAGGTCCTGCTCCAGCCCTTCCCACAATTTCATCGACCATTCGTAGAAGGGCAGATTGCCGGGGAGCAGATAGTTGGAGCGGACGATGGTGGTGTTGCGCCCGACATTGCCGGAGCCGAGATAGGATTTTTCGAGCACGGCGACATTGGTGATGCCGTGGTCCTTGGCGAGATAATGCGCGGTGGCCAGGCCATGCCCGCCGCCGCCGACGATCACCACGTCGTAAGAGGGTTTCGGCTCGGGCTCGCGCCAGACCGGCTTCCAGTTGCGGTTGCCGGTGACGGCATTGGCGAGCAGGCTTCCGAGCGAGTAGCGCATGGCGCAATTCTGCGCCTACGCGGTCGCCTCGATTGACATTCCGCGCCGGTTGTTTGACATTTTACGACATGGCTAAGGATCAGGTGTCAACGCGCACGGTCGGCTTTCTGCTGGTGCCGGGCTTCGCGCTGATGTCCTACGCCGCGGCCATCGAGCCGCTGCGCGCCGCGAACCTGATCTCGGGGAGAGAGCTTTACCGCTGGTGGCATGCGGCGCCTGGCGGCAATCCCGTGACGGCTTCCAATGGCGTCGCCATCATTCCCGATTGCGGCACGAGCACCGAGCGTGCCGCCGATATGGTGTTCGTCTGCGCCGGCGGCAATCCGGCTCTGTTCGAGGACAAAAGCACCTTCGCCTGGCTCAGGCGTCTCGCGCGCAAGGGCGTCACCATCGGCGGCATCTCCGGCGGCCCCTACATCCTCGCCAAGGCCGGGCTGCTCGACGAGCGCCGCGCGACCCTGCATTGGGAGCACCTGCCGGCGTTCCGCGAGGCCTTCCCCGATGTCGAAGTGGTGCCGTCTCTGTTCGAGATCGACGGCAACCGCATCACCTGCTCGGGGGGCATCTCGGCGCTCGACATGATGGTGGCGCTGATCGAGCGCGATCACGGCCGCCAGCTTGCCGCTTCCGTGGGCGACTGGTTTCTGCACACCCATATCCGCGAGGGCTTCGGCCCGCAGCGGATGGATCTCCGCTATCGGCTGGGCGTCGCCGACGAGAAGCTGATCGCGGTGCTGCGCGCCATGGAGATGAGCCTGGAAACGCCGCAATCACGCTCAGCCTTGGCGCGAAGCGCCGGCATCTCGTTGCGTCAGCTCGAACGGCTGTTCAAAAGCCATATCGGCCACGGCATCCACTCTCATTACCGCTGGCTCCGGCTCGAACGCGCGCGCCAGTTGTTGCGCGAGACCACCCTCCCCGTGCTCGACGTGGCGCTGGCCACCGGCTTCGCCTCGTCCAGCCAGTTCGCCCGCGCCTATGCGAACGCCTTCGGCGAGCCGCCAAGCCGCACCCGGCTGCGCGGCTAGCATGGAGAAATTTCGCTAGATCGTGGTAGCTTGGGGATCACTTTGGTATCGGAGGCGGGATGGCGACCACGAAACTTTCCACCAAGCTGCTGAAGGCGAGGACCAATTCCCGGCGGCGTAAGCGTCCGCCGCGCGCAGCCTCCGGTCATGGCGGCGCGGCGGCCAAGGGGGAGACCTACGCCACCGGCTCAAACGCGCCGACCACCGGCGAGCTCCAGCTCGAAGTCGTGATCGGGCGGAGGGTGCGGCTATTGCGCCAGCGCCTGCAGCTGACCGCGACCGAGCTTGCATCCGAAGCGGGGCTGTCGCCCGGCATGCTGTCGAAGATCGAGAACGGTGGCACCTCGCCGTCGCTGTCGACCCTGAAGGCGTTGGCGCGGGCGCTCAACGTGCCGCTCACCAGCTTCTTCGCCGATTTCGAGGAGCGCCGTGACTGCTCATATGTGCGCGTGGGCCAGGGCGTGCAGATCGACCGGCGCGGCACCAAGTCAGGCCACCGTTACGAGCTGCTCGGGCATTCCATCTCGGGCGACATCGTGGTCGAGCCGTATTTGATCACGCTCAGCGAGGACGCCGTGCCCTACGCGTTGTTCCAGCATGACGGCGTGGAGTTCATCTACATGCTGACGGGCAAGGTGATCTATCGCCACGCCGACAAGCTCTATCCCATGTCGCCGGGAGACGCGCTGTTCTTCGACGCCGGTGCGCCGCACGGCCCCGAGGAGCTGCTCCAGCGGCCGATGACCTATCTGTCGATCATCATCTACCCCCGCCCTTGATTTCCCGGTAGGAAACTTTATTTCATCTGGGTTGACGAGAGCCTCGGCGCCGTAGCATGGTGCGCGGCGATCAACCCGGAGATTTTCCACCCATGTGCGGCATAGTCGGCCTGTTCATCAAGGACCCCAAACTCGAACCCGAACTCGGCAGGCTGACCGCCGGCATGCTCGCCACCATGTCGGACCGCGGGCCGGATAGCGCGGGCTTCGCCGTCTATGGCGAGGGCAGGCGCGACCACAGCAAGCTCACTTTGCGGGGCAAATCCGCCGCTTCGATGAAAGAGACCGCCGCGCGGATCGGCCGCGACTTCGGCACTGCCAAGGTGACGCTGCACGACACGCATGCCGTGGTCGGCATCGACGATAAATCGCTGCCGCGCCTGCTCGACTGGCTGACACGCGAATCGCCCGAGACCGAGTTGGTCGGCAGCGGCAAGCGCATGGCCTTGTTCAAGGAGGTTGGCCGGCCGGAGAATGTCGCCGAGCGATTCGGGCTCGATTCTATGCGCGGCACGCATGCCATCGGCCATACCCGCATGGCCACGGAATCGGCGGTGACCACCGACGGCGCACACCCCTACTCGACCGGCTTGGACCAGTGCCTCGTGCATAACGGCTCGCTCTCCAATCACAACAATATCCGCCGCGTGCTCGAGCGCGAAGGACTGAGATTCGAGACCGAGAACGACACCGAGGTTGCGGCCGGCTATCTCACCTGGCGCATGCGCGAGGGATTGTCGCTTGGCGACGCCTTGAAAGTGAGCCTCAACGATCTCGACGGCTTCTACACCTTCGTGGTCGGCACCGAGAACGGCTTCGGCGTGCTGCGCGACGGCATCGCCTGCAAACCGGCGATCATGGCCGAGACCGACCAATATGTGGCGTTCGGCTCGGAATATCGCGTGCTGGCCGGCCTGCCCGGCATCGACCAAGCGCGTATCTGGGAGCCCGAGCCGGCCACCGTCTATTTCTGGGAACGCTAAAATGTCGGAGGTCAATCTCGGCACCACGCCGCTCAGGGAGCTGAACGCGGCGCTGCATCGTCTGAGCCCCGACACCAATGAGAGCCACTGGACCGTCGACCATCCGGCGGGGCAACACGCTATCGCCGCCGGCCTTGCCGTGCCCATCACCGTCGAGATCAACGGACCCGTAGGCTATTACTGCGCCGGCATGAACAAGCTCGCCACCGTGCTCATCCATGGCAGCGCCGGCACGGGCGTGGCCGAGAACATGATGTCGGGCTTCGTCCATGTCGCGGGCGACGCCAGCCAATCGGCGGGCGCCACCGGCCGCGGCGGGCTGTTGCGCATCGACGGCAATGCGTCGTCGCGCTGCGGCATCTCCATGAAGGGCATCGATATCGTGGTGAAGGGCTCGGTCGGCCATATGAGCGCCTTCATGGCCCAGGCCGGCAATCTCGTGGTGTTCGGCGACGCGGGCGACGCGCTCGGCGATTCCATCTACGAGGCGCGGCTATTCGTGCGCGGCAAGGTCAAGTGCCTCGGCGCCGACTGCATCGAGAAGGAGATGCACGACGAGCATAAAAAGGCGCTGCACGAGGTGCTTGAGCGCGCCGGGTTCGACGGCGAGATCGATCCGGGCGAATTCAAGCGCTACGGCTCGGCCCGCAAGCTCTACAATTTCAAGGTGGATAACGCGGGAGCCTATTGATGGATTGGACGCCAAGAACCACCCCGCGCGCTTCCGCCACCTTCGACGAGTTCAGCCTGTCGGAAATCCGCCGCGCCGCCGCGACCGGCATTTACGACATCCGCGGCGCGGGCGCCAAGCGCAAGGTCCCGCATTTCGACGACCTCCTGTTTCTCGGCGCCTCGGTGAGCCGCTATCCGCTCGAAGGCTATCGCGAGAAATGCGCGACCGATGTATGGCTCGGCACCCGTTTCGCCGAGAAGCCCATCCACATCAAAATTCCCATCACCATCGCCGGCATGAGCTTCGGCTCGCTCTCGGCCCAGGCCAAGGAGGCCTTGGGGCGCGGCGCTTCACAAGTCGGCACTTCGACTACCACCGGCGACGGCGGCATGACCGAGGAGGAGCGGCATCACTCCACCATTCTGGTCTATCAGTTGCTCCCATCGCGCTACGGCATGAACCCCGACGATCTCCGCCGCGCCGACGCCATCGAGATCGTGGTCGGCCAGGGCGCCAAGCCCGGCGGCGGCGGCATGCTGTTGGGCCAGAAGATCTCAGACCGCGTGGCCGAGATGCGCACGCTCCCCACCGGCATCGACCAGCGCTCGGCCTGCCGCCATCCCGACTGGACCGGGCCTGACGATCTCGAGATCAAGATCGAGGAGTTGCGCGAAATCACCGACTGGCAGAAGCCGATCTACATCAAGATCGGCGCCTCGCGGCCCTATTACGACACGGCGCTCGCGGTGAAGTCGGGCGCCGACGTGTTGGTGCTCGACGGCATGCAAGGCGGCACGGCGGCGACGCAAGAAGTGTTCATCGAACATGTCGGGCTCCCCATTCTCGGCGCCATCCGCCCGGCGGTGCAGGCGCTTCAGGAACTCGGCATGCACCGCAAGGTGCAGCTCATCGTCTCGGGCGGCATAAGGAACGGCGCCGACGTGGCCAAGGCGCTCGCGCTCGGCGCCGACGCCGTGTCGATCGGCACCGCGGCGCTGATCGCGCTCGGCGACAACGATCCCGCGCTGGAAGAGGAATACCGCAAGCTTGGCACCACGGCCGGCTGCTACGACGATTGGCATGAGGGCCGCGATCCGGCCGGCATCACCACGCAGGACCCCGAGCTTGCCGCCCGTCTCGATCCCGCCCTCGCCGGCCGGCGGCTCGCCAACTATCTTTCGGTGATGACGCTCGAGGCGCAGACCATCGCCCGGGCCTGCGGCAAGAGCCATGTGCGCAATCTCGAGCCGGAGGACCTCGTGGCGCTGACGGTCGAGTCCGCGGCCATGGCCAAGGTGCCCCTTGCAGGCACGGATTGGATTCCGGGGTCAAAGGTGGAATGAAAGTGGCGGGAGCGGATTCTCGGGTAAGCAAAGGGGAGTCACATGGCGGTTGATCTTGCAGTCGAGGCCCGCGAGCGCGGGATCAAATATTTCCTGATTTCCTATGTCGATCTGTTCGGCACGTTGCGCGCCAAGCTCGCGCCCGCCGCCGCCATCGGCGACATGGCCAAGGACGGCGCCGGTTTCGCCGGCTTTGCCAGCTGGCTCGATATGACTCCCGCCGATCCCGACGTGCTCGCCATCCCCGATCCGTCGAGCCTGATCCAGCTGCCCTGGAAGCCCGAGGTCGGCTGGCTCGCCGCCGATCCCTACATGAACGGCAAGCCGGTGGCGCACGCCCCGCGCAATATCCTGAAAAAGGTCAGCGAGAAGGCGTCGCAAGCCGGTCTCACCATGAAGACCGGGGTCGAATGCGAGTTCTTCCTGCTCAATCCGGACGGCTTGGGCATCAGCGACGCCGCCGATACGCAGGCCAAGCCTTGCTACGACCAGTCGGCCTTGATGCGCCGATACGATGTGATCAGCGAGATCTGCGATGCGATGCTCGAGCTTGGCTGGCAGCCCTATCAGAACGACCACGAGGACGCCAACGGCCAGTTCGAGATGAACTGGAACTTCGCCGACGCGCTCACAACCGCCGACCGGATGGCGTTCTTTAAATACATGGTGAAGGCGATCGCCGAAAAGCACGGGCTGCGCGCGACCTTCATGCCCAAGCCGTTCGCCAATCTCACCGGCAGCGGCTGCCATGTGCATGTGTCGCTATGGCAGGGCGACCGCAACCTGTTCGCGGACGGCGCCGACGGGTTCGGTCTGTCGAAGGTGGCGTATAATTTCATCGGCGGCGTGATGAACGCCGCGGGGGATATGTGCTCGATCACCAATCCCACGGTCAATTCCTACAAGCGTATCAACGCGCCGGTCACGACGTCCGGCGCCACCTGGTCGCCCAACACCGTCACCTACGCCGGCAACAACCGCACGCACATGATCCGCGTACCGGGCGGCGGCCGCTTCGAGCTCCGACTCGCCGACGGCGCGGCCAATCCGTATCTGCTGCCGGCCGCGCTGCTTGCCGCCGGTCTCGACGGCATCGCGCGCAGGATCGACCCCGGCAAGCCGCTCGACATCGACATGTATGCCGAGGGCCACAAAGCCCCGGCCGGCACCAAGAAGCTGCCGCTCAACCTGCTCGACGCGTTGCGCTTGACGGCGAAGTCGGACTTCCTGCGCCGGGAACTCGGCGACGAGTTCGTCGACTCCTATGTCAAGCTCAAGATGCGCGATTGGGACGACTATGCGCGCCAGTTGACCGACTGGGAGCGCGCCACCACGCTCGACTGCTAGTTCTGAAAAAAAGAGGCGCCGGGGGGTGAGCGCCGGCGCCTCCGCAAGTTGGACCTTAAAGGTCTTTAGTGAGGGTGCTCGTCGAGCGCCTTCCTTATGGATTCCTTATCGCCGTAGAGCCTGATGTCCTCGGCCAACTCTTCATTCTCATGACGGAGTTGGAGAACATGCCAGAGGATCCATAAGGCGACGGCCACGAGAACCATGATCAATTCATAACCAATCCAGGGGTAGACCGCCCCGACATTGGCTAGATCGACTGCCCAAGTTGTCATTTCGATTCTCCTTTATCCCTTATGGCTCAGGCCAGCGCCTTCTCGAAGTTTCTCACGTCCTCGCGGGCCTGCTGTTCATCATGCAGTGTCCTGAAGTCGAGGCCCATCAGCTCGACCTGACGCGGCACGCGCAGGAGCCCGAAGCTGTTCAGGAACTTCGCCATGGCGTATCCCGGCACGAAACCGAGGACGAAGAACATGATGATGGCCCCGATGAAGTTGCCGAGCGGGTTGATCGCGGCATAGCCCTCGAAGGGCGATGACGGATAACCCCACAGCATGAAGCCGGTGATGACCACGCCAAGGAAGCCCGCATAGCCATGGACGGCGACGGCACCTACGGCATCATCGATCTTGAACCGGCGCTCGACCCAATAATGCAGCTTGTAGGCTACATAGATGCCGATGCCCCCGATGACCAGAGCCTGGATCGGGTGATACAGATCATTGCCGGCCGAAGCGGTGATGATGCCGGCGAGACCGCCCGAATAGGTCCAGAACGGATTACCCTTCGACACGAGGTAACCAACCAGCAACCCGCCGGACAGCGACATTATGAAGTTGACGGTGATGGCGCTCAGTGTGGTCGGCGTCAGATAGATGGTGGTGGCCGTCCAGGTCTCCCCGGTAATCTGGCCGGCGATGGTAGCCGGCGAGATGATCGGCACGTTGCACGCGGCATAGAAACCCCAGAAGCCGGTATAGATCAAGAACAGTCCGATCGTCACCAGCCAGGGATTGTGCGGCACGAAATCGCGTGGTGTGCCGTCCGCGGCAAACCGTCCGAGCCGCGGCCCAAGCACGATAAGTACGCCGAGGGCGGTGCCCCCGCCGATGGCATGGATCACGCCCGAGGCGTAAGCGTCGTGATAGCCGAGGAGCTTCACCATCCAACCATCGAAATGCCAGCCCCAGGCCGCGTCGATAATCCAGGTCACCGACCCAATCATGACGGCGATGATCCAGAAGGCGCCCGATCTCACGCGCTCGATCAGCGAGCCCGACACGATCGAAGCCACCGTCCATGAGAACAACAGGAACGCCGCCCAGAACACGCCGGTGAGACGGTCGCCGAGATTGGTACCCATCTTCTCCGACGCCGGTCCGAATTGCGTGGCACCGGTTGCGCCGTCGAGGATCAGGCCTTTGCCCTCGAAGAGCCACGGTCCGTTCGGCAGCGCCCAATAGATCCACCAGCCGAAGAAGAAGAAGGTGATGGTGACCAGCGGGATCAGCATCGTGTTCTTCATCAAAGTGTGGATGTGATTACGGCGTCTGCTGGCGCCGACTTCGTACATGCAGAAACCGATATGAATCAGAAACATGAGAACGACGGTGACCCAGTAGTAGAACTCGGTGAATACCGTCGTCAGCGCGGATAATTGGTCGCCCATGTGATAACCCCCCTTGTCTGAGCCCACGGGCTTGTCGCTGGCGACTTACCCCACGGCCCTTTGATGGACGATGCAGCTACGTCTTCAGCTTCCCCTTCGATTGAGCGGGTCCGATCCTGATGCACCTTTGGACGGCACGATAGGTCCCCGCTGGGTTCCCCTCCCAACGTCGGCTAAGAAGACTGGTAGCCTGCGTCGGAAAGATGCTAGGCCCGCGCCGATACCGCGTCAACCGACATGAAATTCGTTTTCCTGTCAGGAAAGAAGCGGCGCTGCGGGCGGTTGTCGGATTGAACTGAGGGAAATTGTGCGTAAGCCCAGTGACAAAGACATGCGCGACCGGTTTCTCGGCTGGCAATGCCGCATCCGGCAGATCGCCATGCGCCAGGATGGCGGGCGCCCCTCCCCGGGCATGCGCCCGCGCGTGCTGGATGGCGCGGGGCGGGAGATCGCTGACGCGCTGACCGTGCTGCTCGTCCCCAAGCATCCCGAGGAGAGCACGGCCTTTTTCCGCTTTCAGGTGATGAAGACCGCCGACCCGCGCGATCTCTACGAGCGGGGGTTGACCTATTTGCAGGCCGATTATTTCCAGAGGCCCGAAACGTTCGGCGACACGCTCGCCGCCGTGCTGCCACATGGCTCGCCGATCGCGGAGGCGCTGATCGAGGGCGGCGCATGTGTGCTCGTCTTCCACCAATTCAGTCAGAGCTATTCGCTGCCTTGCGCCGTGCGCGTTCTCAAGCCGGGTCACGCGGCGCGAGAGGCCGCGATCTGGCATAATCGCCTGTTCAATCCCGCACTGCCCGATACGGTGCATGTGGTTGCCTTCCAACCCGATTGGGCTTCGGCCAAGTCCGTGGCGGGGCCCGAAGGCCCAAAAAGCCTGTCCCTCTAAAATTTGCGGTAGGCTTTGTTCAGCTCCTTGAGTGGATGATTGGGCGAGGTCTGGAAGCGCACCAG
>JBBDYM010000002.1:0-9691 GCA_040901485.1 Methyloceanibacter sp.
CCGCGTGCTGGTCGGCGGCGGCATGGGCCGCACGCCCTATGTCGGGCAGGAGATCAGGGCGTACCTGCCGAAGGAGTACCTGCTCTCCTACATCGAGTCGATCCTGCGCGTGTACAATTTGCACGGACGCCGCGACAACATTCACAAGGCGCGCATCAAGATCCTGGTCAACCAGCTCGGCATCGACAAATTCCGCGAGGACGTCGAGGCCGATTGGGAGGCCACGCATAAGAGCGCCATCGACCTGCCCGAGGACGAGCGGCAACGCATCATGTCCTATTTCGCGCCGCCAGACCTGCCACCGCGGCCGATCCGCGACGAGACGCGCGACCAGCGCCGCAACACCGATCCGGCCTTCGCCAACTGGCTCAAGCACAATGTCAGGCCGCACCGCGTGCCGGGCTATTCCACGGTGGTGATCTCGCTGAAGGAGCCGGGGCGCACGCCGGGCGACGCCTCGTCCGATGTGATGGACCTCGTCGCCGATCTCGCCGAGCAGTTCGGTCATGACGAGATCCGCGTCAACTACACGCAGAATTTGATGCTGCCGCATGTCGCCACGTCCGACGTGACCGCGCTCTACGATATTCTGCTCAAGAACGGGCTTGCTACCGGCAATCACGACCTGCTCGGCGACATGATCTGCTGCCCGGGTCTGGACTACTGCAATCTCGCCAATGCCCGCTCGATCCCCATCGCCAAGGAGATCGCCAAGCGCTTCGAGGATCCTGCGCGCCAGGAGCTGATCGGCCCGCTGCGTCTCAATATGTCGGGCTGCATCAACGCCTGCGGCCATCACCACTCGGGCAATATCGGCATTCTCGGCGTCGACAAGAAAGGCACCGAGCTTTACCAGATTTCGCTCGGCGGCAGCCCCAAGGACGATGCCGCGGTCGGCACCATCATCGGCCCGGGCTTTCGCGCCGAGGCGGTGCCGCAGGCTATCGACACCATCATCGACACCTATATCGCCAACCGCAGCGACGGCGAGACGTTCATCGACACGTGGCGGCGCGTAGGCCCCGTCCCCTTCAAGGAGGCGCTTTATGGCGCTGGTTGATCTCGCCACCGGCACACTCGTGGCCGATCCGGCCGAAGTCGCCACCGTGCTCGAGCCGACGGCCGACACGGAGGCGCTGGCCGCCGCTTCGTCGGGCAATGCCGGCCCGGTCGCCATCCGCTTCCCCGTGTTCAACGACGGGCGCGGCATCAGCCTGGCGCGCCTGCTTCGCGAGCGGCACGGCTTCTCCGGCGAGATCAGGGCGGTCGGCCATCTGATCCCAGACCTCGCCCAATTCCTGCTGCGCTCGGGCTTCGACACCGCCGAGATCGCCGATCCCGACCAGGCCAGAGTCTGGAAGTCGTCCGTTGAGCGCATCAAGCACAATTATCAGCCGGGTTTCCGCAATCTGCTGCCGCTTCGTTGGGAAGCCTCGCGCACGGAATCAAAGTCGCTCGACGAGCGTTTGGGCCGGATCAAGAGCCTCACCGATCGCATCCGTGAGGTGCGTCGCCGGGTCGAGGGCCGCATCACCTTTTCCACCAGCCTTGGGCTCGAGGATCAGGCCATCCTGCACGCCATCGCCGAGTCCGGCGCCGATATCGACGTGTTCACCCTCGACACCGGGCGCCTGTTCTCCGAAGTACTTGAGACGGTGGAGCTATCGGAATTGCGTTACGGCCTCCGCATCCGCCTTGTGGCACCGGAAGCGAGCGAAGTGGAAGCTCTGGTCGCCCGCGACGGCGTGTTCGGCTTCAGGAACTCGGTGGAGAACCGCAAATCCTGCTGCGAAATCCGCAAAGTGCGGCCGCTCAATCGCGAGCTTAAGGGCGCGCAGGCCTGGATTAGCGGACTCCGCCGCGACCATTCCGAGGAGCGTGCCAGCGTGCCGCTCGCCGTGTGGGACGAGGCGCGCGCGCTGGTCAAGGTCAACCCAGTCGCCGATTGGTCAACGCAAGACCTCACCGCCTATATCGCCGCCAATAATATCCCGGTGAACCCGCTGCATGCCCGCGGCTTCGTCTCCATCGGCTGCGCGCCATGCACCCGCGCCGTGCAGCCGGGCGAGCATCCGCGCGCTGGGCGCTGGTGGTGGGAGAACGAGGATCAGAAGGAGTGCGGTCTGCATCTCAACCCGAACCGCAAGGGAAGGGCCGCATGACCGCGCTCACCTCGCATCTGAAGCTGCTCGAAGCCGAGAGCATCCACATCTTCCGCGAGGCGGCGGCGCAATTCCGCACGCCCGTGCTGCTCTATTCCATTGGCAAGGATTCGACCGTGCTGCTGCATCTGGCGCGGAAGGCGTTCTGGCCGGCCAAGCCGCCCTTCCCGCTGCTGCACGTGGACACCACTTGGAAGTTCCACGACATGATCGCCTTCCGCGACAAGACCGTGCGCGAGCTTGGCCTCGACCTCATCGTGCACACAAATCATGAGGGGCTCGCCCGCAACATCAATCCGTTCGACCATCCGCCGTCGGTCTATACTGACGTGATGAAGACGGTGGCGCTCCGCCAGGCGCTCGATGCCGGCAGTTTCGATGCAGCTTTCGGCGGTGCCCGCCGCGACGAGGAAGCCTCCCGCGCCAAGGAGCGCGTGTTCTCCTTCCGCGCCTCCGGTCATCGCTGGGAGCCGCGCCTCCAGCGTCCCGAGATGTGGCAACTCTTGAACGGCCGCCTCGGCAAGGGCGAGACCGTGCGCGTCTTCCCGCTTTCGAATTGGACCGAGGGCGACGTTTGGCGCTACATCGCGCTGGAGAAGCTCCCCGTGGTGCCGCTTTATTTTGCCGCCGAGCGTCCGGTGGTGGCGCGCGACGGCCAGTTCATCATGGTCGACGACGAGCGCATGCGGCTCGAGCCCGGCGAGGTGCCGCAAATGCGCAAGGTGCGGTTCCGCACCCTTGGCTGCTGGCCGCTGACCGCGGCAATAGACTCCGAGGCGAGCGACATCGACGCGGTGGTGGAGGAGACGCTTGCATCGAAATTTTCCGAGCGCGCCGGAAGGTTGATCGACCACGACACAGCCGGCGCCATGGAAATGAAGAAGCGTGAGGGTTATTTCTGATGAATTTCGCTGCGCTCGAAGAAGCCGTCCGCCCCGAACTTGACATAGCGCCCGCTGCCAAGACCGGGGCCATGCTCAAGCTGCTCACCTGCGGTTCGGTCGACGACGGCAAGTCGACTCTGATCGGCCGGCTGTTGTGGGACGCGGCCGGCGTCACCGAGGATCAGCGTGCCGCTATCGCCCTCGCTTCGCATAATCGCGCCATCAACGGCGAGAGGATCGATTTCAGCCTGCTGCTCGACGGCCTTCAAGCCGAGCGCGAGCAAGGCATCACCATCGATATCGCCTGGCGTTATTTCGAGACGGAAGACCGGCGCTTCGTCATCATCGATTCGCCGGGACACGAGCAATACACGCGCAACATGGCGACCGGCGCGAGCCATGCCGACATCGCCATCCTGCTTATCGATGCACGGCATGGGGTGAAACGGCAGACACGGCGTCATGCCGCTATCTGCGACCTGGTCGGCATCAAGAAGGTGGTGCTGGCGGTCAACAAGATGGACCAGATCGATTGGTCCGAGGCGGGCTACCGCGCCATCGAGGCCGACTTCCGCGCTTTGGCCCAGAGCTTCGGCTTCGCCGAGGTCGTCACCATCCCCGTGGCGGCGCTCACCGGCGACAATGTGGTCCATCGTTCCTCGCGCATGCCCTGGTTTAGCGGTCCCACCCTGCTCGATCATTTGGAAAGCGTCGATCCCAAGGTTGAGCCGGTCGACGCGCCGTTCCGCCTGCCCGTGCAGCTCGTGCTTCGCGCCTCTGACGATTTCCGTGGCTATGCCGGGACGGTCGCTTCGGGCACCGTCAATGTCGGCGACCGCATCGTCGATGCGCGAAGCGGACTCGGCGCCACCTTGAACCGTATCGCCACCATGGACGGCGACCGCCCCTCGGCGAGCAAGGGTGACGCCGTTACGCTGGTGCTCGACACCGATCTCGATATTTCCCGCGGTGCGGTTCTGTCGGAGCTCGCGCGACGCCCGGTCAATGCCGACGTGATCGAAGCGCGTCTCGTCTGGCTATCCGAGACGCCGTTCGACCCCGAGATGGGTTATCTGCTGCGAACCGCCACCGACCTCACGCCGGTCACCAGCATGAGCGTCTCGGCGCTGGTCGATTTCGAGACGCTGGCCTCGATGCCGGCGCATGCTTGCGCGGTGAACGACATCGCCGATTGCCGCATCCTGCTCGGACGCCCCACATCGCTCGACCTGTTCCGCGACCTGCCGCTCACCGGCAATTTCGTGCTGGTCAGTGCCATCGACGGCGCGACGGTGGCGGGCGGCGTCATCACCTGGGCGCAATCCGGCGCGCCTGCTGCCGGAGACAATGTGCTGGTGCTGAATCGCGCGCTGCTTGCCCGCGGGGTCTGCGCCGATCTCGGCGACTCGCCCGCCGACGATGCCGAGTTCCAGCGCCGCGCCCAGGAAGTGGCGCTGCTGTTGCGCTCGGCCGGTATTCCGGTCCTAATCGAGCTCTGAACGCCTAAAACAACAGAGCCTCCTTTGAGGAGGCCGTATCGCCGCACGCTAGGGGGGCTTTAAATCGATGGTTGACGTGAGTTGGGTGGCAGCTCTGCTACCCCTTATCGTTGCGGGCTTTGTCGTCGGTGCGCTCGTCGGACTCACGGGCGTCGGCGGCGGCGCGTTGATGACGCCTCTCCTGATCTCGAGTTTCGGCGTGCCGCCGCAAGTGGCGGTCGGTACCGATCTCCTCTACGCCGCCGTGACCAAGAGTTTTGGCAGCTGGCGCCACCATGCCGCCGACCATATCGTCTGGCCCGTCGTGTTGAGATTGGCCGCGGGCAGCCTTCCGGCCACGCTGATCCTGCTCGCCATCCTGGCCTTTGTTCCCATCAACACCGTTGCGGTGGCCAGCTGGATCCGCTTCGGGCTCGCCTTCGCCTTGCCGCTCAGTGCGCTTGCCATCGTGCTATACCCCTGGCTCATCCGCACCAAGGAGCGCGAGACCGACGGCAAGCTGGCGGACCGCAAGCTTGTCACCGTGCTGTTCGGCGTGATGCTCGGCCTGCTCGTGACGCTGACCTCGGTCGGCGCGGGCGCCATCGGCGTCGCCGTTCTTGCGGCGCTCTATCCGCTGCTTCCCGCCAAACGCATCGTCGGCTCAGACATCGCGCACGCGGTGCCGCTCACCTTCGTCGGCGGCTTCGGCTATCTCGGCCTCGGCCATGTCGATATCGGCCTGTTGCTCGCGCTTCTGGTGGGCTCGATCCCCGGCATCATGCTTGGAGCAAGGCTCGCCGGCATCGTGCCCGAATGGATCCTGCGCCCGATTCTTGCGGTCACGCTCTGTTATGCGGCCTATACGCTGTTCAACAAGTCGCATTAGGCGCCAGGCGCCCGCCCTATCTGATGCTGGAGGCGGAACGGCCGCGGAAGAACATGATGAACACGTAGAACAGCCAGACCCCGAGTGCGGATACGGCGGCCGCCACATAGGTCCATGCCGCAGCGCCCAGCACCTTCTCGACGCCGTCTAGCTGCTCCTCGCCCTGGATGATGCCGTGTTGCACCAACAGCTCCTTCGCCCTGGCGCTCGCATTGAACTCCACCGGCAGCGTAAGCAAGGCGAACAGGGAAGACGAGGCGAACAGGATGATCCCCACCCAGGCGAGCGTCGGCATCTGCAGCAGCATGCCGGCAATGAACACCCAGGGCGCGGCTTGCGCCGCAAGCTGCACCACCGGCACGATATAGGTGCGCGCCTCCATCGGGAAATAATCCTCCGCGTCCTGCAAGGCATGGCCCGTTTCATGCGCGGCGATGCCGGCCGCCGCCACGTTCGGCGCGTAATAGACTTGCTGGCTGAGCCGCAAGGTCTTGGTGCGGGGATCGTAATGGTCGCTCAGCACGCCGGGCGTCGACTCGACGGTGACGTCCTTGAGGCCCTGAGCGTCGAGCAGTTTGCGCGCCACCTCGGCGCCGGTGATTCCGTTGAGCGTGGGAACTTGCGTATATTTGGCGAGATTGATCTTGATGCGCGACTGCGCATAGACCCCAAGCAGCAAGCCGGGAAGCACGAACACCCAGAACAGCGGATCTTCCAACATCTCCCGGTCCTCCCCTCTGGGCGGATTGTAGCCTGGGAGGGCAAATGCCGCACGCCGATCGTTTAGCTGTTTAGGAAAATGGTGCCGCCGAGTAGGATTGAACTACTGACCCCGTCATTACCAATGACGTGCTCTACCACTGAGCTACGGCGGCGATGCGCGCGATGCGGGCGATTTAAGCGGCGCAAACGCGCCTGGCAAGGCCGGACCCTGCCATAGCGACCTATCCCATGCAAGACAGCGCCCTGGCGTCCCGGCGTGGCCATGATATGGGCATGATATAAAGACTCTCCGAGTCGGATCGCTTGGTTCGCCCAAGCGTTATGGTCGAAGGGACGAGGGAGCGGCATGACCGGCGAACGGCAGGACGGTGCAAGACTGAAGGGGCCTGAAAAGGCCGCCGAGCGCAAGGCCCGGCTGGAGCAGGAGCTTCGCGCCAACCTCTTGAAACGAAAAGCACAAATGCGGGCGCGCGAGGGCTCAACCATGTCCCGCAAGAATGGGCGACAGACCCAAGCGTAAGGGAGTAAGCTTGTTTTTTGGCCCGGCCCGCGGGAGACCGGGGCAGCCAGCGTCAGAAGGGGGGCGTATTGGAAGCGCGAACTAGCAGAAGCGCGCGCGGGAGCTATGACGGCATGGATCGCATCCGCATCGTCGGCGGGGAGCGATTGGAGGGGACCATCCCTATCAGCGGCGCCAAGAACGCGGCGCTGCCGTTGATGATCGCGAGCCTCCTCACCAGCGACACCTTGACCCTGAAGAACGTCCCGCGTCTGGCCGACGTGACGCTGCTCGGGCGCATCCTCGGCAATCACGGCGTCGACATCACC
Organism: Methyloceanibacter sp.; assembly: GCA_040901485.1. Taxonomy (GTDB): domain Bacteria; phylum Pseudomonadota; class Alphaproteobacteria; order Rhizobiales; family Methyloligellaceae; genus Methyloceanibacter. Next base: position 6,965 of record JBBDYM010000002.1, read on the forward strand.
GTTGCCGGCAAGCGCACCGGCCAGCGCACCGGCGACGGCCAGACCGTCAAGCTGACCGCCGAGGAGATCGTCGACACCACCGCGCCTTACGAGATGGTGGCCCGCATGCGGGCGAGCTTCTGGGTGCTGGCGCCGCTCTTGGCCCGTTGCGGCGAGGCCAAGGTGTCGCTGCCTGGCGGCTGCGCCATCGGCACGCGTCCCGTCGATCTGCATTTGGCGGCATTGAAGGCGCTAGGCGCCCAGATCGACCTCGCGGGCGGCTATGTCATCGCCCGCGCTCCCAAGGGCCTGACCGGCAACCGTGTGCCTCTTGCCAAAGTGTCGGTCGGCGCCACGCATAACAGTTTGATGGCGGCGGTGCTCGCCCGTGGCGACACGGTCATCGAGAACGCCGCCCGCGAGCCCGAAGTCGCCGACCTTGCGCAATGCCTGGTCAAGATGGGCGCCAAGATCGACGGGATCGGCACGTCGACCTTGCACGTCGAGGGCGTCCCCTCGCTGCATGGCGCCGAGCACACCGTGCTCCCCGACCGCATCGAAACCGGCACCTACGCCATGGCCGCGGCGATCACCGGCGGCGAAGTGTTCCTGGACGGCGCCCGCGCCGACCTGCTGCAAGAGGCGCTTCAGCTTCTGCGCGCGACCGGGGTGGAGATCGTGGAGAGCCCCTCGGGTATCAAAGTATCGCGCAATGGCGGCGGCTTGAGCGCCGTGTCGGTCGAGACCCAGCCCTTCCCCGGCTTCCCCACCGATTTGCAGGCCCAGCTCATGGCGCTCATGTGCATGGCCAAAGGCACCTCCCATGTGCGCGAGACCATCTTCGAGAACCGCTTCATGCATGTGCAGGAGCTGGCGCGGCTCGGCGCCCGCATCGAGCTCAAGGGCGACACGGCGCTCGTCACCGGCGTGAACGACCTGCGCGGCGCCCAGGTCATGGCCACGGATCTCCGCGCCTCGGTATCGCTGATCATCGCCGGCCTTGCCGCGCAAGGCGAGACGCTGATCGGCCGCGTCTACCATCTTGACCGCGGCTTCGAGCGTATCGAAGAGAAGCTTGGCCAATGCGGGGCCCATATCGAACGGCTTTCCGGCTAAGGCTTCCCTAGTCGCGCATTTTTTGCCATTCCTGTGGCGTGTAACGCCCATGCGAGATACCACCGCACCTGCCATGACTCCGCTGAAGCTGATCGCCCTCGACGAGGAGGACCTCGCCATCCTGTCGTCGCATCTCCAGGATGCGGTGGTGCGGGTGGAGGATATTGCCTATCTGCCGGGGCAGAAGCGCTTCGCCGCCGTCCTCAACCGCTTCGATTGGGAAAAGGCCACCGTCGAAGGGGGCGAAGCCTATCAACGGCGGCGCACAGCGCTCAGGTTCGACCGGGTACTCGGCGCCAAGCTGAAGAACATCAAGCTTACCACCCGTGAGAGGATCCTGTCGCTGCTCGCCGTGAGCTTCGAGCCTGGCGAGGCGCCAAGCGGCAAGGTGACGCTCTTTTTCTCCGGCGACGCCTCGATCCTGCTCGAGGTCGAATGTATCGAAGCCGAGCTCAAGGATCTCGGACCCGTCTGGCGCACCCGCTCCAAACCTCAGCATCCGGGCGTCGAGTCCGGCGATGCCGGCTCTTAAGAGAGCCGCGTCATGGTTCTGTGGCTCAAGACCGGCGATGCCGATTTCGAGGATCGCTTCAAGCAGCTTCTATCCGCCAAGCGCGAGACGGCAGAGGATGTCGGCGAAGCTGTCACTCGCATCATCGCCCGCGTGCGCGAAGAGGGCGATAAGGCGCTGATCGATCTCACGCGCACCTATGACGGTCTCGATCTGAGCAAAGTCGGCATCAGGGTGACGTCGGAAGAGATCGAAGCTTCGCGCGCCAAAATCGATGCCGAGGTTCTGGCGGCGCTCGAGCTGGCACATGCGCGCATCCTCGATCACCACCAAAGACAACTCCCCAAGGACGACCGTTACAAAGACACCCAAGGCGTCGAGCTTGGCTCGCGCTGGACGCCGGTCGAGTCCGTAGGCCTTTATGTCCCCGGCGGCACGGCGAGCTATCCAAGCTCGGTGCTGATGAACGCAGTCCCCGCCAAGGTCGCGGGCGTGCCGCGCATCGCTATGGTCGTGCCGGCGCCGAAGGGTGAGCTCAACCCGCTGGTGCTGGTGGCCGCGGCCCTTGCCGGCGTCGACGAAATCTATCGCGTGGGCGGAGCGCAGGCCGTCGCCGCGCTGGCCTACGGCACGAAGAGCATTCTCCCCGTGGCCAAGATCGTCGGCCCCGGCAATGCTTATGTCGCCGCCGCCAAGCGCCAGGTGTTCGGCCAAGTCGGCATCGACATGGTGGCAGGCCCCTCCGAAGTGGTGGTCATCGCCGACGCCGACAACGATCCGGCCTGGATCGCCGCCGATCTGCTGGCGCAAGCCGAGCATGACGAGGCGGCGCAAGCCATCCTCCTCACCGACGATGCGGATTTTGCCCGTGCCGTGGAGAAAGCCATCGAAACCGAGCTTGCCACCCTGCCGCGTGAAGCCGTGGCGCGCGCGAGTTGGCGCGACAACGGCGCCGTCATCCTCGTGCGCAGTCTTGACGAGGCAGTTGCCCTGGTCGATCGGCTGGCGCCCGAGCATCTAGAGATCGCCACGAGCGATGCCGACGCTCTTGCGGGACGCGTTAAAAATGCCGGCGCCATCTTCATCGGGCGCTATACGCCGGAGGTGATCGGCGATTATGT
>JBBDYM010000003.1:0-9653 GCA_040901485.1 Methyloceanibacter sp.
CGGCCTATGAATGCGGCTTCGACGCCTTCGGCGACGCGCGCATGAAATTCGACGTGCGCTTCTACCTGGTGGCGCTTTTGTTCATTATCTTCGATCTTGAGGTCGCGTTTCTGTTTCCCTGGGCCGTCGCCTTCGGGGAGATCGGCACGTTCGGCTTCTGGTCGATGATGGTATTTCTCGGCATTCTCACCGTCGGCTTCATCTACGAGTGGCGGAAAGGAGCGCTGGAATGGGATTGATCCCCGAGCCCAAATTCGCAAAGGACGAAAAGAGCGGCCTGCTCGTGCCGGGCGCCACGAGCTTCGGCACCTTCTCCGACGAGCTCGCCGACAAGGGTTTCCTCCTCACCACCGCCGACGATCTGATCAACTGGGCGCGCACCGGCTCGTTGATGTGGATGACCTTCGGGCTCGCCTGCTGCGCCGTTGAGATGATGCAGGCGTCGATGCCGCGCTACGATCTGGAGCGCTTCGGCTTCGCGCCGCGCGGCAGCCCGCGCCAGTCCGACGTGATGATCGTGGCGGGCACGCTCTGCAACAAGATGGCGCCGGCGCTGCGCAAGGTCTACGACCAGATGCCCGAGCCGCGCTACGTGATCTCCATGGGATCGTGCGCCAATGGCGGCGGCTATTACCACTACTCCTATTCGGTGGTGCGCGGCTGCGACCGCATCGTGCCGGTGGACATCTACGTGCCGGGCTGCCCGCCGACGGCCGAGGCGCTGGTCTATGGCGTGCTCCTCTTGCAGAGGAAGATCAGGCGGACCGGCACTATCGAGCGCTGAGCGATTTCCGTCCCGCCAGGAGAATTGATGGACGAAGCCCTCAATAAACTGGGCAGCCATGTCGCCGACCGTCTCGGGTCCAAGGTGCTCGACTTCACGGTGGCGCTTGGCGAGTTGACGCTCGATGTGGAGCCCGAGCACATCCCGGCGGTCATCGAATTCCTGCGCGACGACGAGATCTGCCGTTTCGGCTGCCTCATCGACATTTGCGGCGTCGATTATCCCGAGCGCGAGGAACGGTTCGAAATCGTCTATCACCTGCTGAGTCCTTGGCTGAACCATCGCATCCGTGTGCGCGCCAAGACCGACGCGGCGAGCCCGGTGCCGAGCATTGTGAGCTTGTTCCCGGCGGCCGACTGGTTCGAGCGCGAGGCCTACGACCTCTATGGCATCCTGTTCTCGGGCCATCCGGACTTACGCCGCCTGCTCACCGATTACGGCTTTCAGGGCCATCCCTTGCGCAAGGACTTCCCGCTGACCGGTTTCGTCGAGCTTCGTTATGACGACGAGCTGAAGCGCGTGGTCTATGAGCCGGTCAACCTCCAGCAGGAATATCGGAGCTTCGATTTCCTCTCGCCCTGGGAGGGCATGGACACCGCCATCCCCGGCGACGAGAAGGCGGGTGAGGCGCCCAGCAAGGACGGCGAGACATGAAGCCCTCCCTGAAGGCCGGGCTCAAGCACCGCTTCGCCTACCGGGTGCCCGAGACCAAGACCGTACCGCATCTCTACCGCGAGGCTCCCGAGCTTCAGGTCATGCCCGAAGTGTTCGCGACCGGCTTCATGGTCGGTCTGATGGAATGGACCTGCGTGCAGCTTCTCGCGCCGCATCTCGACGAGGGGGAGGGTAGTGTCGGCACCCATATCGATGTCTCCCATAAAGCGGCGACGCCGGTGGACATGACCGTCACGGTCGAGGCCGAGTGCGTGGAAGCCCGCGGCCCGCGCGTCCGCTTCAAGCTCGCCGCCCATGACGGCGTCGATGAGATCGGGTCAGGCACGCATGAGCGCTTCATCGTGTCGTGGGACCGCTTCAATCGCGGCCTCGAAGCCAAGCGCGCCAAAGCTGCCGCCGAGGTCGACGCATGACGCGGCAAGTCGAAAGCATCTCCCCGGTCTTGCTCGTTGCCGATGTGGTGAAGGCGGCGGAGTACTACGAGCGCAGGCTCGGTTTTACGGTGCGCGTGGTGGGAGAGCCGCCGAACTTCGCCATCGTCCGGCGTGACGGCAGTTCGATCATGCTCAATCAGGTCGAGACGGGCGCAGCTATTCATCCGAATGCCGGCTATGACGGCCGCTACGATGTTTACGTCCGTGTGAGCAACGCGGACGTCCTGTTCCAGGAAATCAAGGCCCGGGGAGCCGATATCGCCTTCGAGCCTTCCGATGAGCCATATCTCATGCGCGAGTTCGCCGTGCGGGATTCCGACGGACATTTGCTGGCATTCGGCCATGATATTTCAAGTGCGAAATCGAGCTGAGAAGCGGGAACCGTGGCTGAGATCCGTCAGAGCGAAGGTGACAGTGGCAAGCGGGAAGGCGACGACCGTAAATTCACCATCAATTTCGGCCCGCAGCATCCGGCGGCGCATGGCGTGCTCCGCCTCGTCCTGGAGCTCGACGGCGAGGTGGTCGAGCGCGTCGATCCGCATATCGGTCTGCTGCATCGCGGCACCGAGAAGCTGATCGAGTACAAGACCTATCTCCAGGCACTGCCCTATTTCGACCGCCTAGATTACGTCGCGCCGATGAATCAGGAGCACGCCTATTCGCTGGCGGTGGAGAAGCTGGTCGGCGTCACCGTGCCCAAACGCGCCCAGCTCATCCGCGTGCTTTATTCCGAGATCGGTCGCCTACTTTCGCATCTCCTCAACGTTACCACGCAGGCGCTCGATGTCGGTGCGCTCACACCGCCGCTGTGGGGCTTCGAGGAGCGAGAGAAGCTGATGGTGTTCTACGAGCGCGCCTCGGGCAGCCGCATGCATGCCGCCTATTTCCGTCCCGGCGGCGTGCATCAGGACCTGCCGCCTGAGCTGGTCGCCGACATCTACTTCTTCTGCGACCCGTTCCTCAAAGTCTGCGACGACATAGAGACGCTGCTCACCGGCAACCGCATCTTCAAGCAACGCAATGTCGATATCGGCGTGGTGTCGCTCGAAGACGCCTGGGCGCGCGGCTTCTCCGGTGTCATGGTGCGGGGCTCGGGCGCCGCGTGGGATTTGCGCAAGTCGCAGCCCTACGAGTGCTACGACGAGCTTCAATTCGACATCCCCGTCGGCAAGAACGGCGATTGCTATGACCGCTATCTCTGCCGCATGGAAGAGATGCGCCAGGCGGTGCGCATCATGAAGCAATGTTGCGAGCGGCTGACCACCGAGCTTGGCCCGGTCACCGTGGAGAATCATAAGATAGTGCCGCCCAAGCGCGCCGTGATGAAAAGCTCGATGGAGGCGTTGATCCACCATTTCAAGCTCTATACCGAGGGCTATCACGTGCCCGCCGGCGAGGTTTACGCCGCGGTCGAGGCGCCCAAGGGCGAGTTCGGCGTCTATCTCGTCTCGGACGGCACCAACCGGCCCTATCGCTGCAAGATCAGGGCGCCGAGCTTCCCCCACCTTGCCGCCATGGATTTCCTGTGCCGCGGCCACATGCTGCCCGACGTCTCGGCCATCCTCGGCTCGATCGACATCGTATTTGGGGAAATCGACCGCTGAGCTTGCAGAATCGCCCGCAAATTGTTGCTTTTCCAGGCGGAAAGCCTATGTGGGAAGGGCGCTGTCAAGGATTCCGCAGCGCAGCATAGAGTGCTAAAAACCTCGCATTAGCTGGGCAACGCCTGACGGCGGGGAAGAGAAGAAGACAACCTATGAGCGTCCGCCGCCTCGCCGCCGAACAGCCCGAAGGTTTCGCTTTCACGCCCGAAAATCTCGAATGGGCAAAGGGCCAGATCAAAAAATATCCGCAAGGGCGCGAAGCCTCCGCCGTGCTGCCGATTCTTTGGCGCGCGCAGGAGCAGATGGGCGGCTGGTTGCCCGAGCCGGCGCTCCGTTATGTCGCCGACATGCTCAGCCTCGCTTACATCCGCGTGTACGAGATCGCCACCTTCTACACCATGTTCAATCTCGCGCCGGTCGGCCGCTATTACGTGCAGGTCTGCGGCACCACGCCCTGCTGGCTGCGCGGCGCCAACGCCATCAAGGACACCTGCCGCAGATTGATCGGCGAGCCGGGCCATGTGACACCTGACGGTCTGTTCTCGTGGACCGAGGTCGAGTGCCTCGGCGCTTGCGTCAACGCACCGATGGCTCAGATCAACAAGTATTATTACGAGGACCTGACTCCTGAGAGCCTTGAGCGCATCCTCGAAAATCTGAAAGCCGGGCGTCCCATCACGCCGGGACCGCAGAACGGGCGGCACGCGTCAGCGCCGGAAGGCGGACCAATAACGCTTCTCGATGCCGCGCACTATGCGAACGAAGAACCCGAAGAGGAACTGGTCGGCGCGGCCGCTGCTCTTACCGATCACGAGGCGAAGCGTCCCGGCAAGGCTGCCAATGTGCGTGAGGCGGCGGTGCCCAAGCCGCCGCTCAGCAAAGGCCGAAAGCCGCGTTGATGCTGCTAGACAAGGACCGCATCTTCAAGAATCTCTACGGCCTGCACAGCTGGCGACTGAAGGCGGCGCGCGCGCGTGGCGCCTGGGACGGCACCAAGGCGATGATCGAGAAGGGGCACGAGGCCATCATCGAGGAGGTGAAGGCGTCGGGCTTGCGCGGGCGCGGCGGCGCCGGTTTCCCTACCGGACTCAAGTGGTCGTTCATGCCGAAGCAATCGGATGGGCGCCCGAACTATCTCGTCATCAATGCCGACGAGTCGGAGCCCGGCACCTGCAAGGACCGGGATATCATGCGTCACGATCCGCAATTGCTGATCGAGGGTGCGCTGCTCGCCTCCTTCGCCATGCGGGCGCATACCGCTTACATCTATATTCGCGGCGAGTTCATCGCCGAGCGCGAAATCCTCCAGGCCGCCATCGACGAAGCCTATGACGCCAAGCTGATCGGCAAGAACAACTCACACGGCTGGGACTTCGAGCTTTATCTGCATCACGGCGCCGGCGCCTATATCTGCGGCGAGGAGACGGCGCTGCTCGAAAGCCTCGAAGGCAAGAAGGGCATGCCGCGGCTGAAGCCACCGTTTCCGGCCAATGTCGGACTGTATGGCGCGCCGACCACCGTCAACAATGTCGAGACCATCGCCGTGGTGCCCGACATTCTCAGGCGTGGCGCCACCTGGTTCGCCTCGCTCGGGCCCCCGAACAACACCGGCACCAAGATCTTCTGCATCTCAGGCCACGTGAACAAGCCCTGCAATGTCGAGGAGGAGATGGGCGTGCCGCTTCGCGAGCTGATCGACCATTATGCCGGCGGCGTGCGCGGCGGCTGGGACAATCTGCTGGCCGTCATTCCCGGCGGCTCGTCGGTGCCGTGCATCCCCGCGAGCGAATGCCTGGACCTGCCGATGGACTTCGACAGCCTAAAGGCGCTGAAGACCGGGCTCGGCACGGCAGGCGTCATCGTCATGGACAAGTCCACCGACATCATCCGCGCCATCTCGCGCCTGTCCTATTTCTACAAGCATGAATCCTGCGGCCAGTGCACGCCCTGCCGCGAAGGCACGGGCTGGATGTGGCGCGTGTTGGAACGCATGGCCAAGGGACAGGCTCAGAAGGCCGAGATCGATATGCTGCTCAGCGTGAGCTACCAGGTCGAGGGTCACACCATCTGCGCGCTCGGCGACGCCGCAGCCTGGCCGGTGCAGGGGCTGATCCGCCATTTCCGCCACGTGATCGAGGCACGCATCGACGCGCAAGCGACGCGGCCGATTGCGCCCTCCGTGCCCATGGCGGCGGAATAGAGGACCCGCGCATGAAATGGTTCTGGAAGAACGCCGAACCGCTCTCCGCGATCTTGATGTCGGTCGCCGCCCTTGCCGCCTTGCTCTATGCGCATGTGCAAATTACCGAGGGCCGCGAGGCCGAGCGCCGCGCCAACGTGCATGAATTGTGGCGCGAAATTTTGCGGCTCGGCTTCGAGAACCCGGTGCTGTCGGACCCGTCCCTAAAACTCGGTGAGTTCGACTACGGCGCGAGGACCGTCGACGACAGCCGCGAGATGTTCCAGAAATACGAGCTGTTCGTGGATACGGTGCTCAATGCCAGCGATGAAATTTTGGAGGTGCAGTCGACCCCCCAATGGAAAACCACGGTGCGCATCGAGCTCAATCAGCATCGTGAATATTTGCAATCGCCGCATTTCCAGAACTCCGGCTTTATCGAGCAATACACGCCTCGGTTCCGCGCCTTTATTCAGGATGCTTTGAAGGATCAGGCGCAATGAGCTGGCTTTGGGAGAATTCCGCGACGCTCGCCACCATCGCCATGGGCGCTGCTGCTATCGTCGCCCTGATCTACGCGCATCTTCAGATTTCGGACAGCCGCAAGGCCGAACGCCGCGCCAACGCCAATGAATTGTGGCGCGAGACGCTACGGCTCGCCTTCGACAACCCGAAACTCTCCGATCCGTCGCTCAACACCACCGCTTTCGACTACGAGAACCTGACCATCGACGGCGATCCTGAGCTGTTTCAGAAATACGAGATGTTCGTGGATACGATACTGAACGCGAGCGAAGAGATTCTGGAAGGATCACCGACGCCTGAATGGAACGCGGCGGTCCGCATGCAGCTTAAGCTTCACCGCGAGTATTTGCGGTCGCCGCATTTCCAGGACTCCGGATATCTCGCGCAATACACCCCGAAATTCCGCGCCTTCATGCATAAGGCCCTGAGCGATGCCTAGGCTGGTCATCGACGGCAAAGAGCACGACATGCCGGACGGCATCACGCTGATTCAGGCCTGCGAGCTGGCCGGCATCGAGATCCCGCGTTTCTGCTACCACGAGCGGCTGTCCATCGCCGGTAATTGCCGCATGTGCCTGATCGAGGTCGCCGGCATGCCGAAGCCGGTCGCCTCCTGCGCCATGGGCGTCAACGACCTCAGGCCCGCGCGCGACGGCACGCCACCCATCATCGTCACCAATTCCGAGACGGTGAAGAAGGCGCGCGAGGGCGTGCTCGAATTCCTGCTGATCAATCATCCGCTCGACTGCCCGATCTGCGACCAGGGCGGTGAATGCGACCTGCAAGACCAGACCATGGCCTATGGCTTCGATGCCAGCCGCTTCCAGGACAACAAACGCGCGGTGGAGGAGAAATATCTCGGGCCGCTGATCGACACCTTCATGACGCGCTGCATTCACTGCACGCGCTGCATCCGCTTCATGACCGAGGTCGCGGGCGTTGAGGAGCTCGGCGCCATCGGCCGCGGCGAGAACATGGAGATCACCACCTATCTCGAGCACGGCATGATGTCGAACCTGTCCGGCAACGTGGTCGATCTCTGCCCCGTCGGCGCGCTGACCTCCAAGCCTTACGCCTTCGTGGCGCGGCCCTGGGAGCTCACCAAGACCCCGTCGATCGACGTCATGGATGCGCTCGGCTCAGCCATCCGCGTGGATGCGCGCGGGAAAGAGGTTTTGCGCATCCTGCCGCGCGTGAACGACGCCGTTAACGAGGAATGGATCTCCGACAAAGCGCGGCATGTATGGGACGGCTTGCGCACGCAACGCCTCGACCGGCCCTATGTGCGCCGCGACGGCAAGCTTCAGCCCGCGTCGTGGGACGAGGCGTTCGGCATCATTGCCGAGAGACTGAAGGGGCTGGACGGCGCCCGCTTCGCCGCAATTGCCGGCGATCTCGTCGCGGCAGAGGAGATGTTCGCGCTCAAGCTGCTCGCCGAGCAGCTCGGCTCGCCGAACATCGATTGCCGCCAGGACGGCGCCAGACTCGACCCCGCGCTCGGCCGTGCCAGCTATCTGTTCAATTCGACCATCGAAGGCATCGACCAGGCCGACGCATTTCTGCTGGTCGGCACCAATCCTCGCCACGAGGCGCCGGTCCTGAATGCGCGCATCCTCAAGCGCACCCGCCATGCGCAAGCGCGCCTGCCTGTCGGCCTAATCGGCATGGAGACCGATCTCACCTATGCTTACGATTATCTCGGCGCCGGTCCCGAGACGCTGGCTAAGATCGCGGACGGCTCCCACCCCTTCCTCAAGCGGCTCGAAGGCGCGGAACGGCCGATGCTGATTCTGGGGCAGGGGGCTCTCGCCAGGCCCGACGGCACCGCTGTCCTGGCGCTCGCCGCCAAGGCCGCGATGCAGATGGGGGCGCTCAATGCCACGCTTGGCTGGAACGGCTTCAACGTCTTACATACGGCCGCCTCCCGGGTTGCCGGTCTCGATCTCGGCTTCGTGCCGGGGCAGGGCGGCCGCGATGTTGACGGCATTCTCGACGGCGCCAGCGCGGGCGACATCGAAATCGTCTATCTGCTCGGCGCCGACGAGATCGACATGGCGCGGCTCGGCAACGCCTTCGTCATCTATCAAGGAAGCCACGGCGATAAAGGCGCGCATCGCGCCGACGTGATCCTTCCCGGCGCCGCCTACACGGAAAAGAGCGGCACCTATGTGAACACCGAAGGCCGCGCGCAGATGACCGCCCGCGCCATCTTCCCACCCGGCGAGGCGCGCGAGGACTGGACGATCGTCCGCGCGCTGTCGGGGACGCTCGGCTGCCCCTTGGCGTTCGATTCCCTCCAGGCGCTGCGCGCCGAGATGTATGCGCGCCATCCGCATTTCGCGCTCATCGATCAGATCGATCCCGCCGACAGCGCGGCCATTGAGCGTCTCGCCAAAAAGCCGGCCAAGCCAAGCAAGGAGCGCTTCGGCCAGGCCATCGAGGACTTCTATCTCTCCAATGCAATCGCCCGCGCCTCGTCCATCATGGCGAATCTGAGCGCCATGCATGCGGGCGCGCGCCCGAAGGCCACCGGCACCGATGGCTGAGTTCTGGACCAGCTACGGCCTGCCCACTGCCCTCACCGCGGCGCACAGCCTCACGCTGATTGTCGTTCTGCTCCTCATCGTCGCCTTTTTGCTCTACGCCGACCGCAAAATCTGGGCGGCGGTGCAGATGCGGCGCGGGCCGAACGTGGTCGGCCCCTTCGGCCTGCTGCAATCCTTCGCCGACCTTCTGAAATTCGTGTTCAAGGAGCCGATCATTCCGGCCGGCGCCAACAAGGGAATCTTCCTGCTCGCCCCGCTTCTCACCGCGGGGCTGGCGCTCGCCGCCTGGGCGGTCATCCCAGTCGATAAAGGCTGGGCTGTCGCCGATATCAATGTCGGCATCCTCTACATCTTCGCCATCTCCAGCCTGCAGGTGTACGGCGTGATCATGGCGGGCTGGGCGTCGAACTCGAAATACGCCTTCCTTGCCGCGCTTAGATCCGCGGCGCAGATGGTGTCCTACGAGGTGTCGATCGGCTTCGTTATAATCACCGTGCTGCTCATCGCCGGCACGCTCAACCTCACGGCCATCGTCGAGGCGCAGGACAGCGCCTGGGGCCTGCTCGGCTGGTACTGGCTGCCGCTGTTGCCGATGTTCGTGGTGTTCTTTATTTCCATGCTGGCCGAGACCAACCGCCCGCCCTTCGATCTGCTCGAAGCCGAATCGGAGCTGGTCGCCGGCTTCATGGTCGAATACTCCTCCACTCCCTATATGTTGTTCATGCTCGGCGAGTATGTGGCCATTCTGCTGCTCTGCGCGCTGGGCACGGTGATGTTCCTGGGCGGCTGGCTGCCGCTGTTCCCAGTGCCGCCCTTCACCTGGATACCGGGCGTGCTATGGTTCATGTTGAAGGTCTGCTTCCTGTTTTTCCTGGTGGCCATGGTCAAGGCCATGGTGCCGCGCTA
>JBBDYM010000004.1:0-54350 GCA_040901485.1 Methyloceanibacter sp.
CCGGCAATGTCGACGTCATCACCGTCGACCACATGCGGGCGATGAAGGACCGCGCTATCGTCTGCAATATCGGCCATTTCGATTCGGAGATTCAGGTCGGCGGCTTGCGCAATTTCAAATGGCACAACGTCAAGCCGCAGGTCGACGAGATCGAGTTCCCCGACGGCCATCGCATCATCCTTCTGTCGGAGGGCCGCTTGGTGAATCTCGGCAACGCCATGGGCCATCCGAGCTTCGTGATGAGCGCGTCCTTCACCAACCAGACGCTGGCGCAGATGGAGCTGTGGAACAATCCGTCCGGCTACAAGAAGGAAGTCTACACCCTGCCGAAGCAGCTCGACGAGAAGGTGGCGCGGCTTCATCTCGGCAAGGTCGGCGCCAAGCTGACCGCGCTCAAGCCCGAGCAGGCGTCCTATATCGGCGTGCCCGTCGAGGGCCCCTACAAGCCCGACACCTACCGCTATTAGGCGTCATCGCACAGCGTGACACAATTAACCAAAGTGCGCGCGACGGTGGGCAAGAGTCCGCGATATCGCTAATCTGATTACTGATTCGCCTTGAGGGCCACGAGGTTAGACCGGCCCGCGTCATGTCTTCGGCTCAAGCCGAAGCGAGGCGGATGCAAGGCCATGGGCGGCGGCGTGGAGCGAGGGGACCATGCGGACCAGCGAGGGCGAGGCTGCACCTTCATCAAGGTGGCCTGAGAGGCTGTCTCGCGTATCTGCCTTCTGCATTGCTCTGTTCACGGCGGAAGCGGCATTGGCCGCTCCCGAAAGCCTCGCGCTCGACCCGCAGACCCTTCTCGTGCTCGGCGTCAATCTCGGCATCATCGCCTTTGCCGTGGGCACGGCCATCGCCTGCCTTCGTGCCACCGAGCGGGCGCGCCGCGCAGAGATCGCGGCGAAGCATGAGGCCGAAATTTATCGCCAGCATGAGAACATGCTCGACAAGGTCCTAGCCGCGGAACCGCAGGTGCTTCTCACCTTGGCGGAATCCGGCGAGCCGGAGTTGCTTGTGGCCAATCTGCCGCAAGAGCTCGGCGTTCCGGGCGAGCCGGACAAGCTTCTGCATTTCGCCGCTTGGCTCGATAAAGCGTCCGCGACGGAGCTGGTCGCCGCCATGCAGGCCTTGGAGGAAAAAGGCGAGGCCTTCAATCTGATCCTGCGCACGCAGCGCGACAGACATGTCGAGGCCGATGGCCGCGCCGTTGGGCGCACGCTCATGTTCAAGCTGCGTGAGATTGCTGGAGAGCGTCTCGAGCACACCGAGCTCGCCGACAAGCATAAGCAACTCGAAGAGCAAGTCGCCGCCTTGCGCGGTTTGCTCGATGCGGAAGCCGCTGCCAGCGAACGCAAGCGGGCCGAGAGCAAGCCGAGTGCCGAGGCCTATTTCCGGAGCTTCGACCGCCTCGCCACCGCCTTCGCCGTGTTCGACGCCGAGCAGAAACTCACACATTTCAATCAGGCCTATGTCGAGCTGTGGCAGCTTGATGGGGAGTGGCTTTCGACCCACCCCCGCGACGGCGAGATCCTCGACCGGCTTCGCCAGGCGCGGCGGCTCCCGGAGAAGGCCGACTATCGCGAGTGGAAGACCGCCTGGCTCTCGGCCTATGGGGCCAATGCTCAGACCGAGGACCAGTGGCACCTTCCCGACGGCCGTACTTTGCACGTGATCGCCGACAGCGACGGCGAAGGCGGCATCACCTATCTCTACGAGAACGTCACCGAGCGGCTCGCGCTCGAGAGCCGCTACAACGCGCTGATCCAGGTCCAGCGCGAGACGCTCGACACCTTGCGCGAAGGCGTGGCGGTGTTTGCCCCAAGCGGACGCCTGCGCCTTTACAACCGGGCCTTCGCCACCATCTGGCAGTTGAACCCGGGACAGCTCGACGGCGCGCCCCATGTCGATGAGATCATCGGCTGGTGCCGCGCGCTTTACGACGCGCCCGAGGAATGGGAACGCACCAAGGCGGCGGTCACGGCAATCGTCGCCGAGCGGCATCCTTACGAGAGCCAGATCGACCGGCCCGACGGCAGTGTGCTCGCCTGCGCCGCGCTGCCACTGCCCGATGGCGGCACGCTTCTGACCTATGTCGACGTGTCGGATTCGAAGCGCGCCGAGCGCGCCCTGATCGAGCGCACAGAGGCGCTGGAAGCCGCGGACCGCCTCAAGACCGCTTTCATCTCGCATGTGTCCTACGAGCTGCGCACGCCGCTCACCAATATCATCGGCTTCAGCGAGCTCCTGGCGAGCCCCATTGCCGGCCCGCTCACCGAGAAGCAGCACGATTATCTTGGCGACATCCGCCTGTCGGGACGCACGCTGCTCGCCATCGTCGACGACATTCTCGACCTCGCCACCATCGACGCCGGCGCGCTGGATCTGAAACTTTCCCAAGTCAAGGTGCGCGACGTGTTCGATCAGGCGGTGCAGGGCGTGGAGGAACGGCTGAAGCAGAACGACGTGGCGCTCTATATCGGCATCGAGCCCGGCATCCATAGCTTCGTCGCCGACGGCAAGCGCGTGACGCAGATCCTCTATAATCTTCTCTCAAACGCCATCGGCTTCTCGACCGCGGGAAGCAGGATCTCGCTCACTTGCGCGCGCACCGATTCCATGCTCGCCTTCATGGTCGAGGATCAAGGCGTGGGCATTCCGGAAGAATACCAGCAGGCCGTGTTCGACCGCTTCGAAAGCCGTTCCCTTGGCTCGCGCCACCGCGGCGCCGGCCTGGGCCTCTCTATCGTCAAAAACCTGGCAGAGCTGCATGGCGGGCGCGTCAGCCTCGCCTCCACGCCGGGCGAGGGAACGCGCATCACCGTGCTTCTGCCGCTCGAGCAAAAGGCGGAAGGCGACGCGACGGAAATTGCCATGCAGGTCTACAAGTCAGCGGGATGAGCGCCGCGTGGAGTCTTGACGGTGTCGACCTCGTCCGGCTCGACCTTCTCGCCAGCCGCCTCGTCCTTATCCTGCAACCGGGCGACGTCATCGCGCTCAGCGGCCCGCTCGGCGCGGGCAAGACCACCTTCGCGCGCGCCTTGGTCACGCGTTTGGGGGGCGAAGGCGAGGTGCCGAGCCCGACCTTCGCGCTGATGCAACGTTACGAGACACCGCGCCTCACGCTCACTCATTGCGACTTCTATCGCTTGGCGCCGTCAGACCTCGATCAGCTCGGCCTCGACGATGCGCTCGCCGAAGGCGCCGTGCTGATCGAGTGGCCGGAGCGCGCGCTAGACTGGTTGCCCTCAGACCGGCTCGACATCGCCATGGACGAAACCGCCGAGCCGCATCTGCGCCGCCTCGTCCTCACCGGCCACGGAAGCTGGGAGGCGCGGCTCGCACGCCTCAAGGCGCTCACCGAATTTCTCGATGAGACGCCCTATGCCGAGGCGCCCACCCGTCATCTCCTGGGCGATGCCTCGACGCGGAGCTATGCCCGGCTGGTTCTGCCGGACCGCACCGCCATTCTGATGAACTCGCCGCCGCAGCCCGACGGTCCGCCGATCCGCGACGGCAAGCCCTATAGCGCGCTGGTGCATCTCGCCGAGAACGTGACGCCCTTCGTGGCCGTGGCGCACGCCCTCAGGGAACGCGGGCTGTCGGCGCCTGCGATCTACGCCTTCGATCTCGCCCAAGGCTTTCTCGTGCTGGAGGATCTCGGCGACCTCTTGTTCGGGAGCGAAGCGGCCAAGGGGCGCCCCTTGGCCGAGCTTTACGGTCCTGCCATGGACGCCCTGCTTGAGCTTTCACAGAAACCGCCTTCCGAAACTCTTCCCATCGAAGGACACAGGCCTTACCGCCTCCCCCATTACGACGCGGGCGCCATGCTGACCGAGGCTTCGCTCCTGATCGACTGGTTCTGGCCTGCTTTGCATGGGCGGGAGATGCCGGCCAAGAAGCGGGATGAGTTTACCGCTTTGTGGCGCCCACTCCTTGCCGAAGCCGCCAAAACGGACCTTAGCTGGGTGTTGCGCGACTACCACTCGCCGAATCTCATCTGGCTGCCCGATAGGGCAGGCGCCCAGCGGGTCGGCATTCTCGACTTCCAGGACGCGCTGGTCGGGCCGCTCGCCTACGACATGGTGTCGCTCCTCCAGGATGCCCGCCTGGACGTGCCGGAAGCGCTTGAAGCGGAGCTTCTCGCTCGCTACTGTGCCGCCCGAGGCGCGCATAGCCAGCACTTTTCGAGCGATCAGTTTGTCTCGCTCTACGCGACGCTCGGCGCCCAACGTAACTCTAAGATCCTCGGTATCTTTGCGCGATTGGCGAAACGTGACGGCAAGCGCGGCTATCTCGCTCATATCCCGCGGGTCGCGCGCTATCTCGAGCGCGACCTGGCCCACCCCGCTTTGGCAGAGCTTCGGGGGTGGTACGCGCGCGAGCTACCGAAGGCCGGCAACTTGCCTCCCTTGGCATTGTAGGCGGAGAGCGTCATGACCGAGGCGCGCACGGCCATGGTGCTGGCCGCCGGCTTGGGCGAGCGCATGCGCCCGCTCACTTTGCGCATGCCGAAGCCGCTGGTGCCGCTCGCAGGTAAGACCCTGCTCGACCATGTGCTCGACCGGCTGGCCTCGGCCGGCGTCAAGACCGCGATCGTCAACGTGCATTATCTCCCCGAGCAGCTTGAAGCCCATGTTCAGGGCCGCAAGGGCCAGCCGCCGGAAATCATCATTTCCGACGAGCGCGGCGTTCTGCTCAACACCGGCGGCGGCGTCGTCAAGGCGCTGCCCCTGCTCGGGCCGGGGCCCTTCTTCATCAATAACGCCGACTCGGTGTGGAGCGAAGGCGCGGCGCCTGCCTTGAAACGCATGTTGCGGAAGTGGGACAAGGAGCGCATGGACAGCCTCCTGCTGCTCGCACCGCTCACTACCAGCATCGGCTATGGCGGCAAAGGCGATTTCGCCATGGCCCCCGACGGGCGGCTCACGCGGCGCGGCGCGGGTGAGGTAGTGCCGTTCGCCTTTGCCGGCGTGTCGCTGTGCGACGCGCGGCTGTTCGAGGATGCGCCGCGGGGCCCCTTCTCGCTGAACCTTCTGTGGGACCGGGCGCTCGCCAAGGGCCGGCTTTACGGCATGCGGCTAGACGGGCGCTGGATGCATGTCGGCACGCCGGAGGCTCTCGCCGAAGCCGAGACCCTGTTCGAGCGCGAAGGTGCCTGATCCTCTGACAGTGGGGCCAAGGCTCTACACCATTCCGCCCACGGCGCCGTTCCTCACCACCCTCGCGCGCGCCCTTCTCGCCGGCGAGTTACCGCTTCCCGGCGGGTCGAAGCCCGGTCCCCTCGCTCTCCCGCTCACCACACTTTATCTGCCGACACGGCGCGCGGCGCGCGCCCTGCGCGAGGCTTTCCTCTCCGAGGCGGGTGGCGAAGCCTTGCTCCTGCCGCGCATCCGCGCGCTCGGCGATCCCGACGAGGAGGCTTCCATCATCTTCGGCGCCGACGATGCCGAGGGCGATGGCCTGGACGGCGAGGCAGGTGCACCCGCGATCGACAAGCTGCCACGGCGTCTCGCGCTGATGCGGCTGATCCTGGCTTGGGGGCGCACGCTTCGCGCCGACTCCATTGCCGATCCACTAGGCCCCGTGCCGCCCGGCGCGACCATGGCGCAAGCCTCCTATCTTGCCGCCGATCTCGCGCGGCTCATGGACTTCATCGAAAGCGAGCAGATCGAGCTTGCGGAGATCGAAGGGATCGTGCCGGACGACCTCGCCGATCATTGGCAGCTCACCGTCAATTTCCTGAAGATCGTCACCGAGCACTGGCCGCGCTATCTCGCCGATAACGGCCTGGTCTCGCCGGTCGTGCGCCGCAATGCGCTGATGGCGCGCGACGCCGAGCGTCTCGCGGCAGGCTCGCCGCATCCGGTGATCGCCGCCGGCTCGACCGGCACGGTGCCGGCTACCGCGCGCCTGCTGCAAGTCATCGCTTCGCTACCGAACGGCGCCGTGGTGCTTCCGGGTCTCGATGTCGATCTCGACGACGAAAGCTGGGCGAGCCTCGCCGACCATCCCGAGCATCCGCAGGCCGGCATGGCCGAGCTCTTGCGCAAGCTCGGCGTCACGCGCCACGACGTGGCCTACGTGCCGGGAAGCGAGCCCGGCGCCGCCGGCAGCGCACGGCTGCATTTCGTCAGCGAGACGTTCCGCCCGGCCGAGACCACCGAGCATTGGGAGAAATTGTTCGAGCCTGAAGCACCCGCGGGACAGACGAACCTCGCTGAGGCGTTGCGCGGCATCCAATTGGTGGTGGCGCCGACCGCGCATGACGAGGCCGAGGCCATCGCACTTATCCTGAAATCCTGCATCGAGACGCCAGGAAAGACCGCGGCGCTGGTTACGCCCGACCGGGTTCTGGCGCGTCGCGTGCGGGCGCGCCTCAATCAATACGCCCTCGATGTCGACGATTCGGCGGGACTGCCGGTGGCTCGCTCCGTGCCAGGCGCCTTTCTCGATCTGGTGCTCGGCGCGGCCGAGACCAATTTCGCCCCGCCCGCGCTCATGGCGCTGCTCAAGCATCCGCTGACCCTGCTTGGCCGCAGCGCGGGCGAGATCAGGAAGCAAGCGCGGGCGTTGGAACGTGGCGCCTTCCGCGACGTCTATGTCGGCCAAGGCTTGGACGGCGCCCGCGACGCGCTCAAGGCGCCAAAGGATGAGTCCAAGCGGAGACGCCTGGAACTCACTCGTGAGGAATACGACGCCGCGCTGACCCTGGTGAAGGACCTCGAAGCCGCCTTCGCGCCGCTGACGGCATTATTTTCTCAACCATCCCTACATACCGCCGCAGACCTGGCGAAGGCCCATGTGCAGACGGCGGAAGCTCTGGCGCGTGACGCCGACGGCTCGTCGTCGGGCTTGTGGCAAAGCGAGGCGGGCGGGGCTTTGACGGTGCTGCTCACCGAGCTGATCGATACCGGCGCTGCCCTCGCCATGCAAGCCGCGGATTACCCGCCCTTCTATCGCAGCCTTCTCGCGGGCCAGGTGGTGCGGCCGCGCAGCGTCGCGCATCCAAGGCTGTTCATCTGGGGGCCGCTCGAAGCGCGGCTCCAGCAGCCCGACGTGATGGTCCTCGGCAGCCTGAACGAGGGTGTGTGGCCGAGGCCGCAAGAGGCAGGCCCGTGGCTCAGCCGTCCCATGCGCAAGACGCTTGGGCTTGCGCCGCCCGAGCGTTTCACCGGCCTTTCCGCCCACGATTTCGCGCAAGGGCTCGGCGCCGCTTCCGTCTATCTCACCCGCGCGGTGAAGGTTGACGGCGTGCCGACCGTGCCGTCGCGATGGCTGCAGCGGCTGCTGGCCCTGGTCAAGGCGGCGAGGCTCGAAGCCCTGATCGCGCCCAAGCAGCCCTGGGTCGCCTGGGCGCGCGAGCGTGACAGCGCGCCGGATTTCGCTCCGGTAAGGCCGCCCGAGCCCCGCCCGCCGGCCGAGGCCAGGCCGCGCAGATTGAGCGTAACCCGCATCGAGCGATGGATCGCCAATCCTTACGAGATCTTCGCCAAGGACATTTTGGGGTTGGAATCGCTGAAGCCGCTCGGCACCGAGCCCGATCCGGCCTTGCGCGGCAGCATCGTTCACCGCGCCTTGCATGATTTCGCGGTCGCTTATCCGGACAGCCTGCCCGCCGACATCGAAGCTGAGCTGACCAGGTTCGCCGAGGCGCATTTCAGCGCGCTCGGCGGCTCGCCGCGCGTCGAGGCGTTCTGGCGGCCGCATTTCCAGCGCTTCGCCCGCTGGTTCGCCTTAACCGAGCCCGCGCGTCGCGTTAGCATGGTACGCACCCATACCGAATTGCGCGGGGCGCTCGACCTTGCGAGCGCGGACTTCACCCTCACCGCACGCGTCGACCGCATCGATATGGGCGAGGACGGTACGGTTACGATCTACGATTACAAGACCGGAAGCGTGCCCAAGCCCAAGCACGTGGAAGAGCTGTCTGCGCCGCAGCTTCCCCTCGAAGCGGCGATGGCCGAGGGCGGCGGCTTCGCCGATCTCGGCGGGCGCGTCGTCAAAGACCTCCGCTATATCGAGGCGTCCGGGCGCCGTGACGGCGGCGAGGAACGCGCCGCGGCAAATGCGGCGGCGCAAGCTCTGGCGAGCAAGGCGCTCGCCGACTTGAAGCGCCTGGTCGAGCGCTACGCCGATCCCGGCATGGCCTACGAGGTGAAGCGGCGCAAGGGCGCGGCCTTCGCCAGCGTCTATCGCTACGACGAATACGAGCATCTCGCCCGCGTCCAGGAATGGCTGACGCTTGAAGCCGAGGAGGAGTGGCGATGAGCACGGCGTCGCTGCTCCATGAGGCCGACGCCAATCAGGCGCGGGCCGCCGACCCGGAAGCCTCGGCCTGGGTGTCGGCCAATGCCGGCACCGGCAAGACCGCCGTGCTGGTCAAGCGCGCGCTCAGGCTCCTGCTCGCCGGCTCCAATCCGGAAGCGATCCTCTGCCTGACCTACACCAAGAATGCGGCGGCGGAGATGCAGAACCGCCTGCTCGGCGTTCTCGCCGACTGGGCGACCATTCCGTCGGAGGCATTGCACAAGCAGCTTGTCGACCTCCTGGGTCGCGCGCCGAAGGCGCCCGAGCTGCGTACCGCCAAGCGATTGTTCGCCCGCGCGCTGGAAGCGCGGGGTGGGCTCAAGATCCACACCATTCACGGCTTCTGTGAGCGGCTGTTGCAGCGCTTCCCGCTCGAAGCAGGGATAACGCCGCATTTCAAGGTGCTCGACGAACATGGCGCGGCGCGGCTCAAGCAGCAGGCCTACGAGGCGACCATCGCCCGCGCCGCCGAACACCGGGACAGCGCGCTCGGGCGCGCGCTGGCCAAGGCCATCACCTACACCAGCGACGACTATTTCCGCAAAGTGGTCGAGACCGTGCTTGCCAAGCGCGGCGAACTCGCCCGCATGGTGGCCTATCATGAGGGCATCGACGATTGGGCCGAGGCCGAGGCTCAAGCCCTCAAGCGCCTGTTCGATGTCGCCGAGGAGGAAGAAGAGTCGCTGATCGCGGCGCTGGCAGACGTGCTGTCCGACGCTGAGATCGACGCGGCTCTTGCCGCCTTCGCCGCCTTCGGCAGCACTACCAAGACGGATAATGACGCCGAACGCAGTTTGCATGTGGCCAGAGTTGGCAGGGGTGAAGCCCGCATGGCCGCCTTGAAGCCGCTCTTCCTGACAGGCGACGGCGATGCCCGCAAACAGACTTGCAACAAGTCTTTCGCCAATGACGCACCGGACATCGCCGCGCTCCTCGATGACGCCAAAAGCCGTTACGCCACGCTGCACGAGAAACTCTCACGGTTGCGCGTGGCGGAGGCGAGCGGCGCCGTGCTCGCGTTCGCCGACGCGATCCACGCCGACTATGAGCGGCGGAAGCGCGCCGAAGCCGTGCTCGATTATGACGATCTGATCGCCAAGGCGCGCAATCTGTTCCTGCAGACGGGCGCCGCGTCCTGGGTACTCTACAAGATCGACGGCGGCATCGATCACATCCTGGTTGACGAGGCGCAGGACACCAACCCGGCGCAATGGGAGATCGTGCAGAGCGTGGCCGAGGAGTTCTTCTCGGGCGCGGGCGCGAACGAGAAACTGCGCACGCTGTTCGCGGTCGGCGACGAGAAACAGTCGATCTATAGCTTCCAGGGCGCCGACCCCGCGCGCTTCGGTGGCGTGGGCCGCGCCTTCAAGTACCGCGCGGCGGCTATCGGCATCGCCTGGCACGATGTGCCGCTCAACCTGTCCTTCCGCTCGACCGTGCCGGTCCTCAAAGCGGTGGACGCGGTGTTCGCGCGGCCGGAAGCGGCGCAAGGCCTCACCTTCGCCGAGACCGCGATCATCCAGCACCACGCGCATCGCCAGGGCCAAGCTGGGCTGGTCGAGCTCTGGTGGCTCGAGAGCGAGACCAAACCCGTGCCGGTCGAAGCCTTCGAGCCGTGGAACGAGGAAGCGAGCGGTGCCCGCTCGGTCGATATGCTCTGCCGGCGCATCGCGGCACAGATCAAAACCTGGCTCGACGAGGGCGAGCCGCTTCCCGCACGCGGACGCAAGGTGTGCGCCGGCGATATCCTCATCCTGGTTCGCCGCCGCGATCCCTTCACCACGCCCATGATCCGCGAGCTGAAGCGATTGGGCATCAACGTCGCCGGCGCCGACCGCATGAAACTGATGGATCAGCTCGCCGTGCAGGACCTGGTGGCGCTCGCCGACGTCTTGTTGATGCCGGAAGACGATCTCGCGCTTGCCGTCGTGCTCAAGAGCCCGCTGTTCAATCTCGCCGACGATGCGCTGTTCGCCCTCGCGTATGATAGGAAAGGCTCGCTGTGGTCCGCGCTTAAGGCCAAGGCTAAGGAGGACGCCCGTTTCGCCGAAGCCGAGCGGCGCATGACCGCGTGGCTCGATCTCACGGACTTCCTGCCGCCCTACGAGTTCTTCTCCGAGGTGCTTGGCGCCGAGGGGCAGCTCATGCGCAAACGCCTGCTCACCCGGCTCGGGCCGGAGGCGGCTGAAGCAATAGACGAATTTCTCGATCTCGCCCTTGGTTACGACCGCGAAGACGCGCCCTCGCTCCAGGGCTTCATCGACCGGCTCCGCGCCGACGAGGTCGAGATCAAGCGCGACATGGACCAGGACCGCGACGAGGTGCGCATTATGACGGTGCACGGCGCCAAGGGGCTCGAGGCGCCGATCGTGTTCCTGCCCGACACCTGCATGACGCCGCGCCCGCAAGGCCCGCGCATCTTCCCCCTGCCCCGCGCGGGCGAACCGCCGGACGAGGTCCCCCATCTCGCCTGGGCGCCCGCCGGCCATTCCGATCTTGGTGTGCTGGCCGAGTCCAAGGCCGCCCTGACGCTTGCCGAGCGCGAGGAGCATAACCGGCTGCTCTATGTCGCCATGACGCGGGCCAGCGACCGGCTCTATGTCGCCGGCTGGCAGGGCCTGCGGAAGCGCGAGGAGAATTGCTGGTACGATCTGGTCAATGACGGCCTCGCCGGGCACCTCACCGAGATTGCCGATGCCGACGGCGTCACCGTGTGGCGCATGAAGAGCGAACAGGAAAAGCCCGTCGAAAGTTCAGAAGCGACAAGCAAATTGGCGGTGATCGCGCCGCTTCCCGATTGGGCGCTCAAGCCCGCCGCGCCCGAGCGCACGCGGCTGCGATTTGCCCCCTCACGGCTCGCGCTCCCACAAGAAACCAATATCGAGCAGCCGCCGCTCGGCCCGCTGGCGCTTGGCGAGCGTCACCGATTCGCGCGCGGCCGCCTGGTGCATGCTCTGTTGCAGCATCTGCCCGAGGTGAAGCCTGAGAACCAGGAGAAGGCGGCGCGCGCCTTTGTCGCCGCGCGCGGCGCCGGGCTTCCGGAAGCTCTGAAAGAGGAGATCGTTGCCGAGTGCCTAGCAATCGTCAGAGACGCCCGTTTCGCACCGCTGTTCCAGCCGGGGAGCCTCGCGGAGGTGCCGGTCGTGGCGTCGATCGGCGCGGGGGCAGGCGCCTTCGCCCTCGAAGGCCAGATCGACCGCCTGGTCGAGCACGGGCCTGACCTCCTGATTCTCGACTACAAGACCAACCGCCCGCCGCCTGAGAGGCCCGAGGACGTGGCGCCGGCCTATATCGCCCAGCTCGCTGCCTACCGCGTCGCGCTCGCGCGGCTGTTCCCAGGCCGCAAGCTCCGTGCCGCGCTGCTGTGGACCGACGGGCCCAAGCTCATGGAGATCCCGGAAGCCATGCTCGATGCTGCCGAATGTCGCCCCTTGCCGCGCGAGCCTTGACGCCATACAGGGGCGCACCTAGGTTCCGGGACTGGAAAAAAGACCGGCCGCTCACTGCACCACCGGCGCGAGGAGAAGCAAATGGCAACCGAAAAAGTCTCCGACGAAACCTTCGAAGCCGAGGTGCTCAAGTCCCAGATCCCCGTGGTGGTCGATTTCTGGGCCGAATGGTGCGGCCCGTGCCGGCAGATCGCGCCCGCGCTCGAGGAGATCGCCAAGGAGCTCGACGGCAAGGTCCGCATCGCCAAGTTGAACGTGGACGAGAATCAGGAAACCAGCATCCGCTACGGCATCCGCAGCATTCCCACGCTCATGCTGTTCAAGGACGGCCAGCTGGCGGGCACACTCAAGGGCGCCTACCCCAAGACCCAGCTCGCGGACTGGATCAGCGGCACCCTCACTGCTTAAGGCGACTACCCGTGCAGCTTGAGCACGTGGCCCGCGAGATAGAGCGAGCCGCAGATCAGCACGCGCGCCGGTTCGCTCGCCGCCATGCGGGACTGTAGCAGGGCCGCTTGCACGCTCTCCGCCGCGACCACGTCGAAGCCCTCGGCTTTAGCGATCTCGGCCAGCGCCTGGGCGCTGAAGGCGTTCGGCTCTTCCGTGATCGGCACGGTATAGACGCGCTCGACCAGCCCCTTGAACGGGGCGATGAAGGCATGCGCGTCCTTGGTCTCCATCATGCCCCAGATGAGATGCACCGGGCGCGGCACGCGCTCGTCGAGCTCGGCCAGTGCATGCGCTGTGACCTGACCGCCGGCGGCGTTGTGACCGCCATCGAGCCAGATCTCGGTACCCTCTGCCACATAGGCGTGCAGCCCACCGACGGAGAGGCGTTCCATCCGCGCTGGCCATTCAGCATGGGTCAGGCCGTATTCGAGCGCACGCTCGGTCAGCGCGTCGCCGAACACGATGCTCGCCTCGGCGATGGCCGTGCCGGCATTGTCGATCTGGTGGCGCCCGGCGAGCCGCGGCAGGGGCAGATCGAGCAGGCGTTCCGGGGTCTGGA
Organism: Methyloceanibacter sp.; assembly: GCA_040901485.1. Taxonomy (GTDB): domain Bacteria; phylum Pseudomonadota; class Alphaproteobacteria; order Rhizobiales; family Methyloligellaceae; genus Methyloceanibacter. Next base: position 12,766 of record JBBDYM010000004.1, read on the forward strand.
AGATCAGCCGCCCGTGCTGCTCGAAGGTGTCGAAGTCGCGTCCCGACACATAAAGCGGCGCGCCGACGGTTTCAGCTTGCCGCTCGATCACCTCATATGCCGCTTGCTCCTGCCGCCCCACCACGCAAGGCACACCGGCCTTGAGGATTCCGGCCTTCTCGCCGGCGATCTCCGCCAGCGTCTCGCCGAGGAACGATACATGGTCGATGGAGACCGGCGTGATGACCGTGAGCAGCGGCTTCTTCACCACATTGGTGGCATCGAGCCTGCCGCCGAGGCCAGTCTCGAGCAGGAGCAGGTCGGCGGGCGCCTCCGCGAACGCGAGGAAGGCCGCCGCCGTGGTGATCTCGAACAGGGTGATCAGCTCGCCGTCATTGGCGGCTTCGGCGCGGGCGAGGCAATCGACCAGCGCCCCCTCGGCGATTGGCCGGCCCCCGCGCGGCCCCGCCAGCACGATGCGCTCATGGAAATTGACGAGATGCGGCGAGGTATAGACATGCACGCCCTTACCCATGGCCTCGGCGATGGCGCGCAGGAAGGCCTGCGAGGAGCCCTTGCCGTTGGTGCCGGCCACATGCACCACCGGCGGCAGCCGGTCTTGCGGGTTGCCGAGCGCGGCGAGCAGACGCTCGATGCGCCCCAGCGACAAATCGATCGATTGCGGATGAAGCCGCTTCAGGTTTTCGAGCAGGGTGTCGCTCGACGTATTCCGTGGGCGGGCTCGCGCGCGCCCGGCGCTGTGGGGGAGTTGGGTCAAGCTGTGAGGCCTTTAGGCGGTGTGCGGCGGATAGGGATTAGCGCCACCAGGGGTGCCGCCCGTCAAGACGTCATGACCGCGCTGGTCGGTCTCGGTGTCGTGCCCCTTGCCGTCAAGGGCAATGCCGGAATTTCCGGAATTGCCGGCGTGATGCACCGCCACGCCATCCATCTCCTCGGCGAGCCCGATTTCGCGCGTCGGCCGGCGGTGAGTGAGCAGGTGGCAGAGCCGCGCCAGCGTGCCGCGCAATTCGTGGCGATGCACCACCATGTCGACCATGCCGTGGTCGTAGAGATATTCGGCGCGCTGGAAGCCGTTAGGGAGCTGCTCGCGGATGGTCTGCTCGATCACCCGGGGCCCGGCGAAGCCGATTAGCGCGCCGGGCTCCGCGATCTGGATATCGCCGAGCATGGCGTAGGAGGCCGTCACCCCGCCGGTGGTGGGATGGGTCAGCACCACGATGTAAGGCAGCCGTGCTTCGCGCAGCTCCTGTACCGCAACGGTGGTGCGCGGCATCTGCATCAGCGAGAGAATGCCTTCCTGCATGCGCGCGCCGCCTGACGCGGCAAACAGAATGAAGGGCGTGGAGCGCGTCACCGCAGCGCGCATGGCGGCGATCACCGCCTCGCCCGCGGCGGTGCCGAGCGAGCCGCCGAGAAAATCGAAATCCTGCACCGCGGCGACGATCTGCTCGCCTTCCAGCCGCCCGGCGGCGGCCAGCACAGCGTCGGCCATCCCCGTCTTGCTCTTGGCGTCCTTGAGGCGGTCGGTGTAGCGGCGCTCGTCGCGGAACTTGAGCGGATCGAGGGGAACCTCAGGGAGCGCTATGCTCTCGTAATCGCCGTCGTCGAACAGGGCCTTGAGCCGCGCCGTCGCCGTCATGCGCATGTGATAATTGGAGCCGGGGACCACGAACTGATTGGCTTCGAGGTCCTTGTAATAGATCATCTGCCCGGTCTCGGGGCACTTCACCCAGAGATTCTCCGGCATCTCCTTCCGGCGAAGGATGCTGCGGATTTTGGGTCTTACGACGCTGTTGATCCAGTTCACGGGTCTACCGAACTCTCAAAAAACGATCACACGATGTCCTAAGCGGTGACCGCATCGGCCGGCTGACGCAGGGCCGAGGCCAAACGTCCAACAAGATCAAGCGCTTGAGGCTTGGTGGCGCCGGTTGCTTTGCCCTCGCCGTCGAGGCTCTGGGCGATGGCATTGACCAGGGCCGAGCCGACCACCACACCCTCGGCGAGGCTGCCGATGGCGCTCACCTGCGCCTCCGTCTTCACGCCGAAGCCGACGGCGATGGGCAGATTGGTATGCGTCTTGATGCGCCCGACATGCGCCTTGACGTCGCTCAAATCCGGCGCCGCCGTGCCGGTGATGCCGGTGATCGACACGTAATAGACAAAGCCCGACGTGTTGGCGAGCACCGCCGGCAGGCGCTTCGCGTCGGTCGTCGGCGTCGCCAAGCGTATAAAGTTCAGCCCCGCAGCGCTTGCGGCCGGGCGAAGCTCTTGATCTTCCTCAGGCGGCACGTCCACGACGATCAGCCCATCCACCCCGGCTTCCGCCGCGTCGGCGACGAAGCGATCCACCGGATACACATATATGGGATTGTAGTAGCCCATTAGCACGATGGGGGTGGCCTGATCCTCGGCGCGGAAGGCTCTTACCATGGCCAGGGTCTTGGCCATGGTCTGCCCGGCCTTGAGCGCGCGTTGCGAGGAGGCCTGGATTGCCGGCCCGTCGGCCATGGGATCGGAGAACGGCATGCCGAGCTCGACGATGTCGGCACCGGCTTGCGGCAGTCCTCTGAGGATGGCGAGCGAGGTGTCGTAGTCCGGATCGCCCGCGGTGATGAACGCGACTAGCCCCGCGCGCCCCTGGCGCTTCAACTCCGCAAATCTCTTATCGATGCGCGTTTGGGTCATGCGGCGATCAGTTTTGCTCGCGCGTCTTGGCATTTAAATAAGCCGCCACGGAATCCAGATCCTTGTCGCCGCGGCCGGACAGATTGAGCACCATCAGGTGAGAGCTCGGCTTCTTCGGCGCGAGGTCTAGCACGCGGGCGAGCGCATGCGCCGGTTCGAGCGCCGGGATGATGCCCTCGAGCTTGCTGCAAAGCTGGAAGGCGGCCACCGCCTCGTCGTCGGTCGCGGAGAGGAATGTCACCCGGCCCGCATCGTTGAGCCAAGCATGTTCCGGCCCGATGCCGGGATAGTCTAGCCCTGCGGAGATCGAGTGCGCCTCCTCGATCTGACCGTCACCGTCCATCAACAGATAGGTGCGGTTGCCGTGCAGCACGCCGGGCTTGCCGCCGGCGATCGAGGCTGCGTGCTTCCCGCTGCCAAGACCGTGACCGGCCGCTTCCACGCCGTAGATTTCGATGCCCCGCTCGTCGAGGAACGGGTGGAACAGGCCCATGGCATTGGAGCCGCCGCCGATGCAGGCGATTAGCGAATCCGGCGGCCGGCCTTCCGCCGCAAGCATCTGCTCGCGCGTTTCGCGGCCGATGATCGACTGGAAATCGCGCACCATGGCAGGGTATGGGTGAGGCCCCGCTACCGTGCCGATGCAATAGAAGGTGTCGTGCACATTGGCGACCCAATCGCGCAACGCCTCGTTCATGGCGTCTTTCAGCGTCTTCGAGCCCGATTCCACCGCGCGGACCTCGGCCCCAAGCATCTTCATCCGCAAGACGTTCGGCTTCTGCCGCGCGACGTCGACGGAGCCCATATAGACGATGCAGGGCAGGCCGAACTTCGCGCACAACGTCGCGGTGGCCACGCCATGCATGCCGGCGCCGGTCTCGGCGATGATGCGCGTCTTGCCCATGCGCAGAGCCAGCATGATCTGGCCGAGCACGTTGTTCACTTTGTGCGCGCCGGTGTGATTGAGTTCCTCGCGCTTGAAATAGATCTTGGCGCCGCCGCAATGGGAGGTCAGCCGCTCGGCGAAATAAAGCGGCGACGGCCGTCCGACATAAGTCGCAAGATGACGGTCCATCTCGGCCTGGAACCCGGGATCGGCTTTCGCCTCGCTGTAGGCGCGCTCGAGATCGAGGATCAGCGGCATCAAAGTCTCGGCGACGAAGCGCCCGCCATAGAGGCCGAAATGGCCGCGCTCGTCGGGATCACCGCGATAGGTGTTGACCGGATTCTGGTCGGCGCGTGCGCTCATGACGCCTTGGCCCGTGCTTGGGGCGCAGCCGCTTTCGCCGCCTGAACGAAGCGTCTCACCAGCCTCGCGTCCTTTTCGCCAAGGGCGCTCTCGACGCCTGAAGAGACATCGACCAAAGACGCGCCGGTCAGCCTGACGGCTTCGGCGACATTGTCAGGGTTCAGCCCACCGGAAAGCGCGAAAGGTGCGGTGAGGCTCACGCCGCCAAGTAGCGTCCAATCGAATGCCGTGCCGGCGCCGCCGGGAACGGCCGCATCCGGCGCGGGCTTGGCATCGAACAGCACCATGTCCGCGACCGCGGCGTAAGCGGCAGCCTTGGCGGCATCGGCGGCATCCCGCACCCCGATCGCCTTCATCACCGGAAGTCCGGTTCGTGCCTTGATGGCGGCGACGCGCTCGGGCGTCTCGCTGCCGTGCAGCTGCAGGACATCGGGACGGACCCGGTCGGCAACCTGATCGAGCAGTCTATCGTCGGGATCGACCAGCACGGCCACCGTGCCGATCTTGCCGCGGGCGATGGCCGCGAGCACGCGAGCCTCTTCCACCTCGACATGGCGCGGGCTCTTCTCGAAAAAAACCAGCCCGACATAGTCGGCGCCTTCCGCCGCCGCGGTCTCGACGATGGCAGGCGTCCGCACGCCGCAGATTTTGACCTTGACCGCCACTTGCTTGCTCTCTTGTGAGGGTGTTGCCGGCTAAGGGCTCGCGCGGGGCACCCTATGCCAATCGGGGCGCCCAAGTCTATCGCACTGCACCATCGGCCTTGCCAAGGGATTTAGGCCGGGTGGTTTACGCCCTTGCCATGCGCGTGCGCCAGCGCCAGACGGCGATGCCGGCCCAGATGGCCTCGAAGACCGCCAAGAGGCCGAACACCGTGAGCGCGTCCATGGGCGGTAGGCTAGTTGGCGGGAAGCCGGGGATGGGACGAGGGCTCGATGTCTTCGAGCTCCTTTTCCAGCCGATCGGCGCGTGTGTGCCATTCGTCGGCTTCGCGGCGCTGCACCCGCGCCGTCTTGCGCCATTTGCCTTGGCGGAACCAGGTGGCGATGCCGCCCACGATCAGCCCGAGAGCGAAGGCGCCGAGCAGAAACAGAAAGAACGGGGCTTGCAGGGTAGCGCCAGGCTCGGTGCCGCCGAACGGATCGAGAATAAGCTCGACCGGCTTGCGATTGACGACGGCAAGGGCGACCAGCAGCACGCCCAAAGGGACGACGATCAAGACAAAAACGAGCTTATGCCACAAGGGCAGCTCCTTGAGAGGCGGCAAAGTCCACGCTTAGGCGCGCGACCGGCTGCCCTTGGGGTTCAACCGCTCGCGCAGCTCCTTGCCGGTCTTGAAGAAGGGCACGTATTTGTCCTCCACGAAGACCGTATCGCCGGTGCGGGGATTGCGCCCCTGACGCGCGGCGCGATGCTTCACGGTGAAGGCGCCGAAACCGCGCAGCTCCACCCGGTTGCCGCGCGCCAGCGCCCCGGTGATTTCGTCCAGAATAATATTGATGATGCGCTCGACGTCACGGTGAAAGAGGTGCGGATTGGCCCCAGCCACCTTTTGAATCAACTCGGACTTGATCATTATACGCCCCACCGGCCGGCCGCCCTCCAAGGCGCCGGACGCCCCCCACTAACCCGAATTAGGGTGCCAAACCGAAACCAGACCGTCAAGCTTAAGGGTTGACATAGCCTGACCAACCAAACCGGCGATTGTGCCGGTTGAAATGCCGAACGCGTCGGCCATCGAGCGGATTAGCCAGCCGAAAAGGCCGCTGGACTCGGTCTTGGGTTTCCAATCGATGATCTTCAATCCCGCCGGCACGTCGCGTTCCGTCCTGAGCCAGCTCATGGCGGCTTCCTCGTCGCCGATCTGATCGGCGAGCTTGAGCTTGACGGCCTGCCGGCCCGAATAGATGCGGCCCTCGGTCAGCCCGGGAACGGAATTTGGCTCGAGCTTGCGGCGCTCGCCGACCAGATCGACGAACCAGGTCTTGGCTTCCTGCACCATTTCCTCGGTCAATTCGCGGCCCCGCTGGTCCATCGGCTCGAAGGGGCTCGGCACGGCCTTCAGGGGACCGCTCTTGACCTCCTCGACCTTGATGCCGAGCGTGTGCAGAAGCTCGGTCACTTCCGCCCATTGGAAGAGCACGCCGACCGAGCCGGTGATGGTGTTGCCGTAGACGAAGATGCGGTCGGTGGCGATCGCCACAATGTATGCGGCGGAGGTGGCGAGCGTGCCGCACACCGCGACCACGGGCTTCTTCTCGGCCAGCCGGCGCACCGCGTCGTACATGGCCTCGCCGCCGGTGGTGGTGCCGCCCGGGCTGTTGATGTCGAGAATGACGGCCTTGACCTGATCGGCCTTGGCGACGCGTTCGAGCAGCTCCTGCACCTTGCGGTCGTCGGTGATGACGCCATCCACGGTGACGCGGGCGATATGCGGCAGGATGCCGGCCGAGCCGGTTACCTCCTGATCTCCCAAGAGTAGCGTGCCGAGGAACAGAACCCCGAGCACCACGGCGGCGATGCGCCAGATGGTGACCCGCCGTTTGAGGCGGCGGCGGTCGATCACGCTTTCGGCGTCGAGAGGCATGGGGCCTTGCTCAGGGTTTCCGCGCCGCACGCAGCGCCAAGGGTTTCAGGGAACGCTTGGCGGGGCCGCTCATTCTTCGGGCGCGGCTTCTGGCTCGGCGGCTTCCGCCTTGGCCTTGGCGGCGCGCTTGCGCTTGGGTTTGGCCGGAGCTTCCTCCTCCTCCTCCTCCTCGCCTTCCTCGTCTTTTGCCTTGTTCAGGGCGGCGCCGAGGATGTCGCCGAGCGAGGCGCCGGAATCGGTCGAGCCGTATTGGGCGACCGCTTCCTTCTCGTCGGCGATCTCCAAAGCCTTGATCGAGGCGGTGACCTTGCGGGCCTTGGCGTCGACCTGGGTGAGGACGGCGTCGAACTTCTCGCCGACCCCGAAGCGGTCGGGCCGCTGCTCGGAGCGGTCGCGCGACAAATCCGAGCGGCGGATGAAGGTGGTGAGGTCGTGGTCGACCAGCTTGACGTCCAGCCCATTGTCCTTGACGGCGGTCACCTCGCAGGTCACGCGCATGCCCTTCTTGAGCTTGGCCGACGGCGTGCCGGAGGCGAAGGGATCCGGGGTCAGCTGCTTGATGCCGAGGCTGATGCGCTCCTTCTCGGAATCGGCTTCGAGCACCACGGCCTTGGCGGTATCGCCCTTCTTGTAGTCCTTGAGCGCTTCCTCGCCTGACTTGGTCCAGTCGAGATCGGACAGATGCACCATGCCGTCGATGCCGCCGTCGAGCCCGACGAACAGGCCGAACTCGGTGATGTTGCGGATCTGGCCTTCGATATGGGTGCCGGGCGGATGGTTGGCGGTGAAGGCGACCCACGGATTCTCCTGGGTCTGCTTCAGCCCGAGCGAGATGCGGCGCTTGTCGGGATCGACCTCCAGCACCTGCACCTCCACCTCCTGGCTGGTCGAGATGATCTTGCCGGGATGGATGTTCTTTTTGGTCCAGCTCATCTCCGAGACGTGGATCAGGCCCTCGACGCCGGCCTCGAGCTCGACGAAGGCGCCGTAGTCGGTGATGTTGGTGACCGTGCCCTTGAACCTGGAGCCGACCGGATATTTGGCGGCGATGCCTTCCCAGGGATCGGATTCGAGCTGCTTGATACCGAGGCTGATGCGCTGCGTCTCGGGATTGATGCGGATGATCTGCACCTTCACCGTGTCGCCGACATTCACGATCTCGCTCGGATGGTTGACGCGTCTCCACGCCATGTCGGTGACGTGGAGCAGGCCGTCGATGCCGCCGAGATCGATGAAGGCGCCATAGTCGGTAATGTTCTTGACCACGCCGTCGATCACCTGGCCCTCTTCGAGGCGGGCCACGATCTCGCTGCGCTTCTCGGCGCGGGTCTCTTCAAGCACCGAGCGGCGCGACACCACGATATTGCCGCGGCGGCGATCCATTTTCAGGATCTGGAAGGGCTGCGGCATGTTCATCAGGGGGCCCACGTCGCGGATCGGGCGGATGTCCACCTGGCTTCCGGGCAGGAAGGCCACGGCGCCGTCGAGATCGACGGTGAAGCCGCCCTTGACGCGATTGAAGATCACGCCTTCGACGCGCTCGCCGGCCTTGTATTTCTCTTCGAGGCGCGTCCAGCTTTCCTCGCGGCGCGCTTTCTCGCGCGACAGCACGGCCTCTCCGGCCGAGTTCTCGACGCGCTCCAGATACACATCGACCTCGTCGCCGACGGAAAGGTTGGCCGGGCGGCCCGAGACGCCAAATTCTTTGAGGGGGATGCGGCCTTCGGTCTTTAGTCCGACGTCGATTACCGCGACGTCCTTCTCGATCGCGACAATGGTGCCCTTGATGACACTGCCTTCCTGGAGCGCGGTGCCGGTCAGCGACTCTTCAAGAAGGGCTGCGAACTCGTCGCGGCTCGGATGGCTTACGCTCGTCTGCGGTTCGTTCATCTAGGTTCCTATCGACGTCCCATCATCATACTACGCTCCAACCTCCAATGCTTGGCTTAGGGGGCAGCGCATCCAAGGCTGCCACCCCCGCCTCCGCTCGAATTTTTCGCGGAAACCATGGAAAAAGTGGTGGACCAAAGCAAACAAGCAGGAGCCTCAACCGGCCTGCCCCGCATGGCCCATCGCAGCATCGATCACATCGATGGCGACCCTGAATGCGGCGTCTATATCTAACTTCGTGGTGTCGAGCAAGACCGCGTCTTCCGCCATGCGCAAGGGCGCGGTGGCCCGGTTTTGGTCGCGCTCGTCGCGGGCCTCGATGTCGGCGAGCACGGCTTCTTTCGTGACCTTCGCGCCGTTCTGCTCGAGCTCAAGATAACGGCGCCGCGCGCGCTCTTCCGGCGTCGCCGTGACGAACAGCTTCACGTCGGCGTCGGGGCAGATCACGGTGCCGATGTCGCGGCCGTCGATGACCGCGCCGGGCCTGCGGCGCGCGAAGGCCCGCTGATAGGCGCGCAGCGTCTCGCGTACTTGCGGGTGACGCGCCACGAGCGAAGCCGCTTCGCCAAGCTCGGGCGTGCGCAGCGTGGCGTCGTCGAGGCTTCGCGGGTCGAGCGCCTGCGCCGCCTCGAGCGCCGCCGCCGCGTCGGCGGGATCGCCGCCGGCAGCCAAGGTGTCGCGCGCCACGGCGCGATAGAGCTGGCCCGTGTCGAGATAAGCGAGACCGTAATGGGCGGCGATGCGCTTGCCGAGCGTGCCCTTGCCCGAGGCCGCCGGCCCATCGATGGCGATAATCATGTGAAGTTCGCGCCGAGCCTGGTCATCAGCTCGGCGAAGCCGGGGAAGCTCGTTCCGATCATGCGTGTGTCGTCGACCGTGACCGGCGCGCGCGCGCCAAGCCCGAGAATGAGAAAGGCCATGGCGATGCGGTGATCCATGTAAGTCTCGACCAGGCCGCCGCCCTTCACCTCGCCCCGACCCTCCACGATCAGATCGTCGCCTTCGATGCGCGCGGCCACACCGCACGCGGCAAGGCCCGCGGCGATGGCGCGGAGCCGGTCGCTCTCCTTGACCTTCAGCTCGGACAATCCTTCCATGCGCGTCTCGCCTTCGGCGAACGCGGCGACCACGGCAAGGATCGGATATTCGTCGATCATGGACGGCGCGCGCTCCGGCGGCACGCGCACGCCCTTGAGCGGGGCCGCCTTGATGCGAAGGTCGCCTACCTGCTCGCCGCCCTCCCCACGAAGGTCGAGCAGCTCTATTTTGCCGCCCATCTCGCGCAAGGTCTCGATGAAGCCGGTGCGGGTCGGGTTCAGCAACACGCCCTCGATGATCACGTCGGAGCCCGGACGGATCGCCGCCGCGGCGACGGCAAACGCCGCCGAGCTCGGGTCGCCCGGCACCGACAGCGAAGCCCTGCCGAGCTCGCCGTCGCCGCAGATGCTGACGACACGCGCGCCATCGCCCCGGTCCTCGACCAGAATTTCGGCGCCGAAATGCGCCAGCATGAGCTCGGTGTGATCGCGGCTCGCCATCGTCTCGACCACCGAGGTGCGGCCCGGCGCATGCAGGCCGGCAAGCAGGACGGCGGATTTCACCTGCGCCGACGGCACCGGCAGCTCATAGACGATGGGAATGAGATCGCGCGTACCGCGGACGGTCAGCGGCAGGGTCGTCTCCCCTTCTTTCTCGGACTCGACCCTGAGGCCCATGGCGGTAAGCGGCGCGAGCACCCGGCCCATGGGGCGGCGGCGTAGGGACTCATCCCCGGTGAACTCGGCCTTCATGTCGTGGCCCGCGACCACGCCGAGCATGAGCCGGCTGCCCGTCCCGGAATTGCCGAAGTCGAGCGGCGCCTCCGGCGCCCGCAAGCCCCCCACGCCTTGACCGCTCACCTCGAAGGCCCCATTTGACCGCACGACCTCGGCGCCGAGTGCTTCTAGCGCCTTGGCCGTGGCCATGACATCGTCGGCTTCGAGCAGGCCTTCGATGCGGCTCCGGCCGGTTGCCAGCGCGCTCAGGATCAGCGCACGGTGGGAGATCGACTTGTCGCCGGGCACGTGTAAGCGGCCGGAAAGGCGCGCGGAACGGCTGGCGGTCAAGGGCTTGTGCATAGGCATTCGAAAGGGTTTTTTGGGTGCTCGATAGCTTTTGACAGCACAGATGAGGCGTGGCAATGGGGAGCGCAACACAAGAAAAGCAACGAGGGGTGTCAATGTCGAAACCCGCACGGGGAACCAAGCGTGTTTGCCCGAGCTGTGCGGCGCGGTTTTATGATTTAGGCCGGTCGCCGATCGTCTGTCCCGTCTGCCAATCCGTCTATCAAGTGACGGCTGCGCCATCGCGGCGCGCCGAGCGCGCGGCGCCGGTCGAGGCGAAGAAGCCGGCAGTCATCGTAGCCGACCCGCCGGTGCTGAAGCGCACCGATGTCGTTAGCCTGGAAGAGGCCGAGGAGAGCGGGGCCGAGGTCCCCCTCGAAGAGGATGAGGAGATCGTCGATATCGTCGGCGACGACGATGCCGAAATTCCCGCCGCCGGCGAGGATGACACCACCTTCCTGGAAGAAGAGGAGGAAGGTGAGGCCGACGTCAAAGGTATCGTGGGCGGCGGTCCTGCCGAGGAAACCTGAGTCCAGGGAACAGCAATCAGTGATCAGTAATCAGAGGGGGCCCTGCCCTTGGCAGGACGTGCATTTTCCTTGAACCTCGAAGATCGCGGGCCTAAGTCACATGCCAAGATCGGGCCGTTGCGATAGAATTCAGCTTCCCTGATCGCTGATTTCTGATTTCTGATCCCTGAAGGGGCCATAGCTCAGTTGGGAGAGCGCGTGAATGGCATTCACGAGGTCGGCGGTTCGATCCCGCCTGGCTCCACCAGATTCCTTCCCGACATCTAACTAAATAAACTCGTCGGGTAGGCCGAAAAGCGCTGCAGTCGGGTTGCACGGAAATGTGCGTGGGGTTCGCGCGCCTATCAATTGACTGTGAGACGGGCCTTTTTCGATACCAAAACCGCCCCCGCCGCCATATCTCCTAGTCATGCGCTTACCTGAACGCGCACGGCTTGGGGATGAACCTTGACCGATAGACCAACACATCGTCGCGGACCCACACATCGCAGGACGCCGGCATGACCCTGTTCGTGCTGGCTTATCTCGCGGGCGTGTTGACCATTCTGAGCCCGTGCATCCTTCCCGTGCTGCCCTTCGTGTTCGCGCGCGCCGACCGCCCCTTCCTGCAGAGCGGCTTGCCGCTCCTGATCGGCATGGCCGTGACCTTCGCCGTCGTCGCCAGTCTCGCGGCGGTGGCGGGCGGCTGGGCCGTGGCGGCCAATCAATATGGGCGCGGAATCGCGCTGGTACTGCTCGCACTGTTCGGGCTCGCCCTTCTCTTCCCCGCGCTTTCCGAGCGTCTGACGCGTCCGCTGGTTGCGCTCGGTGCGCGCCTGTCCGACGTGGCCGACAAGCGCGCGGCTGAAGGCGATTCAACCGTGCTGACCTCAGGCTTACTCGGCGTCGCCACCGGCCTGTTATGGGCGCCGTGCGCCGGCCCGGTGCTCGGGCTCGTACTGACCGGGGCGGCGCTGCACGGCGCCAATATGCAGACCACTTTCCTGCTGTTGGCGTTCGCGGCGGGCGCGGCCACCTCGCTGGCGCTCGCGCTGCTTATCGGCGGGCGCGTGTTCCAGGCGATGAAGCGCTCGCTCGGCGCCGGCGAATGGGTCAGGCGCGGGCTCGGCGTCTTGGTGCTCGCCTCCGTCGCGGCCATCGCGCTCGGTCTCGACACCGGTCTGCTCACGCGACTCTCGACCGCGAGCACCGCCGCGCTCGAGCAGCAGCTGATCGATCGGCTGCATCCCGAGGCCAAGCCGCAATCCACCGTCATGACCGGCGGTCCGGCGATGACCGGTCCCGCGATGACGGGCGGATCAAATGTGATGACCGGTCCCGCCATGACGAGCGGCGATTCAAATGTGATGACCGGCGGCCCCGGCATGATGATGCAGGCGACGCAATCGGGCGACGCCCCGCCTCTACCCATCGAGGGCACGATGCCGCCGCTGACCGGCGCGGTCGAGTGGCTGAACTCGGCCCCGCTCACGCGCGAGGAGCTCAAGGGCAAGGTCGTGCTGATCGACTTCTGGACCTATTCCTGCATCAACTGCCTGCGCACCATTCCTTACGTCCGCGCCTGGGCCGAGAAATACAAGGACCAGGGGCTGGTGGTGATCGGCGTGCACACGCCGGAATTCGCCTTCGAGAAGGACATCGGCAACGTGAAGGGCGCGATTGCCGATCTCAAGATCGGCTTCCCCGTCGCCATCGACAACGACTACGCCATCTGGCGCGCGTTCAACAATCGCTATTGGCCGGCGCATTATTTCGTCGATGCCGAGGGCCGCATCCGCCATCACCATTTCGGCGAGGGGAGCTACGACGTCTCCGAGCGCGTGATCCAGCAATTGCTCGCCGAGGCCGGCAAGAAAGACGTGGCGGCGGGGCTGGTCGAGGTCGAGGCGACGGGCGCCGAGATGCGTGGCGCTATCGCCGCTATGAAATCGCCCGAGACTTATGTCGGCTATGAGCGCGCGGAGAATTTCATCTCGCCGGGCGGTCTAATCGAGGACGCAGCCCATGTCTATGCGGCGGAGACGCCGCGGCTCAACGAGTGGGCGCTCGTGGGCGACTGGACCGTCGGCAAGGAGCATGCGCGGCTCAACGAGAGTGGCGGCGGCATCGTCTACCGCTTTCATGCGCGCGATCTGCATCTCGTGCTAGCGCCGATGGACGGCGCGCCGGTGCGTTTCCGCGTGACCATCGACGGCGAAGCCCCCGTCGCGGATCGCGGCGTCGATGTGGACGAGACCGGCGCGGGCTTGGTGACCAACGAGCGTCTCTATCAGCTCGTGCGTCAGAAGGGCGACATCGCCGAGCGCGTCTTCGAGATCGAGTTCCTGGATCCGGGCGTCCAGGCCTACGCCTTCACTTTCGGCTGATCGGAGGAACGTCATGACCAAGGTATCGAAGGGTTCGAAGGTTTCCGTGCAAACCGCGCATGGATTGGGCACAAAAGGTGCCTATTCCGCCGTTGTTCTGCTGTTTTTCGTGGCGGTATGGTTCGCCGTTTCGCAGTCAGGCGCCGAAGAGGCGCGCGTCATCCCGCCCCCTGCAATCGACGAAAATTCGCAAGTGAAAGAACAAGTTGCCGTGCTTGCCGGCGGCTGCTTCTGGGGCGTGCAGGGCGTGTTCCAGCACGTGAAAGGTGTGACCAACGCCGTCTCGGGCTATGCCGGCGGCGCGCAGAAAACCGCGCATTATCAGATGGTTGGCTCAGGCAGCACGGGTCACGCGGAGGCCGTCCGCATCACCTACGACCCGCGCCAGATTAGCTACGGCCGCCTGCTCCAGATCTATTTCTCGGTGGCGCACAACCCGACCCAGCTCAACCGCCAAGGTCCAGATATCGGACCACAATATCGCTCGGCCATCTTCCCCGCGGACGACGAGCAGGCGAAGATCGCCAAGGCCTATATCGCCGAGCTGAACCAATCGCGCGTGTTCGACGCCGCCATCGTCACCAAGATCGAGCCGGAGCAAACTTTCTATCCGGCCGAGAACTATCATCAGGATTTCATGGTCCTGAATCCGGCCTATCCCTACATCGTCATACACGACAGGCCGAAGGTCGAAAGCCTGCAACGCCTCTTCCCCGAGCAATACCGCTCGGAGCCGGCACTAGTCTCGGCGCAGCCGTCGAACTAGAGTGGGTTCGTGATCACCCGAAGGCGAGCCATGAAGCAGCGCGAGCTTGACTTGCCGGCCGTGAATACGCCGGCCATAGCCGGAGGCGCGCTGGCGATCGGCGCCTTCGCGCTTGGCGCTTTTGCCATCGGCGCGCTCGCTATCGGCCGCTTGGCGATCGGCCGCGCCACCGCGCGTAAAGTTCATCTCGGCACGGTTGAGATCGACGATCTGACGGTGAGGCGCCTACGCGTGATCGAGACGGTGGAGGAAGACAGCAAGCCTGACGAGATCGCTTGAGCCTAGTCGGCGCCGGTGACGCTGATCATGAGGTTGACGGCACGCGCGTTGCTCACCTGCTGCGGCAGATCCTGATCGTAGACACCCGGCGCGATCAGGATGGTATCGCTCGACGAAGCCGCGCCCACGGCATGGGCCAGCGTCTTGAAGGTCGAAGTCGCGCTGCGGCCGTCGTTTGAGTCCTTGCCGGTCTTGGGATTGACGTACCAGATCATGAGGCAGCCGTGAAAAGAGTGAGCGAGCTAGGGCAGACGCCGTTTGCGGCATAGGACCGAAGGCGCCGCCGGGTCAAGGCCTCTCGCTTGAAAGCCGTGTAATATTCCCCATATCCCGGCTTTCCCAAGCTGCCGGTCAATGTGGTCACCGAGGAATTGAGGTTGATGACCGAGTTCGAGAAAGAAAAAGAAGATCACGAGCCGAGCGCTCTGATGAGCCTCAAGGAGCTTGCGCTCCTTGGCGACGGCGAGGTGGCCTATATCAAGCAGCTCGACCCCGACGCGGCCGAGCGGTTGTTCCCTTCGCTCAAATCCGCGCCGGAGGGCATCGATCTCTATGCCGTGCTCGGCGCCGACGGCACACCCTTGGCGCTCACCGATAGCCGCCACGCGGCCATCGCCAACGCCATCGAGAACGACCTCATGCCGGTGAGCGTGCACTAGGCACCCACTTCCCCGTTTTGAATTGGACCGTCTGGCGCAGCCTCCCCGCCCGGTGCATAGTCGTGCCGTCAAGCAATCAGGGAGCGCCAAGAATGAGCGTCAGAATATCTTTGCGTGCGGTGCGTGCCGCCATTGTCGCCGGCGTCGGGATCGCAAGTCTCGCCTTAAGTCCAGGTCACGCGCGGGCCGAAGACCGGCTGCTTGCCGATACTGTTGATCTCACCGGCACCATTCTGTTTCTCAGCGCCGGCGTTCCGGGCCTGGTGATCGGGGTGATCCGCGACGGCGAGACCGTGGTGCGCGGCTATGGCGAGATCGCCAAAGGAAGCGGCAAGGAACCCGACGGCGACACGCTCATGCGTATCGGTTCGATCACCAAGGTGATGACCGGTGCCACATTGGCAAGCCTGGTGGCCGACGGCACGGTCAATTTCGGCGACCCCCTCCAGGACCGGCTCGGCTGGGACGTCAAGATTCCGGAACGCGACAGCAAGAAGATCAGGCTCATCGACCTCGCCACCCATTCCTCGGGCCTTCCGCGCGAAGCGGAAATTAAATTTATCGAGGGCCATCCGACGGCGATGGGGACCAAGGAAGACTACATCGCCACGCTCAAGACCGATCCGCAGCTCTTCGCGCCTGGGACCGGCATCCTTTACTCCAATTTCGGCTTCGATCTCCTGGCGCAGGCTTTGGCCAACGCCGCAGGCAAGCCTTATTCGGAGCTTCTGAGGGAGCGTGTGTTCGATCCTGCCGGGCTCAAGGACACGCGTTTCGACCTCTCCGAAGCCGACAAGGCCCGCGCCATGCAGGGCCACAATTTCGATGGATCGCCGCTGGCATTCGTCGAGACGGCCCCGATCATCCAGGGCGCGGGCGGTCTCTATTCCACAGCCAACGATATGTTGCGCTGGCTGCGCTGGCATCTCGGCGACGACGCGAAAGATTTCGAGATGCGACTCCTGGACCATGCCACCTACCTCCAGCGCGACGGGCTCGATCCGGTTTTCGGAATGGACGAGGGCGGGGAGATGGATGCGATGGGATTGGGCTGGGTGGTTCAGAATCCCGAAGGCAACCGCCCCCTAATCCTGCAAAAGACCGGCGGGCTGAACGGTCAGTTCAGCTACATCGTTTTTGCGCCATCGCGCGGCATAGGCGTGTTCGTGTCGATCAACCAGTTCAGCGTTTCGGGCTTCGACGCCATGGTGAAGGCAGCGAACGGGCTGATCGCCGAGCTTGCGCCGCGCTAAGTTAAGCCGCGTGAGACGAGGTGGCCTGCTCGGTGAGCACGGCATAGAGCGCGGACTCGTCCCGCGAAGCGCGTAGCTTCTCGACCGCTTGGCCATCGCGCAATAGCCGCGAGATGCAGGCGAGCGCTTTCAGATGGTCGGCGCCGGCCCCCTCCGGCGCGAGCAGCAAAAACACGATATCCACCTTATCGCCGTCCATGGCGTCGAAATCGACGGGCTCGGTGAGCCGCGCGAACACGCCGACGATGCGCTTGATCCCGGGGAGCTTGGCGTGTGGAATGGCGACGCCGTGGCCAAGCCCGGTCGAGCCCAGCCGTTCTCGTTGCCACAGCACGTCGAAGATATCGCGCTCGGAGAGACCGGTGAGACGGCCGGTGCGGGCCGACAACTCCTGCAAGAGTTGCTTCTTGGTCTTGACCTTGAGCGAGGGAATCACAGCCTCGGGTGAGATCAGATCACCTAAATGCATATGCCTACCCACTAGATTGGGGGGAACGACAGAGGTCGCTTCCGGTTCCGCCTAACGGCGCTTAGCGCGCCGCTTACCCGCAAGATCGATCCAGCCGATATTGCCGTCGTCGCGGCGGTAGACCACGTTGATTTCACCGTGGCTTGCGTTGCGAAAGACGACAAAGGGCCGGTCGGAGAGATCCATCTGCATCACGGCGTCGCTGACCGCCATCTCATGCACCACGGTCTCGGTTTCGGCAATGACGATCGGATTGTCCTCATCGCGCTCCTCGTGCTCCTCTTTGGCAGCCTGGATGACATAGTCGGCCGCCGGCGTCTGTTTACGGGATGTCTCGCCGCCACCATGCTTCTTCAACCTGCGCGTATAGCGGCGCACTCGCTTCTCGAGCCGTTCGCAAGCAAGGTCGGCACTCTGATACGCGTCCGGTGCCACGCCATGAGCTTCGAGACTCATGCCCTGCCACAAATGGATCGTGCAGTCGGTACGGAACTCCCCACGTCCCTTTTCGATCCGCACATGCCCAGTGGGCTGGCGCCCGATGAACTTTTCCACCGTGCTTGCTACGCGCTCCTGGACGTAACTGCGTAACGCCTCACCGACGTCCAGGTTCTTTCCGGTAACTTGTATCGTCATAACCCGTGGAAGGCTGTCGAATGGGCCCCTTACCGTGCTTCCCGGGACGCATATCGCTGATTGGCGGGACCGATTTTCACCAAAGCCCGCGTAAGGACTTCGGGCCCAACTCCGTTCGGCCACGATCGCAAAGCGGAAGCTAGACGCCCCCTTCCGGGGTGTCAAACCAACTATTTTTGCAATCGCCCTTTACAGGATTTGCCTTTACAGCCAAAGACTTAGGAGAATTCAGGCGCTGGCGTCCTGGGCCATGCGCTTCAGCCTGCGGCGCTGCACCGAGGAGGGGATCCGCAGCGCATCGCGGTATTTCGCCACCGTGCGGCGGGCGATGTCGACGCCGTCGCCCTTCAGCCGCTCGACGATCTTGTCGTCCGACAGGACGCCGCCCACCGGCTCCGCCTCAATCATCTCGCGGATGCGGTCGCGCACTGCTTCCGAGGAATGGGCGTCGCCGTCCAGGGTCGCGGGGATGGACGAGGTGAAGAAATATTTGAGCTCGAACAGGCCGCGATTGGTGGCCATGTATTTATTGGCGGTGACGCGGCTCACCGTCGATTCATGCATGGAGATGGCGTCTGCCACGGTCTTCAGGTTCAGCGGCCGCAGATGCCTCACCCCGTACGCGAGGAAGGCGTCCTGCTGGCGCACGATCTCCTGCGCCACTTTCAAAATGGTGCGCGCGCGCTGGTCGAGGCTCTTCACCAACCAGTTGGCGGTCTGCAAACATTCGGTGAGATAGCTCTTGTCCTGCTTGCGCGTCGCCGATTTGCAGACGGTCACGTAATAGGACTGGTTGACGAGCACGCGCGGCAGCGTGTCGCTGTTCAGCTCGACATGGAAGCTACCGTCGGGCAGCGAGCGCACCAGCACGTCGGGCACGATCGGCTGGGTCGGGGCCGAGCCGTATTTCAACCCCGGCTTCGGGTTGAGGCGCTTCACCTCGGCGATCATGTCGCAGAGATCCTCGTCGGAGACGCGGGCCGCGCGCTTCAGCGCCACCCGGTCATGCGCGGCGAGCAGATGCAGGTTGTCGATCAAGGCGGCCATGGCCGGATCGCAGCGGTCCTGCTCCTTGAGCTGGAGCGTCAGGCATTCGCGCAAATCGCGGGCGAACACGCCGCAAGGCTCGAAGCCCTGCATCACTTGCAGAGTTTCCTCGACCAGCGACAGCTCCGCGCCGAGAAGCTCGGCGAGCGGCTCAAGCTCGCCCTGCAAATATCCGGCCTCGTCGGTCATGTCGATGAGATGGTGCCCGATCAGGCGCCTGGCCGGATCGGCGAAAGCCAGCACGAGCTGGTCGGAGAGATGATCGCGCAGCGTCCGCGTCTCGGCGACATAGGCTTCGAGATTGGACTCCTCGTCGGCACCGGCGCGGGAGCTTTGCGTCAGGCCGCTCCAGCCCGAGTCCTTGAGAACGCCTGGGGTAAAGCCGTCGGCATCGGGAAACACGTCCTGCGGCTCGACATCGAGATCGTCGGTCTGGCTCACGCCGTTCCCGGACTCAAGATCGACCCACTCCCCGTCGTCGCCGGCTTCGGCTTCGCCTTCACTCGCGGCGCGGTCTTTGTCCGGCTGCTCTTCCTTGGGGGACGCGGTGGAGGAATCGCTCGCCATCCCATTCGGCTCGTCGGCATCGGCGCGCTCGAGCAGCGGATTGCGCTCAAGCTCGGTCTCGATGAAGCTGATCAGCTCGAGATTGGAAAGTTGCAGCAGCTTGATCGCCTGCTGCAATTGCGGCGTCATCACCAGGCTGTGGCCCTGGCGCAGCTCGAGCTTGGGATTGATCGCCATTCTCGTACTCACTCGCGATCAGGTACTCAGATCCTGAACTGGTCGCCAAGATAGACGCGCCGCACGTCCTCGTTGTTGATGATTTCGTTGGCGGTGCCGTGGGTCAGCACCATGCCGTCATGGATGATATAGGCGCGGCTGACCAGCTCCAGCGTCTCGCGCACATTATGATCGGTGACGAGCACGCCGATGCCGCGCTCGGTTAGATGGCGTACCAAGGCGCGGATGTCGTTGACCGCAATCGGGTCGATGCCGGCGAAAGGCTCGTCGAGCAGCATGAAGGACGGGCGCGTGGCCAGCGCGCGCGCGATCTCGACGCGGCGCCGCTCGCCGCCGGAGAGGCGCATGGCCGGCGATTTCCTAAGCCGCGTTATGCGGAACTCCTCGAGCAGGGCATCGAGCTGCTTCTGACGCTCGCGTTTGTCCGGCTCGACCATTTCGAGCACGGCGAGAATGTTCTCCTCGACCGTGAGGCCGCGGAAGATCGAGGCCTCTTGCGGCAGATAGCCGATGCCGAGACGCGCGCGGCGATACATCGGCAGCTTGGTCACGTCGCGGCCGTCGATCTTGATCGAGCCCTCGTCCGCGGGGATGAGCCCGGTGATCATGTAGAACACGGTGGTCTTGCCGGCGCCGTTCGGACCGAGCAGGCCGACCGCCTCGCCGCGCGCCACGTCGAGGCTCACACCGCGCACCACGGTGCGCTTCTTGAAGCTCTTGACCACGGAGCGGACGGTCAGCCAGCCGGTGGCGGAGTCCGGACGCGGACCTGGCGCCTGCACGGGCTTATCCGCCGGGACGGCGACAGCCTGGGTGGCGACGGCCTGCGCTTGCGCGGCGGCGAATATCTGACGGCCTGGGAATGACAGCAATTTGCCCACTGACCCCTTTTCCGCTCCTTCAGTTGAAGCGCCGGCCCCTTAACATCGGATGAAGTCCACGCGACGCCCTAGCGGTGTTCCGGAACGAGCTGCAAAGGCTCTTCGTCCTGTTCAGGCGATACGGAAGCCGCCGGCTCCTCGGCGGCAGGCTCGGCAGACTCATCGCCGTCAGCCTTTCGGGCCTTGCGCGGCTTGTCGTCATCCGGCTTGGCGTCGGCAGGGGCATCTTTCGGCATGAACAGCGCACGTATGCGCCCTCCGGCGACGGTATTTCCTGTGTTTTCGAACCGGCTTTCGCCCGTCTTCAAGTCGATGACGAGCCGGTCTCCCTTTAGCACATTCTGCCCTTGCATTAACACCACATTGCCACCGACGGTTACCAGCTGTGTCGGCACGTCGTAGAGCGCCCAGTCGCTGTTGGTGGTCTGGCCGTCTTCGCTGGTAATGACGACCTGGCCCTTGGCCTCGATCTTGGTGATCTGCGTGCCGTCATCCTTCTTGACGGTGGTCGGGACCGTTCCGGCATCGCTGGTGCCGGCAGCACTATTGCTGGCGGTCGCGGTATTGCTGGCTGTAGTCGTGCCGGGCGCTCCAGTAAGCTTCTCGCGGCCGCCGACATAATGGACGTCGAGCTCGTGCGCCTCCAATGTGGTGGTGCCTTGCACCGCCTTCACATTGCCCTTGAAGGTCGCGAATTTTTTCGAGTCGTGCACCACCAGCACGTCGGATTCGATATCGATGGGCTCATCGGAGTTTTCCGACAGCCCGCCGAAGGTCGGAGTCTGCGCGAAAGACGGCGCGGCGAGAAGAAGCGCCGCGGTCAACATTGCCGCTCCCAATCGCGCGTGGAGGAAAGGTTCGCTCATTGCGGCATCGGCGGCAGCTCGGGCAGCGCGCTCTCTCGCGGCGCGCCGGAAGCGCGCGGCGCCGTTACGGCTTCTAATGTAGGCGCGGCAGCCTCGGGCGCAGCTGCGGTAGCTTCAGGCGCAGGCGCAACAGCTTCAGGCGCAGGCGCGGCAGGCTTCGTCTGATCCGGTTTCGCGCCCTCCTCCTTCGGCGGCTTGACGAGATGGACATGCACCTTGCCGCGGAAGGTCAGCTCGCTCGCCGAAGAGCGCAGCGTCATCGCCCTGGCCTTGACCTTGCCGTTGGGCAAATCGAAGAATACCGGACGGTGCGAGCGGAGCGTCTGCGTCTTCATGTCGAGCGTCGCGTGGGTGAGCTCGCCCTGGACGCCGGAGCTCGTGGCGATGGTGATCTTGTCCTGCATCACCAGCCGCTCTTGCTGCGTGTTGAAGACACCGCGCGTGGCGTTCATCCGCGACCACCCGCCGGATGGATTGGCGAGATCGGCCTTGATGGCGTGCAGCTTGACGATCTTGGGGTTCTTGACGTCCTGATCGGCGTAATCGGCGGAGAGGACATATTCGCCGTTGTTCTTGTCGGCGCCTTTGAGCTTGGGGTTGACCATGCGCAGATTGCCGTCGGCGATCTCGATGCCGCTGATGCTCGCCGTCATGTCGCCGACCGTGATGCTGAGATGGGTGGAGATGAAATAGGCGGCGATCACGACCACGGCCAGGACCGGCAGCACCTTGCGCAAGATGCCGACCAGGCGGGTGTGCTTCTCGGCCAGCGCAAAGGCGCGCTCGCGCTCCGTGGACAAGCGCAGGCCGGTGTGCCGGCCGCTCGGAACGAGATTCGCCTCAAATGTCATGGCGCCCGCCATTTTGCTCAAGAAACGACCCTACTCCTCAGTCTGGGCCCAAGCTAGCCGCAGGACTTTGATCAGATTGCGACCGGAAGGGCCCGAAGGCTTCCTGCCCCTAATGGGCGAAGGGGTCGATATCGGCCCAGCCGGCCAGATCGAGCTCGACCCGGACGGGCAGAAACTCGAAACAGGCCTGCGCCAGCCTTTCGCGCCCTTCGCGCTTCAGCATGATGTCGAGTTTCTCTCGTAATGCGTGTAGATACAACACATCGCTCGCGGCATAGTTGAGCTGCTCCGCGGTCAATTCCGGAGCCCCCCAATCGGAGGATTGCTGCTGCTTGGACAGCTCGATGCCGAGAAGCTCGCGGGCCAGGTCCTTGAGCCCATGCCGATCGGTGAAGGTACGGGCCAGCCGCGAGGCGATCTTGGTGCAATAGACGGGGTGCGGCATGACCCCGAAAAAATGCTTGAGCACGGCCATGTCGAAGCGGCCGAAATGGAAGATCTTGAGCACGCTCTCGTCGGTGAGCAGGCGCTTGAGCTCGGGTGCATGATAATCGTTGCCGAATTGCAGCAGCACGGCGCGCCCGTCGCCTTCCGAGAGCTGCACCAGGCAGAGCCGGTCGCGATAGGGATTGAGTCCGAGCGTCTCGGTGTCGATGGCGATCGAGTGCGCGGTCAAGCGCCCCTGAGGCAGGTCGCCTTTGTGGAACTCGATGGCTGGCGGGGTCTGATTCAAGCTTGCAGCGCTCCTTGGCGGCCGCATACTGGACGCGAGGGGCTTAAGAAAACGGGAATGGTGCCCAGGAGAAGACTCGAACTTCCACGCCCTTTCGGGCACTAGCACCTGAAGCTAGCGCGTCTACCAGTTCCGCCACCTGGGCTTGAGGGGCTTGAGGTACGATCAGCACAAGCCAAAGTCAATCAGGGGCCTAAGGCTTCAAGCCTCCGCCGCCCTCGTGTATTACTGCAAAGGTTAACTGGCTGGGCACACAGGCGTTACATGGCCATTACACTCGATAATCGGGCGCTGGTGACGATCTATGGCGGCTCGGGCTTTCTCGGGCGTCATGTGGTGCGGGCCATCGCCAAGACCGGCGCGCGCATGCGCGTCGCGGTCAGGCGGCCAGAGCTGGCCGGCCACCTCCAGCCGCTTGGCGGGGTGGGGCAGATCAATCCCGTGCAGGCCAATGTGCGCTTTCCCGGCTCGCTCATCGCCGCGGCCGAGGGCGCCGACGCCGTGGTCAATCTGGTCGGCATCCTCTTTCCCAAGGGCAAGCAGACCTTCAAGGCGGTGCAGGACGAAGGCGCGCGTCACGTGGCTGAAGCGGCGCGCGCGTCAGGCGCACGCGCGCTGGTGCATGTCTCGGCCATCGGCGCCGATCCACATTCGCCATCGGTCTATGCGCGCAGCAAGGCTGAAGGCGAGCGCGCGGTGCGCGAGGCGTTTCCGCAAGCCGTGATCTTGCGGCCGTCGGTGGTGTTCGGGCCCGAAGACGACTTCTTCAACCGCTTCGCCAAGCTCGCGCGCATGCTTCCCGCTCTCCCCCTGTTCGGCGGCGGCAAGACCAGGCTTCAGCCGGTGTTTGCCGGCGACGTGGCCAAGGCCGTGGTCGCTAGCCTTAGCCGCCAAGCGGAGGCGCCCGCGCTCTACGAGCTCGGCGGGCCCGAGATCCTCTCCTTGAAAGACGTGATGCAGCGCGTGCTCGACTACACCATGCGCAAGCGGCTGCTGGTGCCGGTGCCGTTCTGGTTCGCCAAGCTGCAAGGCGCTTTCCTGCAATGGCTCCCCAATCCGCCGCTCACCATCGACCAGGTGCGCCTGTTGGAGAAAGACAATGTGGTGAGCGAGGCGGCCAAGCGTGGCGACCGCACGCTGGAAGGTCTCGGCATCGAGCCGGTCGCGATTGCTTCGGTGGTGCCGGATTATCTCGAGCAGTTCCGCCCGCGCGGCCAGTTCTCCGTCTATCGCCCCTAGGTGTAGACCAGGACGAGTAGGAAGCCGCCGAGCACCATGCGGTAGAGCACGAAGGGCAGGAAGCTGATGCGCTTGAGTAGCGCCATGAGGAAGGCGATGGCGGCGAGGCCTGCGAAGAAGGTCAGGATGGCACAGTAGAATGCATCTGCGGTGATGGCCTCCCCGCTGGCGATGGCATCGCCGAGTGTGAACACGCCGGCGCCGGCAATGGCCGGGATACCGAGCAGGAACGAGAAGCGCGCCGCATCCGGCCGGGTGAAGCCGAGGAACCGCGCCGCGGTCATGGTCACCCCTGAGCGGCTGGTGCCGGGGATCAGCGCCAAGGCTTGCGCCACGCCGATGACCAGCGCGCTGCCGAGCGTCATCTTGGCCATGGTGCGATCCTGCGGCCCGACCATGTCGGCGATCAGCATGAGAATGCCGTAGAGGATGGTGTTCCACGCCACCACGGCGACGTTACGCTCGAGATCCGCGAAGCCGAACTTCTTCAGGAATATGCCGAACGCCACCGCCGGGATGCTGGCGAGCAGGATATAGATGGCGAGGCGGCCGTCATCGGTGACGTTGCCCTTGCACAGCTCGACCGCGCCGATTGTGATGCGCCACACGTCGCGCCAGAAATAGATGAGGATGGCGAGCAGCGTGCCGACATGCACCATCACGTCGACGAATTGGCCTTGATCGGGCCAATGCATGATATTGGGGACGAGGATGAGGTGCCCGGAAGAAGAAATCGGCAGGAATTCGGTGATCCCCTGCACCACGGCGATCACGATGATCTGCTCTATGGTCATTGCCCCTCGTTGCCCCGCTTGTTCCCCGCGCGAGCAGGTTCTATACCGAGCCCCTAAAGCCTGCGCGACAGATTTTGCATGAACAGTCACCGAATGGGGCGATGGCGACACTCCTGCATTACCCCCTCTGCGCCTTCTCCCGCTCGATCCGCTTGGCGCTTGCCGAATGCGGGGTCGAGGCCGAACTGGCCGAGGAGAAGCCTTGGGAGTGGCGGCGCGGCTTCGTCGAGCTGAACCCCGCGGGCACCCTGCCGGTGCTGGTCACCAACGAGCATGGGCCGATCTCGGGCACCTACGCCATCTCCGAATATCTCGCCGACACCATCGACGAGCGCGACCCGCGCGGCTTTCAGCCCTTTCCGGGCGATGCCGCGGCAAGAGCCGAGGCGCGCCGCCTGGTCGACTGGTTCCACCGCAAGTTTTACGACGAGGTGACCGCCTATCTCGTGGACGAGAAGGTGTTCCGCCGGTTCGGACCGCAAAGCGCCTCGCCCAATATGGAGGCGATGCGCGCCGGGCATGACAATCTGCGGTATCATCTCAGCTATATCGGCCATCTCGCCGAGACGCGGAGCTGGCTCGCGGGCGACGCGATGAGCTTCGTCGATCTCGCCGCCGCGGCGCATCTGTCGGCGCTCGATTATCTCGGTGAGGTGCCGTGGGAGGAACATGAGGCGGCGAAGAACTGGTATGCGCTTCTGAAGTCGCGGCCCTCGTTCCGGCCGCTGTTGCTAGACCGGGTCGCGGGCTTCACACCTTCAGGAACTTATGCCGACCTCGATTTCTGAGCGGGGCGTTCCGACATAGTGGCTATGGCTGAGACGCTGAAAGCAAGGATCGCGGAAGAGGCCAAGGCGCTTGGCTTCGATGAAATCCGCTTCGCCTCGGCCGAGGCGGTGGACGGTGCGGGCGAAGGCCTCGAGGCTTTCCTCGCCGAGGGCCGCCACGGCGACATGGGCTGGCTCGCCTCGACTGCCGACCGCCGCAAGGCGCCCCGCGCGCTGTGGCCAGAAGCGAAGAGCGTCATCGTGCTCGGGCTGAACTATGGCCGCGCTGGCGATCCCCTCGCCATCCTCAAGCTGCGGTCGCGCGGGGCCATCTCGGTCTACGCCCAGACCGCCGACTATCACGACGTGATCAAGCCCAAGCTGAAAGCGCTTGCCGCGCGCGTGCAGGAGTTTGCGGGCGGCGAGGTCAAGGTGTTCGTCGATACCGCGCCGGTGATGGAGAAGCCGCTCGCGGCGCGCGCCGGTCTCGGCTGGCAGGGCAAGCACACCAATCTCGTGTCGCGCGAATTCGGCTCGTGGCTGTTCATCGGCTCGATCTTCACCGATGCCGAGATCGAGCCCGACGCGCCGGAAGAGGACCATTGCGGCGCCTGCCGCCGCTGCCTCGATGTGTGCCCGACCTCCGCCTTCACCGCGCCCTACCGGCTCGACGCGCGCGCCTGCATCTCCTATCTCACCATCGAGCATAAGGGGCACATCGCGGAGCGCTTCCGCGGCAAGATGGGCAACCGCATCTATGGCTGCGACGACTGTCTCGCTGTGTGTCCGTGGAACAAATTCGCCCAAGTCGCGCACGAGACCAAGCTCAGCCTGCGGGCCGAAAGCGACAATCCGCCTCTCGCCGAGCTTCTTGTGCTCGACGACGCGGCGTTCCGCGCGCGCTTCCGCGGCACGCCAATCAAGCGCACGGGCCGCGACCGGTTCCTGCGCAACGTGCTGATCGCCGCCGGCAATTCCGGCGACACGACATTGCTGCCGCTGATCGAGGCGCGGCTTTACGACTCTTCGCCGCTGGTGCGCGCCATGGCGGTGTGGGCGCTGTCGCGGCTTGCGCCGGATCGATTCCGCGCCTTGCGGTCCTCATGTGTCGCGGGCGAAGCCGATCCGGATGTGCGCGGCGAGTGGCTTGAGGCCGCGGCATGAGCCGGCTGTTCGCCTTCGGTCTCGGCTTTTCGGCGCAAGTGCTGGTCGAGCGGCTTGAGCGCCAAGGTTGTCAGATCGCCGGCACCGCGCGCGATCCCGGCAAGGTCGCGCAGCTCGATGCACGCGGCTATGCGGTTACGCGCTTCACCGGCGAGCCGGGCAACGAAGCGATCGCCAAACTTCTGCAAGGCACCACGCATCTTTTACTGTCGATCCCGCCGGGAAAAGAGGGCGATCCCGTGCTTGCGCATTACCGCGCTGAGCTCGCCGCGCTCTCTTCGCTCGAATGGATCGGCTATCTCTCAACCGTCGGAATCTATGGCGACCAGGACGGGAACTGGGTGGACGAAAGCACCGAGCCCAAGCCAAACACTGCGCGCACCGAAGCGCGCGTCGAGGCTGAGCGCGCGTGGCTTGCCTTCGGCGAACAGACCGGCGTGAAGGTGCACATCTTTCGGCTGGCCGGCATCTACGGCCCGGGCCGCTGCGTGTTCGACAAGCTGCGTGACGGCACGGCGCGGCGCATCAAGAAAGGCAATCAGGTGTTCAGCCGCATTCATGTGGAGGACATCGCCTCCGTGCTCGAAGCGTCGATGGCGCGGCCGCGCGCTGGAGCGATCTACAATGTCGCCGACGACGAGCCCGCGGCGCCCGGCGAGGTGGTGGCTTATGCTGCTGAGATGCTCGGCATGACGCCGCCGCCGGAAGTTCCCTTCGAGGAGGCCGACCTCACGCCGATGGCGCGCAGCTTCTATGAAGGGAGCCGCCGCATCGGCAATGCCCGCATCAAATCGGAGCTTGGCGTGACGCTGCGCTACCCCACCTACCGCGAAGGCCTCGCTTCCCTTCTGGAACACACATCGTGAGGAGAAAAAATGATGCGTTACGCCGTGGTGATCGGAAGGCGAAGCCGCGTTCCGCGGCCCCCTCACGGTGAGGGTTACTCTTCTGGTTTCCGGCTTTCGCCGGAATGACACTGACAGTTCTCCACCAGCGCGGCAACGGTCGCTTCGAGGCGGCGCAGGTCTTGCGGGCGCGACTGGCGATGGTCGCCGTCCTTGATCAGCGTGAGCTCGACGTCGCCGCGATGCAGGAGATCGACGAGATCGAGCGCGTGTCCCCAGGGCACGTCGGGATCCTCCATGCCTTGCAGGATGCGCACCGGCAGGTCGAGATCGATGGTGCCGGTGCCCTCGCCGAGAAGATGGTTGCGGCCCTCCTCGATCAGGCGCCGCGTCAGCGGATAGGGATCGCCGTACAGCGACGGCGCGTAATAGACGCCCTCGGTCTCGATCTTGGCTTTGCTCTTGGGCGAAAGCTTCCGCCACATCAGCCGTTCGGTCATGTCCCAGGCGGGTGCGATGAGAACGAGGCCTGCCAGACGCTCGAGCGTGCCCGCCTGCTGCAACTGGCGAGCCAGCAGCAGCGAGAGCCAGCCGCCCATTGACGAGCCGATCAGGATGGTGCGCTGGTCGCCGATGAGGCCGAGCATGGCGCAAGCCTCTTCCAGCCAATCGCCGATCGAGGCTTCGAGCATGTTCCCGGGCGAGAGGCCATGACCCGAATAGTCGAAGCGGAGCATCGGCAGGCCCCGCGCCCGCGCGAATTCAGAAAGAGCGACCGCCTTGCTACCGGCCATATCGGCGAGGAAGCCAGGGAGCCATAGCAGCGCCGGCTCGGGCCCGCTTTCATCTGAAAAACGATAGGCGATGCGGCGGCGTTTGGCGCCGGCGCCCATCTCCAGGAATTGCGGTTCTTCCGCGTCCATCCTAAGAACCTTGGGCCATGCCAGAAGTGACCATATTGCAGGTCGTGCCGCGCCTTGAGACCGGGGGCAGCGAGCAGGCCGCCGTCGAGATCACCGAAGCGCTGGCCCGCGCCGGCGCCTCGGCCCTGGTTGCCACCGAAGGCGGGCGCATGGCAACCGCCGTGATCAGAGCCGGTGGCAAAATCGTGCCACTTCCCGTGGCCAGCAAGAACCCGCTCACCATCCTCGCCAATGCGCGTCGGCTCGCGCGCCTCATCGAGGAGCGCGAGGTCGACCTCGTACATGCGCGAAGCCGGGCGCCGGCCTGGAGCGCGCTCCTTGCCGCACGCCGCACGGGCCGTCCGTTCGTCACCACCTATCACGGCGCCTACACCGACATGGGACCGATCAAGGCCCTTTATAACGGGGTAATGGGGCGCGGCGACCGCGTGATCGCCAATTCGCTGTTCACCGCCGATCTTATCGCCACGCGCCAGCATGTGGCGCGGGAACGCATCCGCATCATCTATCGCGGCATCGACACCGCCATCTTCGATCCGCTGGTGGTACCGCCCGGGCCCGTCGCGCGGCTCAGGGAAGGTTGGGGCGTCGCGCCCGAGACCAAGGTCGTGCTCCATGCCGCGCGGCTGACCGGGCTCAAAGGCCAGCGCCAGACCATCGAGGCTGTGGCGCGGCTCGATCGTGAAGGCGCGTTCGAGAATGCCGTGGCGATCTTCGCCGGCGACGCGCCCGGCAAGGAAGCTTACCGCCAGGAGCTCATCCGGCGCATCGCCCAGCGCGGGCTTGAGGGTAAGGTCAAGCTCGTTGGCCACTGCCAAGACATGGCGGTCGCCTTTCTTGCCGCCCATGTGGCGCTCGTGCCCTCTCTCGTACCCGAGACGTTCGGCCGCACCAGCATCGAGGCGCAAGCCATGGGCTGTCCCGTCATCATTTATGATCTCGGCGCGTTGCCCGAGACCATCGTCGCTGCCGAGAGCGGCGATCCGGAGTTCACCGGCTGGCTCGCGCCGCATGGCGATGTCGAGGAGTTGGCAGCGCGCATCAGGCGAGCGCTTGCCCTTACCCAAGCCGAGCGCACCGCGATCGGCGTCCGCGGCAACGCGCATGTCCACGCCCTGTTCGAGCTTGCCCAGATGCAGGTCAAGACCCTGGCCGTTTACGACGAGCTGCTCGGCACCCATCTAGCCGAGGCGTTCGAGCGCCCACCCTCGCTTGAGGCGGCGTTCCCCCTGGAGGACAAGGCCTAGCGGCATGTCTTGGCGAGCGGGCTTGACTTGTCAGGGCCAATTCCCATCCTGTAGAAACTAGGATAGCGTCATGTGGGGAAGCGCCCACTGCCTCGCCGCGGCGAGGGCGCTTGTGACACGGAAAGAGGAGAACGCAACATCGTAAGACGGCCAATGAAGCTTACCCCCGACCGGGGAGGCCCCCGTGTCAACGAGGGCATCGAAGTCCCACAAATCCAACTCATCGACGCTACCGGCAATAATGTCGGCGTGGTTCCCATCGCCGATGGTCTCGCTCGCGCGGTGGAAGCAGGGCTCGATCTCGTCGAGATCGCGCCCAATTCCGAGCCGCCGGTGTGCAAGATCCTCGATTACGGCAAATACAAATATCAGGCGCAGAAAAAGGCCGCCGAGGCGCGCAAGAAGCAGCGCACCGTCGAGATCAAGGAGATCAAGATGCGGCCGAATATCGACATTCACGATTACGACGTGAAGATGCGCTCGATCCGCCGCTTCTTCGAGGAGGGCGACAAGGTCAAGGTCACCTTGCGCTTCAGGGGTCGCGAGATGGCGCATCAGGAGCTCGGCGCGCAGTTGCTCGACCGGGTCAAGAGCGACACCTCGACCATCGCCAAAGTGGAATCGGAGCCCAAGCTCGAGGGCCGGCAGATGGTGATGGTGCTGGCGCCACGCTAGCGCATGATCCGGAAAAGTGGGAACCGGTTTTCCGAAAAGACCATGCGCAAACCAAGAGCCGTTGCCGCGCTTGCCATAAAGGCCAAATCCCCTTTATAAGCGCCCACACCAGGAGCCGCCCGGCGGGGCATGCCGTGGCGGCTCGCATGCTTTCAGTCGTCCAACAGTGGCGTCCGCAGCTAAATAGCTGCCGGGTTGCCGAGAAAAGGAAGCCAAATGCCCAAGCTCAAGACCAAGAGCGGTGCCAAGAAGCGCTTCAAGGTCACGGCCTCAGGCAAAGTCAAATGCCAAGCCTCGCGCAAGCGGCACGGCATGATTCAGCGCCCCAACAAGTTCATCCGGAACGCGCGCGGAACCATGGTGCTGTCCGACGAGGACGCCAAGATCGTGAAGAAGAATTTCCTGCCTTACGCCCGCTAGGGCTGAAGGCTGCTTCGAAGGAGCACTGCTATGTCCCGTGTGAAACGCGGCGTTACCTCTCATGCTCGTCACCGCAAGGTGCTGAGCAAGGCCAAGGGCTATTACGGCCGCCGCAAGAACACCATCCGCGTCGCCAAGCAGGCCGTCGAGAAGGCCGGCCAATACGCCTATCGCGACCGCAAGGTGAAGAAGCGCACCTTCCGCGCGCTCTGGATCCAGCGCATCAACGCCGCCGCGCGCGAAAACGGCATGACCTATGGCCGGCTGATCGACGGGCTGAAGAAGGCCGGCATCGATCTCGACCGCAAGGTGCTCGCCGATATTGCCGTACACGAGCCTGCAACTTTCAAAGGTCTGGTCGAGGCTGCTTCAGCCGCCGCCCCTCGGGCCTAACATCCGCGCGTCCGGGCCATGGGAGCCGGAGCCATGAGCGCGCCAGAACTCGATACCTTAAGAAGCGAGGTGCTTGACGCGATCGCACGCGCTTCGACCCTCGCCAAGCTCGAAGAGGTGCGGGTCGCCGCGCTCGGCAAGAAGGGTGTGGTGTCGGCGCTGATGCAGCAGCTCGGCACGCTGCCGCCCGAGGCGCGCAAGGATTTCGGGCAGGCAGTCAATGCGCTCAAGACCGGCATTGGCGACGCGCTCGAAGCCAAGCGCGCGGAGCTTTCCAAGGCCGCGACGGCCGAGAAGCTCGTGCATGAGCGAGCCGACGTTACGCTCCCGGTGCGCGAAGGGCCGCTTGCCGACGGGCGCATCCACCCGGTGAGCCAGGTCACCGACGAGATCACCGAGATCTTCGCCGATATGGGTTTCTCGATCGCCGAGGGCCCGGACATCGAGACCGACTTCAACAATTTCACCGCGCTCAACATCCCGCCCGAGCATCCGGCGCGACAGGACCACGACACGTTTTATTTCGCTGAAGGCGCCGACGGCACGCGGCCACTGCTCCGGACGCATACCAGCCCGGTGCAGATCAGGACCATGCTCGCGCAAAAACCGCCACTCCGCATCATCGCGCCGGGACGCGTCTATCGCTGCGACTCCGACCAGACCCACACGCCGATGTTCCATCAGGTCGAGGGACTGGTGATCGACGAGGAGACGCATCTCGGCCATCTGAAATGGGTGCTGGAAGAGTTCTGCAAGGCGTTCTTCGAGGTGAAGCAGGTGAAGATGCGCTTCCGCGCGAGCTACTTTCCCTTCACCGAGCCGTCGATGGAGGTCGATATCGGCTACGCCAAAATCGGCGACGAGATCAGGATCGGCGAAGGCGACGAGTGGCTGGAGATTCTCGGCTGCGGCATGGTGCATCCGAACGTGCTGAAGAATGTCGGGCTCGACCCGGAGCGCTATCAGGGTTTCGCCTTCGGTCTCGGCATCGACCGCATCGCCATGCTGAAATACGGCATGCCCGATTTGCGCGCCTTCTTCGCGGGCGACCTTCGCTGGCTCAAGCATTACGGCTTCCCGCCGCTCGCCATCCCGACGCTTGCCGCGGGACTGTCTGAGCCATGAAGTTCACCCTCGCATGGCTGAAGGAGCATCTCGACACCAAGGCGAGCGTCGAGAAGATCGCCGATGCGCTCACCTGTATCGGGCTCGAGGTCGAGCATGTGTTCGACCCGGCCACCGCGCTGGCGCCCTTCATCGTCGCGGAAGTGGTGAAGTGCGAGAAGCATCCGAACGCCGACAAGCTCAGCGTCTGCGAGGTCGATACCGGCAAAGAGCGGCTGCAAGTCGTGTGCGGCGCGCCGAACGCGCGCGCGGGGATGAAAGGCGTGTTCGCACCGGCCGGAAGTTACATTCCAGGCGGTGGCTTCACCCTGACCAAGGCCAAGATCAGGGGCGTGGAGTCGAACGGCATGCTGCTGTCGGAACGCGAGCTTGAGCTATCGGACGAGCATACCGGCATCATCGAGCTCGACCCCAACGCCAAGATCGGCAGTCCCGCCGCCGCGGCGCTCGGCCTCGACGACGCGGTGTTCGACGTGGCCATCACCCCGAACCGTCCCGATTGCCTCGGCGTGCGCGGCATAGCCCGCGATCTTGCGGCCGCCGGTCTCGGCAAGCTCAAGAAGGACACGCTCAAGCCGGTCAAAGGCCGCTTCCCAAGCCCAATTCCCATCGAGCTTGAGTTCGACGCGGCATCCGCAGACGCCTGCCCCGTGTTCGCCGGGCGGCTGGTGCGCGGCGTCAAGAACGCCCCCAGCCCCGACTGGCTGCAACGCCGGCTGAAGGCGATTGGCCTGCGCCCGATCAACGCGCTAGCCGATATCACCAATCTCATCTCCTACGACCGCGGCCGGCCGCTGCACGTCTATGACGCCGACAAGCTCAAGGGCGCGATCAGCGCGCGGCTGGGCGAGACGGGCGAGAAGTTCCTCGCGCTCGACGGCAAGACCTACGAGGTGGACGGCGATATGTGCGTCATCGCCGACGATCGCGCCGTGCTCGGGCTTGGCGGGGTGATCGGCGGCGAGGACACCGGCGCGACGTTCGCGACCACCAACGTGTTCATCGAGTCGGCCTGGTTCGATCCGAAGCGCACCGCGCGCACGGGGCGCAGGCTCGGTATCCTGTCCGATGCGCGCTACCGTTTCGAGCGCGGCGTCGATCCGGATTTCGTGGTGCCGGGGCTCGACCTTGCCACCGATCTGGTGCTCGATCTCTGCGGCGGCGAGCCGAGCAAGATCGTCGTCGCCGGCAAGCCGCCTAAGCCCAACCGTCCCTTCAAATTCGATCTGTCGCGGGTCAAGCGGCTGAGCGGGCTCGATCTCGACAATCGCGATATCAAGCATCTGCTGGCCGCGCTCGGCATCGCGCTTGACGGCAAAGGCAAGACGTTGAAGGCCTCACCGCCCTCCTGGCGTCCCGACATTTCCGATCCCGCCGATCTGGTGGAGGAAGTGGTGCGTCTGGTGGGCGTCGATAAAGTGCCGGCCACGCCGATGAGCCGCGCCGCCGGCGTCGCCCAGCCGGTGCTGACCGAAGCGCAAAAGCGGCAGCGGCTGACGCGCCGCGTGCTTGCCGCGCGTGGATTGGTCGAGGCCGTGACCTGGTCGTTCATTCCGCCCGACCAGGCGAAGCTGTTCGGCGGCGGCCAGGCCGAGCTTGCTTTGAGCAATCCGATTTCGACCGAGCTGGCGCAGATGCGCCCGTCCCTGCTGCCGGGTCTGATCGTCGCGGCGCAGCGCAATCGCGACCGTGGCTTCGCCGACGGCGCCTTGTTCGAGCTTGGCCAGGCCTATCGCGGCGCGAAACCTGAGGACCAGTTCGTCGCCGCCTCTGGCGTGCGTTTCGGCCGCTCGGCGCTTGCCGGCTCGGGTCGTCACTGGTCGGGTGAGGCGCCGGAAGCCGATGCGTTCGCCGCCAAGGCCGACGCCGTGGCGGCGCTCTCAGCCCTTGGCGTGGATCAAGGGAACCTGACCGTCACAAGCGAGGCGCCCGCCTGGTTCCATCCCGGCCGCTCAGGCGCGCTCAAGCTTGGGCCGAAGACAGTGCTTGGGGTGTTCGGCGAGCTTCATCCCGACCTTCTCGCCACGCTCGGCGTCGATGCGCCGATCGCCGCCTTCGAGCTCTATCTCGACGCAATCCCCACCAAGCGCAAAGGCGCGGGCAAGGCACTCGACGCCTCCGACCTGCAGCCGGTCAGGCGCGATTTCGCTTTCCTGCTCGACCGCGACGTTGAAGCGGGCGATGTGGTGCGCGCCGCCGCTTCCGCCGACCGCGCGCTGATCGCAGAGACCCGCGTGTTCGACGTGTTCACCGGCCAAGGCGTGCCCGAGGGGAAAAAGTCGCTCGCCATCGAGGTGACCTTGCAGCCGCGCGACAAGACGCTGACCGATGCCGAGATCGAGGTGGTCGCGGCGAAGATCGTCGCCGCCGTCATCAAGGCCACCGGCGGCGAATTGCGCGGCTAGAACCCCTCTCCCCTGTGGGGAGAGGGCTGGGGTGAGGGGAGACATAGTTTTGTTTTTAACCCCCTCACCCGGCCGCTGCGCAGCCGACCTCTCCCCGCCGGGGAGAGGTCAAGGTTAGCGGAAGCTGCCGAAGGGCGAAGGGGGCGACGCCGAGCGCTGCTTTTGCGGCTTGCGGCGCTTGGTGAGTGCCGGCTTGCCGTAGAACGGCTTGTCCTCACAAGCCTTGTCGATCTGGGCGGCGATCTCCGCCGGCGGCGCGGACGCCTGCTGCCAGCCCTGACAGAGCTTGCCCAATTTGCCGCCAAGCTCAGCGGCGCCTTGCGCGCAATAGAGCCCAGAGCCGTCGGGTTGCGGGGTAAAGCGCACGCCGTAGGCCTGCTTGCCGTCGTCGAGCTCGCCCGCGAGATGATTGAGCGCATAGATGCGGGTCGTCGCCTCATCGGAGGGGAAGCGCTCGGGCCGCTCATTGGTCTTGGCCAGCGGGATCGCCTCGATGGCACCGACCCGCCAGGCCTCGCCGGCGCGGGCGAGATGCACCTTGGCCATCAGCCCGTAGTCGCGGCAGATGCCGAAGCGGGTCAACTCGGCGGTGCCCGGATGCATGAAATTGCCGAGCCCGTAGAAGATCAGCGACTTGCCGTTCAGCTCGACGCCTTGCGCCACATGCGGATGATGGCCGGCGATCAGGTCGATGCCTTTCTGCTCGGCGGCGAAGGCGCGCCAATCGGTGAGTTGGCGGTCGTCCGGCACCACGCGCCCCTCGAGCCCGTAATGGATGGAGAGGATGCGGTAATCGGCCGGCAGGCCTGCGAGCCGGTCCACCACCGTCTCGAAATCGAGCCGGTTGCGGTAGGAGGCCTGGCCCGGCTTCTTGGGCCCGGCGCGATGCTGCGGGATGTCGCCGGTGACGATGCCGATAGCGCCGAAGCCGATGCGCGTGCCGTCAAGCTCGATGCAGGCGGGCCGCGTCGCCTCGTCGAAATCGGCGCCGATGCCGGCAAAGGCGATTGCGCGCGCCGATCCCGCCACGGCCATGTGATAGAGGGTCTCCTCGACGCCAGCGGCGCCGTAATCCATGGAATGATTGTTGGCGAGCGCGAACAGATTGAAGCCCGCGTCCTGTAGCGCCTTGACCCCGAGCGGGTGGCTTCTAAAGTGAAACGCGCCTGCCGACTTGTTGCCGTCGGTCCTGATGTCATTGCGGTCGGTAACGACTGTCTCCAGATTGACGAAGGCGAGGTCGCCGTCCACCTCGCGCGCCACGCCCGCGATGGTGTCGGCGAAGCTCATCACCTCGCCTCCCTTCAACACCACGCCAGAAGGATCGACTTTCGCATCGTTCGGGTTGAAGCCGGTATCGCCGACCAGCACGATGGAGAGGCGGTCGGCGCCCTTCGCCGCCTTGGCATCGACCGGCGCGGCAGCCTCGGTGGCGGTGCAAGGCCGGGCCTTGGTCGAGGCATGGAGCGCACCGCCACTTGACGCGAATGCAATAAGCGCGGCTGCGGTCCCCAAAGGCGCAAGGAAGCCCCGTGCCATGGTCGGCAATTCCCTCACATCGTCCCCGTCTTGGCGTCCGCATCGAAGCCGAGATTGTGGTCGCGGGCAAGATGCACCATGGCCCGTTCGGCCAGCGCGGTGATGGTGAGCAGCGGATTGACGCCGATGGAGCGCGGGATCACCGCGCCGTCGCAGACATAAAGTCCGGCATGCACGCCCTCGCCCTTGGCGCCCGCGAACACCTGGCATTTGTGGTTGACCACGCCCTGCGCCGCATCCTCCCCCATGCCGCAGCCGCCAAGCGGATGCGCGGTGGCCGGCTTGACGCCCATGGTGGTGGCGGAGAGCGGGCTCTTGATATAGCGCGCGCCGACCGCCTGCGCCGCCTTGCTCAGGGCCTCGTCGACACGGGCATAGACCGGCTGTTCGGCGACGCCCGGCCAGTGGATTTGCGCGCGCCCGTTGTCGAGGCGGATGCGCCCGCCTGCGTCGTCGTGCGAAACCACGAAGAAGGTATGGAGATGCGACAGCGGGCCCTGATAGACGCCTTTGATCAGGCTTTGCGCCGCGCCGAGTATCCGGCCGCCAGAAATAAAGAACACCGGCAGAAGCGGCGCGAGCGCCGAGGGCAGCACGCCTTCCTGGATGATCATGCTGTTGTCGAGCGTAGCGCCGTCTGGAAGCTCGATCTGGCCGGCGACGCAGGCGCCGATCGTATCGCCCACGAATTTCGGCGGCTCGCCCACGCCGACAGCATTCACCCGCTCCTTGCCACCAAGCGCAAAAGCGATGATGTCGCCATTGGCGGAGAAGCCTTCGCCGAGCCGGTCCGACAGGGCGAGCCCGCGCTCGCGCGAGCGCAGCAGGATCTCGGTCGAGCCGAGCGTGCCGGCGCCGAGCACCACGGTCTTGGCGTTGACAAATCCCCCTTCCGCGTCCGTCTCGTTCGACGGCACGAAATGCACGCGCCAGCCCCCGTCGCGCTTGGCGATATGGGTGACGGCAAGCTCGGTGAAGATGTCCGCGCCATGCGCCTTGGCATCGGGCAGGTAGGTCATGGCCACGGTGTTCTTGGCGCCGACATTGCAGCCCGAGCAGCAATCGCCGCACAGCGTGCAGGCCGGTTGCGCGACGCCAGCGGGATTGACCGTCTCCTCGAAGCTCACCACCACCGGCGCCGCCACCGGCAACGTGCCGAACGCCGCACTCGCGGTTTCGAGCGCGCGGTATTTGGTGAGCTCTTGAGCCTTGGGGTAGCGGGACGGCCGCAGCATCGCGTTCGCGCGGGAGAAGCCGAGATCGAGCAGCCCGTCGCGCACGATCTCCTCCGGCCACGCCGCGTCGGCGAACACGCGCGCATCGGGCCGAAGCCCTACCCCGGCATTGATCAGCGAGCCGCCGCCAAGGCCGCAGCCCAGCAGCACATGGATGTCGGCGCCGAGCCTGAAATCGAACAGCCCGGTGCGCGAGCCTGAGCGCATGGTGCCGCCGTTCAGCTGCAGCTCGCGGCGAAGCTCGGGCAGGCGGCTCGGGAACTCGCCGGTCAGGAACTCGCGACCGCGCTCGATGACGCATACGCTTTGGCCCGCGCGCGATAATCTGGAGGCGGCGACGCCAGCGCCGTAGCCCGAGCCCACCACCACCACGTCATAGGCGGATTTCAGCTCGCTTATGGGTGAGGAAAGCCGTTGCTGCATCGCTCCTCAATAACCGAAAGCGGTGAAGCGCCCAATGGCTTGTGGCGAACGAAAAAGGGACCCGCGGGGTTTCCCGCGAGTCCCTGGCAAATTCTCGAAGCCGAATTGCTTAGGAGGCCTTCCGCTTGAAGAGGCGCCCCTTGAATATGCCCTTCTTGTTGCCCTCCACGGCGCGGAAATGCGCCTTGCAGTCCTTCCGGTAGACCCGGCGCTCTTTCCAATGGCCGGCATATTTGGCCTTGGCCCGCTTATAGCAGCCATGGCCGGCTTCCACTGGCGGGGGCACGGCGATCATCGTGGCGCCAGCCATGGCGAAAGACACGGCCACGGCCAGAAATACTTTCTTAAGCATAGGCTTACTCCCCTGGATGACGAGCTTGAGTGGTGATGCACCCGGATAAAGCGCCGAACAGGGCGCTTCCGTCAATACGCTTCCAGCCCTATCTGTGGTTTTCCTAAACGCGCGAATCAGAAAGGGGCCCGCGGGCCCCCTTCTTCAAAAGCGTGGTCAGAAGGCTGAGATTTAGCTCTTCTGGGCGTGCTTAAAGTTGTGCTTGCAAGACTTCTTGTAGTGGTGGCGCATCTTGCGATCGTCGGGAAACGCCATCTTGGCCGCCTCTTTGCAGGACGTGCCCGAGGGAACCATGGTGCCGGCCTGGACCGACAGAGCGGCGACAGTGACAAAACCTGCCGCAACCGCGGCGCAGATCATTGACTTTAGCATTTTTCGATTCTCCGATGGGTTGAAGGCACCTTCCTAGCAGACCCGCCCTAGGTGCTGACAACTGCAAATTTAAGGCAGGCTTCCCAAGATTTCGCCGCAATTGCCCGTGCACACGCTTGACCCTTGGAGGCTTGCTCCCGTACCAAGCCGCCCATGAGTTCAAAAGAGGCGCCCCCCCTCTCCCGCATCCGCAATTTCTCCATCATCGCCCATATCGACCACGGCAAGTCGACGCTCGCCGATCGGCTGATCCAGCTTTGCGGCGGACTTACCGCGCGGGAGATGAAGGAGCAGGTGCTCGATTCCATGGATATCGAGCGGGAGCGCGGCATCACCATCAAGGCGCAGACCGTGCGCCTCGACTATCGCGCGCGCGACGGGCAACTCTACGAGCTGAACCTGATCGACACGCCGGGCCATGTCGATTTCGCCTACGAGGTGAACCGCTCGCTCGCCGCGTGCGAAGGGTCGCTCTTGGTGGTCGACGCCACGCAAGGGGTCGAGGCGCAGACGCTCGCCAATGTCTATCAGGCGCTCGACAACCATCACGAGGTGGTGCCGGTCCTGAACAAGATCGATCTGCCGGCGGCGGAGCCGGAGCGGGTGCGCCAGCAGATCGAGGACGTGATCGGGCTCGACGCGCACGACGCGCTGGAAATTTCCGCCAAGACCGGCAAGGGCGTGGAGGATGTGCTTGAAGCCATCGTGCATCGCCTGCCGCCGCCGAAGGGCGAGGCGCACGCGCCGCTGAAGGCGCTGCTGGTCGATAGCTGGTACGACGCCTATCTCGGCGTGGTGGTGCTGGTGCGCATCTTCGACGGCACGCTAACCAAAGGGAGCCGCATCAAGCTGATGTCGACCAGTGCCGCTTACCAGGTGGACCGCGTCGGCATCTTCCGCCCCAAGCAGGAAATGCGTGACAGGCTTGGGCCCGGCGAGATCGGCTTCTTCACCGGCTCGATCCGCGAGGTCGCGGATACCCGCGTGGGCGATACCGTCACCGACGAGAAGCGGGGCGCGGAGGCGCCGCTTGCCGGGTTCAAGCCGGCGCAGCCGGTCGTGTTCTGCGGCCTGTTCCCCGTGGACGCCAGCGAGTTCGAGGATCTGCGCGAGGCGGTCGGCAGGCTCCGCCTCAACGATGCGAGCTTCTCCTACGAGATGGAGACCTCCGCCGCGCTCGGCTTCGGCTTCCGTTGCGGCTTTCTCGGGCTGTTGCATCTTGAGATCATCCGCGAGCGGCTGGAGCGCGAGTTCAATCTCGAGCTGATCGCCACCGCGCCGTCGGTGATCTATCGCGTCTTCCTGACCGACGGCACCATGAAGGAGCTGCACAATCCGGCCGACATGCCGGAGCCGCAGAAGATCGCCAGAATCGAGGAGCCGTGGATCGAGGCCACCATCCTCGTGCCCGACGAGCATCTCGGCAGCGTGCTCAAGCTTTGCGAGGACCGGCGCGGGCGGCAGAAGAACCTGACATATGCCGGGAGCCGCGCCATGGTCGTCTACGATCTGCCGCTGAACGAGGTGGTGTTCGATTTCTACGACCGGCTCAAATCGGTAAGCCGCGGCTATGCCTCGTTCGACTATCACATCACCGGCTACGAGGACGGCGACCTGATCAAGATGGCGCTGCTCGTCAACGACGAGCCGGTCGATGCGCTGTCGATCATCGTCAACCGCTCGCGCGCCGAGATGCGTGGCCGCGCCATGGTGGAGAAGCTCAAGGATTTGATCCCGCGGCACATGTTCAAGATCCCGATCCAGGCGGCGATCGGCGGCAAGGTCATCGCGCGCGAGACCATCAGTGCGCTCCGAAAGGACGTGACCGCCAAATGCTATGGCGGCGACATCACCCGCAAGCGCAAGCTGTTGGAGAAGCAGAAAGCCGGGAAGAAGAAGATGCGGAGCTTCGGCAAGGTCGACATCCCGCAGGAGGCGTTCATCGCTGCGCTCAAAATGGACGCCGATTAGCAGCGGGGCATAGCACGTCTGCCCAAGTGTTGCCGTATTGTGAAGCGTTTCGGGCAGACTTGCGGCGACGCCGTGGTCTTGTTGTGCATCATTCCGCTAACGTCTTGACACTCGACGGGAGAGTTCGTCTCATCGGCCCCGACGAGGGAAGCAGCAAGACGGGGGAAAATCGCACGGGCTGCGCCGGGCCAATTTCTCCAGACACAAGTTCAGGCTGCATAGGCGCCCCCGGGATCGCGCTCTCGGGGGCGCCGCAGTTTTATAAGCCCTAGAGACTGTCGCGGACCTTCCAGGCGAGATAAGCGAGCGCCACGCCCTCGCTGATCAGCAAGATGCCGAGTAGCACGCCGAGCACCCATTCGGAGCTCACCGGCATGTTGGCCCACAGATAAACCGCGAGCACGATGCCGACGATACCGCTCGCCAGCACCCATCCCCAGTTCGGGAAGGGCCTGATGGTCAGCGCGAAGATCACCTTGGAGATGCCCTCGACCATGAAATAGACGATGAGCAGCACGGTCATCAGCAGAAGCCCGCTATCGGGCTGGCGCAGCAGCAGCAGGCCGATGACGATGGCGAGCACCGCGGAGATCAGCGACAGCCAATAATGCGGCACGTCGCGCGCGCCGATCAGACCGATGCCCTGTAGCACGCCGCTGATGATCAGGATCCAGCCGAGCAGGAAGACCATGGCCACCGAGGCGACCAGCGGATAGACCAGCGCCAGGATGCCGGCGACGATCATCAGCACGCCTTGCAGCAGATACCACAGCGAATATTTCTTGACCGTCTCGCGCATGGCCTCGCGCATGGCCGCGGCGGCGGCATCCAATGGAATTGCCATCTGCGTGTCCTCCCGGAGTTGAGCCGAATCGGCTTGCCTACGCGGCCTAGAATACTCCAATGACGGGGGCTCCGCCTCCCTTAGAGAGGCGTCGGGGGAGAGCGATGGACCAGGACCAGGTGCTGCAATCTGCCGTCGCCAAGGCCGTGCGCCGGATCCTGCCGTTTCTCATGCTCTGCTACATGGTCAATTTCCTCGACCGGGTGAATGTCGGCTTCGCCGCGCTCGCCATGAACGAGGATCTCGGCTTCACCCC
>JBBDYM010000005.1:0-40391 GCA_040901485.1 Methyloceanibacter sp.
ACCTCGGGGAACGAGGGCCAGTGCGGCAGCGAGTGGGCGAGCGCGGCCTCCTCGATCTGGCTTTGCGTGAGATTGCGCGCCTCCTTCAGGCGCGCGCCGCTGAGATCGGCATTGGCGAGATTGGCACCGGCGAAATCGACGCGGTCGAGAACCGCCTCGCTCAAATTGGCGCGGGCGAGATTGGCGCCGTCGAGCCGCGCATCGCTGAGATCTGTATCCGACAGGTCGGCCGCCTCCAGGATCGCCGCGGTCAGGGTGGCAAAGCGCAGAGAGGCGTGGTTGAGCTCCGCGCCGGCAAGATTGATGGGCCCGCCGTTGATCGGTCCCATTTGCCGCTCGCCGACGCTGAGAGCGACACCGGTGAGGTCGGGCACGAGGGACGGATTTCGTGCACGCCACTCGTTCCACGAGCGCGGTCCACGGCGCAAAATGTCAAGATGCTCAGAGATGGCTGACCAGCTCCGTAAGTAGCGAAAGCTAACGCAAGACACGAACGGCACGATACGTACGGAATCGCTTTGTAAGCTTATGCAAACGCGCCGCGCGCGGCAAGCGCCGGGCGGGCGGTAGTTGTGGACGGCGCTTCCCTCACCTCGTCCCGGCATGAGGACCGACAAAAAGCAAAGAGCCGCTCGGGGAGCGGCTCTCGGCAAATCTCGTGATGATCTCGCTTGCGCCAGCGAGCAACAAAGAAGAATTCAGTTGTGCTATCCGCCAATACGCGCGGTGCCCGAGCGGCCGTCATTACGGACCCACTGCACACGCGCGCCCTTTTGCGTGAGCTTGTAGCAATAGGATTTGCCGTCCATCCAGCTCTTCCATTGCTGGCACAGCTGGCCGTCCGAGACCCACCATTTGCCGGTGTCCGAAGAGCCGTCGCCGCGGGAGAAACTCGCGGCCATGGTGCTCATCTTGC
Organism: Methyloceanibacter sp.; assembly: GCA_040901485.1. Lineage (GTDB taxonomy): Bacteria > Pseudomonadota > Alphaproteobacteria > Rhizobiales > Methyloligellaceae > Methyloceanibacter. Next base: position 917 of record JBBDYM010000005.1, read on the forward strand.
CGGACATGCGGCCGGTGGCAGCGTAGCGGATGGGCAGCTCGAAACCCGAGACATTTAGAAAGACGGTCTTGCCGCTGATCGCCTTGCGCAACTCGTCGCCGTTAAGCGAGCCGTCTTCGGCAACCGTTGCCGTCGCCGGCAAAGCCAGCGCAGCCGCCAGAACGAATGCTCCAATCTTCATCACTTCCCCTTCGTCACTGACATGAGAGTACGCCCACAGCGTCGCTCAAATTTGGTCAATTTTTGGCTAACCTAAGGGGATTGCGTGACAAAGTTGGGATGTTAACCAAACCGGGCTCAGGATTTGTCGCCACGCTTGGTCGTCCGCGCGGCTTTGGCGCGGCGCTTATTGCGCATCATCAGCACGTTGATCGCCTCCACCGCGGCGGAAAAGGCCATGGCGAAATAGATGTAGCCGCGCGGAATGTGGAAGTGGAAGGCATCGGCCACCAGCGCGGCGCCGATGAGCAGCAGGAAGGACAGCGCCAGCATCTTGGTGGTCGGATAGCGCTCGATGAACGCGGCCACCGGCTCGGAGGCCAGATACATGACGATGATGGCGACGATCACCGCGGCGATCATCACCTCGATATGATCGGCCATGCCAACTGCGGTGATGATCGAATCGACGGAGAACACGAGATCGATCAGCGCGATCTGAAAGATGGCCGAAGCCATCGAATTACTGGCGGCCTTGCCGGCAGTCATCTCCTCGTCGCCTTCGATGTTGTAATGGATCTCGCGCGTGCCTTTCACCAGCAGGAACAGGCCGCCTGCGAGCAGCACGAGATCGCGCCAGGAGAAGTCGTAGCCCCACAGGCTGAAGATGGGCGTGGTCAGGTGGATAAACCAGACGATCCCGGCGAGCATGATGATGCGGAAGATCAGCGCCAGCGAGAGCCCGATGCGGCGCGCCATCAGCCGCTGTTGCGGCGGCATGCGCGCGACAAGCACGGAGATGAAGACGACGTTGTCGATACCGAGCACGATCTCCATCGCGCTCAAGGCAAGGAAGCTTGCCCAGACATGCGGATCGGTCAGGAGGTCGAGCATGAATTCGGGAAGAGGTAAGGTCTGATGTGGTGGGCCCGTCGGAGAGCTAATAGCCTAGGCGCAAATCGAGGTCCATGGCCAAGCGAAACTTATCGACGCCGTGCTTCGCTCAGAGAGCGGAACGCGCCGACGCCTACCAGATAGGCAGCTGTGCCGATCAGCAAGGCCTGCACCCAGAAAGGCGAAGGAAAAGGATTGGCGACGGCCGATGCCGCCGCGACCGTCCATGCAATTGTGACAAGGCCGGTCGGCAGGCGGAGCCGAGCCACGCGGAAAGGATGAACGCATAGGATCGGCACGAAAGTGAGCAGGACCAAGAGCGCCACGATTGCCAGGGAAACGTAAGGCGGCGGCTGAAGCGCGAACAGATAGAGCAAGACGATGTTCCAGACTGCGGGGAAGCCGGCAAAATAACCCTCCTCCGTCTTGCTATGGACATTGGCGACGTGGAACAGGCTGGACAGGAGGATGGCGAAGGCCGCCGGCAGGCGAAACTCTTCCGGCAATAGGCCGGCTTGCGTCAGGGCAAAGGCCGGGATAGCCACATAGGTCAGATAGTCGACGATCAGGTCGAGGCGCTCGCCGCTGAAGCCCGGCAGCACGGACTGCACGTTGAAATAGCGCGCGAGCGGCCCGTCGATGGAGTCGACCACGAGAGCGATGCCAAGCCAGATGAACATGGTCTGCCAGTCGCCTGCATGGGCGGCGCGCAGCGCCAGCAGTGCCCATACGACGCCGCTCGCGGTCAGGATGTGCACAGAAGCGGCGGCGAGACGCGCGTTCATGCCTTAGGATAACGATTGAGGCGTCTGCCGGCTAGAAACGGCGCTTGACCTTGCCGAGCACGCTGACGTCGCCATTCTCCTCGAGCGTGGAGGTGCCTTGCTGCAGCTCCAATTGCTGCTGCTCTTGGCCATAGAGCACATCGAGGCCGAAATTGAGCTTCGGGAAGACATTGTAGCCGAATACGTTGAGGCCGCCCTTGCGCTCGCTCTTGGGGTCGATCGGCGCATTGGCCGTGCCGAGTTGCATCGGCTTCGCCATTTGCGTCTTGGGAGCGGCGACATCGCTATCCGGAGTCGGGGGAAGCGGCGTCTCCTCGAACGCGAGCGCAGGCGTCGCCACGAGCAAAAGCCCGGTCATCAGCCCCGCAATGGCGTGACGCGTCCACATGATACTTGTCTCCGCCCCTAGCATGGCTTTGCCATCGGAGCGATGCAAGCCTGTGCAAAACAGGTATAATACACTGTAACTATTAATGATTTCAGACCGCCCTAGTCCCCTTGTGGCTGCCGCGCAACAGTGAATCGCCAGGCCTGAGTCGAGGTGGCTGTTATCGTCCCGTCATCGAGCATCATTAGCGTTTCCCGCCATTGAGATTTAGCCATCCACATGGGGAACGTAGAATGATGAACAGACTCGCTCTCAGTGCCGCTTTCGCAACCGCTCTGTTGTTCGCTGGGCCAAGCTCCGCCGAGTTTGTGAACCCGATCGACTTCCCGCAATCCGGGGACCCGACTGACGTCCAGGTCGTGATCGAGATTCCCGCCGGCAGCTTCACCAAATACGAACTCGACGCCAAGACCGGACACATCTTCGTCGACCGCTTCCAATCGATGTCGGTGGTCTATCCGACGAATTATGGGTCCATCCCAAGCACGGTCGGACCGGACGGCGACCCGCTCGATGCGCTCGTGATCACGCGCCAGCCGATCTATCCCGGCGCGCTCATTCGCGTCAGGCCCATCGGCATCATGAAGATGATCGACGGGGGCGAAATCGACGACAAGATCGTCGCCGTGCCGATCTCCAAGCTCGATCCGACCTATGACGAGATCAAGACGATCGACGATCTGCCGGCGGTCGAGCGCGCCCGCATCGAGCAGTTCTTCGCGGTGTACAAGAAACTCCCGGAGGGGCGCAAAGTCGTCGAGATGAAGGGGTTTGACGGCGTCAACGCCGCCGTGGACATGCTCAAGACCGGGCTCGACAAGTTCAAGACGACCGAGGTCTCGACCTCTGCGCAGTGACAAGTCCAAGACCCACTTTACCCCAAGCACAAAAAAGCCGCCGCCCTGGGACAAAAGGGCGGCGGCAGTGAAGCGAGGGGGACTGGTTGCTTCCTTCGCTTCGTGGTTTCGTCCTACCAATCGACCTGGGCGCGCATGCCGAAGCCCCTGATCTTGGCGCCGTCGTTGACATTGGCGGAAACAACTTGGCCGGCAGCATTGGTGAAGAGCAACGGACCGCCGTCGATATCGGATTCGTTATAGTTGAACTGGAAGCGCGTGTAGTCGTTGAGCCACCAGTTGATACCGATCCCCCAGGTCTTCTGCTCGCCGCACATCGTGCAGTTCTGAGCAGAGCTTGAAGGAGGATTGATGACTGGATTTCCTTGAATGGTCAGCGCCTTGTCGGTCAGGTCGAGGACGTCGTAGCGTCCAACGAGCTGCCAGGCGCCCCAGCCGCCGCCCTTCCCGCCGCCGATCACGGGGTTCTTCACCTTGATGCGGCCGAACTCGCCCTCCTTGTAGGTCATCGACTCGCCGGTGAGGAACCAGCCACCCTCGACATACCAGCCGTCATAGGTTGGGTCGGAGCCAAGGAAGCCTTGTTGCAGTGGCACGCCTAGGGCAGGTCTGAAGCTGGCCTGCATGATATCGGCTTTCAGCTGGGTGTACTCGCCCGCCGCATACCACGGTCCCCAAATCACAGCACCTTCAAGGCCCCAGAAGGTGTCTTTGTCAAAGATTTGCGGCGTCGACACAAAGCGATCGGTCAGATGAAAATCGGCGCCCCTTGCGCGATAGCGGAACAGCTGATCGGCGAACGGATTTGAGACGGCCCCGAAGGGACCACTGCTGCCGGCACGCAGATGTTCGGCGTTCTCGCGATAACGCCAGCTTGCGCCGAGATGGACCACTTGGTTCGAGCCATTGACTGAGCGGTTGATCGGAGCCAGCGTGATACGTGCGGCGCCGGTTTTGACATCTTCCTCCCAAACTTCGTCGGTGGAGGCTGGCGGTCCGAAGATACCTCCCGCTATGCTGAAATGGTCCTTTGCAAAGATCGCCGCGGCGCCGATCTGACGGTCGAAGCCCCACGCCTCGACCAAGGCGGCGCGTTCCATCATGGTGATGAAGCGCGAGCTGGTCATGTCATTGAGCGTGTTGAACGTCTTGAAGTTGCCGAAGCGCAAGCCCAAGCCGTCTGCCAACCCGGTATATTCGAGATAGGCATCCTTGACCGACACACCGTCGTTGGCAAAGTCGGCCTCGAACTTGTATTCCACCGTGTAGAAGACGACGCCTTCGATGCCGAGACGCGCACGCCTGATCTCCGCGGCGTTGACGTCAGGCCTGCCGGTGATTGAGAAATCCTGATCGACGGCGTTGTAGTCCGTCTGGAAGCGGCCGCGGACTTTCGCAGAGAATTTGCCGTCCTTGCTGGACAGTTCCGGCGCGCCCTTCCACTTGACCTTCAGATCCAGATCGTCGCCGCCGCCACCGCTGGCTGCCGCGGACTTCGCCGCGGCAGCCGCCGCCTTGGCTTCTGCCACTTGCCGCTGCAGCTCTTGCATCTGGGCCTGCATGGCCCGCATGGCGGCTTCGAGTTGCTGCACGTCCGTGGCTTTCGCAGCCGGCGCGCTACACGCGAGAATTGCCGCTACGCTCGCTCCCGCGAGCAAATATCGACCCGTGTCCCTGATAAGTCCCCCAATCATGCCCATCTCCATTCCGTTGGATGACGCTTCTTTTGCTCCTAAGATCCGCGTGCCTGGAGATTTCGCCCCTCCCCATTTGGATGGACTGTCCCCATGTCCCCGCGCAGATCGACCGTTGCGACCGTATTTCCCGGGCCATGACGCGCGTGTGACAGGTCAACGACAGTCCGATGACAGCCGGGGGCTGTTGCTTTCAGGCCACGGTATGAGGGGGTTTGATTCCGGCTTGCGCCGGAATGACGGAGATGGTTGCTCGTCGTAAGGTGAAACTTCGATGAGTCGCGATCCAGCAGCAGAAGACCGCCTTTACGACGCCGCCGTGGTCGGCGCGGGTCCCGCGGGATTGGCCGCGGCGCTCGCCCTCAATTATGTCGGGGCCCATGTCGCCCTGATCGGTCCGCTGCCAGAGGCACGTTCCGACCGGCGGGATACCAGGACGGCGGCGCTGCTTGCCGGCTCCATCGACATGCTAAAGGCGATCGGCGTATGGACTGGCCTCGCCCCGCATGCCGCGCCGCTCAAGGCCATCCGCATCATCGACGCCTCGAACAGCTTGCTCAGGGCGCCCGAGATCATTTTCGAGGCGCGCGAGCTCGGGCTTGAAGCCTTCGGCTACAACATTCCCAACACCGTGCTGGTGGAGACGCTTTATGCCCGCGCGCGGGAATCGCTGGGCGCTGTCATCGCCGTCAATGTCAAAGATTTGGCTCTTGGTGAGCACGAGGCACGGCTCGATCTGAACGAAGGTGCGCCTGTCGCCGCGCGTCTCGTGGTTGGCGCCGATGGCCACCAGTCGCTTTGCCGCGAGGCGGCGGGCATCGCGGCGAGCAAATGGCGCTACGAACAGAGCGCGCTCGCCACCGATTTCAAGCATGTGTTTCCCCATGACGGGGTTTCGACCGAGCTGCATAAAGAAGCCGGCTCGGTCACCACCGTGCCCCTCCCCGACCCATGCGCGTCGAGCCTGATCTGGGTCGGCCCAACGGCGGAGATCGCTGCCCTCATGCGGCTCGACACGGAAACCTTCAGAGAAACGCTTCAAGAGCGCCTTGGCGGGCTGCTTGGCCGCATTTCCGAAACCGGCGCACGCGCGGAGTTCCCCGTCGCCGGATTGACGGCTGCGACGCTCGCTGCGAACCGCACGGCTTTGGTCGGGGAAGCGGCGCATATTCTGCCGCCGATCGGCGCACAGGGATTGAATCTCGGCCTGCGTGACGCCGCGGCGCTTGCCGACTGCGTCGCCACAGCGCTCCGGCAGGGCAACGATCCGGGCGGCGAAGCGGTGCTCGCCGCCTATCGGGACACGCGGCGGCTCGACGTGCTCACACGTGCCGTCGGAGTGGATCTCTTGAGCCGCTCGCTGCTCTCCGGCCTGATGCCGATCCAGGCGGCGCGCGGCCTCTTCTTGCATGGACTGAATGCCCTCCCCCCTCTGCGCCGCATGGTCATGCGGCTCGGGCTGACGCCGCCGACCGAGCTTCCCTCTTTGATGCGGCCGGCCGCGAACTAGGCCATTTAGCCCGCTTGACGCTTCTCCCCGCTTTTGCCACGAGGATGGGCTAACTCCCGCGCCAATCGACCATCCCGACAGGAACGCCTGTGGCCCCACGCTCAAAGATCTCGTTCGCTCGCGATCTGCGCTATCGCTTCGAATATCTGGGCTTGCGCTTCCTGATCGGCATTGTCCGCCTGTCTCCGCTCGATCTCGCCTGCGCCATCTCCGCCAAGATGTGGCGCTGGATCGCGCCCTATAACCGCCGTCACAAGCGCGCGCTCGCCAATCTCCAGCGTGCCTTTCCCGAGAAGACGCTGGCGGAACGCGAGCGCATTGCCCGCGCCGCCTGGGAGAATCTCGGCCGCGTCATGGTCGAAACCATGTCCATCGACCGCATCCTGGACCAGCCCGACCGGCTGCATGTCACCAACAGCCATTGGATGGGACGCTACGAGGGCAAGATGGGACCGGCCCTGATCGTCACCATGCATATGGGCAATTGGGAGATCGGCATGTGGCCGGTAATGCTGGCCGGCTTCCGGCCCGCCGGCGTCTACCGGCAGGTGAAGAACCCTTATGTCGACCGCTATCTCCGCTCCCAGCGCGAACGGCTCTATCCCGGCGGGTTGTTCGGCCGGGGCCGCGCACCGACGAACGACGAGACTCAGAAGACGGCGCGCCTCATCATGGACTATGTGCGCCAGGGCGGACGGCTCGGCTTCATCTCCGACCTTTACGATGCGAACGGCATCGAGGTGCCGTTCTTCGGTTACCCCGCCAAGAGCATGCCGATCGCCGCGATGATCGCCCGCCGGGTGGGCGCCCGCATCTGGATCGGCCGCTGCATCCGCATCGGCAATCGCGCCTGCTTCGACATCAACGTCAACGAGCTGAGAATCCCGCGCACCAGCAACCAGGCCGAGGATATCCGCGCCATTACCGCCGCAATTCAGCGTCAATTCGAGACCTGGATTCGCGAGACGCCCGAGCAATTCATGTGGTCGAATCGGCGCTGGTCTTGAGCCCGAGTGTTAAGTTGACAGCCTCCGTAAGCTTCGGTCTTATCGGGAAAAGACTCAGGGCCAGGTGCCGGGAAATGTCGACCGTCCGCAACGCCAGATTTCAAATCGGCCAGGTGGTCCGCCACCGGCTCTATCCGTTCCGCGGCGTGATTTTCGACGTGGACCCGTCCTTCTCCAACACCGAGGAGTGGTACCGCTCCATCCCGCAGGAAGCGCGGCCCAACAAGGACCAGCCGTTCTATCATCTGCTCGCAGAGAACGCCGATACCGAGTACATCGCCTATGTCTCGGAGCAGAACCTCGTGCCCGACGCTTCCGACGAGCCGCTGCGCCATCCGCAAGTTTCGGAGCTGTTCGAGGATTTGCAGGACGGCGTGTACCGCTACCGCTTCCTCCAGGAACATTAGCAAAAGGCCGCCCCGGCGAACCGGAGCGGCCTTGGAATTTCTACGCTCTTTGCAGAAAACTTACGGCATTGGCGGCGCGGCCGGAGCCGGCTGTTTCTGCTGGGCCGTCGAGGCCGGGGCCTGACCAGGGAGCGGCGCCGGCGCTTGACCTGGCTGCGCGCCCTTCATCTGCTCGGCCTCCGCCGCCTTGGCGGCAAGCTCGGCCTGCCGCTTGCGGAACATCTCCATCAGCTGGCGCCGCGACTCTTCGTATTTCACGCTGTCGACCGGCGGTCCCTCATAAGCCTTGAGGAAACCGCTCAAGGGCACTGGGAAGCCCATGGTCTTCTGCTGAATGTTCATGGCCGCTACCACCATCTGCTTGCCCTTGCGCATCTGGTCGAACAACTCAGGCGTCATCTCCATCTGCACCTGGCAGCTGGTGGGGAAGCAGATCGAATATTGCAGCTGAATGGGCTGGCCCTCGTCGATCTTGATCTGCACGCCCGCCGGCATCACCAGTGCGTAAGCGGTCGGTACGCGCACGAGAAGCTGCTGCTTCTCCTCGCCCTCAGCCTTGCGCACGGCGGCGGCGATCAGGACCATGCCGGTATTGGGCTCGAGCCCTTCGTGGTTGATGAGGCAGATCTCCTTGTTGGCGGTCTGCTCGTTCTTCATGCAGAGCTTGACCCAGGCATCTTCCGGTATCTGGGCCGCGGCGCCTGGAGCCTGCGCAGCCGGGGCGCCTGCGGCAGGAGCGGCCTTCGGCGCCTGCGTGGTTTTAGGCTGGGCCGGCGGTGGGGCGACCGGCGTCTCTTGCGCCAGAGCCAGGGGCGCCGCCACCCCTAAAACAAGCGCGCTCAAGCCCGCGCAAAACATCCCTCGGCCCGCGCCGCTCAGCGTGTTCCAACGATCCTTGGACCAAAACATCAAACGACCTTTCTTGCTTCGCGGAAAAGGTCAGGCCTGTTGCCGTAACGACCTTTCCCCCGTGTCCCTATGATTAGGGTCAATACCCGAATTGAGGCGTAGACGTGGCTGCACGCCGTGATCGAGGACATTCTGCGTCTCGGCCTCGCGCGTGCCAACCCTTTTCGTTAGCCTGTCGTTGCCGCGCCCGATTTGCGTTGCAAGCGGTGAAACCTTAACTCCCATGCCGTAATGCGGATGCCATCTATAACCATGCGCGCGCGCCGGTGAAAGTCCCTATTTCATTGCTCCTGCTGGGGCTTGTGCTGCTTTCAGGCAACAGTCAGGCCGAGGCTGCGGCGGGCGTTGCCATGCATGGCGAGCCCCGCGAACCCGCTGGATTCCCGCATTTTCCTTATGCCAATCCCGACGCCCCTAAGGGGGGCCGGGCGGTCTTCGCCGTGCAAGGGTCCTACGACAGCCTCAACCCCCTCATCGTCAAGGGGGCGGCCGCCAACGGCTTGCGGGAATATCTCTACGAGAGCCTGCTCGCCCGCGCCAATGACGAGCCCTTCACCCTCTACGGCCTCATCGCCGAAAGCGTTGAGACGCCACCCGACCGGAGCTTCGTCGAGTTTATGCTGCACCCGGAGGCCAAATTCTCCGACGGCACGCCGATCACCGTGGAGGATGTGATCTTTTCCCACGCGGTGCTGCGCGATCACGGCCGCCCGAACCACCGCTCCTACTACAAGAAGGTCGCCAAGGTTGAGCAGACCGGCGAGCGCAAGGTCCGCTTCACTTTCGATCAAAGCGGCGACCGCGAGATGCCGCTGATCATCGGATTGATGCCGGTGCTGCCGAGCCACCGGCTCAACGCCGAGAGTTTCGAGAAGACGACGCTCACCCCGCCGATCGGCAGCGGGCCATACACCATCGCCAAGGTCGATCCGGGCAAGAGCATCACCTATCGGCGCGATCCGAATTATTGGGGGCGCAATCTACCCGTCAATCGCGGCCTCTACAATTTCGACGAGATCCGCTTCGATTACTACCGCGACGCCGGCAGCATGTTCGAGGCGTTCAAGTCCGGTCTGGTGCGGCTGCGCGGCGAGGACGACCCGACGCGCTGGACCGAAGGCTACGACTTCCCCGCCGCCAAAGACGGCCGTGTGGTCAAGGAGGCCCTGCCGGTCGAGACGCCTTCCGGCATGGCGGCGCTCGTGTTCAACACGCGGCGGCCGCTCTTCGCCGACCTGCGCGTGCGTCAGGCGCTGATCAAGCTGTTCGATTTCGAGTGGATCAATCGCAACCTCTATCACGGCCAATATGCGAGGACCGAAAGCTATTTCGCGCGCTCGGATCTTTCTTCGCACGGCCGTCCCGCCGATGCCACCGAGCGCAAGCTGCTCGCGCCTTACGCCGATCAGGTGAAGCCTGCCATCATGGACGGGACGTTCTCTTTTCCCACCACCGACGGCAGCGGCGAGAACCGCGAGGGACGCGTCGAGGCGCTCAAGCTGCTCGAGGAGGCAGGCTGGCGGTTGAAGGGCGGCAAGCTCGTCAACGACGCGGACGAGCCGTTCGAATTTGAAATTCTCGCCGCGACGCGCGCCCAGGAGCGGCTGCTGCTCACTTATGCGCGCGCCTTGAAGCAGGTCGGCATCGACGCGCGCATCCGCCAGGTCGATTCGGCGCAATATCAGCGGCGCAAGCAGACCTACGATTTCGACATGATCCAGTATGTATGGCCGGTATCGCTGTCGCCGGGCAACGAGCAGGCTTTTCGCTGGGGCAGCCAGGAGGCGGTGACCGAAGGCTCGTTCAATTTCGCCGGGGTGAAAAGCGAGGCGGTGGACGCCATGATCGAGGCGCTGCTCAAGGCCGAGGACCGCGCAAGCTTCGTTTCCGCCGTGCGTGCGCTCGATCGCGTGCTGCTCTCCGGCGATTACGTCATTCCGCTGTTCCATCTGCCGCTTCAGTGGGTCGCCCATTGGAGCGACCTCAAGCGGCCGGAGAGCACGCCGCTTTACGGCTATCAGATCGACACGTGGTGGATCGAGCCCACGGGTGTGCAGGCTAAGACCCCCTGAGCGTGCCTTAAGCGGCCTGCTTCACCGCCGCGGCGATCTTGGCGAGGCGCTGAAGCAGATCGCGCGCACCGGCGAGCCGCGCCTCCGGCGTCTGCCAATTGGCATAATAGATAAGCCGGTGGTCTGGCTGGAGCTTCACCTGCCGCCCCTGATCGCGGATGAAGGCGATCAATCCCTCCGGATTGGCGAAGCTCTTGTTGCGGAAAGCGATCACCGCGCCTTTCGGCCCGGCGTCGATCTGCTCAATTCCAGCCTGACGGCATAATCCTTTGATTTCAACCACATCGAGCAGGTGGCGAACCTCCTGCGGCAACGGCCCGAAACGGTCGATCAACTCGGCGGCGAAGGATTCGATGGCGTCGTGGCTCTCGACCGCCGCGAGCCGGCGATAGAGTCCAAGCCGTACCTGGAGATCGGGCACATACTCCTCGGGGATAAGCACCGAGGTGCCGAGATTGATGCGCGGCGACCATTGGTCCTCGATCAGAGCGGCGTCACCGCCTTTCAGCGCCGCGACCGCCTCTTCGAGCATCGACTGGTACAGCTCGAAGCCGACTTCCCGGATGTGCCCGGATTGCTCCTCGCCCAGCAGATTGCCGGCACCTCGAATATCAAGATCGTGACTCGCCAGCACGAAACCGGCGCCGAGGGTATCGAGCGACTGGAGCACTTTGAGCCGCTTCTCCGCCGCCGTCGTCAGCCTGGCATCGGCGGGGATGGTGAAATAGGCGTAAGCCCTGATCTTGGAGCGCCCTACCCGCCCACGCAGCTGATAAAGCTGGGCAAGGCCGAACATGTCGGCGCGATGCACGATCAACGTGTTGGCGGTGGGAATGTCGAGGCCGGACTCCACGATCGAGGTGGAAAGCAGCACGTCATATTGCCGGTCGTAGAAGGCGTTCATCACCTGGTCGAGCTCGCGGCTCGCTATCTGGCCGTGGGCGCGGCCCACTTTCAGCTCCGGCACATGCTCGGCGAGGAAGGCCGCAGCGTCGTCGAGATCGGAGATGCGCGGAACCACATAGAAGGTCTGGCCACCGCGGAAACGCTCGCGCAACAGCGCCTCGCGCAGAATCATGGGATCGAACGGCGTGACATAGGTTCGTACCGCGAGCCGGTCCACGGGAGGCGTCGCGATCAGCGACATCTCGCGCACGCCTGAGAGCGCAAGCTGCAAGGTGCGCGGGATGGGCGTGGCGGTCAGCGTCAGCACATGCACGTCTTCGCGGAGCTGCTTCAGGCGCTCCTTATGCTGCACCCCGAAATGCTGCTCCTCATCAACGATCAGGAGGCCGAGATCGGCGAACTCGATGGCCTTGCCGAGCAGGGCATGGGTGCCGATGACGATATTAATGTCGCCGCTCTTCAGCCCCTTCTTTACCTCGGCGAGTTCCTTGCCGCCGACGAGCCGCGAGGCTTGCGCAATCTTCACCGGCAGCCCGCGGAAGCGCTCGGTGAAAGTGTGGAAATGCTGGCGCGCCAGAAGCGTGGTCGGCACCACCACGGCCACTTGCTTCCCCGCCAGCACGGCGATGAGGCTAGCCCGCAACGCCACCTCGGTCTTGCCGAAGCCGACATCGCCGCAGATCAGCCGGTCCATGGGCCGGCCGCTCGCGAGATCGTCGAGCACGGCGCCGATGCTTGTGACCTGATCCTCGGTCTCCTCGTAGGGAAAGCGGGCGGAGAATTCGTCATAGACGCCGTCGGGCGGGCTGAGCACCGGCGCCTGGCGCAGCTCGCGCAAGGCCGCCACCTTGATCAGCTTCTCGGCCATGTCGCGGATGCGCTGCTTCAGCCGCGCCTTGCGCGATTGCCAGGCGACACCGCCAAGCCGGTCGAGCTGGACGCCCGACTCGTCCGAGCCGTAGCGGCTAAGCAACTCGATATTCTCTACCGGCAGATAGAGCTTGTCGCTGCCGGCATAATGCACTTCGAGGCAGTCATGCGGCTCGCCCGCCGCCTCGATGGTGGCGAGGCCGACGAAACGGCCGATGCCGTGGTCGGCATGGACCACGAGATCGCCGACGCTCAAACTCGACACTTCGGTCAGCACATCGGCGCCGCGACGTCCGCGCGATTTGCGCACGAGGCGGTCGCCGAGAATGTCCTGCTCGCCGATCACGGCGATGCCCGGCGCCTCGAAGCCGGTCTCGAGCGGCAGCACCGCTACCGCAATGGTCTCGGGCGGTGCGGCCAGGGCCTCGGCGAAGCTCTCCACGTTCTGGGTCTCGCCGACGCCATGCTCGGCAAGCAGCGCGGCGAGACGTTCACGCGCGCCGTTGCTCCAGGTGGCGACGATCACCCGCTTGCCCTCGCCTCTGAGTTTCTTGGCGTGGGCCACCACGGCGTCGAACACATTGGCGCCTTCGGTCTGGCGCTCGGCGGCAAAGGAACGGCCCCGCCTGCCGCCGAAGGAAACGATCTCGGCGCCTGGCGTTTCCGGATGCTCGAAGGGGTCGAGCGCGATCACCTGGCGGTCGGCAAGTGCCTCTCCCCACTCAGTCTCGCTCAGGAACATGCTCTCGGCCGGCACCGGATGGTAAGGCGGCGCGCCGAAGGCCTTGCGCTCGAGCGCCTGTGACCGCGCATCGTAATGATCGGCAATCTGCTCCAGTCGCTTGCTCCGCGCGTCATCCAGCAGCGGATCGAAGCTGACGATCGCGCCGGGCAGGTAATCGAACAAAGTGGCGAGCCGGTCGTGGAACAGCGGCAGCCAATGTTCCATGCCCTGATGCTGCCTCCCCACCGAGATCGACTCGTAGAGCGGGTCGTCGCCGGTGACCGGTCCGAACAGCTCGACGTAACGCTGGCGGAAGGCGCGGCGCACCTCGGGCGTGAGGGTGACTTCGCTCATGGGCAGGAGCTGGATGACGTCGAGGCGCGCGGCGGTGCGCTGCGTTTCGGGATCGAATACTCTTATGGATTCAAGGGTTTCACCAAAGAAGTCGAGGCGGACCGGCTGGTTTCCCGGCGGGTAGAGGTCGAGAATGCCGCCGCGTACGGCATATTGTCCGGGATCCGTCACCGTTCCGGCGCGCATATATCCGCTAGTTTCGAGCTTTGCGCCGAGTTCCTGCATGCTGAGTGCATTGCCGGGCTGAAGCCTGATGCTCGTGCCCGCGAGAAAATCGCGCGGCGGAATGCGCTGCAGCACGGCGTTCACCGCGGTCATCACGATGAGCGGCTTGCGGCCGTCAGGCCCGCGCTCGACCAAAGCTGCAAGGGTGGCGATGCGCTGCGCCACGATCTCGGCATTGGGCGCGACCCGGTCGTAAGGCACGCTGTCCCAGGCCGGGAAGCTCAACACCGTCACGTCGGGCGCGAAGAAGGCAAGCGCCTCTTCCAAGGTGGCGAGACGGTTGCCGTCGCGTGCGACATGCAGGATCGGCCCGTGCCCCGTGCGCGCCAACTCCCCGAGCAGCAGCGCATCAAGCCCTTCCGGCACGCCGGAGGCGATCGCCTGCCGCGCCTGCAGCAGCCGGTCGACCGGCAAGGATGGAAGATTTGACGCTGACGCCATGACGCGGGTTCTGGTTAGCCGGCTTCGCTCAAGCCATGGAAACGGCGCAGGCGCGCCATGAGTTCGTCGAGGTCCGGCGCGCCGAGGGATTGCCCTTCATATAGGGAGAACTCGATCTCCGGATCGGGGCATTCGATCAGCCGCTCCAGTACGGCGATCTCGGCGGCACCCATGCCATCGACCGTCTGCGTGGCGAAACGGCCGAGGAGGAAATCCATTTCTTTGGTGCCCCGGTGGGTCGCCCGCCACAGCGCGCGGCGGCGGCGAAGGTCAAGATCACTGCCGGACACGATCATCGCTTTCCACTGCCGCAAGCCTGCGTTAGAGCGAGCGGGTCTTCGTCTGTCAAGCGCGTGGGACCCCATGCGGCCACCTCGATTAAATCCTTTATTCACCACCGCGCGCGCCCTGAAGGGCGTGGGGCCCAAGGTCGAGGGCCTTCTGAACAAGCTCGTCGCGCCGGTCCATCCGGGGGCGCATGCGCGGGTCATCGATCTCATCTGGCATCTGCCGGTGGGCCTGATCGACCGCGCCATCACGCCGAGCATCGCCGAAGCCCGGACCAGAGACCTCGCCACGCTCGAAGTCACGGTGGCCGAGCATCGCACCGGGGGCGGACGGCGCGGCGGGCGGGCGCCCTACAAGGTGCTGGTCGAAGACGATCACGGCGCATCGCTCGAGCTGGTCTATTTCAACGCCGACCCGTCTTATCTCAAACGCCTCCTGCCCGTCGGCTCGCGGCGCCTGATCTCGGGCCGGCTCGAATCCTATGACGGCTGGCTGCAAATGCCCCATCCCGATCATGTGGTGGCGGCGGAAGGCGCGGGCAATCTGCCGCTGCTCGAGCCGGTCTATCCGCTGACAACCGGCCTCTCCAACAGCGTGCTGCGCAAGGCCATCGGCGAGGCTCTGACAAAACTCCCGAAGCTGCCGGAATGGATCGATCCGGCGTTTCGCGCCAAGAACGAATGGCCGTCTTTCGCCGAAGCATTGCTGCGGCTGCATGCGCCGGAGTCTGAAGCTGATCTTGCGCCTTCCTCACCGGCGCGATCGCGTCTTGCTCATGACGAACTGCTTGCCAACCAACTTGCCTTGGCCGTCATACGCCAGAGGTTGAAACGCAGGGCTGGCCGCAGCCTCACAGCTCCCGGCAAGCTGCGGAAAGCCATCCTCTCTGCGCTGCCCTTCACATTGACCGGCGCACAGACGCGCGCGCTCGCCGAGATCGACGCCGACCTCAAGAGCCCGCACCGCATGTTGCGTCTGCTCCAGGGCGATGTCGGCAGCGGCAAGACCGTGGTGGCGCTGCTGGCCATGGCCACCGCCGTCGAAGCCGGCGCGCAAGCCGCGCTGATGGCGCCGACCGAGTTGCTGGCGCGCCAGCATCTCGCCACCATCTCCGGCTTCGCCGAGGCGGCGGGGTTGCGCGTAGCGCTGCTAACGGGCCGCGAACGCGGCAAAGAGCGCACCGAAATCCTGACCGCGCTGAAGAACGGCGGCATCGATATTCTCATCGGCACGCACGCGCTGTTCCAGGAGGCCATCGCCTTCCGCGACCTCGGGCTGGTGGTGATCGACGAGCAGCACCGATTCGGCGTGCATCAGCGGCTCGCGCTGCAAGCCAAGGGCACTGGCGCCGGCGCCGAGCTTTTGGTGATGACCGCCACGCCAATCCCGCGCACCTTGCTGCTCACCAGCTATGGCGACATGGACGCCTCACGCCTCGACGAGAAGCCGCCCGGGCGCAAGCCGGTCGCCACGCGCACGGTGCCGCTGGAACGCCTTGACGAGATTGTCGCCGGCGTCGCCCGCGCGGTCAAAGGCGGCGCGCAAATCTATTGGGTGTGCCCGCTGGTGGCCGAGTCGGAAATGCTCGACCTGGCGGCGGCGGAAGAGCGCTACGCCGCGCTGAAAAAACATTTCGGCGACAAGGTCGGGCTGGTGCACGGCCAACTTTCCGGCAAGGAAAAGGACCGGGTGATGGCGGCGTTCGCGTCCGGCGCGCTGTCGGTCCTGGTGTCGACCACGGTGATCGAGGTCGGCGTCGATGTGCCGAACGCCTCGATCATGATCATCGAACATGCCGAACGCTTCGGTCTCGCCCAATTGCACCAATTGCGCGGCAGGGTCGGGCGCGGCGCCAAGGAATCGTCCTGCGTGCTGCTGTACCGCCAGCCCCTGTCGGAGACGGCGCGCGAACGCTTGAACGTGATGCGGCGTACCGAGGACGGGTTCGTCATCGCCGAAGAAGACTTGAGACTGCGTGGCGGCGGCGAGGTTCTCGGCACGCGGCAAAGCGGCTTGCCCGCTTTTCGTATCGCGCGTCTGCCTGAGGACCAGACGCTGCTTGAAGCGGCGCGCGATGCGGCGCGGCTCATTTTGACGCGCGATCCGGAGCTTAAGGGCGCACATGCCGAGCCGCTCAGGCTCCTGCTTTATCTGTTCGAGCGCGACGATGCGATCAAGCTCATGCGCGCCGGGTGATGGATCACGGGCCGTCGGGCGTGGCCACGGAGCAATCGATGCCGCCGCGCTTGAGCGAATTGCAGAGGCTCTGACTTTGCGCCTTGTCTGCGAAGGGCCCGATCTTGAGGCTGTAGAAGGTGCCGAAATCGCCGATATCCACCTTCTCGATCTGCGGCCTAGCCGAAGCGAGTTGCTGGCTCTGGCCCGCCGCCTTCTGCCAGAGAGCTTTGGCCTCTGCCTCGGTGCGGCTATTGGCGAGCTGGAGGCGATAGATGCCCCCGCTCGCCGCGGCAGTCGCAGTCGGTGCGGGCGCGGGATCCGACGACCCCGTGGTCCTGGAGATCCACCGGCCCAAGCGCGTGCCGCCCTCGCTGCTGCTGGCGGCGCTGCTGTCTTGCACCTCCGTGGTCCAGCTGGAAGGAGCGGCAGCCTGTGTGGCCGCTGGCGCCGCCGCGGTTCGTGTCGGCGCTGGCGCGGGCGCGGCAGCAGGCGGTGGAGCGGGCTGGCTTGCCGGCTCGCTCGAGCTGAATGTGTCGGTCACGGACCCCCACCAGCGGGAGACGCGGCTGCCGCTTTCCTGGGTCGCGCCTTGCGAAACGGAAGTGCTCCAGGCGCCGGCAGACTCAGGCGCCGCCCTTGGTGCTGCGTCGGCCGTACGTGCCGGTGCGGCAGTCCCGCCGAAGGACGGGCCCGGCACGCCTCTCACCGGATCGCTTATGCTTTCTTCCTCGGGGCGCACCTCCGTGCTGAACGCGGCAACGGCTGTACCTCCCGCGCCGTCCTGGGCGATGATCTTGTCCACCTCGCCGCTGCCGCCCGATTTACGCGCCGCAGCGAAATCCGCCTCGGCCTCCTTGCTGAGACCAGCGGACCGATAGGCAAGCCCGCGATTGACCTGCGCTCTCACGCGGTCGGACCCCGGCAGCCCGAGCCAAATGGCGGCGCCGAGATCGGCGATGGCGCGCGAGGGCTGGCCGAGCTTGCGATAGGCGATGCCGCGCAGATAAAGCGCCTTGGCGGCCTCGCTGGGAGCGGCGCCGCCGGAATTGACCGTGGCCGACAGCATCCGCACCGCGTTGTCGTATTTGCCGGCGTTGAGCGCGGCGGCGCCGTTCTTCAGCCCAGCGTCCTGGGCATGAGCGGAAGCGATGGCGCCAAGCAGCACCAGCGCCATCCCGATAGCAAGACGGCGCGGCCGGAAAGGTTTCCGATGATCCGCCATGTCATTGCTCAAGCAAAGAAATCAGGCAAATCGGAGGCTAGTCTATTCCACCGTCACAGATTTGGCGAGGTTTCGCGGCTGGTCCACGTCGGTGCCCATGAATACCGCCGTATGATAGGCGATGAGCTGCACCGGCAACGCATAGACCAGCGGGGCCACGAAGCGATGCACCGGCGGTACCGCGAGATGGGTGGCAATGGCGCAGCCGGTCGTCGCGGGGTCGGCGTCGCTGACCAGCACGATCTGCCCGCCGCGCGCCGCCACCTCCTGCATGTTGGACACGGTCTTCTCGTAAAGATCGTCGCGCGGGGCGACGACGATGACCGGCATGTTCTCGTCGATCAGGGCGATGGGCCCATGCTTCAGCTCGCCGGCGGCATAGCCCTCGGCGTGGATGTAGGAAATCTCCTTGAGCTTGAGCGCGCCTTCCAGCGCGATCGGATAGCTCGAACCGCGGCCGAGATAGAGCACGTCGCGTGCCTTGGACAGGGACAAGGCCAGCGCCTCGTAAGCGCTTTCGTCGCGCAGCACCTTCGCCATATGACGCGGGACTTCGGTCAGGGCCTGGACCAGCTCGGTCTCCAATTCGGGGCCGATGGTCCCGCGCGCCTTGCCCGCGGCAATGGCAAGACAGGCGAGCGCCGTAAGCTGGCATGTGAAGGCCTTGGTCGAGGCGACGCCGATCTCGGGGCCGGCCAACGTCGGCAGCACGGCATCGGATTCGCGCGCGATCGACGATTCGCGCACATTGACCACCGAGAGAACGTGCTGGGACTGGGCACGGCAATAACGCAGGCTTGCCAGCGTGTCAGCGGTCTCGCCCGATTGCGAGACGAACAGCGCGGCGCCGTCCGGATCGAGCGCCGTCTCGCGGTAGCGGAACTCAGACGCGATATCCACGTCGACGGGAAGCTTGGCCCAGCGCTCGAACCAGTATTTGGCGACCAGGCCGGCATAGAAGGCGGTACCGCAGGCCGACAGCGTGAGGCGGCGCAGCCTGGCAAAGTCGAAGGGCAGCGTCGGCACGGCGATGCGGCTTGCGGCCAGATCGACACAAGACGCGAGCGTATGGCCGACCACTTCCGGCTGCTCGTGAATCTCCTTGGCCATGAAGTGGCGGAAATTGCCTTTGTCGACGAGCAGGCCGCTGGCGAGCGAGCGGGTAATGGGCCGCTCTACCGCGTTACCCTCGCGGTCGCGTATGGCAATGCCGCCACGGGTCAGCACCGCCCAGTCGCCGTCCTCGAGATAGGCGATGGCGTCGGTGAACGGCGCGAGAGCGATGGCGTCGGAGCCCGCGAACATCTCGCCGTTGCCGTAGCCGATGGCGAGCGGGCTGCCCTGACGCGCCACGATCATCAAATCGTCGTAGCCGCGGAAGATCATGGCGAGCGCGAACGCGCCTTCGAGGCGGCTCAGTGTGTGATACACGGCGCGCACCGGGTCGCTGCCGGATTTCAGCTCGCGGGTGATGAGATGGGCGATGACCTCGGTGTCGGTGTCGCTGGTGAACACCGCGCCTTCCGCCGTCAGCTCGGCTTTCAGCTCGCGGAAATTCTCGATGATGCCGTTATGCACCAGCGACACGTCGTCGGTCATATGCGGATGCGCGTTGGCCTCGATGGGCTTGCCGTGCGTGGCCCAGCGCGTATGGCCGATGCCGGTCTCGCCGAGCAGCGGCGCGGATCTCAGCCGCTCTTCGAGATTGCGCAATTTGCCTTCGGCGCGCCGACGCCCGAGATGGCCGTTCTCGATGGTGGCGACGCCGGCCGAATCGTAGCCGCGATATTCGAGGCGCTTGAGCGCGTCGACCAATTGCCCGGCGACCGGCCCTTTGCCGAGGACGCCAACAATGCCGCACATCGTGCCTACTCCCTCGCACCCTTGCTAGTAGCTAATCGGCGCCGTTTTGTGTCGCAAGTCACGAGCGATGTCTCTTTATTTCCGCCCACGGGTCAACCGCTTGCGGAGCTTGGCGGCCCAGCCCTCACGCTCTTCCTGCGGCGAGCGGGAGAGCGCCAGCGCGTCGGGGGCCACGTCTTTGGTGATGACGCTGCCCGAGCCGATATAGGCGCCCTCGCCGATCTTGACCGGAGCGACCAGCGAGGTGTTGGAGCCGATGAATGCGTCCTCGCCGATCACGGTCTTGTGCTTGGCGAAGCCGTCATAGTTGCAAGTGATGGTGCCGGCGCCGACATTGGCGCGTGCGCCGACGCTGGCATCGCCGATATAGGTCAGATGGTTGACCTTGGCCCCCTCGCCGATCTCCGACTGCTTGATCTCGACGAAATTGCCGACATGCGCGTCCTTGGCGAGATCGGCGCCGGGCCTGAGCCGCGCAAACGGTCCGACCGAGGCGCCCGGTCCGATATGCGCGCCCTCGATATGAGAGAAGGCGCGGATGGTCGCGCCGTCCTCGATGACAACCTTGGCGCCGATCATCACATGCGGTTCGATGACCACATCCTTGCCGATGCGCGTGTCGTGGCTGAAGAATACCGTGTCGGGCGCGGTCATGGTGACGCCTTCGGCCATGAAGGCGGCGCGCAGCCGGCGTTGCATCGCTTCCTCGGCGGCGGCAAGCTCGGCGCGCGAATTGACGCCAAGCACTTCCTCGGCATTGGCCTTGATCATGCGCGCCTCCAGCCGGTCGCCGCGCGCGAGCGCCACCGCGTCGGTGAGATAGAACTCACCCTTGGCGTTGTCCTTGCCGATGCGTCCGAGCAGATCGAGCAGCGTGCTCGCCGCGCGGAAACCCATGATGCCGGAGTTGCAGAGCGTGAGTGCGCGCTCATCCTCGCTCGCGTCCTTTTCCTCGCGGATGGCGGCAAGCCCGCCCCGCTCGTCGAGCAGCAGGCGGCCATAGCCTGTCGGCTCGTCCGTTTCGAAGCCGAGCACGACAAGATCGGCGCCGGCATGAAGCGCGCCGCGGGCCGCTTCGAGCGTCTCGGAGCGGAGCAAAGGCGTGTCGCCGTAAAGCACAAGCACATGACCGGGGAAATTCTCCAAGGCCTGGTGCGCCGCCTTGACCGCGTCGGCGGTCCCCAGCTGCCGGTCCTGAACGAAGACCTCAAGCTTCGGGTGAACGGCGCTCGCGGAAGCGCCGACCTCATCCATGCCCGGGGCGACCACGACGCATATCCGCTCGATCCCGGCAGCCTTTGTGGCGCCGAGCACATGGGCCAGAAGCGTGGCGCCGGCGAGCCGGTGCATCACCTTGGGCAATGCCGACTTCATCCGCGTGCCTTTGCCCGCGGCGAGGATGATGGCCAGTGCCGATGCTTCAGTCATGGCTGTAGGGCTCGAATCGCAGGGTCACACCCCTCCTTGAAGGCGATCTGTCTAGTCCAAAGCTTCGGCGAGGGCCATAACCCATCAATTGACGGGGCGCGCGATGCGAGTAATCTCAAAGCCGCACCCCCTCAGGCAATATTGCGTCAAGCCATATTGAGGTCGCTTTTCAGCCTGAATTTCAGGGTGCGGGAGGGCGCGTAATCCATGGCCGATATGGGTCGCCGAAGCGGATCGCGGAACTGGGCGCGGGGGTTATTCGCCTGCTTCTGGATTCTGCTGGCCGGATTTTCGGGCTTCTATCTTTTCACGCTGTTTACCGATCCCGCCGCCCTTGGCGGTCAGCTCGTGCAAACCAGTGCGGCGCCTAGCGAGGTTGAAGCGCCAGCACCTTCGGCTTCGGCTGAGACGCCCGCCATCACGGCCGATCAGGCATCGGCGTTGCTCCAGGCGGACAAGACCCATGACGACGAACTCGGCGAGATCAAATCTTCCTTGCGCTCGCTGTCGGATCAACTGGCGGAGCTGAACACACGGCTGCAGCCGATCGAGAAATTCGTCGGGCCCGTCGCCGCCTTGCCCAGAGCGACCTCGGTGACCACCTCGCCGCCCTCGCCCGCTTCTATGCCGACAGAAACACCTGCCGCCGCGCCTCCACCTGCGCCTGCGCCAGAAGCCGCACCAGCTGCGCCGGAACCCGCACCTTCCACGCCGACCGCACAG
The DNA here is from genome assembly GCA_040901485.1 of Methyloceanibacter sp. GTDB lineage: Bacteria > Pseudomonadota > Alphaproteobacteria > Rhizobiales > Methyloligellaceae > Methyloceanibacter. The sequence continues at coordinate 22,821 of JBBDYM010000005.1, forward strand.
GTGGCGACACCCGAACCTGAACCTGACTCTGCGCCACCGCCACCTGCCCGCGCGCCTGAACGACCGGCACCAGAGCCTGCCGCTGAAGCTGCGCCCGAGCCGGCTGCTGACGCTCCTTCTCAGGAACCAGCGCCTGCCGAAACGGCTGAGCCTCAGCCGGCTGAACCGCCTTCCATGGAGGACGTGGCAGCCGATGCCTCGCCCACGCCGCCGGAAGCACCTGCCGCCGAGCCTGAACCTGCGCCGGCGGCCAGCGAGGCCCCCGCTCCTCCACCGGAGGGCATGGAGACCGCGGCGCTCGATCCCGTCACGCTTCCGCCCGCCGCCAATGACGGCACCACACGCTACGGCATCGAGATCGGCGCCGTCGCCAAGCAGGACGGATTGCGGCCGCTATGGCGCGAGTACCTCACCAATCATGCGGCGCTGGTCGCCGGATTGCAGCCGCGCCGCGTTCTGGCGCCCGACAAGAAATGGCGGCTGATCGCCGGTCCCTTTGCCAACGCGCAAGAAGCGGAAGCCGCGTGCACGCTGTTCAAGAAGGCCGACCGGCCCTGTGCCGCCACCGTCTACGCCGGCGACTCGCTTTAGGTCAGCCGCCGAGGAACAGGCGGCCCATGTCGGGATCGGCGAGAAGTGCCTTACCCTCCCCGGCTTTCACCAGCCGCCCCGCCACCAGCACATAGCCGACATCGGCAAATTCGAGTCCTTTGCGCGCGTTCTGCTCGACGAGGATCAGAGTCTTGCCACTTGCGTCGCGCAACTCACGCAAAGTGGCGAAGATCATGTCGATGGCGCGCGGCTCTAGCCCGATCGACGGCTCGTCGATCAAGAGCACATCGGGGTCCATGATCAGCGCGCGGGAGATCTCGAGCAGCCGCCGTTCGCCGCCCGACAGGACGCGGGCGCGTTCGCGCCTGCGCGCTTTGAGCGCCGGATAGCGTTCGAGAACCTGCTCCGCCGCTTGCCTGGCGTCAGAGGGACGGTCGAGCAGATAGCCGCCCATGAACAGATTCTCCTCGACGGTCATGTCGGGAAACACGGAATCCCGCTGCAACACATAGGCGATGCGCGCGGTCTTCAGCTTGGCGCTGGCCGGAAGCTTGGTGACGTCACAGCCGCCGACGCCGATCGCGCCAGAGAAGATGCGGGCAAAGCCGTAAATGGCATTTAGCACGGTTGACTTGCCCGCGCCGTTCGGTCCGACCAAGCACAGCGCTTTCCCGCGTGGCAAGCGCAGCGAGAAATCGTGCAGTATCTGCATGCGCCCGTAACCCGCGTGCAGATGATCGATAGCGATGTGCGAAGCATTGCCGGCGAGACGGTCGAGCGCGGAGACAGGCACGCCGCTCGCGCCATTTTCTGCAGCGCGCGATAACATGGCGTTCGCCATCAGGCCGCCCCGAGATAGGCATCGAGCACGCGTGCATCTCTTCTGACGTGATCGGGCGCACCATGAGCCAGCAGTCGCCCATGGGCGAGACAATAAATCTGCTCGGCCAGACCCATGATCACCGGCATGTTGTGCTCGATGACCAGCAGAGTGAGGCCGCGCTCTCGATTGGCGGCCTTGAGACGGTCGATGAGACTGTCGATGAGCACCGGATTGATGCCGGCGGTCGGCTCGTCGAGCAGCAGGAGCTCGGGATCGTTGACGAGCGCCATGGCGAGCTCAAGCAGCTTCTGCTGCCCGAAAGAGAGATCGCCGCCAAGCTCATCCTGCTTGGCGGCAAGGCCGACGAAGTCGAGCAGCTCAATCGCGCGATCCTCCGCGTCCCTATCGGCCCGGCGAAACAGACGCGCGAAGGGCGCGGTCCTGATCGACGCCGACACCAGCATGTTTGCCCGCGCGCTTATTGCCCGATAGATGCGTGGCTGCTGGAAGGTGCGGATGATGCCGGCCCGCGCGATGTCGCCGGGGAGAAGCCGCGAAATCTCCCGCCCCTTGAAGTGGATGGAACCGGAATCGATGGGAATGACGCCGGTAATGGTATTGAAGAGCGTGGTCTTGCCCGACCCGTTCGGGCCGATCAGGCCGACGATGGACCCTTGCTCCACGCCGAGGCTGATCGCGTCATTGGCGACCACGCCGCCGAAGGTCTTGGTGACGTCGGTGAGCTCGAGCAATGCGATCATGCTCGTTCCTCCGCCGCACTGCCTTTGTCTTTGAAGCGGTCGCGGAAGAAGCCGACAATGCCGTAGGGGAAGAACACGGCGACCACGACGATCAGTACGCCGAGCGCCACGCGTTGCCAGCCGAGCATATAGGTCCAGAACAGCTCCTTGGTGACCTGGAACACGATGGCGCCGACGATCGGGCCGAGCAGCGTGCCCCTGCCTCCAAGTAGAGCCATGAGGATCATCCACACGCCGATGGTGGCGCCGGCGAACGCGGTCTGGATCGGATCGATGAAGCGGACGAGATTGCCGTAAAGCGCGCCAGCCACGCCGAGGAAGGCCGCGGCGATCACCCAGGCCGTCACCTTCGCCATGTGGGTGTTGAGGCCCATGGCTTCGGCCTTATCCTCGTCGTCCCGTATGGCATTGAGTGCCAGGCCGAAACGGGTCGACAGAAGCCAGGCGAAGGTGAGCGCACAGGTCACCGCCAAGCCAAGCGACAGATAATAAAGCAGGAGTCCGACGTCGCCGAGGCTGTCTGGGGGATTAGGCGTCAGCATACCTGAGCCCGCGCCGATCCACGGAATGCCGGCGGCGATCTGGCCCGCGGCGATGCCGAGCCCGAGCGTGCAGATGGCGAAATAGTGCCCGCGCATGGTGAGCACGAGCGAGCCGAGCGCCCAGGCGATCAGCGCGCTCACCAGAGCCGCAACCGGAAGCCCTACCGCGAGCCCGATCAGGAATTGCGACTCATCGAAGATGAACTCGGTGCCACCGCCCCGCGCCTCGGTGTAGAGCCAGACATTATAGAAGAGCCCGACCTGGACGATGGCGCAGACATACATGCCGACGCCGACGAACAGCACGTTGCCGAAGGAGTTGTAGCCCATCTGCCCGCCGACCAGATCCCAGGCCAGCGCGAAGACGATAAAGAGGAGCAGCTCGGTCAATTGCGTCTGATAAGCAGGCGCCAGCAACGGCGCGATCACGCCGCAAAGCAGAAAGGCGGCGATCAGGATGAGCCGCGTCGGCGTGAGGGCGAGAGTGTTCGGCATCGATCCCCTAGCGCAGAGTGAGGCGTTTGCGCCTCAGCCGCCAATTGCGAAATACGAGCACGGCGACCAACAGGCCAAAGACGAAGGCGATCTGATATTGCGCGCCCAAGATGAAGCCGGCGAAGTTCTCGGCCACGCCGAGCCCCAGCGCCGCCCAAATCACGCCGGCTAGATTGCCGAGCCCCGCCACCACCACGATCATGAAGGAGCGGATGGTGTAGGCGAGGCCGCCATAAGCGTGGATGGTGTAGGCCATGGCGGCCAGTGCGCCGGCCGCACCGCAGATCGCTGCATTGAGCGCGAAGGTAAGGGCATAGACGCGGCGGGTCTCGATGCCGAGCACGCTTGCCGCGCGCGGCTCCTGTGCCGTGGCGCGGATCGCTTGACCCGCCCGCGAGCGCGCCAGGAACAGCGCGAGCGTCACGCCAAGCGCGATGCAGGCGACGAAAACCACGACCTTTACTTTGGCGATACCGATCAGTCCGTCGCGGAAGAACCAGCTGCCGAGCCCGCTCTCGACGATGCGGTCGGCGCCGCCGAACACATGGGCCATGAGCTGCTGCAAGACGATGGCGATGCCGAACGTGGCGAGCACCGAATTAAACATGTCACGGCCAACGAGGTGCACGATCACCAATTGAAACAGCACCCAGCCGAGCACATAAAGCACGGCGGCAGCAATCGGCACGGCGATGAGCGGCGGCAGCCCCTGATCGGCGCAAAGCACGGTGATGAAGCCGCCAAGCATGACGAACTCGCCCTGAGCGACGTTGATGACATTGGTGACGCCCCACACCAGCGCCAGTCCGTAGGCGGCAAGCGCGAACACGGCGCCGACAAGGATACCGTCGATCAGCAGCTGAAGGCTGAGCGCCGGCGCGTCGATCAGGATCTGAAGATTGCCGATCACTCTTGCATCCCCTCCAGCGACAACGACGCTTCACACCCGCGCCGATGCTTACTAAGTGAGCGCCGAGCCGTCGACTGTCATGGAGAAGGACGGGGAATAACCGGCGTGCCCGCCGCCCATTCGGCCGGCGAAACCACGACATATTCACCGCCTTGCACTTGGGTCAGCACCATGGGCTTGGCGACGTTCCGGCCTGCGGCGTCGAATTTGACCGGGCCGTAAAAGGTCTCGATCTCGGTCGAGGCCAAGGCTTCGCGTACCTTCTCCAGATCGAGGCTCTGGGCGCGAGAGAAAGCGTCGGCAAAGACCTCGACCGCAGCGGCCGACTGCGCCGCCTGATAGGGCGTCTCGTAGCCGTATGTGTCGCGGAACAGCCTGGCAAAGTCCGCCGCCGTACCGAACAGATCGTCCTTGTAAGCCAGCGAAGAGTGCCATTGCTTGGCGCAGAACACATGCTCGGCGGCGTTGCCGAGCTTCTCGGCGAGCTGCGCGGAGTCGCAATGGGTCATGGCCACGATCGGCACATTGACCTTGAGCGCGTCGATCTGGGCGGCGGCGGTGAGTGCCCCCTTCTCGTGGCCCGAGACCACCAGCACGTCGGGCTTCAACGCCTTCACCTTGGTGAGCGTCACCGACATGTCGTTCAGCTCGGGCGGCAGCTGATCGTCGATCACCACCTGCATGCCGTGGCGCTTGGCGTCGTCCAGAACGCCGGCGCGGACATCCTGCGCGAAGGGATCGTTCTCCATGGCCAGCGCCACCTTCAGCGTGTCGGGGGTCTTGCCAAGCTTCGCCGCGTGCTCGGCGGCAAGATCGATGGCCGGCGTGAGATATTGGTCCGAGGTCGACAGCACGGCGAAGATATACCGATAGCCTTTGGTGAACAGCTCGCGCGCCGCGCCGTTGCCCTCCACCATCGGCACTTTATGCTTCTCGACGATGGGCAGAATGGCCTTGGTCAGCCCCGAGCTGTAAGGCCCGAGGATGAACTGAACGCCGTCCTGCTTGATCAACCGCTCGGCGAGTTCGGTGCCGCGCGCGGGCGTCGATTCGTCGTCGTAATAGCGGATGGCAAGCTTGTAGGTCTTGTCGCCGATCTTGACCCCGCCCTTCTCGTTGATCTTGCTGATGGCGAGGTCGTAGCCGTTCTTGGTATTCAGTCCGTTCTGCGCGTATTTGCCGGTGAGGGAGACGGCGGCGCCGAGCACGATCTCGTCCTGGGTCTTTGCGCCGGCGCCGATGCCGCCAGTCATGACCGACAAGGTCACGCCAAGACAGACTGACATCGTTCGCGCAAACCGCACCGCCTGACCTCCTTTGATTTTCCGAATTGCCGGCTAGAGCTGCTCGGCGTTGAAGGTGTCGCAGTTTTCGAGCTTGCCGCTGTCGAAGCCCCGGCGGAACCAGCGCACGCGCTGCTCGGAAGAGCCGTGGGTGAAGGAATCCGGCACGACATAGCCTTGCGTCTGCTTCTGGATGCGGTCGTCGCCGATGGCGCTGGCCGCGCCGAGCGCCTCGTCGATGTCGCCCGGCTCGATGATATCCTTGGTCTCTTGGGCCTGGTTTGCCCAGATGCCGGCGAAGCAATCAGCCTGCAGCTCCATGCGCACTTGCAGCGCATTGGCTTGCCGCTCTCCCATCTGCGACTTCGCCCTCTCCACCTGCCGGGTAATGCCCAACAGGGTCTGCACGTGGTGCCCGATCTCGTGCGCAATGACATAGGCTTGCGCCATATCGCCGGGCGCGCGGAAGCGGTTCTTGAGTTCTCGATAAAAGTCGAGATCGATATAAACCTTGCCGTCGAGCGGGCAGTAGAACGGACCCATCTGCGAGAGCCCCATGCCGCAGGCGGAACGCGTGGCGCCCGAGAACAGCACCAGCGTGGGATCGCGGTAGCTCTGGCCGTAGCGCGCCAGCATCTCCTGCCAGACATCCTCGGTGGTTGCCAGAACCACGGACACGAAGCTCTTGAGATCGTCCTCTCCGGCGGTGCGGGGGCGCTCGATCTGCGGCTCGCTCTGTCCGCCGGGCATTGGGAAATTCGTGGCATCCGGACGCTGCTGCGGCAGGTGAATCTCGGGGAAGGTGGTTCCACTTCCCGACGGCCCTTGCAGGATGACCCTCGGATCGACGCCGAAGAACAGCATCAGGCCGAGAATGATGAGGATGCCGAGAATGCCGATGCCGCCGCCACCGCGGCCTCCCGAGCTTCCGCCCGGAAAGCGCATGCCGCCCCCGCCGGGAAACGGGAATCCGCCGCCTTGGCCACGCCGGTCTTCGACGTTTTGGCTTTCTCTTTGCCCGCGCCAGCGCATGTTCTGCTTAGACCTACCTGCCCAAATCCCGATCATTGTGCATGCACCGCGCCCCGGCACAAGGCTCGCGGCGGCGAGCCTGGGACGATTGGGGGCTTACATGAGCTGGGCCATTTCGGCCAAGCCTGTCAGGCATCACGGAATCTGAGGCTTTCCTCGTAAATCCTTGTGACTAATTAAAAATACTGACAAGGAAGCGTCAAAAATCTGCCACAGGTCCACGTCATGGTTAGGGTACCCGGTAGTATTGAGTCTGGGTTGTAGTGTGTTCTGTGTAATGCGTACGAGCCTCGGCACTCCCCGCGCCGGGGCTCTTCTTCTGTGCAATCCCCAAATGAATTATTCGGCAGGTACGGGCGCGTGCTTCTTGCTCTCAGCCGGCGGCGGGACCGTGACCGGCACGGCCTCTTCATCCACCTCGATGAACACCCGCTTGGTGAGATAGGTGTAGACTACCGGGATCACGAACAGCGTGAACAGCGTGCCGACCAGAAGGCCGCCGACGATCACCCAGCCGATATCCTGACGGCTCTCCGCACCGGCGCCGGTCGCGATGGCGAGCGGCACCGCGCCGAGCACCATGGCGCCTGTGGTCATCAGGATGGGCCGCAAGCGAAGCGTCGCCGATTCGATCACCGCATCGCGCATGGGCAGTCCCCTGCCCCGAAGCTGATTGGAGAACTCCACGATGAGAATGCCGTGCTTGGTGATGAGACCGATCAGGGTGACGAGGCCGACCTGGCTATAGATGTTCAACGTGCCGCCGCTCCACCACAGCGCCAGAAGCGCGCCGGTCACTGACAGCGGCACGGTCAACATGATGATGAGTGGGTCGGTGAAGCTTTCGAACTGCGCCGCGAGCACCAGATAGATGAAGGCAAGTGCCAGCAAAAAGGTAATGTACATACTGGCGCTCGCGTCCCTGAACTCACGCGATTCCCCCGCATATTCGATCTGCGCCGTACCTGGCAGCGTCTCCTTGGCCGCCACTTCCAGAAACGCCAGGCCGTCACTCAGCGAATAGCCCGGTGCGAGTTGCGCGGTAACGGTAGCCGCGCGGAGCTGGTTGAAGTGATTGAGCTCCTTGGGTGCCACAGTTTCCTTGATAGCTATGAGATTCGAGAGCGGAGTGACGGTATTATCCCGCCCACGCACATAAATTCGTCGTAAATCGTCGGGGTTCTGTCGATCGATATCGGCAATTTTCACCACAACATCGTATTGTTCTCCCTCCTTCTTGAAGCGCGTCACTTGGCGGCCTCCGAGCATGGTTTCGAGCGTGCGCCCGAGTGCATCCACCTCGACGCCCAGCGCCGCCGCCTTTTCTCGATCCACGCTGATATCGAGCTGCGGCGAGTTCATCCTGAGGTCGGTGTCGATGTCGACGAGGCCTGGATAGTTACGAGCTTTGTCCATAAGCGCCTCGACCATCTGCTCGAGCTCGTCATAGGGGCGTGAGGTCTGAATGACGAAATTTATGGGCTTCGACCGCGAGTGTTGGCCGAGCGACGGCGGATTGCTCGGAAAGGCCGTTACGCCTGGTATGGCTACCATGTCAGGTGCGATCGAACGCCCAATCTCCTGCTGCGTGCGCTCGCGTTGGTCCCAAGGCTTCACACGCAGGATGACGCGGCCTTGCGATACCGTGGGGCTTCCCGACACCACGAACACGCGGTCGGCTTCGGGCACGGCCAGCGCTATCTCTTCGAGCCTCTTCGCATAGGCGTCGGTGTATTGGATGGTTGCGCCCTCGGGACCGCGGAAGACCGTAATGATGGTTCCCTGGTCCTCAATCGGGGCAAGCTCTGCCTTCAGTGTCGTGAACAGAAAATAGCTTGCGCTCGCCACCATGAGACCGACTAAAAGTACCAGGGGACGAACCGCGAGCGCGCCTCTCAGAAGCGCACGATAACCTGCTGTAATTCCGTTCAGAAAGCGCTCAATGGCGCGATAAAAAAGGTTGTGGCGGCTCTGTTGTTTCAAAAGCTTGGAGCACATCATCGGCGACAACGTCAGCGCCACGAAGCCAGACACGATCACCGCGCCGGCCAAGGTCCAGGCAAACTCGGTAAACAGACGTCCGGTAATTCCGGTCATGAAGCCAATCGGTGCATAAACGGCAGCGAGCGTGATGGTCATGGCGATAACGGCGAAACTGATCTCGCGGCTACCGACCATCGCCGCTTTCATCGGCGGCATACCGTTTTCGACATGGCGGTAGATATTTTCCAGCATGACAATTGCGTCATCGACCACCAGCCCGATGGCTAGCACCAGCGCCAGCAAGGTCAGCGTGTTGATAGTGAAACCGAAGGCGTACATCAGCGCGAAAGCGCCGATCAGCGATACCGGAATGGTGATGAGCGGAATGATCGTCGCGCGCACGGAGCGGAGGAACAGGAAGATGATAAAAGCGACGAGAACGATCGCCTCTCCGATCGTGCGATAAACGTTCTTGATAGACTCGGAGATGAAGACTGACTTGTCGTGAGCCACCCTTACTTCCATGCCTTCGGGAAGCGACGCGGTAATCTTCGGCAACACCTTGTTGACTTCCTCCGAGACTTCGAGCGGATTGGCTGTCGCCTGTTTGACCACCCCGAGCGCGATGGCTGACTTGCCATTGAACCTGACGATGCGTCTTTCATCCAACGCCCCGACCTCGGCGTAGCCGACGTCGCTCAGCCGTATGAGATAACTGTTCGCATCCTTGATGATGAGATCGTTGAACTGCTGAGGTGTACGCAGGTCGGTCTCGGCAAGCACCGTGAACTCTCGCTGCTGACTCTCGATCCGGCCTGAGGGCACCTCGACATTCTGCCGGCGCAACGCGGCCTCGACGTCTTGCGGCGTGAGCTGATAGGCGGCAAGACGTTCGGGATCGAGCCAGATGCGCATGGAATATTCTCGCTCACCAAACAGGCGCACCTCGGCAACACCGGCAAGCGTCTGGAGCTGATCCCTGACATAGCGGTCGGCGTAGTCGGTGATCTCAAGCTCCGAATGATTGGCGCTGTAGAACGCAAGAAAGAGGATGGGCTGGGCATCCGCCTCGCGTTTCTGGATAATCGGCTCCTCGATCTCCTCCGGCAGATGGCCGCGAACCCGTCCAACGCGGTCGCGCACATCCGCCGCGGCATAGTCCGGGTTGCGGTCGAGCTTGAACGTAACTGTGATCTGGCTCGATTCCTGCCGGCTGATCGAGGTGATGAAGTCGATGCCTTCGATGCCCGCGAGCGAATCCTCGAGCACCTGTGTCACCTGCGTCTCGACGATGGATGCGGACGCACCGGGATAGGTTGTCTCCACAGTGATAACCGGCGGGTCGATCGCGGGATATTCGCGCACACTCAGTCGTTCGTAGGAGACGAAGCCAACCAGCACGAGTACGAGACTCATGACCGTGGCGAAGACGGGCCGCTTGATGGAAAGTTCTGGAAGCGTCACTGGCTCAGGCCCCGACGCCGTTGACGATGGCGACGGCGCTGCCGTCGCGGATCTTGAGCTGGCCCGCGGTCACCACCTCGTCGCCAACATCGAGACCCTCGACGATCTCGACGCGGCCTTCGCGGCGCGTGCCGATCACCACCTTGGTCAGTTGCGCCTTGCCGTCGACGATCTTGAACACGTATTGGCTGTCGCCCTGGGGCACGATGGCCTGCTCGGGTACGCTCAAAGCGTCTTCCTTGAGCTGGAGGAGGACCGTCACCCGCGCGAACAGGCCCGGCCGCAGGCGCTGATCTTTATTGGGAACCATGGCGCGGACCAGGAGACTGCGCCCGGCCACGTCGAGGCGCGGATCGATGGCATAGACTTCGCCTTCGAAGGTGTCCTCCGGGAAGGCATCGATCTTGATGCGGATGCTCTGGCCGACCCTGATGGCCGGAAGAAATTTCTCCGGTACTCTGAAATCAGCCTTGACCGGATCGATCTCCTCCAGATTGACCAGCGCCTGTCCGGCGGTGATGTACTCGCCGACACTGACATGGCGCAAGCCGACGATGCCGGAGAACGGCGCCACGATGCGCGTCTTCTCCAGTTGCACGCGGGCAAGATCGACCGAGGCGGTATTGATGGCGAGATTGGAGGCGGCCTCGTCGGCCGACTGGGCGGTCGCATATTTGTTGCTGAACAGCTGCGTGGTGCGCCTGTGGGTCTGCTCGGAAAGTTTGAGCTTGGCTTCGGCATCGGCGAGCTGGGCGCGATAGACCGAGTCGTCGAGGGTGAACAGCGGCGCGCCCTTCTCGACCGGCTTGCCTTCCTGGAAATGGATTTCCTCGAGACGGCCGGGAATCTCGGAGCTGACAGTCACGGACTCATTGGAGAGCAGCGAGCCGACGGCGGTCACCTGCTCGCTCAAGGGGGCGGCGAGGACCTTGGCGGCCTCGACCTGAACCACGCCGTCCTGCTTGCTTTGCGCCGCGGCGGCCGAGCATGCCAAGGCGATGCAGGCGGCCAAAAGCCAGCATCCTGCGCCCCTCTCGCCTCGTTTCCACGCCATATTTCCGCCGTTCCCCAAGGATCGGTCGCATAATCTACCACCATTTCGGCAGCAAGGAGACTAGCCGGCCAGGCTGAACCTCGCATGAACGAGGTCGGGCTTGGTTAGCGCGGGCGCAAAGGGGGCAGACCGATAGGACTGCCCCCATGCTCTTTATTAGTTCGGCGTTACAGGCTCCGGAGTCTCTTCCGCAGGCGCCTCTTCTGCGGGCTGTTCTTCATCTGGGGCCTCTTCAGCCGGTAGCTCTTCCTCGGCGGGAGCAGGCGGCTCTTCCGCGGCGGGCATCTCTTCTGTTGCAGGTGGCTCTTCTGTCGCAGGCGGCGTCTCGGGGGTCATTGCCTCCGGGGGTGCCGCCGGTGTTTCGGCAGGACGCTCGACCGCCGGTTGCTCGACCCTGACGTCGCTGTCACCCTTGTTCCCGTACATGAAATAGGCAGCAATGACGAGGGCGAGCACGATGCCGCCCAGGACGATCGCCAGAAACGTCCTGCTACCCTGGTTGTCGTTGGCCATGTCAGTCACCTCCCCTGTCGCGGGTTATTCGTGCCGCGTCCCCTCCAACCTATCGAGGAATGCGCCTTTGGTCGAGGGGCGCCCTGTCGCGTGGATGGTGGCTAGCGAGCCGCCGATTGGGCGCTGCGCCGCGCCATGTAATCGAAGAGCGGAGCTAGCGCGATCGTCACGGCGAAATTGATCGCGACCGAATAGAGCGCGGCGTAGCCCGGCACGCTCAGCCCGAACACTGTGAGCGGGTAGATCGACGAGGCGAAGGCTTGGGTGGCGGCCATATAGGTGCCGATGGCCGTGCCCGAGACCCAGCCCATCAGCAGCGCGGGCGCATTGAAGGCGCGCGAATAGAGCCCGAGCAGGATCGGCGGCAGCAGCTGAATGATCCAGATGCCGCCGAGCAATTGAAGCTGGATGGCATAGGAATGCGGGATGGCCAGGATGAACGCCACCGCCCCGATCTTCACCACCAGGGACACGATCTTGGCCATGCGCGCTTCCTCGGCCTCGGTGCAGTCGGGTCGCCAGAACTCCTTGTAGAGGTTGCGGGTGAAGAGATTGGCGCAGGCGATCGACATGATCGCCGCCGGCACTAGCGCGCCGATGGCGATGGCCGCGAAGGCCACGCCAATGAACCAGGAAGGAAAGGAGGCGAGGAACAGCGCCGGCACGGCGAAGTTCGGGCCATAGAGGCTGAAACCACCGGCAAAGGCGGGATCTTTGTCCACGCCCGCGGCGATGGCCATATAGCCGAGCAGCGCGATCAATCCGAGAATGAAGGAATATGCCGAGAGCAGCGCGGCGTTGCGCCTGATCACGTTGCCGCTCGAGGCACTCAAGATCCCCGTCATGGCGTGTGGGTAGAGAAACAGCGCCAGCGCCGAGCCGAGCGCCAGGGTGACATAGGCGCTGTATGTGCCGAGGCTTCCTTCCTCCGGCGTGGGAAGCAGGAGCTTCTCCTTCGGCACGCTTGCGAAGATCGCGCCATAGCCTCCGAGTTGTGCCGGGATGATTACGATGGCGGCGAACACGGTGATGAAGATGAGGGCATCCTTGACGATAGCGATCAGGGCCGGCGCTCTGAGGCCGCTGGTATAGGTGAAGCAGGCCAGCACGATGAAGGCGATGATGAGCGGCAGATGCCCGACCAGGCCTTGCGTCGGGAAGCCGAGCGCGCCGATCACCACCTCCATGCCGACGAGCTGAAGCGCGATATAAGGCATGGTGGCGAGAATTCCCGTCACCGCCACGGCGAGCGCCAAAAGACGGCTGCCGAAGCGCGCGCGCACATAGTCCGCGGCGGTCACATGGCCGTGCCGGTGTGCGATCGCCCACAGCCGTGGAAAGACGAGAAATAGGATCGGATAGATGATGATGGTGTAGGGAACGGCGAAGAAGCCGATAGCGCCCGCGCCGAACACCAGCGCCGGCACGGCGATGAAGGTGTAGGCGGTGTAGAGATCGCCGCCGAGCAGGAACCAAGTGACCACGGTGCCGAAACGGCGCCCACCGAGACCCCATTCATGCAGCAGATTGAGGTCTGCCTTGCGCCAGCGGGCGGCGACGAAGCCGAGCCAGGTGACGAAAAGGAACAGGACGACGAAGACGGCCGTGGCGGTGACATCCAAATTCAAAGGACATCCCCCGGCGGACCAGGCGCCTCCCAGTCTTCAGCCATCTTGGTCAGATGCGTAACGCGCGTGTCGATCAGGTAGACGACCATCACGATCACCGCGGCGATAAGGATCCAGGCGAGCTGATACCAATAGAAGAAGGGTATGCCGCCGAGTTCAGGCGGAATCCTGTTGTAGAACGGCACCCAAACCACGGCGAGGAGAGGAATGAGAAAAAGCAGGCGCGGCAGATAAAGGCGCCAGCCGGGCTTCCGCTTTTTCTTCTCAGCGGTCATGGAGGACCCCCTCACCCCTGCCGATGGCCTCTCGGCCAGCGCGATGCCGCATTTCCCGCTGTCACGCAAGGGGGAAACGGCGGCCCCTATGTTGACCTCGCCGTCAACCGGCCCATATGGTCGATCAAGGAGCCCGTAGCTCAGCCGGTAGAGCATCTGACTTTTAATCAGAGGGTCCCGGGTTCGAATCCCGGCGGGCTCACCATCCATGCCTAAGTGTCGCCGCAGTCCTTGGCGACAAGAAAGCCTCGATTTTTCACCGCCATGATCACGTACCAGTCGCTGGCCGACGTGTCAGGAGCGTGATAAACACCCTGCTCTTTCTTCAAAGGGGGATCCCCGAATGAACTGTCATCGCGCAAAACTCGCGACCACCTTCGTTGTTCTCGCCTGTATGACTCCGTCGCTGGCATTTGCGCAGGCAGGCACCATCACTTCGGGCATGCAGAACTATTGCGTCAACGACTATAAAAAGTTCTGCGGCGATTATGGGCTGCAAACCTCCGCTCTGAACCTTTGCATGAAAAAGGCTGGGCCGAGCTTGTCTCCAGCCTGCGTGAAGGCGCTTGTTGCAGCCGGGAAGGTTTCGCAAGCCGAGGTGGACAAGGTCAAAGCGCAGATGAAGCGCTGAGCAGCTCCGTGAACCCATTCCCTTACCCCTGCCGACCAGGAAGGACCAATGTTATGAAACGTTTCCTCTGCCTCAGCGCGTTTGTGGCCCTAACGTTTGCGGGCACCGCGAGCTTTGCCGCCGACGAGTGCACCAAGCTCATCGCGACAGGCCATCCGGAATATCCGGTGATTGCCTTCCGGGAAGGCGATAAGATCGTTGGCGCCGCGGCGACGCTGGTCAAAACCATCGCCAAAAAACTCGATGTCCCGCTCAAGTCGAAATATACCGGGACTTGGGAGGACGCCCAGACGGCCGCGCGCGATGGCAAGGTCGACATCATTTTCGGCATCTATCACAATGAGGAACGCGCCAAATATCTCGATTACGTCCAGCCTGCCTTCACCTTCGACGACGTCGCCATCTTCGTAGCCAAGGGCAAGGAGTTCCCCTTCACCGGCAAGGACGACCTGATTGGCAAGAAGGGCCTGACCAATAAAGGCGAAAGCTACGGCGACAAGTTCGACGCTTTCATCAAGGACAAACTCGACGTCACCCGCACCGACGGTCTGGACGCCGCCTTGAAGGACCTGGCCGACGGCAAGGCCGACTATGTGATTGCCGGCTACTATCCGGGCAACGCCGAAGTGGTCAAACTCGGGCTTAAGGATAAGATCGTGACCCTAGATCAAGCCCTGCTTTCTGCGGAGATGTTTGTCGCCTTCTCCAAGAAATCATCCTGTCTCTCTCTGATCGAGGGCTTCAGCAACGGCATCACGGAGCTGACGACCGACGGCAGTTTCGACAAGATGGTGACCGAGGCGCAAGCCGCCTGGGACAAAGCCAACTAGCCTTCTCGCCAGACGCGAAAGCCCGCGGTCCTGTTTTGGGACCGCGGCTATTCCGCCGGACTATTCGACTTCCGGTGCAGCCGTTTGAATACGGTCTTCTTCAGAAATTGATAGGCCGGGCGTCCCATCAAGGCGACGGCGGCGATCTTGGTGAGGAAAGGCGTCGCTCCGAACAACGCTGAGAGAAAACCCTTCAAGCCGGCCGGAAGATCGCTTGCGATCACCAATGGGATGAGCGGCCAGGCAATATAGCCGCCGACAATGAGGGCCGTGCCGAAGGCAAACCGCCAGCCCAATTGCTCGGCGGTAAATTCTTCTTCGCGCAGGGCCTTGACCGCGCTCTTCTTCCGGTCCTGAACCTGGGCCATGTCCGTCAGCTTTTAGGAAGATTCGGGTTTCTCGGTGGCAACGTAAGCGCGTGCCGCCCTTTGCTCGTGCCAGGCAAATGGTAGCCGCCACCGTCGCGCAGCGAAACAGCAAAATTTAGGCACTTGGTACCCGACACGCCCTTTTCCGGGGTGCCGGGCGTGCCGGGCTTCACCATTATTGCTGATAGACCCCGCCGCAGACCGCGGTCTGGTCCAGCCGCTCGCAATACATTTCCTTCGGCTCGATCTTTTTGTTCACGGGATTGATGAATTTGTAGTTCTGCCAAAAGCTCGATTCCTTGGCCGCAAGCTCAACCCGCTCCTGCACGAAGGCTTTGCCGTCCGGGTCCTTGTCGCCGATCTGGTTGGTGCCGATGCGTTTGGCGTCGGCGCCATGGGCAAGAACCACGCCGTCGAGACCGTAGACCACGATATAGAGATCGCGGTCGACGAACGGGCCGGAGCGATCGTTGATCAGGGCATAGGCTTTGTTGGCACCTGCGGCTTTGATCTCGGCCACGGCCTTTTTCACCATGGCCACGGCTTCATCCTTGGTAGGCCCTGTCTCGGCGAAAGACACGCCGCTTGAAGTCATAAAAATAGCGACCATCATGGTCGCCATCGCCGAGACGAACCCCGTTGCACGCACGATCATCGCCGTTACTCCAGACAGAGTGGATGCCCCTCAGGCACTTATACTGGAGCCCGCGACGGCGCCCTAGCCGATTCGCTAAAATTGCCGTGCGGCCTAGCCTTTGGGCGGTTTCCCCGAGGCCACGATCCAGGCCGGATCGAACCAGCGGTCGGCCTCGCCGTCGTAAGGCAGCCGCGTGATGTCCCAGTGGCGGATGAACGGCGCATAAGCCGTCCAGACCGGCGGTCCGCCGCCGACAAAGACCACGCGGTCCGGGAATTGCGCAAGCACCGCTTCCGGGTCCATATCCGAGCGGATCTCGACAATGGTGCGGTCCTCATAGGCGAAGCGCGGCACTGAGGCGATGGTGACGGGGCCAGCGATGAGCACATGTCCGCGCGTCGTGTCGAAGAACCGCGCCACATCGGCAACATATTCACGGCCCTTGTTGCCTTCCCAAGGAAGCCTGCCTTTGAGCCCCAACTGTCCCCTCAAGCCTATGGCGCACATGGCGCGAATGTCAGCCACGTCCTTCTCCTTACTGTGGCGCCCTTCTGGCCCGAGACCTTATCGGCCGGCGGCGTCTTGGCAAAGAGCCCTGCGCAAGGGCATCCGCCCGTGACGCCCCGCCACAAAACTCCCGCCAAGGCCAAGTCCGTCGAAGCCGATCCCGTCGAAGCCGACCCGCGTCAAAGGCTGAAGGCCATCGGCCTCATGATCCTGGCCACGGTCTGCTTTGCCGCGCTCGACGCGACAGGGAAATATCTCGTGGCGCGGGCAGGCGTTCCCGTGGCCCAAGCGACCTGGCTCCGCTTTGTCGGCCATGTGGTGCTCAGCGCCGTCTTTCTGTGGCCGTTCGCATTCCGTCCGTCGCTGCGTTCGGCCAAGCCCTTGATACAGATCGTCCGGTCTGGGCTCATGCTGCTGACCACCGGGCTCAATTTCGTCGCGCTGCAATATCTTCAGCTCGATCAGACCATCAGTATCTTCTTTCTTGCGCCGCTGGCCATCGCCGTGCTCGCCGGGCCGTTGCTCGGCGAATGGGTGGGCTGGCACCGCGTGCTTGCCATCGTCGTCGGCTTTGTCGGCGTGCTGGTGGTGATGCATCCAGGGATCGGCACGCTGCACTGGGCGATGCATCTGTCGCTGGTAGCCACGATCGGCTACGCGCTCTACAACATCGCCACGCGTTATCTTGCCGCCTACGATCCGCCGGAGGTGACGCAGACCTATACGCCGCTTGCCGGCGTGTTGCTCGTCGCGCCGTTCGCGCTCGCTGCTTGGCAATGGCCGCAAGATTTAAGCTTATGGGTACTGTTCGCCACGCTCGGACTGTGGGGCGGACTCGGGCATTGGCTCTTGATCCTTGCCCATCGCATCGCCCCGGCGGGCGTGCTCGCGCCCTTTATCTATTTCGGCCTGATCTGGATGTCGGTGGCGGGCTATTTCGTGTTCGGCGACGTGCCGACGCTGTGGACGCTGTCCGGCGCCACCATCGTGATCCTCTCCGGCCTCTATCTCTTCGAGCGAGAGCGGAAGGCGATGGGCGCGGTTAAAGCCGGCCCGGCTTCCGACATCGCCACGCAATAGGCCATTTAGTCCTCGTCCGGATCGCCGCTCGCGCGATAGCGGCGCTGCACGTCTTCGGCGAAGCCTGCGAAGCGGCCTTGCGCGACGGCCTCGCGCGCGCGCGCCATCAGCTCCTGATAGAATTGCACATTGGCGTAAGACAGCAGCATGGCGCCGAGCGTCTCGCCGGATTTCACCAGATGATGCAGATAAGCGCGCTCATA
>JBBDYM010000005.1:40491-53039 GCA_040901485.1 Methyloceanibacter sp.
TCGGGGAACATGGCCTTGACCGTGGCGCCGGTGCCGACCGGCATGAAGGCGGGCGTGCGCACAACCCCGCGTGGCGTGACGATCTCGCCGGTCCGCGTCGCGCCGTCGCGCGCCTTCACCTCAAATGCGAAACCCTCGGTCATATGCTTGTCGTGGGGCTGAGCAGGCAGGCATCGCCGTAGGAATAGAAGCGGTAACGCGCGGCCACGGCATGAGCATAAGCGTGCTTCATGGCGTCGAGACCGGAGAAGGCGGCCACCAGCATGAAAAGGGTCGAGCGCGGCAGGTGGAAATTGGTCAAGAGGCGGTCCACGAAGCGGAAGCGATAACCAGGGGTAATAAACAGATCGGTCGCGCCGGTGAAGGGTGCAAGCTTGCCGGTCTTGTCTACGGCGCTTTCCAGAAGGCGCAGCGAGGTGGTGCCGACCGCGACGATCGCCCCGCCCCTCGCCTTGACTTCGTTGAGCGCCTCTGCGGCAGCGGCGCTGATCGTTCCGGTCTCGGGATGCATTACATGGCCGGCCGTATCTTCGGACCTAATCGGTAGGAAGGTGCCGGGACCGACATGCAGGGTCACGAAATGACACGATACGCCGCGCGCCTCGAGCGACTGCATCAGCCGGTCGGTGAAATGCAGTCCAGCGGTCGGCGCGGCGACGGCGCCCTCCTCCCGCGCAAACACAGTCTGATAGTCGGTCCGGTCGCGCTCGTCAGGTGCTCGGCGCGAGGCGATGTAAGGCGGCAGCGGCATGACCCCCTGTGCATGGATGGCGTCGTCGAGCGCAGGCCCACTCAGATCGAAGGCGAGCGTCACCTCGCCGTCGGTGCCACGGGCTTCGACCGCCGCTTCGAGAGCGCCAAGCAGGCAGGCATTGCTTCCCTCGCCGAACACGATGCGGTCGCCGTCCTTGAGCCGCCTGGCCGGACGCGCCAGAGCGTGCCAGCGTCGGTCGTCCAACCGCTCGATCAAGGTCACCGAGACCTGCGCCGAAACACCGTCGCGCGTGCGGACGCCATGATGCTCGGCGGGAATCACCTTGGTGTCGTTGAACACCAACGCATCGCCCCTCTGAAGCAGGTTCGGCAGGTCCAGCATTGTCTGGTCGGTGAAGGGATCCACCGTACCAGGCTCGATCACCAAAAGCCGCGCCGCGTCGCGCGGGCTCGCCGGGCGAAGGGCAATCAACTCCTCGGGCAGATGGTAGTCGAATTCCTCGACGCGCACGGCGCGAGACTAGGCCGCGTCGGCGGCGACCCGCACGCTCAGGATTTTGTCGGGATTGGCCGGCGGCTCGCCCCGCGTGATCTTGTCGACATTGTCCATGCCTTCGACCACCCGCCCCCACAGCGTGTATTTGCGATCGAGGAAGCTGGCGTCATCGAAGCAGATGAAGAACTGGCTGTCGGCGGAGTCGGGCGATTGCGCCCGCGCCATGGATACAGCGCCGCGCGTGTGGGGCTCGGCGTTGAACTCGGCGGCAAGCTTCTTGCCCGAGCCGCCTGTGCCGGTGCCAGTCGGGTCGCCGGTCTGGGCCATGAAGCCTTCGATGACGCGGTGAAACGGCACGCCGTCATAGAAGCCCTGCCGCGCCAGCTCCTTGATGCGGGCCACGTGGTTCGGAGCGAGGTCGGGACGCATGGCCACCATGACGCGGCCTTTGCTGGTGTCGATGATGAGCGTGTCTTCGGGCTTGGCCGCCATGATGCTCTCCCTAGTTCTGCTTCTGCAGTACGGCAGCCGCCGCGTCCTGTGACGCCTGATCGGCGTCGGAGGCGACCTGCACCTTGATGATCTTGTCGGGGTTCGACGGCGGCTCGCCGCGCTTGATCTTGTCCACGGCGTCCATGCCGTCGATCACCTGGCCCCAGATGGTGTATTGGCCGTCAAGGAACGGCGCCGGCCCGAAGGTGATGTAGAACTGGCTGTTGGCGCTGGTCGGATCCTGAGCGCGCGCGGCGCCCACCGTGCCCCTTACGAATTTCGCCTTGTTGGTGAACTCGGCCGGGAGGTCCGGGTAGTTCGAGCCGCCCGTGCCGGTGCCGGTCGGATCGCCGCCTTGCGCCATGAAGCCGTCAATGACGCGGTGGAACACGGTGCCATCATAGAACCCGTCGCGCGCGAGCTGCTTAGCCCGCTCCACATGCTTCGGCGCGAGATCGGGCCGAAGCAGGATGGTCACACGCCCGTCCTTCAAGTCGAGCAGGAGAACGTCGTCGAGGGTGGCTTGCGCCGAAGCAGGCAACAGGCCCGGCGCAAAGGCGACGAGAAAAGCGGTTACGAATGCCGTCAAAGTGAGCTTCATGAGGCGAATTTCCTTTTCAAGGCTGTGGCCACGATGGGGGGCACGAAAGTCGAAACATCACCGCCCATTGCGGCGATCTGACGGACAAGGCTGGCGGCGATATGCCTTGTCTCGGGCGAAGAGGCCAGGAACACGGTCTCGATATCGGGCGCCAGCGCGGTATTCATGCCCGCCATCTGCATCTCGTAGTCGAAATCGCCGGCGTCGCGCAGGCCCCTAACGACGACCGTTGCCCTGACTTTTTTGGCGGCCTCCACCGTCAAGCTGTCATAGGTGGTCACGTCGAGAGAGAGCCCAATCTCCTTGGCGACCGGCTTCAGCACCTCGGCAGCCAAGGCAATTCGCTCCTCCGCCGAGAACAGCGGGTGCTTGTCGTGATGGGTGCCGATGGCGATCACCAGCCTGTCGACGAGATGGGCGGTCCGGCGCACGATATCGACATGGCCGAAGGTGACGGGATCGAAGCTCCCGGGATAGAGGCCGACACGCATGGTCAAGACTCCGCCTCCTCGCCGTCTTCCGCTTCCCTGTCGTCAGCCTCGCCGTCTCCGTTTCCGTTGCTTCCCTGGTCAGGGCCGTCTCCGTTCTCCTCGGAAATATGCTCGACCGAGACCACGCGTTCGCCCTCCGCGGTCGAGAACACGATCACGCCCTGGGTGGAGCGCCCGACAATACTGATGTCTTGCACCGGCACGCGGATGAGCTGGCCGCCATCGGTCACCAGCATGATCTGGTCACTCTCCTCCACCGGGAAGGACGCGACCAGCTTGCCGTTGCGCTGGTTGACGATCATGGCGATGATACCTTTGCCGCCGCGCCCGGAGATGCGGTACTCATAGGCTGACGTGCGCTTGCCGTAGCCGTTCTCCGACACCGTCAGTACGAATTCCTCATGCGCGCTGAGCTCGGCATAGCGCTCGGGCGTCAGCACCACCTCCTCGCCGCTCTCCTCGGCGTCGACTTCGACCTCAAGCTCAACACCAGCCCCGCCGCGCCTGATGCTGTTGGCTTGGCGCACATAAGCGGCGCGTTCGGCGGCGGACGCCTCGATATGGTTGAGAATGGCCATGGAGATGACCTGGTCGCCGCGCTTGAGCTTGATGCCGCGCACGCCCGGCGACTCGCGGCCCTTGAACACGCGAACCTCGGTGACGGGGAAGCGGATGGCCTGGCCTTCCGCCGAGGTGAGCAGCACGTCCTCGTGCTCGCCGCACACATCAACCCCGATGATGCGGTCGCCCGGATCGAGCCGCATGGCGATCTTGCCGTTCTGGCGCACCTCGATGAAGTCTGACAGCTTGTTGCGCCGGACGCTGCCGTAATTGGTGGCGAACATCACATCGAGCTTGGCCCAGGAGGCTTCGTCCTCGGGCAGCGGCAGGACGGTGGTGATGGTCTCGTCCTTGCCGAGCGGCAGGAGATTGACCAGCGCCTTGCCTCGTGCTTGCGGCGCGGCGAGCGGCAGCCGCCACACGGTCATCTTGTAGACCATGCCGCGCGAGGAGAAGAATAAGACTGGGGTATGCGTGTTGGCGATGATGACGCGGGTAACAAAATCCTCCTCGCGTGTCGCCATGCCGGCGCGGCCCTTGCCGCCGCGGCGCTGGGCGCGATAGGTGGAGAGCGGCACGCGCTTGATGTAACCCTTGTGGCTGACGGTGACGACCATGTCCTCGCGCTGGATCAGGTCCTCGTCCTCGACCTCGCCGACCATTTCGAGGATCTCGGTGCGGCGCGGCGTGCCGAATTCCTCTTTAATAGAGGTGAGCTCATCCTTGACGATGCCGACGATGCGGGCGCGGCTGCGCAGGATCTCCAGATAATCGCCGATCTGCTCGCCGAGCGTCTTGAGCTCGTCGCCGATTTCGTCGCGGCCGAGCGCCGTCAGCCGCTGCAAGCGCAGATCGAGAATGGCGCGGGCCTGCTCCTCGGAGAGCCGGTATGTCCCTTTGGCGGAAACCTTGTGCCGTGGATCGGCGATCAGCTCGACCAGAGCCACCACGTCCTTGGCCGGCCAGTCGCGCGCCATCAATTGCTCGCGGGCCCTGGCGGGATCGGGCGCCTTGCGGATCAGGGCGATGACTTCGTCGATATTGGTCACGGCGATGGCGAGGCCGACCAGCACATGCGCCCGCTCGCGCGCCTTCTTCAGCAGGAACTTGGTGCGCCGCCCGATTAACTCCTCGCGGAACTCGGTGAAGGCGCGGACCAGATCCTTGAGGTTGAGCTGCTCCGGCCGGCCGCCGGTGAGCGCCACGATGTTGCAGCCGAAGCTCGATTGCAGCGGCGAGAAGCGGTAAAGCTGGTTCAGCACCACGTCGGGCATGGCGTCGCGCTTCAGCTCGATCACCACGCGCATGCCGTCGCGATCGGATTCGTCGCGGATATCGGCGATGCCCTCGATCCTCTTCTCGCGCACCAGCTCGGCGATCTTCTCCACCATCGCCGCCTTGTTCACCTGATAGGGAATCTCGGAGACGATCAGGGCCTCGCGCTCCTTACGCACGGTCTCCATCTGGACGCGGCCGCGCATCATGATCGAGCCGCGGCCTTTGTGATAGGCGGAGCGAATGCCCGTGCGCCCGAGGATGAGGCCGCCGGTCGGAAAGTCCGGACCCGGGACCAGCTCGGCCAGCTCGTCGATGGAGATGGCCGGATTGTCGAGATAGGCGATGCAGGCGTCGATCACCTCGCCGAGATTATGCGGCGGGATGTTGGTGGCCATGCCGACGGCGATGCCGCCCGCGCCGTTGACCAGGAGATTGGGGAAGCGTGCCGGCAGCACCACCGGCTCGCGCTCTGAATTGTCGTAGTTCTCCTGGAAATCGACGGTCTCCTTGTCGATGTCCTCGAGCAGGCTGTGCGCGATCTTGGCGAGGCGTACCTCGGTGTAGCGCATGGCCGCCGCTGGATCGTTGTCGACGGAGCCGAAATTGCCCTGCCCGTCGATGAGCGGCAGGCGCATGGAG
Source organism: Methyloceanibacter sp. (assembly GCA_040901485.1). Taxonomy (GTDB): domain Bacteria; phylum Pseudomonadota; class Alphaproteobacteria; order Rhizobiales; family Methyloligellaceae; genus Methyloceanibacter. The sequence continues at coordinate 45,764 of JBBDYM010000005.1, forward strand.
AAGGGCTGGGCCATGCGCACCAGCGCGTCGTAGATCGATTGGTCGCCGTGGGGGTGATATTTACCGATGACGTCGCCGACCACACGCGCCGACTTGCGGTAGGGTTTGTTCCACTCATAGCCGTTCTCATGCATCGAGTAGAGGATGCGGCGATGCACCGGCTTCAGCCCGTCGCGCACGTCGGGCAGCGCGCGGGACACGATCACGCTCATGGCGTAATCGAGATAGGACCGCTTCATCTCATCGATGAGAGAGATGGGCCTGATGTCGGAGGGCGCCGGGCCCTCGACTTCTGTCTCGTCGTTGTCAGCCAAGGAAGGTGGAAGCCTATTCTAAGAGGGTCGGCACCGCCCGCAAACGCCGCCTGCCGCGAGAGGAACCATGCCTCCCGCGCAAGTCCGGACGCGCTTGCTGGGACAGTTTTCTATAGCTGATTTGCCGTCACTTTCGCAACCAATCATGGGGCGCTGATCACACTATTTTTTCATTGTATATCATAGACTTATGGCGCTCTCCAAACCCTGTTTTCGGGCGGTGCGGACAACTATCGTTTTAGCGTGCGCGGCGCTGCAATGGGGAACGAACGAGTCGCCCAAGACGTTGTTGGGATAACGCGGCGCAAGGGGCCCTGTCGCCCCGCCCCGATTGGCGCGCTAACGACGCCACCCTGTCAACAACACCAGAAGGAGCGAAACCATGAAGCGACTTCTTACATGTACGGCCGTGGGCCTCTTCATCGGCCTCACGCCTGCTATGGCTCAGAGCGAGCCGCCGCTGGATGAGTCCCAAACCCCGCCGGCCATACAGGAACCGGCCCAGCCTTCCGAGGGACTGCCGGTCGAACCCTCCGACCCGGCTGAATCGATCCCGGACGAGTCTGACATGGCGCCGCGCGCGGCGCAGCCAGACCTGATCTCGCCTCCGTCGCTTTCGACCGAGGCCCCCAGGTCGATCAGCCCGGACCAGGACCGGCCGGAGATGACTCTCGTGGAAAGTCCGCAATTCCTCACCAAGCAGGACAGCGACGATCTTCTCGCCAGCCATCTGATCGGCGAGGCGGTGGTCAACGCCAATAACGAGTCCATTGGCACGATCAGCGATCTCGTTACCGATGCGGACGGCAAGGTTGTGGCCGTGCTGATCCGTTCGGGGAGCTTCCTCGGTATTGGCGGCAAGGACGTGGCGTTGCGCTTCGAGGACGTCAAATTCTCTCGCGACGAGGACAACACCATCACGGTGATGGCGCCCATCGGCGCCGACACCTTGGCCTCGGCGCCGGACTATGAGACGCTCGAGGAGCAGAAGGTCACGGTGGGTTCTACAAGCAAGAGTGACCGCGAGGATGCCGGGCAGGAACGGCCCTCGGCCTATTAACGCGTCAAATTTGCACGCGTCGTAAATCCTGCGTTCAAGCCCGGTCCGCCGCATGGTGGGTCGGGCTCTTAGTTTGCGGCGGGACTAGAACGGGATCTCGTCGTCGAGTTCCTTGTTGAAGGCGCCGCTGCCGCCCCCGCCGAGCGGCTTGGACCGCCCGAAATCGCCGCCGCCCTGCGGACTATCGCCCGCGCCGTCGCGTTGTTTCGCGTCGAGCATGGTGAGTTGGGCGTTGAAGCCCTGCAAGACCACCTCGGTGGTGTAACGCTCCTGTCCCGACTGGTCCTCCCATTTGCGCGTCTGGAGCGAGCCCTCGAGATAGACCTTGGAACCTTTACGCAGATATTGCTCGGCGATCTTGGCCAGCCCTTCGTTGAAGATCACGACACGATGCCATTCGGTGCGCTCGCGCCGCTCGCCGGTCGCCTTGTCGCGCCAGCTGTCGCTGGTCGCCACACGCAGATTGGCGATCGGGCGGCCGTCCTGGGTGTGGCGAACTTCAGGATCGGCGCCGAGATTGCCGATCAGAATGACCTTGTTGACCGATCCAGCCATTTTGTAACCTCCCCGCGGACTTTCGACCTCAACCCGAGCGAGCCACTCTAGCGCCGGCCGGCGGCACGCCAGCCGACTTGCCCGCGGTTGTCCACAGGGCTCGCTCCTTGTCCACAGACCAAGGGGACGGACATTTGTACACGTTTTGTTCTAGTCAGTCCAGCCCCTTCCCTATCGAGGGGTTTTCGGCTACGGGTCGCATGGCGAGAAGATTCCGAAACGCGCCCAGCGTTCAAGGTTGCTTGCCTGAAACTGGGGGCATGGGGACAGGATGCAACGCTCCGTCGAGCAGCGGCATATACCGAAGCGCCGGGTCAGCCCGCGCCACGACCCGCGCGTCAGAACTCTCGGTTTCACCTCCCGGCAATGGCCCTTCATCTACACCCTGGTCGGCAATTGGGTGTTCGCGGCGACGTTCTACGGCCTGGCCAAGCTCTTCTGGCATTGGCAACCGGGAGACTGGACGGTCGGCGACCGCATCGCCTTGGTCATCAAGGTGGCGGTGTTCGCCATCCTCCCGGCCGTGCTCGCCATTTGCATCGTCGCCGCTCAGCGTCTCGATCCCAGCATGTGGGTCGGCCGCATGGCCAAGCCCAATTCGGCGCTCGACATCAATACCAGGTTCATCCTCAACTCATTCGAGCAGTTCATCCTCTTTTTCATCGGCATGGCAGCGCTCGCACTCTATTGCCCGCTCGAGGAAGCGCGCACCCTGATCATCCTCACCATCCTGTTCGTGCTCGGACGGATTCTGTTCTGGGTCGGATACCACTACAATCCGTATGTGCGTGCCTTCGGCTTCGGCCTGACCTTCTACCCGATGGTCGCGGTCTATCTCTGGCTTATGCTTTACATGGTGTTCGGCATCCGCGTCGATCTCTGACGCTACCTCCCCTTGCTAGCCGAGGCCTTGCGGGCTAAGCCTTGCACAGAGGCGCGGCACCTCCGACATTGCCTGACAGAAATGACCTCCAAAACCATCTCCATCCGCGGGGCGCGGGAGCACAACCTCAAGAATCTTTCGCTCGACCTGCCGCGCGAGAGGTTCGTGGTGATCACCGGCCTCTCGGGCTCCGGCAAGAGCTCGCTCGCCTTCGACACCATCTATGCCGAGGGCCAGCGCCGCTATGTCGAGTCGCTGTCGGCCTATGCGCGCCAGTTCCTCGATATGATGCAGAAGCCCGACGTGGACCATATCGAGGGCCTGTCGCCGGCGATCTCCATCGAGCAGAAGACCACTTCCCGCAACCCGCGCTCGACGGTCGGCACCGTCACCGAGATTTACGACTATATGCGGCTCTTGTTCGCACGCGTCGGCGTGCCGTATTCGCCGGCGACAGGGCTCCCTATCGAGAGCCAGACGGTGAGCCAGATGGTCGACCGGGTGCTGGCGCTGCCCGAGGGCACGCGGCTCTATCTGCTCGCGCCCATCGTCCGCGGCCGCAAGGGCGAATACCGCAAGGAATTCGCCGAGCTGCAGAAGAAGGGCTTCCAGCGGGTCAAGGTGGACGGCAAGTTTTACGAGATCCCCGACGTTCCTGCCCTCGATAAGAAGATCAAGCACGATATCGACGTGGTGGTGGACCGTATCGTGGTGCGCCCCGACATGTCGGCGCGGCTCGCCGACTCGTTCGAAACGGCACTCGGACTGTCAGACGATGGCATCGCCATCGCCGAGTTCGCCGACCAGGCGAGCGAGCGGATCATCTTCTCGGCGAAGTTCGCTTGTCCCGTGTCGGGCTTCACCATCGAGGAGATCGAGCCGAGGCTGTTCTCCTTCAACAACCCTTACGGCGCCTGCCCCGCCTGTGACGGGCTCGGCACGGAATTGTTCTTCGAGCCGGAGCTGGTGGTGCCCGACGAGAGCTTGAGTCTCGCGCGCGGCGCTATCGCCCCATGGGCGCGGACCTCCGCCACCTCCCCCTATTACCAGCAGACGCTCGACGCGCTGGCCAAGCACTACCGTCAGCCCATGACCAAGCCGTGGAAGTCTCTGCCCGAGGTGTTTCGCGAGGTGGTGCTGTACGGCTCGGGCGACGAGGAAATCAAATTCACCTATGACGACGGCGTGCGGCACTACGCCACCACCAAGCCATTCGAAGGCGTGATCACCAATATCGAGCGGCGCTGGCGCGAGACCGAGTCCAGTTGGGTGCGCGAGGAGCTGTCGCGCTATCAGTCCGACCACCCATGCGAGGAGTGCAACGGCTATCGCCTGAAGCCGCAGGCGCTGGCGGTGAAGATCGCCGGGCTCCATATCGGCCAGGTCACCGATATGTCGATCCGGGAGGCGCATCGCTGGTTCGACGCGCTGCCTACGCAGCTCACACCCAAGCAGAACGAAATTGCCGAGCGCATCCTGAAAGAGATCCGGGAACGGCTGACCTTCCTCAACGATGTCGGCCTCGATTACCTGACGCTGTCGCGCGGTAGCGGCTCGCTGTCAGGCGGCGAGAGCCAGCGCATCCGCCTTGCCTCGCAGATCGGCTCCGGTCTGACCGGCGTGCTCTATGTGCTCGACGAGCCGTCGATCGGGCTGCATCAGCGCGACAATGCGCGGCTGCTCGAAACGCTGAAATCGCTGCGCGACATGGGCAATAGCGTGCTGGTGGTCGAGCACGACGAGGAGGCCATCCTCGCCGCCGATCATGTGGTGGACATGGGCCCCGGCGCCGGCATCCACGGCGGCGAAGTGGTGGCGCAAGGCACGCCCGAAGAGATCATGGCCGCGCCCGCAAGCCTCACCGGCCAATATCTCACCGGCTTCAAGCAGATCCCAAGCCCCAAACAGCGGCGCAAGCCGACCAAGGGGCGACGGCTGTCCGTGCTCGGCGCGCGGGCCAACAACCTCAAGGACATCACCGTCGACATTCCGCTCGGTCTGTTCACCTGCGTCACCGGCGTCTCGGGTGGCGGCAAGTCCACCTTCCTCATCGAGACGCTCTACCGCGCCGTGGCCCGCAAGCTGAACGGCGCGCGCGAGCTCCCCGGCGAGCATGACGAGATCGAAGGCATCGAGCTTCTCGACAAGGTCATCGACATCGACCAATCGCCGATCGGGCGCACGCCGCGCTCGAACCCCGCGACCTATACCGGCGCCTTCACCCCAATCCGCGAATGGTTCGCCGAGCTGCCCGAGGCCAAGGCGCGCGGCTACAAGCCCGGGCGCTTCTCCTTCAACGTCAAGGGCGGGCGCTGCGAGGCCTGCCAGGGCGACGGCGTCATCAAGATCGAGATGCATTTCCTGCCCGACATCTACGTCACCTGCGACGTGTGCAAGGGCAAGCGCTACGACCGCGAGACCCTGGAGATCAAGTTCAAGGACAAGTCGATCGCCGACGTGCTCGACATGACGGTCGAGGAGGCGGCCGAATTGTTCAAGGCGGTGCCGGCGATCCGCGACAAGCTCGAGACGCTGAAGCGCGTCGGCCTCGGCTATATCCATGTCGGCCAGCAGGCGACCACGCTGTCGGGCGGCGAGGCGCAGCGGGTGAAGCTGTCGAAGGAGCTGTCGCGCCGCGCCACCGGGCGCACGCTTTATATCCTGGATGAGCCGACCACCGGCCTGCACTTCCACGACGTGGCCAAGCTGCTCGACGTGCTGCACGAGCTGGTGGACCAGGGCAACACCGTGGTGGTGATCGAGCACAATCTCGAAGTGATCAAGACCGCCGACTGGATCGTCGATCTCGGCCCAGAAGGCGGCGACGCTGGCGGCCACATGGTCGCCATCGGCACGCCAGAGGAACTCGCCGCCAACCAAGCGAGCTACACGGGGCAATATCTGCGGCAAGTGCTGAAGCGCCGCGGCAGCGCCGCCAAACGCACGGCCCAAGCGGCGGAGTAAGTGGCAAGGGCAAACACTGGCGTCGTCACACGGAATGTTCGACGAGGGCCAAATAGAGGGCGGCGAGGAAGCCGGCCGTGGTCGGCAGCACGATCAGCGAGCCTGCCTCCTCGATCGCCTCGGGGATCATGGCGTGCGTCACCACGGCGAGCACGGCACCGCCAGCTAGGGCTTCGGCAAACACGGTGATAAGCGGGTGCGCGCCGCCGATCAGCCCGTTGCCGACGGCGGCCGCCAGCATGCCGGCTACCAGAACCGTCGACCACAGGCCGAAGATCGTCGGTACCCGAAAACCGGCCCGGCGCAGCGACGCGGCGCTCGCCGCCGCCTCTGGGATGCCGCCGATGAACATGCCCAGCATCAGGGTCAGCGACATGGTGCGCCAGCCGTGAAAGGTCGAGCCGATGACCAGGCAGCCGGGGATGGTGTCGAGAATGTTGCCGAGAACGATGGGTATCCCCGCCCCGTGGCCACCCTCGGCCAAGATCTTGTTGGCCTCGCGTTGCGTCAGGCGATCCAGGCTGCTGCTGGCGACCATCGCCCAGTTTGCGGCGCCAGGCGTACCCGCGCTCAAATTGGTGAGTGCCCGATCGTGGCTCAACCGCTCCACCGTCCGAGCCAGCACCTGATCGCCGGCGACCAGCCGCTCGAAGTCCTCGCGGTCAATCACCAGCAATTCGACCTCGCCCGCCGATCGGACCGTCGCGGTGCGTGCACCGCCGCTGAGGAGCGCCATCTCGCCGAACGCCTCGCCCTCGCCAAGGCTCGCGATGGGCCGGTCGCCTTCCAGGATTTCGACCTTGCCGCTGGCGACGATATAGAGGGCGTCACCGGGATCGCCGGCGCTGAACAGGATCTGCCCCGGTCCCAACCGGCTGGTGCGCACAGAGGGTAAAAGCGCCCCGATCTCCTGAGGCGGAAGATGGCGCAGCAGGTCGCATCGAGACAGAAGCTCGATCAACTCCTTGGCGTCACGCTGGCGACCCGTCTGAGCGAATTCGCGAAAGCGCGTTGGGGAGCGGACGGCGGCGCCCATGTGATCGAGGTAGCGGGAGAACACGCTGTAGACGGTCGCGCCGATGGCGAAGCCGCTGCCGACGAGCAGCCAAGCGGCGCCGACGCCGAAGTCGAGATGGAAAAGCTCGCGGGCTCCATTGAAAGCGAGTTCAATCGCCAGCGCGCTTATCAGTCCGCCCGCGGCAAAAGCGAGAATGCAGCCGAGCAGGCGTTTGGATAGAGGGACATAGAGACCGAGCGCCACCCCGAGCATCGACGAGGAGGTGGTTGCCAGCCCGAGCAGCGCAGCGACAAGAACCCCGCCCATCAATAAGTATCCCCCGTCAGCAGGACCTTACGGGACCTTACGTTTGCACCTGGCGCAGTACAATACATACTCTATATTCTCGACGAGCCGACCACCGAGTTGCATTTTCCATGACGTCGCGAAGCTGCTCGACGTGCTGCACGAGCTGGTGGACCAGGGCAACAGTGTGGTGGTGA
>JBBDYM010000006.1:0-52951 GCA_040901485.1 Methyloceanibacter sp.
ACTGCGTTGACATCGCAGGGGTCACTGGTTCGATCCCAGTCGCGCCCACCATTCTTTCCGAAATCTAAGAGGGGCTACCAGCTGACGCGCATGCCGGCTTTGCCGCCGATGCCTTCGACGTCGTCGCCGAAGGTGACGTCGACTTTGGCGAACACCGCCGTCGTGGCTGAGGGATTGAAGAAGTTCACCCCGGCCGAAACCTCGCCCCATACATCGTCGAGATCGTCCTCGAAGCGGAACGTGGTGCCGGAGGAGACCAGCGTCGCTTGATTGTCGCCGCTGAGATTGCCCCACAAACTGCCGATGACGAACGGCTCTACCGTGGTCGTGCCCAGATGGGATAGCTGGTGCCGACCCGTACGCCGAGCCGGCCTCTGACATTGGCCTCGTCGTCGAAGGAGACGGTGTTGCCGCCGAGCGCGAAGCCGTCGATGTCCGACCACAGCACGGCGAGCGTAGCCAGTGGCTCGATGAAGGCGCCGCCATTGAACGAGCCGAAGCGGTAGCCGGTATCGGTGCGCAAGCCCACGGTGGTGGCATCGAGCGAGCTTGGGAAGCCGAGCGTGCAGTTATGCCACAGTCCCAAAATCTTTATTCAGGAAAACCCGCCGGCATACTAGCTTTCTATTTGATTTTATTGCTCATTTAGCAATGGTGGTGTCGTCGAGTCTTGCCGGATCTCGGTGACGCGGCCCGCCTCCATGAACACCACGCTATTCGCCAGACGCTCGACCTCGGCCACCGAATGGCTGACATAGACGATCGGCATGCGCGCGTGATCGCGCAGGCGCTCCAGAAACGGCATCACTTCCTGCTTGCGCGCCTCGTCGAGCGAGGAGAGCGGCTCGTCAAGTAGCAGGAGGCGCGGCGAGGCGAGCAGCGCGCGGCCCATAGCGACGCGCTGCTTCTCGCCGCCCGAGAGTTGCCTGGTGCCGCGGTGGAGCAGGGGGCCGAGATCGAGCAATTCGGTTACCTCATCGAAGGAGGCCTGGCGCAGCTCGTGCGGCGCGAACCAGCGTCCATAGAGCAGGTTCTGCTTGACGGTGAGATGCGGAAACAGCCGGCTCTCCTGAAACACATAGCCGACGCGGCGCCTATGCGCCGGAATGTCGATGCCGCGCTCGGTGTCGAGCAGCACCGCGCCGTCGACGGCCACACGGCCACGCTCGGGCTCAATCAGTCTGGCGATGACGTTGATCAGCGAGGTCTTGCCGGCGCCGGAGGGGCCGAAGATCGCGGTGATCTTGCCGTCGGTGGCAAACTCGGCGTCGAGGGTGAAATCGCCGAGCCGCGTCAGCGCTTTGACTTCGAGGCTCATTGCCCGCGTACCCTGCGCCCGACCGCCTGCGCGATGCCTTCGGCGGCGAGGATGGCGCCGAGCGAGATGGCGAGCGAAATGAGAGTGAGGCGGAAAGCGCCGGCATCGCCGCCCGGCACTTGCGTGAAGGTATAGATCAGCGTGGGCAGGGTCTGTGTCTCGCCCGGGATGTTGGAGACGAAGGTGATGGTGGCGCCGAACTCGCCCATGGCGCGGGCGAAACACAATATAGCGCCGGCGATGATGCCTGGCGCGATCAGCGGCAAGGTGACGGTCAGGAACACCCAGGGCCGGCTCGCGCCAAGCGTGCTCGCCGCCTGTTCGAGCCTTGTGTCGACCGCCTCGATGGCAAGCTGGATCGCGCGCACCAGAAGCGGAAAGCCCATGATCGCGCAGGCGAGCGCCGCCCCGGTCCAGCGGAAAGCGAAGACGATGCCGAAACTGTCATAGAGCCATCGCCCGATGGGACCCTGCTTGCCGAACAGGAGCAAAAGCACATAGCCGGTGACCACGGGAGGCAGGACCAGCGGCAGCAGCACCAAAGCATTGAGCAGTGCGCGGCCATAAAAGCGGGTGCGGGCCAGCACCAGGGCGATGGCCACGCCGAAGGGCAGCGCGAACAGCGTCGCTACCGCTGCGACGCGCAAGGACAGCTTGATGGCGGTGAGTTCTTCCGGCGTGAGCGTCGGCACGAATCCCGGTCCTAGCGACCAGTCATTTCATGACAAGTCATTGCGCCGGGGCCTCGGCCAACACCGCGAAGCCTTCCACCGGCCCCTCGGCCAGTACCGTGAAGCCCTGGTCTTGGAAGAGTTTGTTGGTCTCGGTTTTCAGGAACGTCACGAAGGCTTGCGCGTCCGCGTTCTGCGACTTTGCCAGCACCGCAGCCGGATAAATAATCGGCTTATGGGTATCGGCGGGGAAGGTGCCGACCACCTTTACGTTCGGATCGGCCTTGGCGTCGGTGGCGTAGACGATGCCGAGCGGCGCCTCGCTGCGCGAGACGAGCAGCAGCGCCGCGCGCACATTCTCCGCTTGGGCGATCTTGTCCTTGACGGAGTCCCACACACCGAGCTTGGTCAGCGCCGCCTTGCCGTATTTGCCGGCCGGCACGGAATCGGTATTGGCCATGGCGAGCTTGCCGTCGCCGATCAGCGCGGCGAGAGGGAAGTCCGGCGCGATATCGGCGGCGAGCGGGGAATCTTTCGGCGCGATCAGCACGAGGGTATTACCGAGCAGATTGAAGCGCGTGTCCGGCTTGATCAGCTTGCGCTCGGCGAGATAGTCCATCCAATCGAGATCGGCGGAAATGAACACATCGGCCGGCGCGCCTTCCTCGATCTGCTTGGCGAGCATCGAGGAGCCGGCATAGGAGATCACTGCACTCTTGCCGCTTTCCTTGCTCCAGGCCGCGTTGATGGCATCGAGCGCGTCCTTGAGGCTCGCCGCGGCGAAGACCAGCGGACCCTTGCTCTCGTCCCGCGCAAAAGAAGGCGTCAGGCAGAGCCCTACCGCCGCAACGGCGATCAAGCGAAGCAGATATCGTCGCGTCATCATGATACGCCCTCCCGGCCTCGCGCGCGCGTGTTTCCGGCAATTTGCGCAAAAAAGGTGTTTGAAATCAATAGCGAACACAATGGCTCAATCGCGATGCCTTATCGCCGTCAGGCCAGCGATTGTCCGATCGCCGGTGGAACTGCGTCCTCTGGTTGGCTAGGCTTGTCCTGACCTGCCTATCGTCGCGATCGGGACCGAACGATTCATGAAAAGACGCAGCATCTCGTTGAGGCTTGCGGACGAACGATTCATGAAGAGACGCAGCATTTCGTTGCGTCTTGCGCGCCTCGGTTTTCTCTTGATGCTTGTCTTTGCCGTGCCCTTTGCGGTGATTGCCGTATTGTTCAGTACGCCGCTCGAACCTCTTCGTCGCGCCAAGGCCGCGCAATGGATCGGCGAAGCCCTTGATTTCGAAGTCTCTGTCAACGGCCCCGTGACGGTCGGTTTCGACTGGGATGCGACGCTCACCGTCCGTAACGTTGTCGGTATCAAAAGCGAACTGCCGACCGACATGAAGGCGATCTCCGCCGAGAGCATAACCATGGAAGTGCCGCTCCTGCCGCTTTTGTTCGGACACGCGGAGCCATCCGCCTTCATGGTTGAAGGGTTCAAGCTAGACATCGAGATTCCGCCGGACTCCGAACGGCCCGACGGTCCAGCGGAACCCATCGATGTCTCCTGGGTGGTTTACGATTACGTCCGTTTGCCCTTCGCCGCCAACATCGACCTGAGCAAGGCCGCGCTCACCTATAACAATAGTGAGACCGGCTTCGAGCTCTCCTATCGCTTCGACAAACTTTCGAGCCACCGCACGTTTGGCGGCGCGGTGGCCGTGGAGGGGACGGGCAGCATCAACGGGGAACCGTGGAAGCTCGAAGGCAAGGTCGAGCCACCCGGTATTGATGCTTCGGTGCGTAACTTCGAGTTGACAGCCACGCAAGCTGGTTTGATCACGAAATTCGGGGGCAGTTATACCTTCGGGGATCCGCTGGACGTTGTCGAAGCCACCCTCATGGGCGAGGTCCCCGACCTCAATCGCTTCCTCGATGTCTATGACATCAAGGGCGTCATGGATGGCACCGGCAAGCTCTCCGCCAGACTCACAGGCCCACTCAAAGCGCCAAAGGTGAGCGATCTCGACCTCAAGCTCAATTTCAAGACCGGCGACAGCGTGGAGTTGACCGGCAGCGTGGATAACGCCCAATTCGGCAAGGGACTCGATTTGACGCTCACCGGCTCGATTGCCAAGCGGCCGCAGCAAAACACTCTAATCGCGTTCTACGATCTCAACATCACCGGCTTTACCGGCCGTATCGAAGGTTCAATCGACGACCTCGAGCTACACGACCTCCATATCACCACGGGCTCGGTGAAGACTCAGCTCCGCGATATCGGACCGGTCTCAGCCGAACGTCTCTATAAGGACAAAGACGACAGTCTCGGCCTTTACGGCGTGCAGATATTGGCCTGTGACCCAGAAAAACCCTGTCTCAAGGTCACCGGCACGATCAAGGACATCATCTCCTTCCAGGGCGTCGACCTCAAAGGCAACATCGATTTCCTCACGGCCGACTTCCTCGATCTCGCCGCCGAACAGAACGCGCCGCAGCTTGGCCACCTCGTGGGCGATATCGCCGTATCCGACGCCGACGGCTCGCTCGGCATCGACCAGTTCGATGCCAAGGTGGTCGGCAGTTCTCTCCTTCAACTCGGTGTCAATCTCGTATTCGACGATCTTGAGCGCGCGAATGAGCTCGCCTTCAAGACCCATCTCGACATCCCCAGCTTCAAGGCCTTCGCCGCCGCGCTCGGAACCCCTGTCGAGGAACTTGGGCGGGTCAAGTTCGACGGTCTCCTCGAGGGTGGAGCCGCTGCGGGGGTTACCGCCACGGGCACAGTGTTGGTCGGCGCTACGACCTTAACCGGCACGCTGACCGGCGCGATGGCGCAGGGGCGCCCGACGCTCTCCGGCGATATCTCGACACCGTTGCTGCATCTTTCCGACCTGACCAAGGTCTCCGCCATCAATTCAGTCTACGAGGCCAATGTCGACGACAAGGACGTCGATTTATTCGACCATTCCAAGGTCTGGGAGACGCTGCTCATCGACTTGCAGCTCAAGATCGCCAAGATCGCGGGCAGCGGCAACAGCGCAAGTAATATACAGGGTCGTGTCACCTATCTTGCCGGTCTTATCAGTCTCGATCCGGTGAGCATAACCTTTCTCGGCGGCCGTGCCTCGGCTACCGGCGAGATAGACACGCGTCCAGCAATGACTACCTTCGGCGTCAAGGGCCGTATCGATAATATGAAGATCGGCGCGTTGCTGCGCGAGTTCGGGACCAGCTACCCGGTGAGAGGCGTGCTACATGCCTCCTACGATCTCGCCGGCGCCGGAAACACCATGGAGCAGATTCCGAAATCGCTGAACGGCAGCGTTTCGTTGTCGCTGAATAACGGCACAATCGGCACGAGTTTGCTCGATCTTACTGCAATCAGCCTGCCGCAATGGCTTCTGACGAGTGCCGGCAGATCGGCGAATATTGTTTGTCTGGTCGCTCCCTTCGCCATTTCAAGGGGCAGAGCCACAACGCATGGCTTGGTGATGGAAACCAATCAGGTGCAGGTGGTCGGGGTCGGCTATGTCGATTTTCGCGCTGATGCTATCGATCTCCGATTCAGGCCACAACCGCTGCGCCGGCAGTTCATCAACGTTGCTCGACCCTTTGCCTTTCAAGGGTCGCTGGCGAATCCTCGCCTCGCGCTCACCGGGACCACGTCTCGCGCGATGACCGAGGTGCTGGCCTTCCCCTTCAACCTGCTCGGGACGATCATTCTGCCCTCGGCCGGCACGCCGGGCCGTCGGCCGTGTCACATCATCCATGCCACGCAACGCGCCGGCGGGAATACCGGCGGACCGCTCGGCTTAGGAATACTCGGGAGGCGTCCGCCGGCGCAGACCGCTCCAGCCCGTCGCCGCTAACTACAGATCAACGATCGTCTTGAAGCCGCCATAGATCATGCGCTTGCCGTCGAAGGGCATGTCCTTCATCTGCATCATCTTGGCAAGGCGCGGGTCCTTCATCACCTTGGCGTTGATCCTGTCGCGGTCGCGCCGCGATTTGTAGACGATATAGGAGAACACGACCGTCTCGTTCGGCTTGCGCTTGACGCTGCGCGGGAAGGACGTGCGCTTGCCCCATGTCACATCGTCGGCGACACATTCCTTGAACTCAAGCGCGCCAAGTTCACGCCAGATCCTGCCGGCCTTGCGCGCCAGATTGCGATAGGCCGCCAGATTCTTCTTCGGCACGGGAACGATAAATCCATCGACATAGGTCATCGAAGCCTCCTTTAGCTGATGCGGCTACGCTTTCTGCTGCTTGCGCCGATAATGCGCGGTCATGAACTCCTGCCACTTGCCGTCGCCGCCAAGCATGCGCGACCGCAGGATCCAGTGATCGTCGTTCACGATCTCGACTATGTCCTGATATTTTGCCGTGGTTCCGTCACCGGAGAAGCTCGGGCCTTCGCTGTCGAGCGTCAGCACGTTGCCGTTCAAGGTTCCTTCATACGGCCAGAGATGGGTCATCATCGAGGCGATGAAGGTGCCGACAAAGCGCTGCTTTTGGGGATCGTAGCCGAGCGTGATGATGCTCTTGGCGTGGCTGCCGTCGGGACATTCGCCCTCGCCCTCGCCGATGATCCACAAGCCGCCGAGCGAGCGCGCGGTTTGCGAGCCGGTGCTCTTATGCGGCTGCTGATCGGGGCCCATACTGCATTCGCCCTCGAAGGTCCAGTCGCCGTTGAGTTTCTGCAGCCACAAATGTTCCTTTTGCACATCCGCCTTCATGGGTTCCTCCTCTACATCGTCTTTTCGCAATTGATCATCCATGGCGTGCCGAACCGGTCGGTCAGCATGCCGAATTTTTGCGCCCAGAAGGTCTCTTCCAGCGGCATGGTCACCGTGCCGCCTTCGGTGAAGGCATTGAAGATGCGCTCGGCCTCTTTCGGGTCCTTGAGGACCAGGGTGACGGAGAAGCCCTGCATCTTCTGGAAGCGGCCGGGCGGCGCGTCCGAAGCCATCAGCACGCTGTCGCCCAAGTCGAGCCGCGCATGCAGGATCTTCTTGCGCCATTCCGCCGGCACATGCGCCTCGGCCGGCGTGCCTTCATGCGGCATCATGGCGATGATCTTGCCACCCAGCACCTTCTCGTAGGCCTTGAAGGCCGCCTCGCAATTTCCGTCGAAGGTAAGATAGGGATTCAAAGACATGACATTCTCCTCTGAAATGTCGCCACCTACGATCTGACAGTCAGACCTTGGCGAGATAATCCTCAAGCTGTTCGAAAGTCCCGGTCCAGCCGGCGTCGCACGCCTCGAGCCCAGCCTCGAACACGGCGCGCTCAGTGTCGGTCGCCTCATAGGGCACCCAGTGAACCTTGACGGCAGTCTTGCCGTCCTTCTCGGAGAAGGTCACTGTCGTCAGCATTTGCCGCGGCCAATCGGGGCTTAGCGGGTGAGTGGTCAGCCCTTCGTGCGGGTCGGAGAAGGCGGTGATGAAGACGAGCCGTTCCTTGGGCACGATCTCGCGGTAGAGCAGCTTGCCCCACATCTCCTGGCCTTCGAAGTCCAGGCAATAGTGGCAAATGCCGCCCGGTCTGAGGTCGAGCTTGACGATTTCGGTCTTGCAGCCCTTCGGACCCCACCACTTGGCCATGCGCTCAGGGTCGGTCCAGGCCTGCCATACGCGATCGAGCGGGGCGTCGAATGTGCGCCTGATGGTGAACTCAACTCCTGTGCCGAGTTTGGTTCTGATGTCGTTCACGACGCACCTCCCGCGTAAGCGTGCTCAAGCGCGGCGATGTCGAACTTCTTCATCTGGAGGAAGGCCTTGGTTACGCGCTGCGATTTCTGCGGGTCCGCATCCATCAGCATCTTCGGGAGGATGTCGGGGACGACCTGCCAGGACAGGCCGAATTTGTCTTTGAGCCAACCGCATGGCCCTTCCTTTCCACCCTCGGTGAGCTTGCTCCAGAAATAATCGACTTCGTATTGCGTCTTGCAGTGGATCTGGAAGGAGACGGCCTCGTCGAACTTGAAATGCGGACCGCCGTTGAGACCGACGAATTTCTGCCCTTCCAATTCGAATTCGACAGCCATGACGGAGCCCGCGGGGCGTCCGTGAATTTCGAAGCCTTCTTTGCCGTAACGGCTGATACTGTTGATTTTGGAGATCTCGAACACTGAGCAGTAGAACTTCGCCGCATTCTCAGCTTCCGTGTCGAACCAGAGGCAAGGCATAATCTTTTGCGTGTCTATCGCCATGACACCATCCTCCTTACGCGACGAGATAGCGGTCGAGCTTGTCGATGCAGCCGTTCCAGCCTTCGCGGTGACGGTCGCGCACTTCCTCGTCGAAGAATTGCTCGTGGACGAGGGTGAAGAGCGAACCGACCCCATCGGGCTTGATGAGCACGGTCACTAAAGACTCGCGCTCCGGCGTGCTGCGCCACGTCCAGGTGAACACCAGTCTCTCGTTCGGCACCACCTCCCGGTAGATGCCGCTCACATGATGCTGCTCGCCGTCCTCGGTGTGGAAGATGACGGCGTAGCGTCCGCCCACCCTGACGTCGGCCTCCGCGTGCTTCACCGGCCC
This sequence comes from Methyloceanibacter sp., assembly GCA_040901485.1. GTDB lineage: Bacteria > Pseudomonadota > Alphaproteobacteria > Rhizobiales > Methyloligellaceae > Methyloceanibacter. The sequence continues at coordinate 8,535 of JBBDYM010000006.1, forward strand.
GGCATCGGGGCCGAACCACTTCACGATTTTTTCGGGGTCCGTCCAGGCGGCGTAGACTTTCTCCGGCGCGGCATTGAGACGACGTTTGAGGGTAAGGCTTGGCCTGGCGGCGAGCTTGGCTTGGGCGGGCATGGGTCTTCCTCCACAAAGGCAGCGAGCCGATCGAGGCGTTCCGACCAGAAGCGCTGATAATGATTGAGCCAGTGCATGGCTTGCTCCATGGGCGCGGCGGCCAACTGGCAGGTGACCGTGCGGCCCGTCTTCCTGCGGGTGATCAGGCCGGCGTCCGACAGCACGTCGAGATGCTTCATGATGGCGGGCAGGGACATGGGAAATGGCCGGGCAAGCTCGCTCACTGAAACGTTCTCGCGCGCTTCGAGTTGCGCCATGAGAGCGCGCCGCGTGGGGTCGGCAAGCGCGGCGAAGGTACGGTCGAGGGCGGTATCGAGATACTTAACCATGTGGTTAAGTGTAAGACGATTGCACCGAGCCTGTCAATCGTCCGGACGGATGCCAAATCTTCCCGGTTGGACCTAGGATGACAAACCCCAAAATAGCCCTATTAATGGCTGATCTAGACACGGCTTCCCGGTTACGGGTTGGCTTTTAGATTGTGTTCCGGAGGAAACATCCATGAGAATTTTAATCGCAGCTTCTGCCCTCGTATTTGCCGCGGCCACGACGGTTTACGCTGGGGCTGTCACCGAAGAGCAGGTCATGGGCGTGCAGAAGACCATCAAGGCCATGGAATGCACGGTCGAGGACACCGGCATCGAGGTCGAGGGCGCCGGCTATGAGGCTGACGACGTCCTCTGCAAAGACGGCCAGTACGACGTTTATCTCGACAAGGACTTTAACGTGACCAAGAAGGTCAAAGAGGACTAAGCCGCCAGCTTTAAGTCTGACCGAGAATTGAGCCCCGGCGCGGCGAATAGTGCGCCGGGGCTATTTTTCTTCTCCGGACCGCGCTTTCCAGGGTCGTTGACAGAGCGAAGCGCCCTTTCTATGGTCCGCCCGGCTCACGGGCCGGTTTCGCCGCCCTGGCCGTTTCCCTTAAGCCGATGGATGCTTTGTTATGAAGATCAAGAATTCGCTGAGGTCGCTTCGCAAGCGCCATCGCAACAACCGTGTGGTGCGGCGCCGGGGACGCCTTTACGTCATCAACAAGACCAATCGCCGCTTCAAGGGCCGCCAAGGCTAGGCACCCGGCGTCGAATTGCTTTGACGCCACAAAACCCCGTTTCGTACTCTCCGCGACATGCTTAGGAGATTTCCAGCCGGCGCTTGGCTCACGGCTCTGGCCGTCGCGCTCATTGTAAGTTTCGGGTTGCCATCCGAGGCTTTTGCGCAAGAGCGTCACGCGCAGATCTATCTCGACTCGTTGGGAGACGAGGAGGACGAGGGCGACGACCTGGAGGGGCAGGAAGAGCTGCTGCTTCCCGACGCCAAGAAAGGCGACGAACCGCTGGAGCCGCCGCAATCGGCCCAAGAGCGGAAACAGGACAAGCTTGACCTTGGGTTCGGCGATGAACCGCTTCAGACCATCGACAGGCCTAAGCTCCTTACCGAGCTCTACGACCGCCTAGGCGCCGCGCGCAACGCGGAAGCCGCGCAGCCGATCATGGCGGCCATCGAGGAGGTCTGGCGCATATCGGGCAGCGATACGGTCGATCTCTTGGTGAGCCGCGCCGAGCACTTCATCAAGGAAGCCGATCTCGAGCTCGCCCTCCAGATCCTCGACGCCGCGGCCGACATCGCGCCCGAGGATGCCGAAGTCTGGCACCAGCGGGCGAAGGTGCATGCCTTGAAGCAGAACGAAGAGCGCGCGCTGGCCGATCTCAGGCGCACGCTCACTATCGATCCGAAGCACTACCAGGCGATCAACGAGCTTGGCCGCATGCTGGAAGGGCTGGGCGCCAAGAAGGAGGCGCTCAAATCCTACCGCAAGGCGCTTGAGGTGAACCCATTCCTCGACGACACCCGCCGGGCGGTCGAGGCGCTCTCCCGCGAGGTCGAGGGCCAGGAACTCTAAGCCCCGCGTCTACAAATCTTCCGTCTCGTCGCCGACAAAGGCGATGCGCAGCATGTTGGTGGCGCCCGGCGTGCCGAGCGGCACCCCCGCCGAAATGATCACCCGTTGTCCGGGAAGCGCGAAGCCCTCCTGATAGGCGATGCGGGAGGCCTTGGCCACCATGTCGTCGAGGTCGCGCGGGTCGTCGGTCAGCACGCAATGCAACCCCCACACCACGGAAAGCTTGCGCGCCGTCCCGGGGATCGGTGTCAGCGCCAGGATCGGCTGATGCGGGCGCTCGCGCGCGGCCCGCAGGCTGGTTGCGCCCGAGGCCGTGTAGCAGATGATGGCGGCGAGGTTCAGGGTCTCGGCCACGGTGCGGGCTGCGGCCGAGATGGCGTCGGCCCCGGTCGCCTCCGGATCGATGCGCTGGGCGTGGATGATCGCCTCGTAGAGCGGGTCGCGCTCAACCTCCATAGCCACGCGGTCCATGGTCGCCACCGCCTCGACCGGATATTTGCCGACCGCCGATTCCGCCGACAGCATCACCGCGTCGGCCCCTTCGAACACGGCGGTGGCCACGTCGGAGACCTCGGCGCGGGTCGGTCCCGGGGCGTAGATCATAGATTCCAGCATCTGGGTGGCGATCACCACCGGTTTGCCGGCATTGCGCGCGGTGCGGATGATCTGCTTCTGGATGCCCGGCACCTTCTCGACCGGCAGCTCGACCCCGAGATCGCCGCGCGCCACCATGATGGCGTCGGCGAGATCGACGATCTCCCTCAATTCATTGAGGGCCGATGGCTTCTCGATCTTGGCCATGATCGACGAGCGGCCGCGCGCGAGCTTGCGGGCTTCGGCGATGTCCTCGGCGCGCTGCACGAAAGACAGTGCAATCCAGGCCACGCCAAGAGACAGCGCGTGCTCGATGTCGGCGCGGTCCTTCTCGGTCAGAGAGTCCAAGGGCAGGACCGTGTCGGGAAGACTGATGCCCTTGCGGCTGCCGAGCACGCCGCTAGTCATCACCTCGGCGTCGATGCGCACGTCGCTCGCCTCGATGATGCGGAGCTTGAACTTGCCGTCATCGAGCAGAAGCGTGTGGCCCTGCTGCACCGCCTGGAAGATCTCGGGGTGCGGCAGGTGCACGCGGCCCAAGCCGCCGACCGACTCGCGACGGACGAAGCTCAGCACGTCGCCTTCGGTGAGCCTGATCGAACCCGACTCGAATTTGCCGATGCGGAGCTTGGGCCCTTGCAGATCGACCAGGATGCCGATCGGGCGCGAGAACTCGGTCTCGAGCTTGCGGACGATGGCGTGGGCGTCGCGCAGATTGTCATGCGTCGCGTGACTCATGTTCACGCGGAAAACGTCGGCGCCCGCTTCGAACAGGCGGCGCATCGTCTCTTCGTTGTGGGAGGCAGGTCCGAGCGTGGCGACGATCTTGACCCGGCGATTTCGCCTCATTGGGACTTCGCTTCGTCCTCGGGGTCGGTGAGGCGCACGGTCCAGTCCCGTTCCTCGCCGGTATCGACCTCGAAGAACCCGGTGCGCTTATAGCTGCGCTTCACGCAGTCCTTGACGTCGCGGATTGTGAAGGACTTGTCGTCGGTGCACATATTGAGGCTGCCGGCCCATTCCCCGCCGCGGTCGTAGTCGACGGCATGGATGTAATAGTAGCGGCCGATCAGCGCGCCCTTGAGCAGGGTCTCGCAAGTATGGGAGGCGATGTTCCACCAGCCTTCGGTGGCCCAGCCCTCGGCGTCCTTATAGCCGATAGCGACGCCGACCCGGCTGGCGGTCGTGTTGCAGAGCTTGAGATCGGCCTGGGCGGGGGTGGTGCCGAGGCCCGCCAGGAAGGCAAATGCCACGCAGAACGTGGCGCCCCACCCCCATCGCCGGGGAAAAGCAGTTAGGGCCGGGGCCCAGCGGCGGGTCGGGTTGGGGGCGAGCATCGGAATCTTATAGCCTGAAACGGGGTTAACGATTGTCGAAGGTACCACTAAATCGGTTGCGTTTCTCTCAACCAGCGGGCGACCCGATTATAGGGCGAGTTTGCGGCCGCGGAAGACCGGGCGGAACATCGTCGGCAAATGCGTCTCAACCTTGGCGCGGATTAAGCTTTTTTCTTGCCGCGATCGGGCGCTAAGCGCAAGTAAAAGAGCGCGAGGGCAGGTCGCGTGGAGCAGATTCTGGATACTCTGTTACAAGAAGATTTGGGGGAGAAACCCTATCGGCGCATCGACGGGGATGCGGCCCTCGGACTGCTCATTCTCTGCGACCACGCCGAGAATACGCTGCCCGAGGCTTACGGCATTCTGGGCCTAAGGCCGGAGGACCTTAACCGGCACATCGCTTACGATCTCGGGGCCGCCGGTGTCACCGAGCGGCTCGCGCATAGGCTTGGTGCGCCGGCGCTGCTCACCAACTTCTCGCGGCTTTTGATCGACCCCAATCGGGGCCTCGACGACCCCACGCTAGTCACGCAGATTTCCGACGGGCTCGTCGTGCCCGGCAATGTCGGGATCGACGCGAACGAGATCGCGTCCCGTATCGCGCGCTACTACGAGCCCTATCATCGCGCCATCGATCGCGCGGTCGAGACGGGGCTTGCCGCCGGCAAGCCGCCGATCATGCTGGCGATCCATAGTTTCACCCAGGCGTGGAAGGGGGTGCCGCGGCCCTGGCATGTGTCCGTGCTGTGGGACAAAGACCCCCGCCTGGCAGTGCCGCTGCTTGCAGGGTTGCAGGCCATTCCCGAAATCGAGGTCGGCGACAACGTTCCCTATTCCGGACAGCTCAAGGGCGATACGCTCTATCGCCACGCGACGTCGCGCGGACTGGCGCAGGCACTGGTCGAGGTCAGGCAGGACCTGATTTTGAGTCCCGAAGGCCAGGCGGAATGGGCCGAGCGTCTCGCAGAGGTGTTGCGCCGAGTGCTCGCCGCGGAGGTGGCGCTGCACGCGATCGAGCTGCATGGCTCCAATACCGACCGCTCGCGAGAAAGGACGGAAGCTCATGGATGACAGAACCAGGACCGAGCTCGAGGCTGCTTCCTTCCGCCGGCTCGTCCAGCATCTGCGCGAACGAGGCGACGTGCAGAATATCGACCTCATGGAGCTTGCCGGCTTCTGCCGGAATTGCCTTTCGACTTGGTACATGGAGGCCGCGGCGGAGAGGGGCATTCCCTTGAGCAAAGAAGAGGCCAGAGAAATCGTATACGGTATGCCCTACGAAGCGTGGAAAGCGAAATTCCAGACGGAACGGCCGTGATGCACCATTGGATAAGCGGGATAAGCTTGAGCGCAGTCTTGCCGCGGTAAATCTCAGGGTCCTAAGCTTCGGCTCGAATCGTCACCAGAAGTTGAGGACCCCAACGTGCAGCTCCAGACATCAGCCAAAGACCAGCTTCGCGCCTTCGTCACCCGCATCGAACGGCTAGAGGAGGAGCGGGCGGCGCTCGCCGCCGATCTGCACGAGGTGTATGCCGAGGCCAAGGGCAATGGCTTCGACGTGAAGGCGCTCCGCTCGGTGATCCGCTTGCGCAAGCAGGACGAGAACAAGCGCCGCGAGGAGGAAGCAGTGCTCACCACCTATCTCCACGCGCTCGGCACGGCCGAGGCCGAAGCGGCCTAGTCGTTGGACAGCGAGCTCGGCCTTCTCGACATTGCCTTGCGCCTCGGCGCTGCGGTCGGCGCGGGAATGCTGATCGGCATCAATCGAGACATGGCCGACAAGCCGATCGGCATGCGGACGCTTGGTCTCGTGTCGCTCGGCGCCGCGGTGGCAACGCTCGCCGCCATCCAGTTCAAGGACCTTGCCGATCACCCCGATGCGCTAAGCCGCGTCGTGCAGGGCGTCCTGCAAGGCATCATGGCGGGCATCAGCTTTATCGGCGCCGGCGTCATTCTGCGCGATCGAGAATCGAAATCGGTCGAGGGGCTGACCACGGCGGCGACCGTTTGGGTCACGGCCGCGCTCGGCATTGCTTGCGGGCTTGCGGCCTGGACCATCGTGGCGGGAGCGCTGCTGTTCGCACTGTTCCTGCTGGTCGGCGTCGGCTGGCTCGAGGGAATCTATTCCAAGAAATGATCGCTGCGTGAAGCAGCGTGCCGCTTAATGTCTGCTGGCGACTTGGGTCGGCGCGGGGGCCTGCTCCATCTCAGCGTAGAGACTCTTCACCGCCTGACCCGAGAACTGCTGGGAGGAAGCAAGGCCTGTATAGCCGGAGGTCTTGCGCAGGGTGAAGGCGGTCGGCTCGTCCATGTCATCGAACAGATAATCGAGGTTTTCTTGCTCGGGATGGACGAGGGGAGCGACCGTGCTGCTATAGGCGATGGAAGTCTCGGTCATGAGGCTCGCCGTCTCGAAAGGCACATAGCTAAGCTCGTCGGGATGGTCGTCGTCGGCCTCGGGGGCGCCGACCACTTCGGCATTCTCATAGAGCGGGGAGGCGCTTTCCTTGGAACGGAGGCTTGGCCGCGACAGCCCCGGCATCCCGCCGGTGCTGGCATAGGCGAACAGCCGCCCCGACGATCCACCAGTGTCCTCTTGCGTGGCGACGGCAGTCTGCACCGTGGCGTCCGGCGCGAAGGAGGCGAGGATCGGCCGCGGCGTGTCGGCCGCTGGCGAAGACGGCGGCGTGAAGGAGGCGAGGACGGGTTGCGGCGTCTCCGGCGCAGGCTTGGCATCGGGCATCGGCACGGATGCCGCCGACGCGACCATGGTGCCGCCGGTCATGCCCTTGGCCATTGCGAGCTTGTAATCTGACGAGGTAATCGGTCTGCCGTCCGAAGGCAGATAGCTCGTGTGGCCCTTGGGGAAGAGCGCGGCCAACTCAAGCCGCGGCATGCGCGGCCACATGCGCACATTGCCGGTATCGACATGGACAAAGGGGATGCCCGAGGTTGGGTAATAGCCGACCCCGCCGACCTCCTGCACCAGCGCGGAGTTCCGGAGCGTCTTTATGGAAACATCGGGGAAGTGGATGTCGGCGGCCTTGCCCTGGATGTGCTGGCTGCGCCTGGCTTGACCGCCACGGGTCCGTCTGAGTTTGGCGTTGGTCTCGGCGGAACGGTAGCCGGAGATGAGATAGACGGGCTTCTGCGAGCCGAGTTGCTTGTGCAGAGTCCAGATCAGATCGATCAGCTCCGGGTCCATCTTGGTCTCAACGTCGCGCCGCCAATCGCGCATGAACGTGTTGAGCTGCTTCAGTCCCGGCTCGTCGAAATTTCCATCGCGCTTATAGGTGACGGAGGCAGTCTCTTTGGTGTGGATGTTGTAGAGGGTGAGAGTGCGTACTTCGCCGGAGGCGCTGGCATAAGGGGCGGTGGACCACCATGCGGCGCCGAGAGCGAGCCCGAGCCCAACGCTCAGAACAGCGCGACGCGCAATCCTCCCCCGAATTCGCATCCCTGTGTTTTCCCTCGCCGGCATTTTGCCGGCCTTCCCCGTGTAGCCCAAGGCCCCCTCAGGCCCAGGCCGATATCAGGCATGCGTCACATGCCCGACGTTAAGCATAGTACTCGCCAAATTGGGGGAAAAACAAGGCAATCGAGTTAGCCAGACCTGGAATCTCGGGTCAGAGTTAACAAGATTTCCCCAGGTTATTCAGGCTAAAGCCTGAGCGCCGCCGCCATCCGGGCGTCGTGACCGTAAAGATCGCCGAAGGTCGAAAACGACCCGTCCGGGTTCACCTTGAGGGTGAAATAAGTGATGTAGACCGGGACCTTATTGCGCAGCGGAATCTGCTGGTCGTAGCTGTTATTCAAGGCCGAGACCGTGCGAGCCCCGCTCCATCCCTGGTCATGGTTCATGATGATGCTGGCCAGTTGGTCGGGATGTTGCACGCGCATGCAGCCATGGCTCTCCGCCCGCACCGGCTTGGCAAAGAGGTGCTTCAGCGGGGTGTCGTGCATGTAGACGTCGTGCTTGTTGGGAAACAGGAACTTGACCTTGCCAAGCACGTTGCCGGGTCCCGGGGGCTGATAAAGCTCCAGACTGCGGATGTCGATTCGGTCCCAGTCGAGCGAGCGCGGATCGATTTCCCGTCCGCCATACCTGACGCGAAGGCCATGCCGCTGCAGGACCGTGGTGTTCCAACCGCCACCGCCGAAGAACCAGGATGCTTCCTGACGCAGATACGGCCTGATCTCCTCGACCTTGATCGAGTTCGGCACATGCCAATAGGGGCCGAAGACGACGGTTTGCATCTCGTTGGAGAAGACCGGCGTCTGCGTGTTGGTCTTGCCGACGATGATCCTGGTGCTGTGAATGGTCTCGTCTTCCTTGACCACGCGCAGCGTGTATTCCGGGATGTTGGCGGTCACATAGAAGCCGCCAAGGTCGCGCGGCAACCAGCGCCAGCGCTCCATGTTGAGAAGGACGGATTTGATGCTCGCGGTGCTGCCGACCTGGCGCTGGTGAGGCGCGTTGAGCATCCGCCGCGTGCCGGGACCGACCATGCCGTCGGCATGCGTGCCGTGCGCGGCCTGGAATTGCTTGACCGCATCGAGCACGGTCTCGTCAAAGAGATTTTCGTTGTCGCCGGCCGGAAGGTCGAGCCGCTGCCTGAGCAGGGCCACCTGCTGGTCCTCGACGCCGAGCTTGAGTGTGGGGCCGTCGGGGATACGGACGATCTCCTTGGCCTTTTCGACCTTGCCACCACGCAGTTCGATCAGCTTCTGCCGCAGCGCTTCGAATTGCGGCTGGTCGGGCTGGAAGCTCCGCAAGTAGGCGGCGGGGTCGGAGCGAATGGCAATCGATTCGATCACCTCGGTGGGATTGGGCAGCGCCAGCGTGGGATCGAGATTCTTCGAAATCTTTTGCGGCTCGATCCGTCCGCCCCGCGCGTCATGCGCGTAGTCGAGCACGGCAAAGCTGATCTGGATCTCGGCATCGGCCAGCCAGTCCGTGGGATTTTCGGACGCGCCGAATGCGTCGGCATCGGGCAGCTTGTAGTCGGCGGCGCGCAGGCCATAGTCGTCGGCCTGACGGACCTCAGCCATGACCGCCTTGCCGCGCGTGGTGATGCCGTTCTCGTCGACCCATAGCAGGCGCTGCTCTGGATTGGAGTAATACTCGACCAGCGTGCCTTGCTCGTCCTTGCGATGCTCGGTGGTGGCGGTGAATTTCTGCGCCAGGCGGCTCTGGACGGCCATGCGGATGCCGTCGGCCCGGGTGATCAGGGTCTTGGGCGCGTCAGGCTCGACGGCGAAAGCCGGCGTGCCTAAGGGCGCCACCAAAAACAGCATCAACGCAATACGATGAATTGGCCGCATTTTTTGCTCCCTCCGGGCCGAATCGGAAGCCTCAACACTGGCCCTGACCCTAACTTGGCACCCTATCCTTGGCCATACCGGGCCGGCCGCAATAGGTTCCCAATCCTGCTTTTTTTGGTCAGTGTGACTTTCCTGCCAAAGCCTTGGCTTTCCCTTAATTGGCCCGTGCTTCGAGCCCTATTTCCCGCATTTTGCGGTAGAGCGTGGACCGGCCGATTCCGAGCCTTTTGGCGATCTCCGTCATCCTTCCCCGGTAGCGGCCGAAGGCGAGCCTGATCATGTCGGCTTCGACGGCTTCGAGCGAGCGGATGTCGCCGGTGTCGCTCAGCGCCGGGATACCGAGGGCATCCTTGCCGTTGGCCGACGGCCCATGGATGGTGTTAGGCGCGCTGGCGCATTCGCCGAGCATGACCGGCCCGTCGATATGCGGGATGAGGTCCTTCGGCGGGGGCGCTGCCGGAACGGTCACTTCATAGCCTTCCACATGGGCGGCGATCTGCGGGAACTCACGCACGGTGAGCACGGGCGTGTCGGCGAGCACCACGGCGCGGAACACCGCATTCTCGAGCTGGCGGATATTGCCGGGCCAAGTGTAGCGCCCAAGCATGGTGCTCGCCTCTGCGTCGAGCCCATCGATGCGCTTGCCTTCCTCGGCGGCGAAGCGCGCCACGAAATGACGGACGAGTTCCGGCACGTCCTGAAGCCGCTCGCGCAAGGGTGGCACCCAGATGGGGAACACGTTCAGCCGGTAATAGAGATCCTCGCGGAAGCGGCCGTCATTGACGAGATTGATCAGGTTCTGGTTGGTCGCCGAGATCAGGCGGAAATCGATCTTGACCGGATGCTTGCCGCCGACGGAATCGATCTCGCCGTCTTGCAAAGCACGCAGTAGCTTCACTTGCGCATCGAGCGGCAACTCGCCGATCTCGTCCAGGAACAGCGTGCCCTGGTCGGCCTCGACGAACTTGCCGATGCGTTTCTCGGACGCGCCGGTGAAAGCTCCCTTCTCGTGGCCGAACAGGATGCTCTCGACCAGGTTCTCGGGAATGGCGCCGCAATTGACTGTGACGAAGGGCTTGGCCTTGCGGGCGCTCTCGCCCTGAATGGCGCGGGCGATCATTTCCTTGCCGACGCCTGATTCGCCTTCGATCAGGACCGGAATAGTGGAGCTTGCGGCGCGGCGGCCAAGCTCGATGACCCTGGCCATGACTTCGCTGCCGGCAATCAGATCGACGAACCCAAGCTCTCCTTTGGCCGCGGCTTTGATGCGGGTGAGTTCGCCGGAAAGCGCCTCGATCTTGAGCGCGTTCTTGATGGAGACTTCGAGCCGCTCGGGGCTCACCGGCTTGACCACAAAATCAACGGCGCCGGCGCGCATCGCCGCGATCGCCGCCTCGATCGAGCCGTTTGCCGTCTGCACGATGGCAGGAGGCTTACGCGGCAAGGTCCGCATGGCGCTGAGCACGGCCATGCCGTCGGTACCCGGCATCGCCAGATCGAGCAGGACGAGGCAGATATCGCCCGCTTCGTCAGCCTTGAGCGCGGCGAGCGCTCTGTCGCCGCTCTCAGCCGTGGCGACGTGATAGCCCGACCGCTTGATGGTCTCTTCGAGGATGCGACGTTGGACGGGGTCGTCGTCGACGACCAGGACGCGTTTGGGCATGACGCAAGACTCACTAAGGTTACGCAGACGGAGCTGGGAGGCCGCTCCTGTGCCAAAATCTGCCGTGGAAGGGTAAATATCCCCTTTATCGCAGTTCGATTTTGGTGAGGTGCGGCTGCAAACGGCCCGTTTGGCCTTGCAGCGGCGCGCCGGTCTTCCCACACTAGGCCTCTCTTCCCCCTAACGAGGATGCGAATTGTCGATGCTGTTCAGATTGATCGATTGGCCGGAGCTTCCGGTCTATGCCGCGGCGGCCAAGGCGAAAGCCAAACGCCGCAACGGGACTGGCGCGAAGGCCAAGAAGAAGCTCGGGTCGTTGCCTGAATGGAACCTCGCCGATCTCTATAGCGGCCCCGACGCTCCTGAGCTGAAGGCCGATCTCGAAGCCTCGGACCGCGCCGCCACATCTTTGCAAGAGCGCTATGCCGGAAAACTGGCTGCGCTTGCCGATGGCGGTAAGGGCGGCGCGCCGCTCGCCGAGGCGGTGCGCGACTTCGAGACGCTCAACGATATCCTGGGCCGCATCGTCTCCTATGCGAGCCTGCTCTACGCCGCCGACACCTCCGATCCCAAGCGGCAGAAATTCTACGGCGACATCCAGGAGAAGATCACCGCCATCTCCTCAAAGCTCCTGTTCTTCCCGCTCGAGCTCAATCGGCTCGACGACGCCGTGCTCGAAACGGCGATGACCGATGCCGCGCTTGGCCATTACCGCCCGTGGCTCGAGGATTTGCGGAAGGAGAAGCCCTACCAGCTCGAGGACAGGCTCGAGCAGCTGTTCCATGAGAAATCGGTCACGTCCCGCGGTTCCTGGGACCGGCTGTTCAACGAGACCATGACCGCGCTCAGATTCGATGTCGGTGGCAAGAAACTCAGCCTGGAGCCGACACTCAACCTCCTCCTGGACCCGGACGAGAAGAAGCGTCGCAAGGCTTCGGAAGCCCTGGCGAAAGTGTTCAAGGAGAACGTCAGACTGTTCACCTTGATCACCAACACGCTCGCCAAGGACAAGGAGATCTCCGACCGCTGGCGCGGCTTTGCCGACGTTGCCGATTCCCGTAACCTCGCCAACCGCGTCGAGAAGGAGGTGGTTGACGCGCTGGTCGCCGCGGTGCGCGACGCCTATCCCCGCCTGTCACACCGCTATTACGCCATGAAGGCGAAATGGCTCGGCAAGAAGAAGCTCGCCCATTGGGACCGCAACGCTCCTTTACCGGAGGAGCCGAAGCAGATGATCGACTGGGACCAGGCGCGCGAGACGGTACTCACCGCCTACGGCGATTTCTCGCCGCGCATGGCGAATATTGCGGGGAAGTTCTTCGCCGATGGCTGGATCGATGCCCCGGTGCGTGAAGGCAAGTCGCAAGGTGCCTTCTCGCACCCCACGGTGCCGAGCGCGCACCCGTACATCCTGCTCAACTATCAGGGCAAGCCGCGTGACGTGATGACGCTCGCGCACGAGCTTGGCCACGGCGTGCATCAGGTGCTTGCCAACAAGCAAGGCCCGCTGATGGCGCCGACGCCGCTGACACTCGCCGAGACGGCAAGCGTGTTCGGCGAGACGCTCACCTTCCGCGCGCTGCTCGACCAGGCGCCGACCAAGCGCGAGCGGAAGGCGCTGCTCGCCGCCAAGGTCGAGGACATGATCAACACCGTGGTCCGGCAGATCGCCTTCTACAATTTCGAGCGCAAGGTCCATACCGAGCGCCGCGAGGGCGAGCTCACCTCAGAACGCCTCGGCGAGATCTGGCTTGAGGTGCAGCGCGAGAGTTTGGGTCCGGCCATCGATCTCAGACCGGGCTACGAGACCTTCTGGTGCTACGTCCCGCATTTCATCCATGCGCCATTCTACGTCTACGCCTATGCCTTCGGCGATTGCCTGGTGAACTCGCTCTATGCCGTCTACGAGAAGGCGGAGAAGGGCTTCGCCGAGCGCTATCTCGACATGCTGGCGGCCGGCGGCACCAAGCATCATTCCGAGCTGCTCAAGCCGTTCGGCCTCGACGCGCGCGACCCCGAGTTCTGGCAGAGGGGCCTGAGCGTGATCGAGGGCCTGATCGACGAGCTTGAGGCGCTGGAGCGGTAGCTTGCCATCCTCCCAACCCCCGTCATGGCCGGGATAAGCCCAGCCATGACAAGTTGTAGGTGTTGTACTGAGTGTATAACCTATGTTATACGTTCTGTATAACGGAGCGAAGATATGAAAATCGAGATCAAAAGGATCGGCAATTCGGAAGGCTTCATCCTGCCGCGCGAGCTGATGCAGCGCCTCGGCCTGAAGCGAGGCCAAGAGTTGCACATCACCGAGTTGGCCGGCGGTGGCTTCCAGGCGCTGCCGTATGACCCGGACTTCCAGAAGACCATGGAGATCGTCGACGACATCATCGACGAGTACCGCGACACGCTCTCCGCGCTGGCGAAGTGAGCGAACCAGACTGGTTCACTTACGAGCAGGCCATCGCCGCGCACAGCCTCCAGCTTCGCCGCTATGGCGGCGCGCCGGGCTTGCGCGACGAGGGTGTCCTGCGCTCGGCCTTGGAGAGGCCGGTCAACAAGTGGCATTATGATAAGGCGGAACTCCCCGAGCTTGCCACGGCTTATGCGTTCGGGATCGCCAAGAACCACGTATTTGTCGACGGCAACAAGCGGATTGCCTTCATCGCCATGGTGGCGTTTCTGCGCAAGAACGGCGTTGTCTTTAAGCCCGATCAGGCGCAATCCACTGCTATCATTCTTGCAGTTGCGGCCGGCGAGGTGAGCGAGGTGAGCTTGGCGCGGTGGATTCGCGACAACTGGCCTGAGGCGTAGGAGCGTAGAATAGCGTAGCGTGGGGGTGCAAAGTCATGGAAGCGAGTTCGCAAATCTGGTTCATGCCCATCCTGGTCTGGGTGGCGGCGCTGGTCTTTGCCGGTTTTGCCATATGGCGCGGGCCCCGGCCCCTCTCGCGCGGCTTCATCATCGACCGGCTGCTGCGCTACGTGTTCCTCTTTCCCCTCGGCATGCAGAGTCTGTGGGCCTTTATCGGCCATGTGTTTTTCCCCGAGGAAGCGGCTGCCGTGATCGGCTGGACGCCGAGCCCGTTCCAATACGAGATCGGCGTCGCCAATCTCGGGCTTGGGCTGGCCAGCATCTACGCGGCCTTCTCGAGTTTCCAGGCGCGGGTCGCGGCCGGCATCATGGCCGTCTGTTTTCTGTTGGGCGCCGGCATCGGCCATGTCAGGGACATCATGGAGGCTGGCAATCTCGCGCCGGGCAATGCCGGGCCGATCATGATCACCGACTTCCTGACGCCGATCGCCGTCGTCGTGCTTCTGTTCGCGGCGGTGCGAAAGCCGAAATCGTCGACGACCATTGCGCTCGAGGCGGAATTGAGAGTCGCACGAAAGGCGCTGCGAGATTACCGCTCGGCGCTGGACGGTTTCGGCAGGGACTGAAACCGGCTCGCCGGCTCAGTACTTGGCGAACACCTCGGTGGCGCCGTCCTTCCTGAGCAGCAGCACGTCGTAAGGCTCACGCTTGTCGTCCACCTCCATGCCGGGCGAGCCGATGGGCATGCCGGGCACGGTCAGTCCGGCCGCGTCGGGCTTCTCGCTGACGAGACGCTTGATGTCGGCGGCGGGCACATGACCTTCGATGACATAGCCGTCGATCTTGCCGGTATGGCAGGAGGCGAGCTTGTCGGTGATGCCGGCCTGCCGCTTGATCTGATCGAGCATGGTGGGCGAGGTGTCCTTCACATTCACGGCGAAGCCGTTGTCTTGAAGATGCTCGACCCAGCCGGTGCAGCAATCGCAACTCGGCGACTTCCACACCTCGATCTCCGGCGCCGCCCAAACCGCGGTCCCCGGCAAGAGAAAGCACCCAAGAGAAGGGCAAGGAACGTACGCACGATCATGGCTTGGTCCTCCTGCGGCGCATTTTGCGGCGCGGATCACAGCTTCAGCAAATGACAATGTCGTTAGCCCCGCCCTGGCAATTTCCTCGTGGCCCCCTACCTTGGGGACGATGACCTCCGACAGCGAACGCAACCGCCTCTCTGCCCGCGCCATGCGCTACGCCGCCGTCGGCGCCAATGTCGGCAGCGTGGCGGCGCGCATCGCCGGAAGGCGCCTGTTCGGCCTCGATCCCGAGCGAGATAGGGACGCGGCGGCACTTGCCGCGGCTCTCGGCGGGTTGAAGGGCCCGATCATGAAGGTGGCGCAACTGCTCGCCACCATCCCCGAGGCGCTGCCCGTCGAATACGCGACCGAGCTTGGACAGCTTCAGAGTCATGCTCCGCCCATGGGTTGGCCGTTCGTGCGACGGCGCATGGCGGCCGAACTCGGTCCCGACTGGGAAGCGAAATTCGCGAGCTTCGCGCATGAGGCGGCGGCGTCGGCCTCGCTCGGCCAGGTGCATCGGGCCAAGAGCGACGACGGGCGCGCACTGGCCGCCAAGCTGCAATATCCGGACATGCAGTCGGCGGTCGAAGCCGATCTCGCGCAGCTTAGCGTGCTGTTCTCAATCCATCGCCGCTTGCGCCCGGCGATCGAGACATCCGAGATGCTGAAGGAGATCGCGGCGCGGCTTCGGGAGGAGCTCGACTACGAACTGGAGGCCAAACACACGCGCCTTTACGGCATCATCTTCCAAGATGATCCGCTGATACGCGTGCCGGAGGTCGTGCCCGAGCTGTCGACGCAGAGACTGCTCACCATGACGTGGCTCGAAGGCCGCCCGCTGCTCGACTACACGGAGCGGCCGCTTGAGGAGCGCAACCAAATCGCCCGCGCCATGTTCCGCGCCTGGTGGTTTCCGTTCAGCCATTACGGCGTGATCCACGGCGACCCGCATCTCGGCAATTACTCCGTGTTCGAGGACGCGGAGGGGAGGGCCGCGGGCATCAATCTGCTGGACTATGGCTGCATGCGCACCTTCGCTCCGAAATTCATTCAGGGCGTGGTCGATCTTTACCGGGGTCTGCTGACCAACGATCGCGCGCTCACCGTGCATGCCTATGAGACCTGGGGCTTCACCGGGCTCTCGCACGAGCTGATCGACATCCTCAATATCTGGGCAAACTTTATTTACGGGCCGATGCTCGAAGACCGCGTGCGCACCATCGCCGACCAGGTAAGCCCCGGCATGTATGGGCGGAGGGAAGCCTTCAAGGTGCATCAGGGCTTGCAGGAGAAGGGGCCGGTCAAGGTGCCGCGCGAATTCGTGTTCATGGACCGCGCCGCGATCGGGCTCGGCGGCGTGTTCCTGCACCTGAAGGCCGAGCTCAACTATTATCGCCTGTTCAACGACACCATCGCGGGCGCCGACATGGCCGACGTGGCCGGGCGCCAGCGAACGGCCTTCGCTGAGGCCGGCGTGCCGTTGCCTGAGGGGTGAGGGCCGGTTATTGCCCGCTAGCCAAGCTTTGTGGTAATGGCGGCGGCAAGAGCAACAAGGGCGGCCATCGAAGGGGAGTGGAATGCATATCGATCCAAAAGAATGCCATCCGGCCATGGATTACACCGAGCATCAGAAGACCTATAAGCTGTTCCTCAAGCTGGCGCTCTACACCGTGGTCGGTGTGGCCGCGCTCATGGCGTTTCTCTATCTGTTTGTCGTGTGACCGGCCTCTCACGCTTCCCGCCTGGCATCCATTCTCGTAACTTTCGCCCCCTGAGCCGGTATGGGTGCTAGCCGTGCGGCTTCCGCATTCGCTAGCCACGGAGCCTCGATGATCACGATTGGCGTGCCAGCCGAGGGAGAGGACGAGCCGCGTATCGGGCTGACGCCCGAGACGGTCAAGAAGCTCGTCAAGCAGGGCGCCAAGGTCACGGTGCGCTCGGGCGCGGGACTTCGCTCGCACTTCTCGGATGCCGCTTATCAGGAGGCGGGCGCCGCGATCGCCAAGACCGATAAAGAGGCGGTCGCCGACGCCGACATCGTGCTCACCGTCAGACGCCCCTCGCTCGCGCTCGCCAAGTCGATGAAGAAGGGTGCGGCGCTGATCGGCATGCTCGATCCTTTCGCCGATGCCGCCGATCTCGATGCGCTGGCCATGACCGGCGTGTCGCTGTTCTCCATGGAGCTGATGCCGCGCATCAGCCGCGCGCAAAGCATGGACGTGCTGTCGTCGCAATCGAACCTCGCCGGCTACAAGGCGGTGGTCGATGCCGCCGCCGCCTTCGAGCGGGCGCTGCCGATGATGATGACGGCGGCCGGCACCGTGCCCGCCGCGAAGGTCTTCGTCATGGGCGTGGGAGTCGCCGGGTTGCAGGCGATCGCCACGGCGCGGCGGCTCGGCGCCATCGTTACCGCCACCGACGTGCGTCCGGCGGTCAAGGAGCAGGTGGCTTCGCTCGGCGCGAAGTTCATCGCGGTGGAGGACGAGGAATTCAAGCAGGCCGAGACTTCGGCCGGCTACGCCAAGGAGATGTCCGGCGCATACAAGCAGAAGCAAGCGGCGTTGATCGCCGAGCATGTGAAGAACCAGGACATCGTCATCACCACGGCACTGATCCCCGGACGGCCCGCGCCGCAGCTGATCTCCAAGGCGATGATCGAGAGCATGCGCCCTGGCTCGATCATCGTCGATCTGGCAGTCGAGCGCGGCGGCAACGCGGAGCTCGCCAAGCCCGGCGAGATCGTCAACCACAACGGCGTGCGGATTTTCGGCCTGCTCAATCTGCCGGGCTCGGTGCCGGTCAACGCTTCGAGCCTCTATGCCCGCAATCTGCAAGCCTTCGTCGAACCGCTGATCGACAAGGAGAAGAAAACGCTCGCCATCAATTGGGACGACGAGATCGTCAAGGGCACGGTGATTGCCCGCGACGGCGCCATCGTCAATGCGATGATAGCTGAGAGTCTCGGCAAGAACGGTACCAAGCCGAAAGGAGGCAAGCCATGATGCGGCAGAGCCTAGGCGCCGTGCTGGTGGTCACGCTCGCCATGCTGGCGGCATGGGCGTTGATCGGCAGCGCTGTGGCGCAAGAAGCGGCCGGCGCCGAGCACGGGCATGATTTCGTTGCCCAGTTCTCCATTTTCCTGCTCGCCGTGTTCGTCGGCTATTACGTGGTGTGGAGCGTAACGCCTGCTCTGCACACGCCGTTGATGTCGGTGACCAACGCCATTTCCTCGGTGATCGTGGTCGGCGCGCTGCTCGCCGTCGCCGTCGAGGCGGCCGATACCGCGAGTTCCTCGGGCCACATCCTCGCCAAGCTGCTTGGGCTCGCCGCGCTGATCATGGCGAGCGTCAACATCTTCGGCGGCTTCCTCGTCACCCAGCGCATGCTCGGCATGTATCAGAAGAAAAAGAAATGAACGCGGAACTGGTCGGGCTGCTCTATCTCGCCGCCGGCGCCCTGTTCATCCTGGCGCTGCGCGGGCTTTCGTCGCCCGAGACGTCGCGGCGGGGGAATTATCTCGGTATGGCCGGCATGGCCATCGCCGTGCTCACCACGCTCGCGGTGGCGCGGCCGCAATCGCCGCTGACCTGGGCACTGATCGTGGGCGGCATCGCCATCGGCGGCGGCATCGGCGCGGTGATTGCGCGGCGCATCCCGATGACGGCAATGCCCGAGCTGGTCGCGGGCTTTCATTCTCTGGTTGGCCTCGCCGCAGTGCTGGTGGCCGCTGCCGCCTTCTATGCGCCGGAAGCCTTCGGCATCGGCACGCGCGGCGCGATTCCGACCACGACCCTGATCGAGATGTCGCTCGGCGCGGCCATCGGCGCCATCACCTTCACCGGCTCAATCATCGCCTTTTTGAAATTGTCGGGGCGAATGTCGGGAAAGCCCATCCTGCTGCCCGCGCGCCATACCCTCAATATCGGGCTCGCGGTGGCGCTGGTCGCCTGCATCGTCCTGTTCTGCCAGGAGCAGAGCGGCATCTATTTCTGGGCGATCGCGGCGCTCGCCTTCCTGCTCGGCGTGCTCATCATCATCCCCATCGGCGGCGCCGACATGCCGGTGGTTATCTCCATGCTCAATTCCTATTCGGGATGGGCGGCGGCCGGCATCGGCTTCACCCTCGGCAACATCGCGCTGATCATCACCGGCGCGCTGGTCGGATCCTCCGGCGCCATCCTCTCCTACATCATGTGCAAGGGCATGAACCGCTCCTTCATCAGCGTGATCCTTGGCGGGTTCGGCGGCGAGGTGGCAGGGCCTGCGGATGGTGCCGAGCAGAAGCCGGTGAAGCTCGGCTCGGCCGAGGACGCGGCCTTCCTCATGAAGAACGCGGGCCGCGTGATCATCGTGCCGGGCTATGGCATGGCCGTGGCGCAGGCGCAGCATGCCTTGCGCGAAATGGCCGACGGGCTGAAGAAAGCCGGCGTCGAGGTCAAATACGCCATCCATCCGGTGGCGGGCCGCATGCCCGGCCACATGAATGTGCTGCTCGCCGAAGCCAACGTTCCTTACGACGAGGTGTTCGAGCTCGAGGACATCAATAGCGAGTTCCCGCAGACCGACGTGGTCTATGTGATCGGCGCCAACGACGTGACCAATCCTTCCGCCGAGGACGACCCATCCTCGCCGATCTACGGCATGCCGGTGCTGGAAGTGTGGAAATCGGCGACGGTGCTGTTCAACAAGCGCTCGCTCGCGAGCGGCTATGCCGGGATCGACAATCCGCTCTTCTACCGCGACAACACCATGATGGTGCTCGGCGACGCCAAGAAGATGACCGAAGAGATCGCCAAGGCGCTGTGACGCGTCGTGTCTGAAAATAACAGCCGCGAAGTCAACAAGAATTCGCCCCTATTCGGGTTGAACCACACCCTATAAACCGAGACCAAACACCTACCCCCGGCATAGGGATTGCATTGCACGCGTTTAAAGGCGGCCTCGGACGCGTGAATCTTTATTCAAGTGACGTTCATCCCGGATTTGCCTAGCTGATTTGTCTATTTTTGGGACGAGCTCAAAGGTATTACTGCTCCATGTTGAACCTGATCCTCGCGCTGCTCGGTATCCTCGTCCTGTTTTGCATCGTGGCACGCCTGATGCACCGCTATTTCATCTACATTCCGGACCGCACCCGCGTGGCGCCCAAGGATGCCGGTCTGCGCGGCGTGCAGGAGGTTACCTTCAAGGGCACTGGCGGCGTCACTTTGATCGCCTGGCACCTCCCGGCGCGCGCGGGCAAGCCGACGCTTCTCTATTTCACTGGCAACGCCGGTAACGTGGCCGACCGTGCCGGCAAGATCGCTATGATCGCCGTGGACGGTTACGGGGTGTTCATGGTGAATTACCGCCGCTATGGCGGCTCGGGCGGTCGTCCGACCGAAGCGAAGATCGCTGCCGACGCGCTGCTCGCCTACGACTGCCTGCGCGGCCAAGGCGTCGGACCCCAGGACATCGTCGCCTATGGCGAATCGCTCGGGACCGCGGTCGCCACGCGCCTCTCGCTCCATCGTGAGGTGCAGGCGCTGGTGCTCGAAGCGCCCTTCATATCGATCGTTGATGTCGGTCTCCTGATGTGGCCGTATCTGCCCCTGAAGCAGATCATGGTCGACCAGTACCGCACCATCGACCGCATCGGCGAGGTAAAGGTGCCTCTGTTCATCGTCCATGGCGGCCGTGACAACGTCATCCCTCTCGACCAGGCGCGCCACGTCTTTCACACCGCCAACGAGCCGAAGAGTTTCGTGGTCGTGCCGCGCGCGGGCCACAACGATCTGTTCGAGCTGGGTGCGTGGGGGAGGGTACGCGATTTCCTCGTGAGCCTCGCGCCGGCCCCGGCCGCGACCGAGTCGGTGGCGCGCGCAGGGCTTCCGGTGGAAATGGCCGCTGCCGCCGCCGTGGAGCGGTAACGCAGAGAGGCGTTGCTCTCACCGCTCACGTGTCATTCCCGCCAAAGCGGGAAGCAATGACAATGAAATTTTGGGGATCGAGTGCTAGCGGCGGCCGCGCGGCTTGGGAGTGCGGGTGCGGGCACCGCCGACGCTGCCACCGCTTTCGCGCTGCGCCTTTTTGCGGGCGAGCTTGCGGGCGCGGCGGATGGCTTCGGCCTTCTCGCGGGCGCGCTTCTCCGACGGCTTCTCGTAATAATTACGGAGCTTCATCTCGCGGAAGATGCCTTCGCGCTGCATTTTCTTCTTCAGCGCCCTGAGGGCCTGATCGACATTGTTATCGCGAACGACGACTTGCACGCGCCGATGATCTCCGGTTGGCCTTTGGGTTTTGGAGGTGGAGCGGGGGCCAAACAATACCCTGGCCGGAACGCCGGGGTCCCGCATCCGGGCCTCGCTCTAACAGAACGATTCGCGCTTGTCCAGATCAGCTCTTCGGATAGAGGCGGGTGGTATGGCCCATCTTGCGGCCCGGCCGGGCCTCCGCCTTGCCGTAGAGATGCACCGAGGTGGCGGACTCGGCGGCAAGCTCGCGCCATCTGTCCACGTCCGCTCCGATCAGGTTGGTCATCACCGCGTCGCTATGGCGTGCGGTGTCGCCGAGCGGCCAGTCGCAGATCGCCCGCACATGATTCTCGAACTGGCTGACGAGACAGGCATCGAGCGTCCAGTGGCCGGAATTGTGCACGCGCGGGGCGAACTCGTTGACGATCAGGTTGGGGGTCTCGCCCTCGCGCTCGAACATCTCGATGGCGATCGCGCCCACATGGCCGAGCGCCTCGGCGATGGCGCCGGCGATGCGCCGTGCCTCGAAGGCCGTGCTTTGCGAGATCGCGGCGGGCACGCGGCTGATGGCGAGGATACCATCCTGATGCACGTTCTCGACTGGGTCGTAGAATCGCACCTCGCCGTCCTGGCCGCGCACGGCGATCGTCGACACCTCGCGCTCGAACCGCACCATGCTTTCGAGCACCGCCGGCACGCCGCCAATGGCTTGCCAGGCGCTCTCGGCTTCGGTCGCGTCGCCGATCGGAACCTGGCCCTTGCCGTCATAGCCGAGCTGCCGCGTCTTGAGCAGCGCCGGAAGTTTGACGCGCGATAGGCCCTCGCGAAGCTCATCGAGAGTCCCGACGGCGGCGTAAGGGGCGACGGCAATGCCGAGCCCCGACACGAAATCCTTCTCCGCAAGCCGGTCTTGCGCCACGGCGAAGGACTTGGCCGGCGGGAACACCGGTGCGGCCCGCGCCGCCACTTCCAGCGCCTTGGCCGGCACGTTCTCGAACTCGCAGGTGACGACAGCGACTTTGCCGGCAAAGGCGGCGAGCGCCTTCTCGTCGTCATAGGCGCCGACAGTGCGGCCGGCAGCGACCGCGAAGGCTGGTGCTGTGTCCTCGTCGGCATAGATATGGGTCTCGAGCCCGAGCCGGCTCGCGGCCGTGGACAGCATGCGCGCCAATTGGCCGCCGCCGAGAATGCCGATAGTGCTGCCGGGCGGCAGCGGGGCTTTCGGCATATCCTAAAGCGTCTCGGCGACCGCAGCGGTCTGCGCCGCGCGCCAGGCAAGCACGCGCGCGGCAAGCTTCGCATCGCTGAGCGCGAGGATGGCGGCGGCGAGCAGCCCGGCATTGGTCGCGCCCGCCTCGCCGATGGCGAGCGTGCCGACCGGCACGCCGGCCGGCATCTGGGCGATTGACAGGAGGCTGTCGAGCCCTTTCAGCGCCTTGCTTTCGATGGGCACGCCAAGCACCGGCAGCTCGGTCATCGAGGCGGTCATACCGGGGAGGTGCGCCGCCCCTCCGGCCCCGGCGATGATTACCTTGAGCCCGCGCTTCCGCGCGCTCGAGGCATAGTCGTAGAGGCGCTTGGGCGTGCGGTGGGCGGAGACCACGCGGGTCTCGTAAGGGACCTTGAGCTTGTCCAGCACCTTGGCCGCGGCCTTCAGCGTCGGCCAGTCGGAGCGACTGCCCATGATGATGCCGACGACCGGCTTCGCATCGCTCATGCTCGCGCTCACAGGCTTGGGCTAAGGGCCGGCGAAAGCGCGGGATTATAGGGTTCCGCCCGGCTTGGCAAGCTAGGCGATGATGTCGGGGAGGAGCTGATCCTCGATGCGGGCGATCTCGTCCTTGAGCGAGAGCTTCTTCTTCTTGAGCCGCTTTAGCTGGAGGGGGTCGGCGCGGCCCGATTCTTCGAGCGCGTTGATGGCGCTGTCGAGGTCGCGATGCTCCTGCTTGAGCCTGAGCAACGTCGCCCGGAGCTCGCGAATCTCCTCGCTCTCCATCGGGCGTCCCCTGCTCCTTTGCCTTTGTGGGACAACTTAAAGTATCGCGGCGAATGAGGAGAGGCGCAAGGGCTAGGCCGTCGCAAGCTGGGGAAGAGGAACCACAAGCGACGGTCGCATTAGACAAATCGCCGCCGATTTGACATGATGGGCGATCGGAGACCACTGAAATGGAGGTCCGATATGGCGCTAGACGCACACCTCGTTGAGTTGTCAGAGAGGCATCGCGCACTGGATCGAAAAATCGAAGAGGAATTGGCGAGGCCGCAGGCCGACACGCTCAAGATCGCGGAGTGGAAGCGTCTGAAATTGCGTCTCAAGGATGAGATAGAACGGCTGAAGCACGAACTGAGTCATTAGTCGGACGGCTGAACCCGAGCCGGATCTTGAGCGTTTGGCCCGCGCGCGCCCGCGCACGGAGGAGATTGGCAAAGGCCGCGGGACGTAAGAAAAACGTCTCCGGCCTTTCTTTTTCTTGGAAGAGACTGACCTAAATCAAAGAGGTGCACTCAAGCACCCGCTATTCGAGATGAGGGAGATGCGACGATGCCGGGTCGACTCGGATTGCAAGGATTCGCGCTTGCGGCTGTCCTGCTGCTCGGCTTTGCCGCGCCGGCCGAAGCGGTCGAGAAGGACATGACCGCCAAAGGCGAGGTCCTGGTCAAGGAGCATTGCGCGCGCTGCCACGCTATCGGCAAGGAAGGCGACAGCCCGCATCAGGATGCGCCGCCTTTCCGCACTCTCTCCAGCAAATATCCGGTCGGCGACCTCGCCGAGTCGCTGGCCGAGGGCATCGTCTCGGGTCATCCGGATATGCCGATCTTCGCGTTCAATGCGCACGACGTCGAGGCCATCATCCAATATCTGGAGTCGATCCAGGACTCGCCCTCCCCGAGGTAAATAGTCTATTCCGGCAAACCGCGTGGAGATTAGAGGGAGGAAGAACATGTTCCGCAAACTCGTTTTCGCCGCGGCATCCGCATCGGCGCTTGTGTTGGCCACGATGGTCCTGGCGGAAACAGCTCAATACGGCACAGCGGAAGAGGCGAGAGCGTTGCTCGACAGGGCCATCGCCCTCTTGAAGGCAGAGGGACGCGAGGCGATTCCCCAATTGGATAGCGACAGCTTTAGGGACCGCGATCTCTACGTTTTCTGCTCCAACGCCTCCGACAGCGTCTCTGTCGTGCATCCCACGGAGAAGGGCGTGAAGATTCTGGACTACGATTTCGGCAAGGAGGTCTTGGCGAACGCGACCGAGGGCGAGATCAAGGAAATCGAGTATAAATGGCGGCGCCCCGGCGCGGACTCGGACGCGCCCGTCGAGAAGCTCGCGTACTATACCAAGGTCGGGGATCTGATTTGCGGCGTCGGCTACTATAAGTAGCGTCACACGTCGGCGGCGCCTTCGGGCCACATCAGCCAGTCGCGGGCGGCATCCTCCTCGCCGGGCGGGAAATGCTCGACCTCGCAATGCATGAAGGGCGCGACCAGGCTCGACCAGAGATTATGCGTGTCGGGATCGGCCACGATGGCCAGGCGGCTGAAATCCTGGAGGTGCCTCAGGCTGAACTTCACGTCCTGCCAGAAGGCGCCTGCGTCCATGCCCTCGAAATCCTCGATCACCTCCAGCACGCGCACCCGGCCGAAACGCTTGATGAGGGCTTCGAGCCGCTCGGCCAGCGCCGCGAATTCTTCCGTGGTGACGCGTCCCTTGAGGACGATCTCGGCCGCCTGCGCGTTGTGATATTCCTTGTAGATGAGCATGGCCGCCTGGCGGTCGCGAAGGACTGGTCGGGGGGACGCATGCTAGCCGAGAAGGGCGGAATCTGCCTAGCCTTGAGGCAGGCGTTGCCGTCCGGCGTCGCCCTTGCAAGATAAGCGGGTTCACCCGAAATTAAACTTAACGATCCTATAAAACCGGCGTAATGACACGCTGTTGCCGCCTTTTCCGGGCGTATTAACGGAAGGTATACGGGAGAACCGGCAATCAAAAAGCTCATCATTTCGCTGTTGGCCCTGAGCGCCGTCGCCTGTGCCGCGATCTTCGTGATCGTCAACGCGCCGCCTCCAGCCAAAAAAGTGGTGGTGCGCGAGCCGCCGTCGCGCTCGCTTGCCTACGAGCAGGCGATCGCGACTCCGCCTGCTGCCGGCTCTGAAACGGACGCCACGGCCAAAACCGCAAAGCCGAAAGAGCAAGCTCCGGCGGCCAAGAGTGCGACGTCTCCCAAGACCCCGGATGACGCGAGCGGCCAGGACTTCCCCGCTTTGCCCGAGACGGCGGAGGATCCCGATAGCGCCGCCGGCGTGCCGCCGCGTGTGGCGGCCGTGCCGAACCCGCCGCCGATGCGGGGCGAGGCCAACCTACCCTGGGCTCCCGAACCTGAAGAGGAGCCGTCGGGCCAGGACGGCGACGGTCAATGGGGTAACGAGGCTTACAACCAGGGCACCGAGCCCTACGACCAAGGCGCCGATCAATGGGGTGGTCCTCCGCCACCTCCCGATCAGTGGGGTAATGAGCCCCATGGCCAGGGCAACGAGGCCTACGGTCAGCAGGGCAACGATCAATGGGGCAACGAGCCTCATGGTCAGGGCAACGAGCCCTACGATCAAGCCTACGGCCAAGATGGCAATGAGAGACCGGACCAATGGGGTAATGAACAGCCCCCCGGACCCGGACAATGGGCTGATCAGAACACCGAGGGCGGCGAGCAATGGGTACAAGTCGTCCTCTCCGGCGCGGAGATGCGCGCGGGTGCCGCTGACAACGCGCCGCTGCTGTTCGCCTTCCCCTCTGGCCGCAATCTGCGGGTGATCTCCTTCCATGAGGGCTGGGCCCAGGTGACCGACCCGCAAAGCGCCGCGACCGGCTGGATGAAGCTGCATTATCTCGCGCCGGCAGGCGCGCCGCGCCCTGGCTACGAGCCGCAATACGACGCCTATTACGAGGAGCCTCCGCGCGAACGGCGCGGTCTATTCCGGGGCGGCTTTGCGGACATGATCAACCGGGCCTTCGGCGGCAACTGATTGGCCCGCATCCGGCCTCGATCAATAAAATTCCTTGAGGAACAAGCGGCTACGGGTATAGGGTAGCCGTTAGACGGTGGGAACTGCCGATGCGGAGTATCCGCATGAGCAGGCTCCTTTTATGCGTGTGGCTCGTTGGAGCCGCCCTTTATACCGCCGCAACCCTCCTTCTTGCCCAGTCTCTCCACGGTCACGGGCTGTCTCCCGATTTTGCCGTCAACGAGACCGTGCGGGCGAAGCACCCCTTAGCCAAGGAGGTCGTTCTGCCTCTGACCTTGCCGCCGGAGGCGGCCGCCAAGCGCCGCATCGAATGGGTGCAGGCGGCGCGCTACATGGCGGTGGTTCGCGCGCAGCCTTCCGCCTCGTCACCGGTTCTGTTCGCCTCGACCTACGGCCGGCCTCTCAGAGTGATCGGGCGCGAAGCGGATTTCGTCAGGGTCCAGGATCTCGGCAGCGGTCAACTCGGATGGATCGAGGCGCGCGCCATCTCACCCTTCGTCGGCGGCTACCGTCAGCGCGAAGCGACCCCGGCTGTGGTTGTTGCCGAGTCTCAAGTGCCGCGTGAGGAAACGCCGCGGGCCGCCGTCTCGCAGTCGAAACCCGAGAGGGTGGCGGCCAGCGGATCGAGCAGAAGCATGTTCAGGAAAAACCGCATGGGGCCGCAGCGCGTCGCCGACCACCGCCAGGGCGGATTCGCCGGCATCATGCAGCGGGCCTTTTTCGGAAGACTCTAAGCAGGCGACTGGACTGTGGGCCGGTCTGGAACAGGACGCTCGCCGGCATCGTGCCCGTTGCCTTGATAGGTAGCTATAGCCGCGGCCGTTTACGCCTCCTTCACCTTGGAAAGAGTCGATAGTCTCCGGCACTTTATCCACTAAACCCCATATCCAAATCCGGGTTATAAATCGTTCCACTACCGGGAGTAGCTCGGGCCGGATTGCTCGGATCCTTGAGGAGCATCGGGAGGTGGCTTATGGCCGAGATAGAACTGCACTACGCGGGTGAAAAAATTTCAGAACAGAACGGTATGGCTGCGAACGACGTGGCCGACTCAATCGAGGGATTTGCGGACTTTCTCTACTCGATTACTCGAGCTGCATATGGAGCCGAAGTCGAAGTTAAATTAATTGTACGTACCGCGAAACCTGGTTCCTTCGACATTCAGTTTTTGTATGAGGTGGGCGCTGTGGCCTACACTATTGTTTCGGCCATAGGAGCCGATAGCATAGCAGATCTGATTAGGCAGTCGTTCGATCTCCTCAAGCACTTGAAGGGGGAGCCCCCCAAAAGTGTCAAGACGGCAGATCGAGGAAGTGTCTTTGTTGAGAATAATGCCGGCCAAATTATTGTGGTGAACCAGCCGGTCATTCACGCTGTAGTCGATGGTCGTGCTGGCAATGGGGCAGAAAAATTTGCCCGGCGCCCTCTACAGCACGAAGCTGAAGAACTTGATGTCTTGGTAGATGGTAAGGTTGCTGCAAAGGCTGATAGAAGAAGCGCAAATTTTCTTGTGCCAATTAGCAAAGGGGACACACTCAACGAATTTGTTTCCGACCAGTTCCTCACAATAAGAACGGTAGTGCTAGAAGGTGATGGGCAATGGCGTTTTAGCGATGGGAAGAACAGTTTTCGCGCGGTGATCGATGACAGGGGGTTTCTTCAGCGCGTTAAAGAGGGGAAAGAGCGCTTCGGTCGCGGGGATATCCTAAGAGTTCGGTTGCGATCCAAACAAGAAAAGGTTCGAGGCCAGCTTCGTACAACTCACATGATTGAAGAAGTTTTGAGTCATGAACCTTAACTCGGGGGGTCAGTCTAATCTTCCACTGTCACCACTTTAACCCAGTGGGAAGACTCGCTCGGCAGGTTCGATCTCAGGCCCATCAGTAGAAGCGGGTTCAGCGAGATGGCCGTAGCCGCGAACGCTATTGGCGTGCGCAGAGATGGGTGTCTTCACGTGGCCATTGCCGACCGCCTTGACACCGGCCACACGCCGCTCGCGCTCGACCGCCACGCGCGCCGCCTCGTTCTGGGTGTAAAGCTCCATATGCTCGGAATCTTCTTCCGCCACCGGGGTCAGTGCCTCGTCCATGTAGAATTTTGCGTTCGGGTCCGCCTCGACCCGGCGCACGATGGCCTTGAGACGGCGCCAGCGCTTGGCAAGCTGTGCGGCCTTGCGCGCGATCTCGGCCGCGTAACGGCCATAGAACAGGATGGGTGATTCCAGCGGCAGGCCGTGGCGCCGGTCACGGCGATATTTGATGCGGAAGATGCCCCATTGCAGCGGGTGCAGATTCTCGACCGGCACGGCGCTCGAGAACATGAACAGGACCGGCATCAGCGAGCGGATATTGATGCCGCAGGCGTACGCCCGGCGCAACACCGTCTCGAGATGCCCGGGGTCGTAGAAAATGCCCCAGGCCGTGCGATAGGCCTCCTGCCATTCTTCCTTGCTCATCTTCGGATGGGCAGTGACGACGTGCTCCAGCTCATATTTGTTCATGTCGGGGTCCATCCAGACCCCCTTCTCGGCCAGCACTTTGTGATCCTCGGACCCCGGCAGCGGCGTCAGCACGAAAAACTCCAGCATGTCGAGCGGAAGCTCGCGCTTGATGATTTCAAGGTCGTGCTTGATCGTCTCCGGCGTGTCGTTGGGGAAGCCGAGGATATAGCCGGCGAAGGTCATGATGCCGACCCGCTTCCAGTCGAGCAGCATCTTGCGGTACTCGGTGATCTTGTTCTGCCGCTTCTTGGCGGCGATCAGGTTCGCCGGATTGATGTTCTCGAGCCCGATGAACACGCGGGTGACGCCGGCGCGGCGCGACTTCTCGATGAAGTTCGGGATTTTGTGGCAGAGCGTGTCGACCTGGATCATGAAGCGAACGTCCATGCCGTCCTCTTCACGCAACTTGATGATGCGGTCGTAGATCGCTTCCCAGTCCTTGTTGCGCGCGAAATTGTCGTCGGTGATGAAGAAGCGGTTGACGCCCTGCTCCCAGTTCTTGCGCAGGATATGCTCGACGCTGTCGGGAGTGCGGTAGCGCGACTTGCGTCCCTGTACGTTGATGATGGTGCAGAAGGAGCATTGGAACGGGCAGCCCCGGCCGGCATCGAAGCTCGTGACGTTGCCGATGGTGCGCTGGACGAAGTCGTAAGGCAGGAAAGGCGGCGAGGGGACGTTACCGAGGCCCGGCAGGTCCTTCATGTAGTTGTAGAGGGGCTTCAGCGTCCCGGCGCCGGCGTCGCGCACCACCTCGTCCATGTGATCTTCCACCTCGCCGGCGAAGATGGAGATGCCAAGGGCTTGTGCGTCCTTGATGTCCTTAGGGATCTCCTTGAGCATGGAGAGGCAGCCCGAGACGTGGAAACCGCCGATCATCACCTGCACGCCGAGCTCGCGGAAGGCGCGCGCAATGTCCACCGCGCGCGGGAACTCGTTCGACTGCACGCCGACGATGCCGATCAGCCCCGCGCCGCCATTCTGCTGGATGCGCTGCGCGATCTCGCCCGGCCGCACGCGGGTATTGGTCTCGTCCATGGCGATGACGTCGATGGGGAAATCGGGGCCGAGCACCTGACGCTCGGCGGCGCCTTGCGCGAGGCTAAAGACGGCGGCGAGCGAGTTCGACGGCATGGTCGAGCGCAGCCACTGCACGACATAGCCGTCCGCGTCGTAATGCGACGGCTTGATCAGGACGAGCTGAAACCGCCGCTTCGTCCCGCGTTGAGTGCTGAGCATTCCACAATCCCAAGAGAGACGGACACCCGCGCGAGGGGCTCGGCGACCCTCGCATTCGTCTCTGAGCGGACGCTTACCGGCTGTTCGCGTCCTCGACCCCCGAGCATCTGCCGGACGGCGCAAGGCTTCCCCGCGAGGGGACGCCGCACCCCAATTTTCTTTTGCCTATTCAATCATGTTCGGGGGCGGCGGTCCAATGAATAGGGGGGTTATTGCGCCTCTCAGACCGGGTTTGAGGGCGGAATTCCGCTAGATTGCCGGGCTGCGTCGAAGGCGGCGATGTCCTTCGCCAGAAAATAATTGAGCATGGTGCGGATGGCGGCGATCACCGCGAGCTTGGCGATGTCCTCCCAGGTCGGTGCCACGGCCGTGCGCAGAAGGTCGGCGGCGAGCGCGAACTCGAGCCCGAGCAGGATCCAGGTGGCGAATTTGAGCCAGATCTCGCGGCCCATCAGTTCGTCGGCGGTGCGATTGTAGATCGCTACGATGACGTTGATGATGGCCTGGAGGGCGCCGAAGCTTACAACGAAAACGGCACCGCACTCGATGGCGAGCGCGATATAGCTCGCGATCTCGTTGAATTGTTGCTCGAGCGGTATGGCCGTTTCCCCCCGTTTCCCGCCTAAGATTGGCGCGAACCTTCCGTCCGGCGCAAGCCCCGAAATGCTCACACTTCTTTCGCCATTTCGCGCAGCTTGAATTTCTGGATCTTGCCGGTCGAGGTCTTGGGCAGATCGACGAACACCACGTGGCGCGGGCATTTGTAGCGCGCAAGCTTCTCGCGGCACCACGCGACGATCTCCTCCACCGTCACTTGCACGCCGGGCCTGGTCTCGACGAAGGCGCACGGCGTCTCGCCCCATTTCGCGTCGGGCTTGGCCACCACCGCCGCGGCGGCGACCGCGGGGTGCTTGTAGAGCACGTCCTCGACCTCGATGGATGAGATGTTCTCGCCGCCCGAGATGATGATGTCCTTCGAGCGGTCTTTGAGTTGGATGTAGCCGTCGGGGTGTATCACGCCGAGATCGCCGGAATGGAACCACCCGCCGGCGAAGGCCTCCTCGGTGGACTTGGCATTCTTGAGATAGCCCTTCATCACGATATTGCCGCGGAACATGACCTCGCCGAGCGTCTCGCCGTCGGCGGGGACCGCCTCCATGGTCTCGGGGTACATGACAGTCAGGCCCTCCAGCGCATGGTAGCGCACGCCCTGGCGGATGCGCTTGGCGAGCCGCTCTTCACTCGGCAACTCGTCCCAGGCGGGATGCCATTCGTTGAGCGTCGCCGGGCCGTAGGTCTCGGTCAGCCCGTAGAGATGGGTGAGCTCGAAGCCCGCCTCGTCCATCTTGGCGAGCACGGCGGCGGGTGGGGGCGCGGCGGCATGGCTGAAGGCCATGCGCTGCGGGAAAGAGCGCCGTTCCTCGTCCGTGGCGTTGAGCAGCGCGGACATGACGAAGGGGGCGCCGGAGAGATGGGTGACCTTGTGCTCGGCGATCGCGTCGTAGATCTGCTTGGCGCGCACCGAGCGCAGGCACACATGCGTGCCGGCGACGAGCGATAAGGACCAGGGGAAGCACCAGCCGTTGCAGTGGAACATCGGCAGCGTCCACAGATAGACCGGGTGCTGCCCCATGCCGGTGGCGGCGGCGTTGGCGTAGCACATCAGCGCCGCGCCGCGATGATGATAGACCACGCCCTTGGGGTTGCCGGTCGTGCCGCTCGTATAATTTAGCGAGATGGCGTTCCATTCGTCCGACGGCATGGCCCAGGGAAATTCGGCATCGCCGTCGGCGATGAAAGATTCATAATCGAGATTGCCGAGCCGCTCGCCTTCAACCCCGCAATGCAGGTCGCGGTAGTCGACGAGCAGGGGCTTCACCTTGGTCTGGCGCAGCGCCTCCTTGAGGGTGGGCGCGAACTCGGTGTCGCCGATCAGCACCTTGGTGCCGGCATGGTCGAGCATGAAGGCGACGGCGCCCGCATCGAGCCTTGTGTTGATGGCGTGCAGCACGGCGCCGGTCATCGGCACGCCGTAATGGGCTTCGAGCATGGGGGGTGTATTGGCGAGCATCACCGAGACGGTGTCGCCGGAGCCTATGCCGCGCGAGGCGAGGGAAGAGGCGAGCTTGCGGGCGCGCGCGTAGAGCTCGGCATAGGAGGTGCGTGCCGGGCCGTGGATGATGGCGGTATGGTCGGGATGCACGCTCGCTGCCCGCTCCAGGAACACGAGCGGGGTCAGCGGTTGATAATTGGCCGCGGTCTTGCCGAGGCCGGTGTCGTAAGGGTTGGACATAGGCTTGAGCGCCCCCCCTGGAGCACCCTAGCCAAGCTCAAGCCTGCCGATCAATTGCCGTGTCCAGCTTCCGGCAAAAAACTGTACCCCCGGCCGCCACGCAATCTCAGGCGTGCTCCAGGACCCTCTCCTCCACCGGGGCCTTCTTCACCGGTTTCGGCGCGGGTTTTGCCGCTTGCTCGGCCCGTTGGCGCTCGGTCCTGAATTTGAGGTCCTGTTGCGAGAAATAGGCGAGCGCGATGGCGAAGCCGGAAAGGCCGCACAGCACCAAAGTGAGATAGAAGATATCAACCCAGCTCATGGGACACCTCTTGGATGAATTGAGGCGCCAAGCATGCGGCAGGGGCGCCCCTGCCGCTTTGATCCGGGTCAAAAATTCTGGGCACACCCCAAAACTCGTCATGGCCGGGCTTCCCGGCCATCCACGTCTTTTGGGTCTCTGGATGGAAATTCGTGGATGCCCGGCACTTCGGCCGGGCATGACGGCGGAAGTCTAGGGCTATTCCGACGGGACGTCGTCGCGCTTCAGGTCTTTCAGCCTGGCAAACACGGAGTCGGCGTCAGGCGCCTCTTCCTCTTCGACATGCGCGGTCATGGCGTCGCGCGCCTGCTGGGCAAGCGCGGTGGCCATAGGCGCATCGGGCTCGGCCTCGGCCTCTGGCACCGGCTCAGGCCCGGCCATGGCAGCGGTGCTCTCTTCGGCCGGGAGCAGGGTGCCGGCCTTTGGCGGCTCGGCGGCCCCGGATTCTTTGCGCTCGCGCTCGAGCCGTCGCGCCGCCTTCTTCACCTCATGATCGAGATCGATCTGCGAGCACAGCCCAAGCGTTACCGGATCCTGCGCCACGAGGTTCGGCGAGTTCCAATGCGAGCGCTCCTTAATGGCGATGATGGTCGGCTTGGTGGTGCCGACCAGGCGCATGATCTGCGAGTCCTTGAGCTCGGGATGGTTCTTCAATAGCCAGAGGATGGCGTTCGGGCGGTCCTGGCGCCGCGACACCGGCGTATAGCGGGGCCCGCGTTTGGTCTTGACCTCGGGCACTTCGACCTTGGGCTCGGCGAGCTTCAAGCGGTGTGACGGATTGAGCTCGGCGAGCGCGATCTCCTCGCGGCTGAGCTGCCCAGACGAGATCGGGTCCATGCCCTTGATCCCATGGGCCACGTCGCCGTCGGCGATGCCCTTCACCTCGAGCACGTGCAGGCCGCAAAATTCGGCGATTTGCTCGAAGGTGAGCGAGGTGTTGTCGACCAGCCAGACGGCGGTCGCCTTAGGCATCAAGGGGATACGGTCCATTTGTGTTCTCTCAAATCTAAAGGGGATAGCGGCGCTCTTTCGCCCCCTCCGGCGAAAGAGCCAACCGAAATCACATGAAGGGGAATGACCTCTATATAGAGGCTGCCGCTGCCAGAGGCAATTGCCCGATTGGGCTATTTCACCGCGAGCACGATCTTGCCGATATGCTCGGGGTCGTCGATGCGCTTATGGGCACCCACCGCGTCGACGAGTTTGAAGGTCGAGTCGATGATCGGCTTGACCTTGCCTTCGGCGATGAGCGGCCAGACGCGCTGCTCGATCGCCTGCGCCATGCGGGCCTTTGTCTCCGGCAATTGCGCGCGCAAGGTCGAGCCGGTCAAGGTCAGACGCCGCATCATCAGCCGCATCAGGTCGATCTCGACCTTCGAGCCCTTGAGAAAGGCGATCTGTACGATGCGGCCTTCGAGTGCCGCCGCTTTCAAATTGCGCTCGATATAGTCGCCGCCCACCATGTCGAGGATGACGTCGGCGCCGTGGCCGCCGGTGATCTCGCGCACCGCCTCGACGAAATCCTCCTCGCGGTAATTGATGGCGCGGACGGCGCCGAGCGCCTCGCAGTCCTTGACCTTGGCGGCGCTGCCCACTGTCGTCATGACTTTCGCGCCGAGCGCGTTAGCAAGCTGGATGGCGGTGGTGCCGATGCCGCTGCCGCCACCATGCACCAGCAGCCATTCGCCTTGCTTGAGCGCGGCGCGCTCGAACACATTGTGCCAGACGGTAAACACCGTCTCGGGCAACGCCGCGGCCTCTTCCAGCGTGAGCCCGTCAGGCACGGGGAGGGTGGTCGCTTCCGGCGCCACGCAGAACTCGGCATAGCCGCCGCCATTGACCAGCGAGCAGACTTCGTCGCCTTGCTTGAAGCGCGTGGCGCCTGGACCGAGCGCTACCACCTTCCCTGCGACTTCGAGACCGAGAAGGTCTGACGCGCCTTTCGGCGGCGGGTAGAGGCCCTGGCGCTGAAGCACGTCCGGCCGGTTGATGCCGGCGGCCGCGACCTCGACCAGCACCTCACCCGGTCCGGGCGTAGGCACCGGCCTTTCTCCCGCGACGAGAACTTCCGGCCCGCCGGCCTCCCGCGCTTCGATGACGGTCATGGTCTTAGGCAGCATCAAGTTCGCTCATAGGCAGACGACATAAAGGGATTAGCACAACACCACACGATGTTAAGATGCGCCAATGAGCATCGAGGACCTCGAACCGAAAAAACCGAAGGGCCGCGAGATCGGTGCCGATCTCAGCAAGCTCTCGGTCGGCGAGCTGAAAGAGCTGATCGAGACGCTCAAGGGCGAGATCGCGCGCGTCGAGCAGACGCTCGCCACCAAGCAATCGTCGAAAAGCGCGGCGGAATCGGTATTCAAGCGTTAACCACGTTCCTCGCAACGCTTCCTTTAGGTAAATCCCGGCTTAGCATTAACCCGATGGTAGGGGTTCCTTGTTAGGGTTTGCTCATCCAGTCCTCTGGATCTGAGTGGCCTGTTCCACTCTGTTTGACGCCTCCCTGTTAACTTCCTGAGCCGCCGCATGGCGGCTCTTTTTTTGCCGGATTTTGAAGGTTTAACCTTTGCTGGCGGAAGGCGACGACAAGGCTTCTGCGTGGCATAGTATGCCGCCGGCTCTAGAGCATGATCCGGAAAAGTGGAAACCGGTTTTCCGAAACGATCATGCTCAAAATTGTGTGACTGGAGTGGCCGATGGCGGGGAGATCGAGAAGCGGCGATCGCGACAGCGTGACCGTCTCGTTCGGCGCCAAGTTCGCACGCTCCGATCAGTTCAAGACCGTGTTCCGCGAAGGCATGGCCCTGGTCGAGGCGGCGGCCACCTATCTCGACGGTGACGGACGCAAAGAGGCGCGCAAGCTTAGGCCGCCTCATTCGCTCGCCTACGCCACCGAAAGCATGCGGCTCACCACGCGGCTGATGCAGCTCGCCTCGTGGCTCTTGATCCGGCGTGCGGTCAGCGAAGGCGAATTGACGCCGGAGCAGGCCGTGGAAGAGCAGCGCAAGATCAAGCTGCCGATCAGAGGCGGAGACCAGCCTGGCCGCGATCTCGGGTCGTTGCCGCCGGCCCTGCGCGAACTGGTCGAGCAGAGCGTCAAGCTGCAGGAGCGGGTGATCCGGCTGGATCAGATGCTGGATGTCAGGGAGCTTCCATCGGCAGGAGATGCCGACAGTCCCCTGGAGACGCAGCTCTCACGCTTGCGCGAAGCGTTCGGCAAACGCGCCGAGTAGACTTACCGCTATTTCAGGAAACCTTCGTATTTCCGCTTGAAGCGGGTCAGCCGGCCGCCGCGGTCGATAAGATGCTGACCGCCACCGGTCCAGGCCGGATGGGTCTTCGAATCGATGTCGAGCTTCAGCGTGTCGCCCTCGGCCCCGTAGGTCGAGTAGGTGACGAACTCGCTGCCGTCGGTCATCACCACATTGATGCGGTGATAGTTCGGGTGGATGTCCTTCTTCATGGCCTGGCCTTGTAAATCCGCGATATTCGTTGGGGCGAGCCTATATCGGAACTTCTTCCCGGATACAAGGCTGCGCCGGAAGGCGCGGCATCTAACCCTTCACGCCGGGCATTCCCGCGCTTAAAGTCTGCCCCCTGATAATCAGCTGGGCCCTTTTTGTGCAACTCGTGACACAGCAGCCGAACGGCCGAGACCGCCAGGCCTCAGTCCCCTTGCATCGCGCGGGGGAGGGGGAGACGCGCGCCTCGCTACGCCCGCTCCTGGCGTTGCGGCCCTATCTCCTGCGTCATCTGGGGATGCTTGCCGCGGCGCTGCTCGCGCTTTTCGTCGCCGCAGGCGCCACGCTCACCGTGCCGCTCGCCGTGCGGCGCATGGTCGATCTCGGCTTTTCCGGCATCGATCCCGACCTTATCGACAAATATTTTCTTACTCTGGTCAGCATCGGCCTGATCCTGGCGCTCGCCAGCGCCGCGCGTTTCTATTGCGTGAACTGGCTCGGCGAGCGGGTGATCGCCGATATTCGGCGCGACGTGTTCAAGCATCTCACCGGCTTGAGCCCCGCCTTCTATGAAGTGTCGCATTCCGGCGAGGTGATGTCGCGCCTCACCGCCGACACCACGCAGGTCAAGGCGGCGGCGAGCACGGTGATCTCGCAAGCCATACGCAACATTCTCGTGCTGGTCGGCGCGGGCGTGATGATGGTGGTGACAAGCCCCAAGCTGTCGCTCGCCGTGCTCATCGCCATTCCGTTAATCGTGCTGCCGCTTGTGGCCTATGGCCGCTCGGTGCGCGCGTTGTCGCGCTATGCCCAAGACACGCTGGCCGAGGCTTCCGCCTATGCCAGCGAAAGTCTCAGCCAGGTGAGGGTGCTACAAGCCTTCACCCATGAGAAGGCGGCGACGGCGCGTTTCGGCCAGGCGCTGGAGCGGTCATTTGCCGCCGCCACGGAACGGACCAAGGCGCGCGCCGGACTCACGGCTATCACCATCTTCCTGGTCTTTGTCAGCGTGGTCGGGGTGCTGTGGTACGGCGCGCAGGACGTCATGTCGGGCGCCATGACCGGGGGACGGCTCAGCCAGTTCGTGCTCTATGCCGTGCTCGCCGCCGCCGCCGTCGGCGGCTTGAGCGAAGTGTGGGGCGAGGTGACCCAGGCCACGGGCGCGGCGGAGCGCCTCGGCGAGCTGCTGCAGGTGCAATCGCAGATCAAGTCACCGGCGCATCCGAAGAAGCTGCCCGAGCCGCCGCGCGGCGGGATCGAATTACGCAGCGTGTCTTTCGCCTACCCCTTGCGGCCCGAGACCGACGCGCTCGAGCATGTTAGCTTCCAGGTGAAGCCCGGCGAGCGCGTGGCCATCGTCGGCCCGTCAGGCGCGGGCAAGACCACCATCTTCGCGCTCCTGCTGCGCTTCTACGATCCGGTCACCGGCAAGGTCGAGATCGACGGCATTCCTGTCAACGAAGCCGCGCTACCCGAGCTTCGCGCGCGCTTCGCATTGGTGCCGCAGGAGACGGCGCTGTTCGCCGACACGGTCGCCGCCAATATCGCCTATGGCGCGGGCGAGGCGAGCCGCGGTGAGATCGTCGCCGCGGCGAAGGCCGCCTTCGCCCACGACTTCATCATGGCCCTGCCGCTAACCTACGACACTATGCTCGGGGAGAACGGCGTGACCCTGTCGGCGGGACAGCGCCAGCGCATCGCCATCGCCAGGGCGGTGTTGCGCAACGCGCCGATCCTGCTGCTCGATGAGGCGACCAGCGCGCTCGATTCGGAGAGCGAGACGCTGGTACAGCGGGCGCTCGACAAGATCATGGAGGGGCGTACCACGCTCGTCATCGCGCACCGGCTCACCACGGTCATGCGCGCCGACCGCATTCTCGTGCTCGATGAGGGCCGTCTGGTCGAGGAGGGCACACATCAGAGCCTGATGGATCGGCCGGGCGTCTATAAGCGCCTCGCCGCGCTGCAATTCGCACCCGACGCCGCCGAATAAGCTAGCGTTCGGTCAGCTTCAGCTCGATGCGGCGGTTCTTGCGCAACGCCTCGTCGGACTCCGCCGCATCGATAGGCTGGAACTCACCGAAGCCCGCCGCCACCAGCCGCTCGGGCTTCACCCCTTGCTCCATGAGATAGCGCACCACGGAGATGGCGCGCGCGCTCGACAGCTCCCAGTTGGAGGGGAATTCCGCGGTGATGATCGGCTTGATGTCGGTATGGCCGTCGACGCGCATGACCCAGGCAATGTCCGGCGGGATCTGGCCCTCGAGGTCTTTCAGCGCCGCGGCGAGCTTGCCGATCTGGTTCATGGCCTCGGGCTTGATCTCGGCCGAGCCTGAATCGAACAGCACGTCGGAGGGGAACACGAAACGGTCGCCGACCACCTGGAAATCGGGCCGGGAGCCGAGCGCTTCCCGAAGCTTGCCGAAAAAGTCGGAGCGGTAGCGGGCCAGCTCCTGCACCTTCTTGGCGAGCGCCACGTTCAGCCGCTGGCCGAGATCGGCGATCTTGACCTGGCTCTCTTTGTCCTTGGCCTCGGAGGCGTCGAGCGCCTCTTGCAGGGCGGCAAGCTGAAGCCTGAGCGCGGCGAGCTGCTGGTTCAGGATTTCGACCTTGGCGAGCGCATCGGTGGTGATCTTCTTCTGCTCGTCGAGCTGGGTGCCAAGCGCCCGCGCCCGGTCCTCCGCCCCTTCCGTCTTGCCTCCCGCAGCGCCAAGAAGCCCGCTGAGGCGCTGGTTCTCCTTATCCTTGTCGAGCAGCGTGGCCTGGAGCGCGGCGAGGCTGTCGTCCACCGATTCCTTCTTTGAGCGCTCGAGCGCCAGCAACTCGGTCAGCTGCGACAATTGCCGGTTCAGCCGCGACAGCATGGTGTCCTTGCCGCTCGCCGCCTGCGTGATGATGAAGTTCGTCAGCATGAACAAAGCCATGAGGAAGATCACCACCAGGAGCAGGGTGGAGAGCATGTCGACGAAGCCCGGCCAGTAATTGGCGGTGTATCGTCCGCGGCGGTTGCGCGCGAGCGCCATG
This sequence comes from Methyloceanibacter sp., assembly GCA_040901485.1. Lineage (GTDB taxonomy): Bacteria > Pseudomonadota > Alphaproteobacteria > Rhizobiales > Methyloligellaceae > Methyloceanibacter. Next base: position 47,441 of record JBBDYM010000006.1, read on the forward strand.
GCTATTTCCGTTCTTCGCGCACCGGCGTCCGCGCCCTGTCGGTGATCTGGCGCAACACCGTGGCCAGCTCATGCTGCTGCTGGGCCTGCTCGTCGGCCCATTCGCGCACCACTTTCTGCTCGGCGCGCATCTGCCGGATCAATTTGTCGACACCTTGCGCGAGGTCCTTCACCGCGTCGCCGGTATTGTCGTTCAGCATCCGGAGTTCGACTTTCTCGTTCAGGTCGGACAGCGAACGCTGCATGTCGAGCAGGGCAAAGCGAAGTTGCGGCGGGAGCCCAGCGGCGCCTTCGTCGGCCAATTGCAGCTCGGTGATGCCGGAAAGCCAATCTTCGAGCTCATTATAGAAGCGGCTCTGGGCGTGGCCGGCTTGTAGATCGAGAAAGCCGAGGATCAGGGAGCCCCCTAGTCCGAACAGGGAGGACGAGAAGGCGATGCCCATGCCCTTCAGCGGGCCAGCCAGCCCTTCCTTCAACTGGTCGAACAACATGACATCTTCGCTGCCGCTGGTGTCGAGCGCGCCGATGGTGGCGCCGACCGTACTCACCGTGTGCAGCAAACCCCAGAACGTGCCGAGCAGGCCGAGAAAGATGAGAAGCCCGACCAGGTAGCGCGTCGTCTCGCGCGCCTCTTCCAGGCGCGAAGCGACCGAGTCGAGCAGCGAGCGCATCGAGCCGGTGGCGAGCGAGAGATGGCCGGTCCGGTCGCGCAGCATGGTGGCCATAGGCGCGAGCAATACCGGCGGCTTGTCCACCGCGATCCCCGGATCGGCAATGCGGAAATTATTGACCCAGTTGATCTCCGGATAAAGCATCAGCACTTGGCGGAAGGCATAGACGATGCCGACGAAGAGCACGGCGAGGATCAGGCCGTTGAGCCCGGGATTGGCCATGAAGCTTCGCCTGAGCTGTGCCGTCTGGCCGTCGAGGATGATCGCCAGCAGCACCGCGAGGATGAGGAAAAGCGCCATGCGCCACAGAAACACTTGTGGGCGCGTGAGCGTGACCCTGTAGGTTTTGGTTGCCATCTTCCGCCGTGGTGGACCGGACGCGTGCGTGGATTGAGATTAGCCGAATAGTTTGACAGGCAAAACGGCAACCTCAGGGCAGATTGGGTCGTCCCTCTTCCTATCCTGTGCCCGCGAGAGAAAGGTTAAAGGCCAGCGTCGCGTCCAATATTGCCCGGCAGCAGCCTAGGCCGGGGATGGCGCAGCGACGCCGGGCTCGGTGCCCGCGGTCTTGAGAAGCTTGAGCAATCTGGCGTGGATGGCCTCGTTGCCGGCGACGATGCTGCCCTTTTCCAGCATCTTGTCCTTGCCCTCGCCATCACTGACATAGCCGCCCGCCTCGCGCAGCACGACGATGCCGGCGGCCATGTCCCAGGGGCGGAGGTTCCGCTCCCAGAAGCCGTCGAGGCGGCCGGCCGCCGTCCAGGCGAGATCGAGCGACGCGGCGCCGAGCCGCCGCACCCCGGCAGATGCGGCCATGACCGCGGCGAGTTCCTTAAGAAAGAAATCGTGTTCCGGCCGTCCCCGGTGCGGAATGCCCGTGCCCAGTACGCAGTCTGCGATCTCGGTTCTGGCCGCAACTCGTAAGCGCCGTCTGTCGTTCAGATAGGCGCCCTTGCCCCGCTCGGCGGTGAAGGTCTCTTGGTTGGCAGGGTTATAGATTAACCCCGCCACAAGATCGCCCTCCCGCTCCAGCGCGATGGAGATGGCGAAGATCGGGATGCCATGCATGAAATTGGTGGTGCCGTCGAGCGGGTCGACGATCCAGCGATGCGTCTGGTCCGCGCCCTTCACTTCGCCACGCTCCTCCATCAGGAAGCCGTAGCCGGGGCGCGCGTGGGCGAGCTCGCTGTAGAGGATCTGCTCGGCACGCGTGTCAGCCGCGGTGACGAAATTGGCAGGGCCCTTTACCGAGACTTGAAGCTGCTCCACTTCGCCGAAATCGCGCGCCAGGCTGCGGCCCGCTTTGCGAGCGGCGGCGAGCATGACATTCATCAGCGCCGAAGCAGGCATGTCTTCGTCCAGTGCTAATCGGAGCGGCGGACGTAAGTCAGCTCGTTGGTATCGACCACCACCTTCTCGCCGGCCTCGACAAAAGGCGGCACCATGATGCGCACGCCGTTTTCGAGCTTGGCCGGCTTGTAGGAGGATGCGGCGGTCTGCCCCTTCACCACGGGGTCGGCTTCCACCACTTTGAGCGTGACCTGGTCGGGCAGCGACACGCCGATCGGGCGCCCCTCATGGCTTTCCACGCTCACCGTCATGCCATCCTGGAGGAAGGCCGCGCGCTCTTCGAGGAAGTCGCGCGGGAACTGGATCTGGTCGTAGGTGTCGGTATCCATGAAGGTCAGCATGTCGCCATCGGCGAACAGGAACTGATAGTCCTTCTGCTCGAGCCGTACGCGCTCCACCGTCTCCGACGCACGGAAGCGTTCGTTGAGCTTGGTGCCGTCGATGGCGTTCTTCAGCTCGACTTGCGCGTAAGCCGGCCCCTTGCCGGGCTTGACCGCTTGCGCCTTGACCGCGATCCACAGCGCACCCTTGTGCTGGATGACGTTGCCGGGGCGAATCTCGTTACCGTTGATTTTCATGGAATTCCTTGCCGCAAATGTCAGGCATCAGGTGTCAGGTATCAGGTATTTCGACATTTGGCACCTGACACCTGACATCTGTTATTCGGTCAAGCGGCCGCTGCGCCAGGCATCGATCGACCGTTCCGCCTGGACGCGCTCATCGGGGGTGAGTCTCGCGAGCATGATGTCGAGGGAGAAATCGCTGACACCGGCGGAGCGCGCGAGCAGGTGCCATTTGGCCGCCTGCACCGGATCGGTCTCCACCACCACGCCATTGGCGTATAGCCGCGCCAGCCGGTTCTGGGCGACGGGGTTGCCCTGTTCGGCCGCCAGGCGAAACAGCCGTGCGCCTCTCGCTTCGTCGATGGCGACGCCATCGCCTTTGAAAAGCATCACGCCGTATTCGACCTGAGCCTCGGGAAGGCCCGCGTCGGATGCGCGCGCGGTCCACTCCGCCGCCTTGGCCTTGTCGATCGGCACGCCGCGGCCGAATTGATAGAAGGCGCCGAGATCGTATTGAGCGCGCGGGTTTCCCGCTTCCGCCGATTTCTGCATCCACTCGACCGCCTTGGCCTCGTCAATGGGGCGGCCGTTGCCGTGGAGATAGATGAGAGAGAGGTTGTAGGCGGCGGCTTCATTGCCTTTTTGTGCCGCCTGCTCGAACAGATCGGCGGCGATGCGAAGGTCCTTCCGCACGCCGAGCCCCTCCGCCACCAGAGACCCCAGCGAGAACTGGGCGTTGGCATCGCCGAGATCGGCCGCCTGGGCATAGGCATCGGCGGCCTTGGCAAAATCCTGGGCCACGCCGAGTCCCTCGGAATAAATCTCGCCCATGAGGGTGAAGGCTTCCTTTGAGCCCTGCTGCGCTTCCTCTTGCGCCAGCTTGAGCGCGGTGAGGTATTGGCCCTGGGCATAGGCGGTATAAGAAGGGCTCTCAGCCGCGTGAGCCTTGGCGGCGGCGAGCGCCAGAGCGCAGGCCGCGACGAGAAGGCTCGTCCGCGCCGGGGAGAGGCTCACGCAGCCCTCCTCACCTGGCCGATGGCGCTCTCGATCTCGGCGATAAGGGCTGAAGGATTGCCGTCCTGCCAAATCTTCGTGGAGGGCGCCACAAAATCGGCGCCGAGCCGGGCAAAGCGCGCCGCCTCGTCAGGACTGTCGATATTCCAAGCCACGCAGGGCACCACGAACATCTCTCCCCACCAGGCGACAAGCTCGGCACATTGATCGATCGTACCGATGCCTGACGCGGTGACGGCCTCGAAAGCCACATAGTCAGCGCCCTTCTCGGCAAGAAGTATGGCCAGGTGACGGCTCAAGCCGCAGCGAGCGCCGATGCTGGCCTCCTGGCCGAGCAGCTCGCGCGCCCGCGAATAGGCTTGCGGATCGGCGTCGATATGGACGCCGTCGGCGCCGAGCCGCGCGGCGAGCGCGGCATCGCCCTCGACAAGGCAGGCAGCACCGCCAGCCTGGACAAGGTCGATCAGGCGGTCGGAGTGATCTTCATCCACCGGTCCCCCGCCGGAGCAAAGCAGAACGCAAGCCGCGTCGGCTATGGCCAGCGCTTGCGCCAGTTGCGCGTCGAGCTTTGCCGTTAAGGGCGCCGGAAGCTGCAAATAGAGCCGGCACTTAGGCTTGGCTTCAGCCATGATCAGGGGGTCCTAGACATTGGCAGGGATGGTCTCAAATCACACGCCTCGCGGCGCTGTCAATCTTTGCCCCGCGAACGAAAGAGGAGCGTGGAGCGTTGTTGAACATCGCCTATTATGGCACCACATTATTGCCAGACCGTTGGCGCAAAAACAGTCCGGACACCTGGATGGCAAGGGGTTGCGCCTGAACGAAGAGGGGCACCGTCATGACTCAAGCTGAGGCTCTGCAGCAGGCAACGAAGAGGCTTGATGTGGCGGTCGATGAGCTTGAGAATTTTATCCGCCAGGTCTTCGCCGCCGGAGAGGGCGCCGTTTCGGTCGCCGAGCTGCAAGAACAGCTTCGCTATCTGGCCGACGAGCGCGACCGGCTTCTGCTGGACCTCGATGCCGAGCGCGACCGCGTGCGGCGCCTCACGGTTGCCAATGAAGAGGTTTCCGGCCGGCTCGACGCCGTGATGGGAACCCTTAAAGACATGATGCCCGCGGTGCCGGGATAAGAGTGTAGAGTGGGGCATGGGACAGATCAGCGTCACGCTCAACGGCCGCGCCTACCGGCTCGAATGCGGGGAGGGCGAGGAAGCGCATCTCCTCGAGCTTGCCGAATATCTCGGGACCCATGTCGAGGCCATGCGGCGAAAATTCGGCCAGGTGGGTGACGACCGGCTGATCCTGATGGCGTCGCTCGTGGTGGCTGACGAATTGTGGGATCTCCGGCGCCAGGTCGAGGACATGAAGACCGTGCTGGCCGAGACCCGCCGCGACAAATCGACGTCGGATGAGACGACCAAGAGCACGCAATCGGACCTCGTCGCGCGGATCAGTGCCGCGGCGGACCGGCTGGAACTGCTCAACGAGCAATTCGCCGCTGCGGGCGTCGCCAGCCCGGCGAAGCGCCGCCAGTCGTCATAGCCGATCGGTTTCGCTATAGTCCGTATTGGCGGGCTGCGAGGCGCGTTAGGAGCACTTTTCCCAGGGCCCTATAAGATCCTATGGGAGCCGACCCTGACGAGGACCGTGGTCTTCGCCATTTGGCGCCCACCTACTTTCGTAGGGATATCCGGGGATCTTCGCTCCGACGGCCATCGCGGCCCTGCCGCTTCTTTTGGGTAACTTTCGGCGTCGGCGGCAGTCATGCGCATTCTGTTTCTAGGCGACTTGGTCGGCCGCTCCGGGCGTTCGGCGGTCATCGAGGCGTTGCCGGGACTGCGCCAGCGCTACCGCGCCGATTTCGTGGTGGTGAACGGCGAGAACGCCGCCGGCGGCTTCGGCATCACCGAACCGA
>JBBDYM010000007.1:0-31136 GCA_040901485.1 Methyloceanibacter sp.
CTGCGCCTGGATGGTCACGTCGAGCGCCGTGGTCGGCTCGTCGGCGATGAGCAGATCCGGCTCGTTGGCGAGCGCCATGGCGATCATCACCCGCTGCCGCTGGCCACCTGAGAGCTGATGCGGGTAGGACTGGAGGCGTCCTTCAGGGTCGTCGATGCCGACCTTCTCGAGCAGGTCGAGCACGCGCCCCCGCAACGCATGGCCCGACATGCCGCGGTGGATCTTCAACACCTCGCCAACCTGCTGCTCGATGGTGTGCAGCGGGTTGAGCGACGTCATCGGCTCCTGGAAGATCATCGAGATCTTGTTGCCCCGGACGTGGCGCAGCCCGTCGAGGGGGAGCGCCAGGAGATTCTCGCCCTTGAAGCGGATCGCGCCGGAAGGATGGGAGGCGGACGGGTAAGGCAGCAGCTTGAGGATCGAGAGTGCCGTCACCGTCTTGCCCGAACCCGATTCGCCGACCAGCGCCACGGTCTCGGCATCGTCGATATCGAAGGATACGTTCTTCACCGCGTGGGTGACGTTGTCGCCCGTGCCGAAATCGACGGACAAATCCTCGACGGAGATCAGGGGGGTGTTGCTCGTTTCGGCCATCAAGCCTTGACCTCCTCATCGCCTGCATCGGCGCAGGCGCCGCGCTCGATCTCTATGGTGGCGTGGTCAAGGTCAAAGCGTTCCTTGAGCCGCGCCTTGATGTCTCTGACGATCCGGTCTGAATCCTCATTCGCACAGATCAGGGCATGCAGCGTCACCATGCGCCGGCTTTGCGTGATCGACCACACATGCACGTGATGGACGTCTTCGACGCCTTTGACATTGGCGATGAGGTCCGGGCCGATGGCGCGCGTGTCGAGCTCTTCGGGCGCGCCCTCGAGCAGGATATGGCCTGACGCCACCACGACCTGCCAGCCGCTGCGCACGATGATGGCGGCGACCACGATGGAGAGCAGCGGATCGATCGGCATCCAGCCGGTCAGAAGAATCACCGCGCCGGCCGCAAGCGCCGCCACCGAACCCAGCAGGTCGCCAAGTACATGAATGGCCGCGCCGCGGACATTGAGATTCTCCCGGTCGGCGCCCTGCAGCAGCCAGAACGCAACGATATTGACCAGAAGCCCGAGCACGGCGACCACGACCATGATGCCGCCCTGCACCTCCAGCGGCGACATCAATCGCTCGATGGCCTCGTAGACGATCCACGCGGCGATGGCGAACAGCGCGAGACCATTGGCGAAGGCGACAAGCACCTGGAAGCGGTCGAAACCGTAGGTGCGCTTCCAGTCTGCCGGCCGGCGCGACAGCCTGAAGGCGAACCAGGCAAGCGACAGCGAGGCAAAGTCGGTGAGCATGTGGCCGGCGTCGGCGAGCAACGCGAGCGAGCCTGCGATGATGCCGCCGGCGACCTCGGCGAACATGAAGCTGCCGGTGAGCAGCGCCGCCAGCCCCACGCGCCGCTCGTTATTGGCATGGACGGCGTCGGCGCCGTGGGAATGACTCTGGCCGTGTGATCCGTGCATCGCGCTCACGCCAAGGTCTTGCGCGGGTCGAGTGCGTCGCGCACCGCCTCGCCGATGAAGATGAGCAGGCTCAGCATGATGGCGATGACGAAGAAGGCCGTCAGCCCGAGCCACGGCGCCTGGAGATTATCCTTGCCTTGCGCCAGAAGCTCGCCGAGCGATGGCGAGCCCGGCGGCAGGCCGAAGCCGAGAAAGTCGAGCGAAGTGAGCGTGGTGATCGAGCCGTTCAAGATGAAGGGCATGAAGGTGAGCGTCGCCACCATGGCGTTCGGCAGGAGATGCTTGAAGATGATCTTGATGTTGGAGAGCCCGAGCGCGCGGGCGGCGGTGACATATTCGAAATTCCGCGCGCGCAGGAACTCGGCGCGCACCACGCCGACCAGTGCCACCCAGGAGAAGGCGAGCAGGATGCCGAGCAGAATCCAGAAATTCGGCTCGATGACCGCGGCCACGATGATCAGCAGATATAGCTGCGGCACGCTGGTCCAGATCTCGATGAAGCGCTGAAACAGGAGATCGGTCCAGCCGCCGAAATAGCCCTGCACCGCGCCGGCCGCCACGCCGATAATCGAGGCAAAGAACGTCAGGACCAGGCCGAACAGGACCGAAATACGAAAGCCGTAGATCACGCGGGCGACGACGTCGCGGCCCTGGTCGTCAGTGCCGAGCCAGTTCCATTCGAGATTCGCGTCGCAAGGATGAAAGCCGCGCTCGACCGCGAGCTTGCAGTCCTCCTCGGTCAAGAGCCAGGTAGGCTTGACCGGAAAGGCCATTGGCGGGTTCTTGTTCTGGGTGTTGTAGGAGAACGGGATCGGCGGCCAGATCATCCAGCCGCCGCCCTCTTCGATCAGCTCCTTGACGGCGGGGTCGCGATAGACAGCCTCGGTCTCGAAGATGCCGCCGAACGTGGTCTCCGGGTAGGACTGGAAGATCGGCCAGTAGAGCTCGCCCTCATATTTCACCAGGATCGGCTTCTCGTTGGCGATGAATTCGGCGAACAGGCTGACCGTGAACAGGATCAGGAATATCCACAACGACCAAAAGCCGCGGCGGTTGGCCTTGAACACCGACCAGCGGCGGTGCTGCAGCGGCGAGAGCCAGGGACGCAGGCGCGGCACGCCCTGCGCCGCGACTTCCTCGATGATCGTGGTGTCGGTCGGGGCGTCCATGGCGTCACACCTCGCGCGTCTCGAAGTCGATGCGCGGATCGACCCAGGTGTAGGTCAGATCGGAGATGAGATTGATGACGAGACCGAGCAGCGAGAAGATATAGACGGTGGCGAACACCACCGGATAGTCGCGGTTCACGATGGACTCGAAGCCGAGCAGGCCGAGCCCCTCCAAGGTGAAGATGGTCTCGATCAACAGCGCGCCGGTGAAGAAGGCGCCGATGAACGCGCCGGGAAAGCCGGCAATGATGATCAGCATGGCGTTGCGGAACACGTGTCCGTAAAGCACCTTGTTCTCGGACAACCCCTTGGCCCGTGCGGTGGTCACATATTGCTTGCGGATCTCCTCCAGGAACGAGTTCTTGGTGAGAAAGGTGATGGTGGCAAAGGCCGCCAAGGCCAAGGCGGTGAGCGGCAGCACCAGATGCCAGAAATAATCGAGTATCTTTCCGTACCAGGTCAGATCGGCCCAATTCTCCGAGCTGAGCCCGCGCAAGGGGAAGATCTGCAAGAAGGACCCGCCGGCGAACAGCACGATCAGGAACACGGCCACGAGAAAGCCGGGAATGGCGTAGCCGACGATGATCACCGAGCTCGTCCATACGTCGAAGCGGGAGCCGTCTTGGATCGCCTTACGGATGCCGAGCGGAATAGAAATGAGATAGGCGATGAGCGTCATCCACAATCCGAGCGAGATCGACACCGGCATTCGTTCGGCGATCAGTTGGAGTACGCTCGTGTCGCGGAAATAGCTCTGGCCGAAATCGAAACGGATATAATTCCAGATCATCATGCCGAAGCGTTCGTAGGCCGGCTTGTCGAAGCCGAACTGCTTCTCGAGCGAAGCGATAAACTCCGGATCGAGCCCCTGCGCGCCGCGATATTTGGAGGGCGCCGCAGCCACGTCGCCCGGCATTCCTTGCTGCGGGCCTCCACCGCCCGCGAAATCGCCGCCGCCGCCGCTGATCCTGGCGGTGGCGCCAGGATCGGTGCCTGAGAGCTGGGCAATCAGCCGTTCCACCGGACCGCCCGGCGCGAATTGCACGATGACGAACGTCACCAGCATGATGCCGAGCATGGTGGGGACGATCAGCAGGAGGCGGCGAAGGATATAAGCGGTCATTGCTTTTTGGCCGGCCTTCTCAGCCGCACGAATAGACAACCGGCGAGCACGAGACCGATCAGACCGGCGATTATAAAGAGCTGGCGCCGCGAGTTGGAGGGAGCCTCGGCCTCCGGGCTCGCGACCACGTTTCGCGCAAGTGTGGCAGCTTTGGCCCCGTCATACCACCAGGTATCCAAAATACCGCGGTCGAAGCGCGGCTTGGTTTCGGGCCGCGCATATTTGTCCCAATGGGCGACGTGGTGGGAGGCCTTGTACCAGTGGGGCACCCAATAATGGCCGTTCCGGAGCACGCGATCCAGCGTGCGGGCGGCGGTCTCCAGCTCATCGCGGCTCTTGGCCGCGAGGATGCGCTCGATCAGCGCGTCGACGGCGGGATCAGAAATGCCGGCAAGATTTAGCGAGCCGTCGATCGCGGCCGCCTCCGAGCCGAAATAGCTCCTGAGCTCGACGCCGGGCGTGTTGCGCATGACGTAGCGCTCGGTGGTCATGTCGAAATCGAAATTCTTCAAACGCTGCTGATATTGCGCCGGGTCGACCATGCGGATGCGGGCGTCGATGCCGAGCAGCTTCAAATTCTTCACGTAGGGCGCGGTCAGCCGCTCGAAGCTCGGCTCGAAGGTGAGGATCTCGAGCTCGAACGGTTCGCCCTTGTCGTTGACGCGCATCCCGTTCTTGATGGTCCAGCCGGCCTCGTCGAGCAGCTTGCCCGCCTCAAACAGGAGCTTGCGGTCGGCGCCCGAACCGTCGCTCTTGGGCGGAAGATAGACAGCGCCAAGCGCCTCTTCCGCCACCTTCACGTCGAGCTCGTCGAGGAGCGCCTTCTCGGTTCCCGACGGCTCGCCTTCAGCCTTCATCGGCGAGTTCTCGAAGAAACTCTCGGTGCGCTGATAGAGCCCATAGAACACGTTGCGATTGGTCCATTCGAAATCGAAGGCGAGATCGAGCGCCTTGCGCACGCGCGGGTCTTTCAGATGATTGCGCCGCGTATTCAGGAAGAAGCCTTGCGTGCCCGAAGGCGTCTCGTCGAGAAGCACTTCTTTCTTGACCCGGCCATCGCGGATGGCGGGGAAGTCGTATTCGGTGGCCCAGACCTTGGAGGTGAATTCCTCGCGGAAATCGTAAAAGCCGGCTTTGAAGGCCTCCATGCCCGCGGTGCGATCCCGGAAATATTCGTAGCGTATGCGGTCAAAGTTCCACCGCCCGCGATTGACCGGCAAATCTTTCGCCCAATAATCGGGATTGCGCCGATAGACGATGGTGCGTCCCTGCGCCATGCGATCCACGAGATAGGGGCCCGAGCCGAGCGGCGCATCGAGTGTCGTCTGATCGAACGGCTTCTTCGTGTAATAGGCCTTGGAGAAGATGGGCAGGCCGGCGACGATCAGAGGCAGGTCGCGCACGAGCTCCCCCTTGAAGGTGTAGCGCACCGTGGCGGGATCGAGCGCCTCGGCCGATACCACGTCTTGCATCATCTGATGGTAGATCGGGTGGCCCTTTTCCTTGAGCGTGTCGAAGGAGAAGGCCACGTCCTCGGCCGTAAGCGGCGTGCCGTCGGAGAACTTGGCCTCGGGCCTGAGGTAGAATGTCACCGACATGCCGTCATCGGCCACCTCGGCACTTTCGGCCACGAGGCCATAGAGCGCATCGGGCTCATCGGCCGCGCGCGTCATCAAAGAGTCGAACAGAAGCTCGAGCCCCTGCGCCGCGTCGCCCTTGAGAATGTAGTTGTTGAGGCTGTTGAAAGTGGTGACGCCGCCCCAGCCGACCAGCGAGAAGGTGCCGCCCTTCGGCGCATCGGGGTCCGCATAGGCGAAGTGTTCGAAGTCCGCCGGATATGCGAGGTCGCCGAAAGCCGACAGTCCGTGCTTCCGTTCGGAAGCCGCGGCCCCGGCCATCAGCAGCGCCAATAGGAGAAGCGCCCCGCAGCACGTCGATGGCCACGAACGCCTTTCGTATCGCATCAGAGTTTCGAAGGCCTCGGTAGGCGTTCGGCCATCTGCTGATCGAACCACCACACCTGGAGGAAGCCGGGGGTCAAGCCGGGCAACGTTTCGGGCTGGCCGTAGCGGGCCCAATAAGCGAGGCGCACCGTGGGCGAATACCATTGCGGCACCACGAAGTCGTTCCACAGCAGCACGCGGTCGAGCGCATGTGTGGCCGCCACCAGCTCCTCCCGGTCCTTGGCGAAGATCACACGGTCGATCAGTCTGTCGATGGCCGGATCCTTGATGCCGATCAAATTCATGCTGCCTTCGCGGTCGGCGGCATCGGTGCCCCAGAAATCGCGCTGCTCGTTGCCGGGCGAATCGGACTGAGGGAAATTACCCACGACGATATCGTAATCGAACACATTGATGCGGCGCGTGTATTGCGCCGAATCCACCACGCGAAGCGTGCCCTTGATGCCGAGCCGCTCGAGATTGCGCAGATAAGGCTGCACGATCCGCTCGAACAGAGGCGAGACCAGCAGGAACTCGACCTCCATGCGCTTCCCGGTCTTTACATTGGTGAGGACGCCGTCCTTGATTTCCCAGCCCGCATCCTTGAGCAGGATCACGGCCTTGCGCAAATTGTTGCGGGCATCCTCAGGGCTGTTGTTGGCCGGGTTCTGATGCACCGCGGTGAACACTTCGGGGGGCACCTGATCCTTCACCTCGTTCAGGATCTCGAGCTCCCTGCCCTGCGGCAGCTCCTTCGGCACGGCAAGCTCGCTGCCCTGGAAATAGCTGCCGACCCGCGCATACTGGCCATAAAATAAATTCTTGTTGGCCCATTCGAAATCGAAGGCGTGATTGAAGGCCTGGCGCACGCGGCGGTCCTGAAATTGCGGGCGGCGCAGATTGAACACGAAGCTCTGCATGGGTTGCGAGCGCTTGAGCTCGACCTCCTGGAGCTTCACGAAGCCGTCGCGCACCGCGGGGAAATCGTAGGACGTGGCCCAGTTCTTGGCGCTCGTCTCCTGCCGGTAATCGAGATTGCCGGCCTTGAAGCTTTCCAGCGCCACCGTATCGTCGCGGTAATAGTCGAAGCGGATCTCGTCGAAGTTCCACTGCCCCTTGTTCACCGGCAGGTCCTTGCCCCAATAGTCCTTCACGCGCTCGTAGGCGACGGTGCGCCCGGGTGCGACGTGCTTGACGCGATAGGGGCCTGAGCCGAGCGGCGGCTCGAGCGTGGTCTTCATCGGGTCGCGCTGAGTGCCCCTCGCATCCGTGCCCGTCCAATAATGCTTGGGCAGCACCGTGAGCTGACCCATGATCATGGGCAGCTCGCGATTGTTCTTCACGTCGAAATAGAAAGTGACCTCGTTATCGCCGGTCGCATCGGCGCGCGTCACGTTCTTGTAGTAGAAGCCGAGCCGCGGATTGGCGGCCTTGTTCACTTCGAGACTGTAGATCACGTCCTCGGGCGTGATCGGCTTGCCGTCATGCCAGCGCGCTTCGTCGCGGAGCTTGAAGGTGACCGAGGAATAATCGTCCGGATAAGACGCCCATTCGGCGATCAGCCCGTAAGAGGTCGAGGACTCGTCCAGGCTGTCGCTCATCAGGTTCTCGGTGACGAACCCAAGCCCGGCAGCCGCCTCGCCGCGGTAGAGCACCGGATTGAGGCTGTCGAAGCTGCCGATATCGGCCATGCGCACGAGCCCGCCTTTCGGCGCGTCGGGATTCACCCAATCGAAATGCGTGAAGCCGGGTGGGTATTTCGGCTCGCCGATCAGCGAGAGCGCGTGATGGTGGACGGGTGTCTCCTCCGCCGTGGCGGGGCATGAGAGAAAGCCGGCAAAAGCTGCGGCGATGGCCAGGCGAAGCAAGGTCATGATCGGCGGAATATGCTCCATCTAAGAGGAAAAGGCCCTACCGCGGGACGGGGCTTAGCGCCGCGTACAGACCGGCTGCCGAAGCCCAAAAGGCCCGCAAAACCTAGCATGGCCGGCTATACGGCCAAATGAATAATCGGTCATGTAGAGGTGTCGGGCGGCAGGTAGGAACTGACCGCCAATCCTTGCGTTTTTAAGCGCAAGCAATCTGCTCGAATGCATGGAGGACTGACCCAATGCGCGGCGTTCTGTTGTGGCTGATCGGCATCCCGATCCCCATCATCATCCTGCTTTATCTGTTCAACGTGATTTAGGTCTGCCCGGCAGCCGGCGCACGCAAAGCACGTCATAGCCGGCCGCTTTGATGCGGTCCTTTGCTTGAGCGAAAGGCTCAAGCTCCACCGCCATGTGATGGGCGTTGGCGTGCAGGAAATCCTTCCCGCCGGTCATGATGCCGACATGCCCCTCCCAGAACACGAGGTCACCACGGCGCAGCCTGGTGCTTTCTACGCGCTCGCCGATCTCGGCGGCTTGCATGTCGGCGTCGCGCGGCACGATGATTCCTACCGCTTCCGCCGCGAGTTGCACCAGTCCGGAGCAATCGAGCCCGACGCTGGTGCGCCCACCCCATAGATAGGGCGTGCCGAGAAACGCCTCGGCCACAGCGACGAAGTCGGCGGCGGTCTCACCGACCGGCACGGCGTGAGGGCCATAAACGAAGCCGCCGCTTTCGAGCGCCAGGAACTTGCCGTCCATCCCCGACGCGGAGACAATCGCGTTCAGGCTGAGCAGCGCGAGAGGCGGCGATTTGGAATCGGGTTGCGGGAAGATGTAAGTGCGCAGCGCCGCGATGCGATGCGTCGGCGCGACGATGCGGCGCCCCAAACCCTCGCTCGGCATGTAGCCGACATAAGAGTCGCGCGAGATCTGGACCCACGCCCAGCCTTCGCTCTCGTCATAGACGGTGACGGTCTCGCCGAACAGCGCCTCGGTGTCGAGGGTGGAGTCGAAGCGCGGTTCCCGCCGCAACGGCAAGACCGGAGCGGTGACCTGGCGAAGCTCTCCTTGTATGTAGCGGGGTGCATCGACCTGGCCACGCAGCGCCTCCGAGGCGAGATCGCCGCGATAAGCATGGCGGCGCGGATCGGGCAGCGCCCTCTTGCTCACGATGTTCCGAGCTCTTGGCGGAAGAATTGAAAAAGTGCGCGGGCGGCCTGCGGCTCGCCGCCTTGCGGGCGTCCGGGCTGCTCGCGCGGGACCCAACCGAAGATGTCGAGATGGGCGAAGCGCTTGGCGTCCTTCACGAAGCGTTTGAGGAACAGCGCCGCGATCACCGAGCCGGCATAGGAGCCTTCGGCGATGTGGTTCACGTCGGCGATTTTGCTCTTGAGCAATTTGTCATAAGGCGCCCAGAACGGCATGCGCCATAGCGGATCGCCGATGGCGCGGCCGGATGCGAGCAAGCCCGAAGCAAAGTCATCATCGTCGGAGTAAAGCGGCGGCAGGTCGGGGCCGAGCGCCACCCGCGCCGCGCCGGTCAGCGTGGCGATGGTGACGAGATAGTCGGGCGATTCCTCGTCGGCGAGAGCGATGGCGTCGGCGAGCACGAGGCGGCCCTCCGCGTCGGTATTGCCGATCTCTATCGACATGCCGTTCCGGCTTGGCAGCACGTCGCCCGGCCTGAAGGCATTGCCGGCGATGCTGTTGTCGGCGGCGGGGATCAGCACGCGGAGCCGCACCGGCAGCTTGGCGCGCATGACGAGAAGCGCGAAGGCGAGCGCCGACGCCGCGCCGCCCATGTCCTTCTTCATCAGGGCCATGCCGCTTCCGGATTTGATGTCGAGGCCGCCGGTATCGAAGCAGATGCCTTTGCCGACGATCGTGACCTTGGGCGCGCGTTCGGAGCCCCAGGTGAGATCGATGAGTCGCGGCAGCCGGTCGCTCGCCCGTCCCACGGCGTGGATCAGGGGGAAATTGTCGGAAAGCAGGCTCGAGCCTTCCGTCACCTTGATGCTGCCGTCGAAGATGTTGGCGAGCCCGCGCGCCGCCGCCTCGAGCTCGGCGGGGCCGAGATCGTTGGCCGGGGTGTTGATGAGATCGCGGCCGAAATAGAGCGCCTCGGCCAGCGCCAGCACCTGATCCTTGTTGACCCCTTCGGGCAGGACGAGACGCTTCGGCTTCGGCGCGTCCTCAGTCTTGTAGCGGCCGAAGCGGTAGCTGCCGGCGAGGAAGCCGAGCGCGGCAAGCTCGGGATCGGGAAGCGCCGAGGCGAAGCGGTAGTCGCCTTGGGGGAGTGCTCCAGGCAACACTCCTGTCAGCAGCGGCGCCTGCGTGGCCCAGTCCTTGCCGCCGGTGCCGAGCAGCACGCCGCTCAGCCCGCCCTTGCCGTCCGGCAAGGTCAGCACCGAGCCTTGCTTGGGGGTCCAGCCTTGTGCCTCGACCCAGCTTCGTTCCACCTCGCTCAAGGCGGCAAGCGCGGGGTCGTCCTTCGCGGCGATGAGCCTGATGGGAACAGCCTTGGCGTCGCCAGAGAGGAGCAAATCCTCCAATCCGCGGCGCGTAGTTTCGAGCGTCATCGCTTTTTGCATCGAGGGAACGGACTTGCTGGGGCCGCGCATTAATGGCAGGGGAGCGGCGGCATGACAATGGCGGAAGGGCGGCTGTGGCTCATACCAACTACACACTGGTGATCGGCGACAAGAACTTCTCCTCCTGGAGCTTGCGGCCCTGGCTTGCCTTGAAGCAGTGCGGCATTCCTTTCGCCGAGGAGCGCGTCAGGCTCCGGCAGCCCAACAGCAAGGCCGAGATCCTGCGTAACTCGCCATCGGGCAAGGTTCCGGTGCTGAAGGCGAATGCGGGCCTCATCTGGGACAGTCTCGCCATCCTCGAATATCTCGCCGAGCGCCATCCCAAGCACCTTCTGTGGCCGCAGACGGAAGAGGCGCGCGCCGCGGCGCGCAGCATCTCCGCCGAGATGCATGCGGGCTTCGTCACGCTGCGTAACGATATGCCCATGGATTTGCTCGGCCTGTACCCCTCCCCGCCGATCGGCGCGGCACTCGAGTCGGACATCCGGCGGATCGTCGCCATCTGGCGCGAGGCACGCGAGCGCTTCGGCAAAGGCGGACCGTTCCTGTTCGGCGCCTTCACTAACGCCGACGCCATGTATGCGCCGGTGGCGACGCGCTTCCGCACCTATGGCGTCGATCTCGGCCGCTTCGGCGATGACGGTACCGCCGCCGCCTATGCCGAAACCATCCTCTCTCTGCCGGCGATGGCAGAGTGGACCGAGGGGGCAAGAGCCGAAATCTGGGAGCGGGCAACCGCCTGAAGGCTTACGCGCGCGTCTTGCTCAGCCTGAGGCGGGCGAGGATGGGTGCGAGCAGCGACCGGCGCTCGCTCTTCGGTGCGGACCGGTCGGTCAAGAGGCTGGCGAGCGCGCGGAACGCGTCGGCCGCCTTGGATCTGTCCGCCACCTCCTCGATCATCTGGCCGTTATTCGCCGCCGTGCCGAACAACTGGGCATCGAACGCGATGACGAGTGCCGGCTCAAGCTCGATGGTCTGGCCGAAATCCGTCACCGAGATCTCGGGCCGCTTCGGCATCCCGACCTGGTTGAGCACCAGCAGGGGCGCACGATCGTTTGGACGCGAGGCCTTGAGCTGATCGACCAGGTTCTTGGCGTTGCGCAAATTGGCAAGATCGGGGACGGCGGTGATCACCACCTGGTCGGCCCTGAGCACGACCTGCTTGGCCCACGCCGTCCACAGATGCGGCACGTCAACGGCGATCCACGGCACGGTGTTTCGCACCATGTCGAGCACGGTATCGCAGGCGGCAGGCTCGAGATCGTAAGGCCGGTCAAGCACGCCGGGAGCGGCGAACAGGCTCAAATGATCCGAGCAGCGTGCGAGAAGCCTATCGAGCAGCGCCTCGTCGAGACGCTCGGGCGACGCCAGCGCCTCGGCGATGCCCTGAAGCGGATCCTGGTTGAAATCGAGACCGGCGGTGCCGAACGGCAGATCGAGATCGGCGATCACCACCTCGCTTTGCATCGACGAGGCGATGGCAAAGGCCGTGTTGTGACAGACCGTGCTTGAGCCCGCGCCGCCTTTCGCCCCGACAAAGGCGATGACCTGGCCGACCGGCCCCTGCTTCGGGTCGGCATAGATGGAAGCGATCCGCTCGATGATCTGCACCACTTCGATTGGGGCCACGACATATTCGCTGACGCCGCGTCGCAGCAGCTCGCGATACAGCGACACGTCGTTGACATGGCCGATGACGATGACTTTGGTGCCGGGATCGCAAACCTCGGCGAGACGGTCGAGGTCGGCGAGCATGGCCTCCCGATCGCGCAGGGATTCGATGACGATCAGGTTCGGTGTCGCGGCGTCGCGATAGAAGGCGATGGCCGCCTGCACGCCACCCATCCGGACCGTGACATGGGCCTTGGCCAGGCGCCTGTCCGCGGAAGCCTTCTCGATGGAAGCAGAGGTTTCCGGATCCTCGCAGAAGGCTTGGATGTTGACGCGCGGGACAGATCGCGCGCGCGGCGTCTCAACCGGCACCTCCGGCGCGCGCGTGACGGCTGCACCGCGCTTGCCCGCAGCGCTCAACGAATATGCGGCGTCACCGCCCACTGTTTCTCTCCAAATGAATGGGAGTCACTGTGACGGCGCAACCTCAACGCCCCGTTAATGGCCGTGCCAGTTTGGCCGGCTCAGGCGCCGAGCGCGGCCATGAAGGGCGTGTGCGGATAGGCCAGCAGCCCGGAGGCAGCGAGCGCAATGGCGTAAGGCACGCCTTCATTGGGGCGATGCAGCCGCACGAGCCAGCCTTGCGAAGCGAGAGGCGCCGGCAGCGGCATGGCGCGCCAGGTGAGCAGCGCCAAGGTCAGAACGCCGCCGATCACAGCGGCATAGATTGCGTAAGTGAGGATCGCCTCGGAACCGAGCCACAAACAGGTGGCGGCGAACAGCTTGGCGTCTCCGCCGCCGATCCAGCCGAAGGCGAACAGGCCAAAACCGATCGCGAGCGCGATGGCCGCAAGCCCGAGGTGAAGCCCAATCTCGGGCCATCCGAGACCTGCGAGCGGCGCCGCCAGGAAAAAGCCTGCGGCCAGCGCAATCGCCAGCGCGTTCGGCACTCTCATGGTGAACAGATCGCTCGCGGCCGCCAAGGCCATGGCACCGGGAAAGAGGCTGAGCAGGAGAACGTCCCCGATCATTTAAGTCCTTCCCCTCGCCAACGGCGCGCACCGCGCGCGTCCGCGGCACTCCAAAGCGATCCGACGGCCGCCTAGTAGCCCTTGAGCTGGGTCACGACCCGGTCGAGCAAGTCTCCGAGTTGCGGACCCACCTGGCCCACGATCGAGACAATGGCCACGCCGATGCCGGCGGCGATCAGCCCATATTCCGTCGCCGTCGCGGCGCTCTCATCCGCGGCGAAGCGCGCAAAAAGTCCATTCATGTCTGACTTCCCCTCATTTTTTCCGAGGCCTTATGGCCTGCTTGATATGCCTCGACGCTAGGCAATCGGCGTTACGTGGGAGTTAAGCCAGGCTGGGAAGATCGGACTATGCTTACCGAAGCGTATAGGAGCGTTGACTTTCACGGGTTGCCACCCCTCTGATCCCCGGATGAGGTTACTTTGCGATTTACTACAGACGAGAGATACGATGAGGCAGCGGGGTAAGATCGCGCTGGTGGCTTTCGGGTTGGCGCTGCTTGCTGGCAGCGGAACCGTCGCCCAAGAGGGTGCGCCGGGCAGCGCGGCGCCCAAGGCGCCTCCGGCCGCCGCGCCAAAAGCTCTTCCTTCCACGCCCAAACTCGAGGTTACGACGGAAGGCGCCGGCGGACAGGCCCAGCCGGCCACGAGCATTGCCGGCAATTTCGGCGAATGGGTGCTGGTCTGCGCCAACGAAAAGGACGAGTCGGGCAAGAAGCCTTGCTCGCTCGCCCAAGCACTGGTTGAGCGCGAGTCACAGAAGCTCGTATTCCGTGTGATCTTCACCCACGGCCCCAAGGGCAATCTCGTGCTGCAAGTCGACGGCCCGATCGGGGTCGCGCTCCAGCGCGGACTCGAATTCTCGCCCGATACCAAGAAGGTCTACCGGTTGCCCTTCCAAACCTGCGTTCCCCGGGGGTGCCGGGCGGTGATGGTGGTCGAGGACGACCTCAAAGGAGAGTTGATCGCCTCCAAGAAGGGCACCCTCACCGTCTTTGCGCTGAACGGCCAGGCGGTGCGGACTGCCACCGACCTGTCAGGGCTGACCGAGGGACTCACCGCGCTGGACAATAGCCAGCTCCCGACGCCTAAGGTCTCGGCGCCTAAGGCCAAAAAACAATAACCGCCTTATTCGAGTTTCCCGGGCGAAAACATCGGTGACCGTTGCAAGCCTGCACTAGTCGGATGGAATCGCTGGGTAGTGGGCCAGTTTCCCCCGCCACAATTAAGGGGCGCGCCGGATGAGCGCCCCAGTTAATATCCCCATATGGGGGCTCTATCCGACCGTTGGAACGTCTTTAAGACGGCTGTCGGCACCCGCAGCTACGGCTTGGCGGATATCGGCAAGCTCGCAGCCCTGGTTCTCGCCACCATTTCTCTGGCGTGGTTCGGGCACCAAATGAGCACCCTGGAATTGGGGCTCGCGATTGCCCTTATCATTGCCATTCTTCTTTTTTGGATCATGCTTGAGCACGCGCTGAAGCTCACCCGGCAAATCGCTGATGCGCGCGTCAAGATTGCCGATCTGCGTCATGATGGTGTGAGGATACGCAATGATGCGCTTGTGATGACTGATAAAGAGTGGCCTACCTGGAATGAAAAAGCGCTTAAGTGGAACACTGACGTTACCGAGGAAATAAAGAAAATTAGTGTGGCCGACTCAATTTGGTTTTCCGTTCTTGATGTGGTTCCGCCTCAAAGAATCGATCCGGCCATCACGCCTGCCGATCCGCTCATCAGAGAAAAATACCTAAAACTCTTCCGTGAGCATGACTATCGGTTAAAGCGTCTAAACAACATGATCCGCGATCTGTGGGGCCGACACTGACTCCCAAGCCTCCAAAACGAGCGTCGGAGTGCGCACGGACGCAGGCTATCGCTTTGGCGGCTTCCGCGGCGGTCCTTTCATCGAGCCGCTGGCGACAATCGGCGTAGTCTGGAGCCAGCTGGAGGACTTCGCGCTTGGCGGAAACGAAGTAACCTTCGGCGAAGACCCCAACCTACGTGGGCGTCTCGGCTTGCGCCTCGGCACGAGCTACCAGGTTTGGCCAGGCGCCACGTTTGAGCCCTTCGTCATTGGCAGCCTGTGGGGAGACTTTTCGGAGGCACGCCACGCGACCCTGGCCTCGGGCGGTACGACGTTCAACTTCGAGCACGATCCCGAAAAACTGTGGGGCGAGGTCTCGGCCGGGGTGAACTTCTTCAATCCCTCCGCCACGACGGCCGTGTTCGCCAAACTCGACGTCACCTTCGGCGACGACGTCGAAGGCATCGGCGGCAAAGCCGGCATGCGCGTCAGCTGGTAGAAGCCCGGCCCTTCCTGGTTGCCAAAGCCGCCTATCTAGGGCAGCAACTTCCCGTCTATACTCGCTCCTATAGGCATTAGAAGGGGGAAGAGCGTGGCGGGAAAGAAAGCCTCAAGCGGCGGCAAAAACGGGAAAGCCAGCAAACCGGCGGCGAAACGCACGGCCAAGCGGTCGAAGCCGGTCGTAAAGAATGCCGCGCCTGCGGAAGCGGATGCGCCGACCGCCGCGGCAGAGGCTCAAGGCGCGGCGCCTCAGCCGGGGGCCGCGCCTGCAGACCAGCAGCAGACGACCATCTCCACCTCGCGCGGCTTCGTCGATTTTCTTGTCACCAACTGTTTGAGCATCGCGCTCACTTCCTATCAGACCGGCCAGCTCATGCTGATCGGTCCTTTGCTCGACGGCAGGCTGTCGGTGTTTCAGAGGAACTTCGTGCGCGCCATGGGGCTTTGGGCTAGCCCGCAGCGCCTATATCTTTCCTCCATCGCTCAGATCTGGCGTCTGGAGAATGTGCTCGGTCCCGGTCAGCTCGCCAACCAGAAGCAGCTTCACTATGAGCGCCTCTATGTCCCGCGCTTCTCCTACACCACGGGCGATATCGACGCGCACGAACTCGGCATCGACAAGAATGACCAGTTGATCTTCGTCAACACCAAATATTCGTGTCTCGCCACGCCCGACACCGTGCACAGCTTCAAGCCGTTGTGGAAGCCGCCCTACATCTCCAAAATCGCGCCGGAGGACCGCTGCCATCTGAACGGTCTCGCCATGAAGGACGGCGCGCCGAAATATGTCACCGCCGTTTCCCGTTCCGACGTGGTGGATGGCTGGCGCGAGCGGCGCCATGAAGGCGGCATTCTCATCGATGTGGAGAACGACCGCATCCTCACCGAGGATCTCTCCATGCCGCATTCGCCGCGCCTCAATGACGGCACACTGTGGGTGCTCGATTCGGGCCGCGGCTATCTCTGCCGGGTCGACACCAAGAGCGGCAAAGCGGAGCAGGTGGCGTTCTGCCCAGGCTTCGCGCGCGGGCTTTCCTTCTGGCGCGGCTATGCGCTATTCGGCACCTCGCTGCCGCGCGACGGCGCCTTCAAAGGGCTCGAGCTTGACGACAACGTCAAGGCGCGCGACGGCGAGCCGCGCTGCGGCGCCTACATCGTCGACACGCGCACCGGCGATATAATGCATTGGATCCGCTTCGAGGGCGCCGTGCGCGAGCTGTTCGACGCGGCGTTCATTCCCGGCGTACGCGCGCCGATGTGCGTGGGCCTCGGCAATCCGGAAATGCGCACGCTGATCACCTTCGCTGGCGATACGACGAGTTCGAAGGCCGAAGTCGCGGCCTAACGCTCGCCACGCTCACCGAAGGATTTCTTCGAGGTCCGGGTCTTCTTCCTCGCCGCTGTCGCCCTGCTCGGTCTCGCTTGGCGCAGGCTGAGTCGGAGGTTGAGGTTGAGGACGTCCCGCTTCGCCTGACCGCGGGCGTGGTGCGGCTGGGGCTTCCGCACCCTCTCCGCCAATCTGCACTTTGCCGAGGAACCGGCCGAGTGCCTCGCCCACCGGCTTGCCCTTGAACGTTTTCTGGAGCGCGTCGCCGATCTGATTGACCGTCCTGCCGGCGGTCTCGGGATCGGCAAACAACCCCTTGATCTCCGGCTTGATTCTGGGGTCTTGCAACGGGCCCTCGATGCGCAGCGGCACGCTCAGGCCGGCGAGAGCGTTGGCGCCGCGGCGCCCTTCGGGTCCGGACACGATCTCGGGCTGGGTTAGGATGTCGAGGCTGTCTTCGACGAGATTGACCGTGCCCGCCGCACTCACCTTCAGCAGCGGGCTTTGCATCTGCAAATTGCTCGTCTCGGCAATGCCGTTGGCGATGGTGAAGCTGCCGCCGAGATCGGAGAATGACGTCTTGGCGCCGGGACCCTGACGCATGCTCGGGATTTGACCCGCGCCGATCGAGCCGATCAGTTCGGTGATATTGATGCCTTCGAGGGCGCCGTCGCTCACCACGACGCTGCCTTGGCCTGCAAGCGAAGCCTTGATCTCCTCGGAAGTGCTGCCGGCGCCGGCGAGCTTGAGCTCGAGCTTGGTGCGGCCCGAGAGCAGGCTGAATTGTGCGGCGTCGCTCAGCAACGGCCGCGCCTGCACGCCGTCGAGGCGGAAATCGCCGGAGAAGGCCGGAATAGGTTTCGAGGCATCGAGCGTCAGCTTGCCGCTGGCGTTGCCGTCGTAAAGCTCCATGCCGCCGAGCGTGGCGTTGAGCACCCCGTCACGAAACGCGATGCCAAGCGAGCTTGGCCCGATATCGAGATGGCTCACGCGGGTCTTGCGCACATTCAGGTTGATGTCGGCATCGAACGAGGCGGGGGCCGACACCTGCGCGGGCGCCGGTGCCGGTAAAGGTGCGGCCAAGTCCGTTTGCGCCACAGCCGGCGGCTCCGTTTTCGCCACAGCCGGAGGCGCGGCAGGCTCGGCTGGCGGCGGCATGACTTCAATCTCCGCTGCCGTGGTTTTGTCCGGTTTGGTGAACCCGTCTTTCGCCGCCATGGTTTCGGCCGACCGGGATACCTCGCTGGACCGGGCGCCCACGGCTTGGCGGACAGTCCCGGCGGCGCGCGGCGCGGCGCTTGCCAGAAACGGATTGAGATCGAGATGATCGAGCGCGAGTGCCGCCCTGATATGCGGCCTTGGGCCGGTGAAGGTGACGACTGCCTCGCCCAACCCGCTCGCATGCCGGAGAGCGAAACGCGCATTGGAGAAGACGACCTCGCCCTCTTTCCAGGCGAGATGGCTGGCAAGCTCGCCGTCGCCGATGGCGGCTTCCGCCGCAGGCCCCTCACGCATCCAGGCAAGCAAAGAGGGAATCGAATTGGCCTTGGCCGACAGCTCGCCCTGGCCTGAGAAGCTTGGACGGGTCAACATGCTGCCGTCGAAGCGCGCGGCGATGGCCTTTGTATCGAGAGCGAGTTGCAGCCGGGCGGGGCGCTTGTCGCGAAGATCGGCGGGCGAGGTCAGCTCGAAGCTGAAGCTGACCGTCTGCTGCTTCCAGTCGAAGCTCCCTTGGCCGGTGAACGGATCGGTCATGGCGGGGAGGCTTAGATTCGCTTCGATGCGCTCGACGCGCCGTTCCTTCCCATTCTCGTAGACAAGGTTGACCGTGCCATCCTCGATACGCACGTCCCTGAGCCTGACATCGCGGCGCGAGTCGTCTCCGCCGGCGGCGGCCTTGATGAAGTGGCGTGATTTGGACGTTTCCCCTGAGTCACTTCGCCGTTGCGAGCCGCCGTCAGAACCAAGACGTATTGTGAACACCGGCCGCACCAGAACCACGCGCTCGGCATCGACCTGGCGGCTCAGCAACTCGCCGAGGCTGAGATCGATGTCGAGCCGCGAAATCGAGAAGTCGGCCGTGCCGGCGCGCGCTTCGGGATCGGTGATCGTCGCGTCGGTGATGACGATGCGCGGCCCCGGCGCGAATAGGAGCGCGGTCGTGCCGTTGACCTTGAGCTCATGCCCGGTCTCTTCCTTGATGCGTGCCGCGACACGATCGCGCACCCAATCGGCCGAGATGAGGAGATTGACGGCGAGCAGCGCCAAGGCCAGGAACGCCGCAATCCCGCCGGCGATCATCAGCGGAAGCTTCATGCGGCCCGGTATGACGCGGCTGAGCCGGCCCGCTGGCGCAGGCGCTTTGGGATTTGGCTGATTCTGCATGCTTTTCCCGACCCGGCTGAGCTTATCCCGAGAAATAAGGTGAGAATAGGAATTGGCAGAGCCGTCTAGCCAAGAAAAACAGCGGCTTCGTTTACAGCGAGTTGACGAAGGCGATGAGCCGGTCGCGGTCCTCCTTTGGAAGATTGGCGAAGGCGTCGCGCGCCGCCTGGCCCTCCCCGCCATGCCAGAGAATGGCCTCGGTGACGTTGCGGGCGCGGCCGTCATGCAAGAATAGCGTATGCCCGCTCACCGTTTCGGTGAGGCCGACCCCCCACAGCGGCGGCGTGCGCCACTCATAGCCGCTGGCCTCGCCCTCGTGGCGAGGATCGGCAAGGCCCTCTCCCATGTCGTGCAGCAGCATGTCGGTATAGGGATAGATGAGCTGATGCGACAGATGCGGCTGGCCCGGCACCTCGCCGGTGATGAATTTCGGATTGTGACAGCCCGTGCAGCCCGACTTGTAGAATAGCTCCTTGCCCTTCAGCACTTCGGGATCGTCGGGCTTGCGCCGCGACGGCACGGCGAGGTTCTGCGAATAGAACGTGATCAGATCGAACAGCTCGTTGCCCACCTCGACATTCTGGTAGCGCGGCGAGTTACCGTTCGGCGCATTGAGGCATTCGGGTTGCTGCTCGGTGCAATCGCCTGACGGAAATGGCATCATCGTGGTGGAGATGCCGATATCGCCGGCGAAGGCCTCGGCCGCCTGCTGGGCGATGGTCGGCACGCCCGCCTTCCAGCCGAAACGGCCGAGCATCACCTTCTCATGCTCGCGCGACCACACGCGGTTCGGTTTGCCGGAAATGCCGTCCCCGTCGGCGCCCTCGGGCACGGCGTTGGCAAGGATCTGTTCCTCGGGCACCGCTTCGAGCAGGCCAAGCCCGATCATCGGCGGGGCGACGCGCGGAGAGATCATCACGTCGGGACTCATCGGCCCGTAGCCGAGATTGACGATCTCGTAGCTCGGCTCGCGCAAATTCACCACCTCGCCGCCGGCGAGCGTCACCGGCTTCTCCTTGTAGTCGATCTTGAGCTGCCCCTCGGCCTTGAAGCCCTGGATGGAGCGATCCTGGAGCTGTCCCCCGTAAGTCGGCTCGGGAATCGAGTTCACACTATGCGCTTCGAGCTTCTCCTTTTCGTCCTGCGTGGCGGCCGGGACCGAAAGCCTGACCAGCATCGAGCCGGAATCGTCAGGCACGTCGGCCGAGAGCGGCGGATGGCCTCGCCCATCCTTCAGATGACAGTTCTGGCAGCCGCGAGAATTGAACAGAGGCCCGAGCCCGTCGGAGGCGTCGGTGGAGGACGGCGCCGACACCCAATGCCGGCGGAAGATGCTGTTGCCGATCTTGAAATCGAGCTCGCGCCTGAAGTTCATGTTGCCCGAGGACAGCGAGAAGGCATTGGCGGTGGAGCTCGAGCCGCGCGAGGTGGCGCCGCCGCCGGGCTTGGCTTCGCCCTCTTCAAGCTTGGTGAAGTCGGTGGCCGGCTTAAGCCGCTCTTCCAGGCCGGCGTCCGCCCCTGCTCCGTAGCTCTGCCACGCGCCGGCAAGGAGCGGCAGTGCCGCGCCGAAGATCAACGCGCCGCCAAGACAGGCGCGATGCGCCTGCCTCGACGATGCTTTTCGGGACAACTCTGCTGGGCAAGAGTCTAGCTTTGGTTGGGGTGAGCGCACGAATTCTTCATCTAGAAACCGATCGCTGAGCGCGCCCCCACAACAATCGCGTCGTCGGCTCCGGCTACGTTGCCACCCGGCTGCCAGATATATTGAAAGTCCGGTTGAAACGTCCAACCCTTCTTGATCTCGAACGTGTAGCAGATCTCGATCAGCGATTCGTAATTGCGCGCCACCGGCTCGCCGAAATCGACATCGAAGGCGCCGACCTGATCGGAGATGCCGGTATAGGCGAAGCCGATGGCGAACATGTCGTTCGGACGGCCGGGGATCATGCCGGAGAAGGTCAGCCCGCCATCGAAATAGAAGTCGATCAGGTTGCGATCCTTGGGCGCACCGATGAAGCGGGCGAAGACGCCGACGCCCTGCGGCTCTTCGCTGCCCGGCGCGCGCCAGATAAGCTGATCGATGATGCCGTAAAGGCCCCAATTGTTATCGAGCGGGCGGCCGGATTCGCCAGACACCGCGATCAGGGCCCCGCCCGAGTCGAAGCGCTGATGCTCGAAATCGCCGAAATGGTTCCAGCCGCCGACCTTGATGATGCCGCGAAGGCCGTTAGGGTTGTAGGTGTAACCGCCTTCGGCCATCAGCAGCGGCGGATCGTCGAGCTCGAAATCGAGGCCGTGAGGGTTGCAGCGCTGCGGATCACCGCCGGCCTTGTTGCACTGCGGAGCGGGATCGCCGTTATAGACGGCGACCATGACGCCAAACTTGTCGTTCGGGTTGACGGCGACGCGCACGCCGGGCGTGGCGAGCGGATAGGCCGGGCCGCCGCTCGGCAGATCGGCGGCGGTGATCGACGGCCAGCCCCAGGTGCCGTTCAAGAAATAGCCACCACCCTCGCTGATGACGAACTCGGCGTCGGCGGCAAGCTGTCCAAACTTCACCTTAAGCTTATCCTTGATCAGGGTCTGCTCGAACCACAGCTCGAACAGGCGCGTGGCATCGGTCGCCTCGAGGTTTGAGACCGGCATGAGCGAGCCGATATTGGCGGCGGTGATCGAGTTGCCGTGAATCTGATAGCCGTCGGCGTGGAAGCACAGGCCCTTCCAGAAGCCAAGCTTGTGCATGTCGGCTTTGATGTAGAGCTCGAGCACGCCGTCATATTCAACACCCTGGTCGAAGCCCCCCCAATTGCCGAAGGCCTCGCCGTAATAGACTCCGCCGACCTCGACGCCATGGCGTGCGAGGGCCCGGCGCGCGCCGAAGACATCGATCGGCATGACTACCTCTTCGGGAATGCCGTCCGCGCCATGCGCGATGTCGGCTGCCGTGAGCTCGCACTCGGCGCTGGCTTGGGTGGGAAGGGCGAAGAGCGCTGTCGCCATGGCGAGGACGCCAATGGCGTTAGAGAGGCTGGCGCGAAGGTCTCGCCGGCGCGTGCCGCGGTTCGCGTGAAATCGTGATGTTGCGAGGTCGCTTCGCGCGATCTGCCGACCATTCATCATTGCAGCCCCCCGGCTATTCTCATGTTTGTACACGGTTTGCGTCAGGTGTATTGTCTGTCGTTTGTTATGTTATAACGTAGCTAGCTCCACTGCCTCCGTCAATTCGGTTTTGTGCCTCCGTCGCCCGTGGCGCCGCCTTCGGCTTGCACCTTTTCGGGAGCGTCGAGGCTGTTGGAGCCTTCGAACGCGATCGCCTTGAGGTCGAGGACGCCGACGGCGCGTTCGATCGCCTTGGTCTGGTCGCGCAAAGCATCGACCACGCGCTGTACCACCGCGTTGCCCTCCGCGTTGTCCTCGCCGATCATCTGGTCGTAGGACTCGGTGGTCAGCGCGCGCAGATAAAGCGCGTTCATGGCGTCCATGGTGGCATCGAGCTTGGCCCTCAAATCGGCATCGGTCTCCGGCGATTTCGCCTTGATCAGATCGGAAACGCTCGGGCCCGAGACCAGCGACCGGTCGGCGCGGCGATAGGCGCCGAGATAGACGTTGCGGATGCCGAGCGCGTCGAAGAAATGCGAGGCATGGGTGTTGTCGGAGAAGCAATCGTGCTCCTCCTCCGGATCGTGGATCATCAGGCCGAGCTTGATGCGCTCGCCGGCAAGCTCGCCGTAAGAGAGGCTGCCAAGCCCGGTCATGATCGCGGTGAGGCCCTCTTCGTCGCTGCCGTCCATCAGCACCTTGCGCGCCTCGCCGGCTTCCGCCCATTGCTCCGCCATCCAGGCGAGATCGTCGACCAGGAGATCGGTGACGGTCTTGAGATATTGCGCGCGGCGCTCACAATTGCCGTTCGAGCACTTCTTGGTGTTGTAGTCGGTGGCCGGGCGGTTGCCGTTGCCGGGACCGGTGCCGTTCAAATCCTGGCCCCAAAGCAGGAACTCGACGGCGTGATAGCCGGTGGCGACATTCGCCTCCACGCCACCCGCCTCCTGCAACTCGTCGGCGAGCAGCGCCTTGGTGATCTTGGCGGCGACGAGCTTCTTGCCGCCGAGGGTGAGTGAGGCATTGGCGATGACATTGGCGGCGTAGAGCTCGTTCTCCGCCGACTCGGTGCCGTAAGCCCCGGCAACGTAATCGATCAGACCTTCGTCAAGGGGCCAAGCATTCACCCTGCCCTCCCAATCGTCGACGATGGCGTTGCCGAAGCGGTAGGCCTCGGTCTGCATGTAGGGGATGCGGGCGGCGATCCAGGCGGCGCGCACGGCGCGCAGATTGCCCTCGGTGGGCTTCGCCAGGAAAGCGTCAACCGCGAGCCGCAATGTCTTGGCGGTGTCGAGTGAATCCTGGTAGCCGGCTTGCGCGATGTCGGCGTAGGCCTTGAGCACGTCCTTGGGTGTGGGCTCGGCCGCGGCGGGAGAAAGGCCGAGGCAAAGACCGAGCGCAAAGGCCGCGATCGGCCAGGCATTCAGCACTGCTCGCATAATTGATCGACCTTCTTGTTCTTCGTTAAGGGCCACCCAGCACTCCCTCGACGGAGAGAAATGCGGCGGTCCTCCAGCCTAAGACCTTCGGACCGCCGCAAGGTTGAGATGAGGAAACGTCCGCGGGCTTTTGGCCGTTGGACGTTTCAGGCCTCCGGGCTGGGCGACCGGATGCCTTGTCAGGACACTAGCCCAAGAGCTAACATGCACGAAGTGAACTCTTTTCAGCAGAATGTTTGCACGCCATGCATTTGAAGGAAGTCGACGCCAATCTGCTCGTCACCCTCGATGCGCTGTTGGTCGACGCGAGCGTCACCCGCGCCGCCGAGCGGCTCGGCCGTAGCGCCTCGGCGATCAGCCATGCGCTGGCCAAGCTCCGTGAAATCTTCGCCGACGAGCTGTTCGTTCGAGCAGGCCAGAAGCTGGTGCCGACCGCCAAGGCGCTGGAGCTCGCGCCCACGGTCCATGTCATCCTCGCCGGCATGGAGAGCCTGCTCAGGCCGAACAAGCCTTTCGACCCGTCGCTGTCGGATCGCGACTTCGCCGTCGCCGCGAGCGAGGTCGGCGAGCTCATCTTGGTGCAGCCGCTTCGTCAGCGCCTCCAGAGTTTGGCGCCGAGCGTGCGCGTCGGCTGGATGCCGTATCGCCGCGACGAGAACATCGACACGCTCCGTCAGGGCCGCTGCCATTTCGTGATCGATATCGAGGGCGCGGCGGTACCGGCGCCGGACGTCCGCGTGCTCAAGCTGTTCGACGACAGACTGGTCACGCTCGTCCGTCCGGGACATCCTTTCGCTACGCGCAAACCCCGAGCCGACGCCTTCGCCGTGTCGGATCATATCGCGGTCAACTCGCTCCCAACCATCGAGCTGCTCGACCGCGCGCTCGAGGCGCGCCAGCTCGGCGCCTGTAATATCTCCGCGCGCGTCTCCTCAGTGCTGGTCGGCCTTCTGCTAGCGCTGAACAGCGACGCACTGCTCACGCTCCCCGCCTCCTTGGCGACGATCCTCAAGAAGCAGTTCGGCTTGGTCGGCATTCAGCCGCCGCTCGGCCCCATCGACTTTCCGCTCCGGCTGCTCTGGCACTCAAGCCATGACCGCGACGAGTGTCATCAATGGGTGCGCGACGAGCTAGCCAATCTTGCCCGGGGGATCGAACGCGCCTCGTGAGGGCCAACCGGACAAGAGTGGCGCTTAAGCGGAAGCTTGGTCTCCCGTGCCTTCTCTCTATTCTTTTTCTCGGTTGTATTGCTCCCGCACACGCGGCTGAGCCTGCCGACATCGAGAGCGATCTCGCCATTACCATCGATGGCCGCACGCGCAATGCCGGTATCGAAGAGGCCATGAAGCTGCTCAATGTCCCATCGGTCAGCCTCGCGCTGATCGATGAGGACCGCATCGCCTTGGCCCGCGCCTATGGCGCCGGCGCTACGCCTGACACGCTCTATCAGGCGGCGTCGCTGTCGAAATTCGTCACCGCGGTGGGCGCGATGCGTCTCATCGAGGCGGGGCAGATCACCCTCGACGAGGACGTCAACGCCAAGCTGACATCCTGGCGCGTGCCCGACAATGCATTCGAAAAGGACCACGCAGTCACCTTGCGCGGGCTGCTCAGCATGACGGGGGGCATCGGCGTCCCCGGCTTTGCCGGCTACGCAGCCGGCGCGCCGCTCCCGACCCTGACGCAGATCCTCGACGGCACGCCGCCAGCCAACTCGCCCCCGGTGACGGTGATAGCAGTGCCGGGCAGCGCCTATCATTATTCGGGCGGAGGCTACGAGATCGTGGAGGCGCTCGTATCCGACATCGCGCATGTCCCCTACCCGGAAGTTATGGACGATCTCGTGCTCGAAGCGGCCGGAATGCGCCACAGCACCTTCACCCAGCCGCTGCCGCAACATCTCGCAGGCCAGGCGGCAGTGGGGCATTTCCGCGACGGCCAGGAAATCCCCGGACGGTGGCGCGTCGTTCCGGAGCATGCCGCGGGCGGCTTGTGGTCGACCCCTTCAGACCTCGCCAATCTTCTCATTCTGATGGGGCGCGCCTGGCGGGGCGAAAGCCGCCTGTTCCTCGCGCCGGAGACGGTGCGCGAAATGCTGACGCGGCAAAATGGCGGACCCTATGGGCTCGGCGCCGCCCTCGCCGAGGAGGACGGCGCGACGCTGGTCATGAAACGCGGGCAGAATGTCGGCTATCAGTCTTATCTGGTCCTGCTCCCCGCAAGCGGTCAGGGTCTGGTGGTGATGACCAATTCCGACAACGGCTCGATCCTGGCCGAGGCGCTGATCCGCCGCGCCGCCGTCCTCTACGACTGGTTGTTACCCGTGATCCTGCCGGATTGAGCAAACCGTCTAGCGTCCGTCCTCGGGCTCGATTAGCATGGACGGCATGCCCGTTACCCCATGATGGGCTTCCCGGAGGACGTCAATGTACGCATGGTTCCGCGCCAGCCTGGCTGCCGCGCTCTTTGTTGTTCTCGCCACCCCCGTTCAAGCCACCGACAAGACCTTTCACGATGAGGCGCTCGACGATGCCGCCATCACCCTTGAGTACGAGCTCAAGGAGGAAGCGGGCACGGTCGAGAAGCCGGTCGCCAAGCTGAAGCAGGAAGCCGACGCACTGCTTAAGGCGCAGGAGCTTCAAGCCGCCGCCGATGTCTACGTTCAGATCGTGAGCGTCGCACCCAACGATTCGTCCGCGTGGCGGAAGCTCGCCGAGACCTGGCTCGCCATTCCCAAGACCGAAGAGGATGACGGCTCCGCACGCTACGAGCGGGCGCGCACCGCCGCCTATATCGCCTATCAGCGCGCGACCAAGCCGCAAGGCGAAGCGGCATCCCTTGTCACCCTCGCCGACGCCTCGAGTAGGACTTCAAATTGGCGCGCGGCGCTGAATGCGCTGAAGCTCGCGCTTACGCTCGACGAGACGCCGGAGCTGAGATCCCAGTACGACCAGCTCCGCGAGAAATACGGCTTCCGCGTCTCCAATTTCAGTGTGGATTCGGACGCGGCGAGCCCGCGTGCCTGCTTCCAGTTCACCGAACCGCTGCCCAAGCGCACCGACTATTCGCCTTACGTCGCGGTCGTGGGCGAGGACAAGCCCGCGCTTTCGGTCGACGATCAGCAACTCTGCGTCGAGGGCCTGAAGCACGGCGAGACTTATTCCATCACCTTGCGCGAAGGACTGCCCTCCACGGTCGATGAGGCCCTGCTCAGGGACGCGCCGTTCGATATTTATGTGCGCGACCGCAGCCCCTCGGTGCGCCTTGCCGGCAAAGCCTATGTGCTGCCGCGCAACGGCCAGCAGGGCATTCCGCTGATCACCGTCAATACCGGCGCCGTCAAGGTGACGATCTACCGGATCGGCGACCGAAATCTGCTCGACAACGTGCTCGGCTATGAATTCGAGCGCAATCTTTACAGCCACAGCCTCGAAGACATCGCCGACCAGAAGGGCGAGAAAGTGTGGACCGGCGAGCTCAAGGTCGAAAAGAAGCTTAACACCGACATCACCACCGCCTTTCCCATCGCCGAGGCGGTACCGGACATGCAGCCCGGAATCTATCTGCTGGCCGCCGAGCCCGCCGATGTGGTGGGCGACGATTACGGCGAGCGCACCACGCAATGGTTCATCGTCTCGGATTTCGGGCTCACCGCCTATTCGGGCCCGGACGGCATTCATGCCTTCGTCAATTCGCTGGCTTCGACCGCGCCGCTTGGAGACGTCGAGGTCCGTCTGCTTGCGCGCAACAACGAGGTGCTAGCCGTCAAGAAAACAGCAGCGAACGGCAGCGTCACCTTCGAGCCCGGACTGGCCCGCGGCGAAGGCGGACTCTCGCCGGCCATGCTGGTCGCCAACGGCGACGGCGGCGATTACGCCTTCCTCAATCTGAAGCAGTCGGCCTTCGATCTGACCGACCGTGGCGTGGCCGGGCGCGAACCCCCGAAGGGTCTTGACGCTTATGTGTTCACCGAGCGCGGCGTCTATCGCACCGGCGAGACCGTCTATGTGACCACGCTGCTGCGCGACGCCGCGGGCGTGGGCGTGCCCGGCGTCGACCTGACGGTGGTGGTCACGCGCCCGGACGGCGTCGAATACCGCCGCACCGTGGTGCCGGATGAAGGGCTTGGCGGGCGGTCTCTCGACCTGCCCATCATCTCCTCGGCGCCGACGGGCACATGGCAGATCGCTGTTTTTGCCGACCCGAAGCAGTCATCGATCGGCCAGGCGCGCTTCCTGGTCGAGGACTACGTGCCGGATCGGCTCGAATTCGACCTCACTACCACGGCCACCAGCATCTCCGAGGAGACACCTGCCGCGGTCACGCTCGACGGCCGCTTCCTCTATGGCGCGCCTGCCGCCGATCTCGGGCTCGAAGGCGAAGTGACAATTACCAAGGCCGCCGAGCGGCCCGGCTATGCGGGTTATGTGTTCGGCCTCACCGCCTCTGACGATGACGCGTTTCAAACTGAGACCTTTCCGCTCGAGGGCTTGCCGCAGACCGATGCGGAGGGAAAGGCGGAGTTCGACGTGGCGCTCAGCACGGTGCCGGAATCGACCCAACCGCTCGACGCTACCATCGTGCTTCGGCTCGCCGAGCCTGGCGGCAGGGCGATCGAGCGCAAGCTCACGCTTCCCGTCGAGCCTTCAGCCCCGATGATCGGCGTGAAGCCGCTCTTCTCCGGCAAGTCGCTTGGCGATCAGGACACGGCAAGCTTCGACGTGGCCATGGTCGCGCCGGATGGCAAGGCGGTGGAAGCGAAGGGGCTCAAATGGCAGCTGCTCAGCATCGAGAGCAAATATCAATGGTACCGCCAGTCCGGTTATTGGGAGTATGAGCCGATCAAGATCACCCGCCGGGTGGCCGACGGCAGCATCGACGTTGCTCCCGGCCAGCCGGGTAAGATCTCCGTTCCTGTCACCTGGGGCCGCTACCGGCTCGAAGTGACGAGCCCAGACCCTGAAGGGCCCGAGACCACGCTCGGCTTCGACTCAGGCTGGTATGCGGAGGCTTCCGCCGACACGCCGGACATGCTCGAGATCGCGCTCGACAAGTCGGAATATAAAGCCGGCGACACCATGACCATCGCCGTCACGGCGCGGAGCGCGGGCCAAGTGACGCTCGCCGTGATCGGCGACCGGTTGATTACAAGCACCACGACGGATGTCGAGCCGGGCCTGGCCAAGATCCCGCTGACCGTCGGCGACGATTGGGGCACGGGCGCCTATGTGCTTGCCACGCTTCGCCGCCCGCTCGACGAGGCCGAGAAGCGCATGCCCGGCCGCGCCATCGGCGTCCAGTGGTTCAGCGTCGATAAGGCGGCGCACACGATCGACGTGGCGCTCGACCTGCCCGATCTCATCCGCCCCGACACCAAACTGCGCGTGCCGGTCAAGCTCGCAGGACTCACGCCTAACGCAGAGGCGCGCATCGTCGTCTCCGCCGTCGATGTCGGTATCCTCAATCTCACCAATTTCCAGCCGCCCGCGCCTGACGACTATTATCTCGGCCAGCGCAAGCTCTCGGCCGAGATCCGCGACCTTTACGACGATCTGATCGACGGCATGCAGGGCACCAAAGGGCAGATCCGCACCGGCGGCGACGGCGGCCAAGGCTTGATGCAGGGAAGTCCGCCGACCCAGAAGCCGGTCGCGCTCTATTCCGGCATCGTCACTGTCGGCCCTGACGGCACAGCGGAGGTCGATTTCGACATTCCCGCCTTCACCGGCACGGTGCGGATGATGGCCGTCGCCTGGAGCAAGGACCAAGTGGGTCATGGCGTGGGCGACGTGGTGGTGCGCGACCCCGTGGTGGTCTCGGCCACGCTGCCGCGCTTCCTGCTCACCGGAGACAAGAGCACGTTCCGCCTCGATCTCGACAACGTCGAAGGCGAGACAGGCACTTATAAAATAGCCGTGTCCACGGAGGGCCCGCTGCGGGCCGAAGGTGCCGACAAATCCGTCAAGCTCGATGCCAAGAAGCGTGGCGCGGTCACTCTGCCCATCCACGCCACCGGCGTCGGCGAAGGCGCGATAGAAATTGCCGTGACCGGTCCCGGCGATTTTGCCGTGGAGCGGCGCTACGCGCTGACCGTCAATCCCTCGACGCAGATTCTGGCGCGGCGCACGGTGAACGCGCTCGCGCCCGGCCACAGCATCACGCTGACCGACGATTTGTTTGCCGATCTCGTGCCGGGGACGGGCAGTGTCGCGCTATCGGTGACGCCGACCGCGGCGCTCGACGTGGCGAGCCTGCTTGCCGCGCTCGACCGTTATCCGCTCGGCTGTACCGAGCAGATCATCAGCCGCGCGCTGCCGCTGCTCTATGTCAGCGAGCTGTCGCTCGACGCCCAGATGGCGGTCGATACCGATATCGATGAGCGGATCACCAAGGCCATCGAGATCGTACTTGCGCGTCAAGGCTATGAAGGCGCGTTCGGCTTATGGTCGGCGGGGGGCGGCGATGCCTGGCTCGACGCCTATGTCACCGACTTTCTGACACGGGCGCGGGCGCGCGGCCTCGCCGTGTCCGACGACCAGTTCAAGCTCGCGCTCAATCGCCTGCGCAATTACGTGAGCACGGCGCCGGACGTCTCGACCGATGGCGGGCTCGCGCTGTCCTACGCGCTCTACGTGCTCGCCCGCAACGGCATGGCGCCGGTTGGCGATCTTCGCTACATCGCCGACGTCAAGCTCAACGCTCTCGGCACGGCGACCGCCAAGGCTGAGATCGCCGCGGCGCTCGCTATGCTGGGCGACAGGGTGAGGTCGGAAAAGGCCTTCACCGCCGCGCTCGCTGCGTTGCCCAAGGACCCGGTCTTCGACGGCGGCCGCACCGATTTCGGCTCGCCGTTGCGCGATGCCGCCGTGGTGGTCACCCTTGCCGGCGAAGGCGATGCGCCGAAGGTGATCCTCACCAGCGCCACCGAGCGCATCGGGCAGGCGCGCAATCTCGTCACCCACACCTCGACTCAGGAAAATGCCTGGCTCGTGCTCGCGGCGCGCGCGCTCGGCAAGCAAGGCGTCAGCCTGGAGACCAATGATGGCGGGCAGGAAGGTCCGCTTTATCGTACCTTTACCCAGGAGGAGCTCAAGCAAACGCCGCTGACGGTGACCAATAGCGGCGATGCACCGCTCGACGCCGTCGTCTCGGTGAGCGGCGCGCCGATGACGCCGGAGCCCGCGGCCGAGCATGGCTTCGCGCTCGAGCGGAGCTTCCACACGCTCGACGGCGAGGAAGCCGACATAACCAAGGCGAAGCAGAATGATCGCTTCGTGGTGGTGCTTAAGGTCACCGAGCCCGCGCCGCAATTCGCGCGGGTGGCGCTGATCGACCATATCCCGGCCGGCTTCGAGATCGACAATCCGCGCCTCGTTTCCTCCGGCGACACCGGCTCGCTCGACTGGATCGAGAACGCGGGCTCGCCCGTGTTCACCGAGTTCCGCGACGACCGCTTCGCCGCGGCGTTCGACCGGCGCAAGGACGACACGCCGATTTATACGGTGGCCTATATCGTCCGCGCCGTCTCGCCGGGAGACTATGTGCTGCCCCAGGCGACGGTCGAGGACATGTATCGTCCCGACCGCTTCGGCCGCACCGGCACCGGCGCCGTCACCGTTTCGCCGGCCAAATGACCGAGGCGCTAGACATCACCTCTCCCCAACGGGGAGAGGTCGGCGCGCAAAGCGCGCCGCTGGGCTCGAACCCCCGTCACCATGCGGTT
>JBBDYM010000007.1:31154-52598 GCA_040901485.1 Methyloceanibacter sp.
CCCCCCCCCCCCGCCGACATCTATCGGTCACTCCGGCCCCCCTCACCCGGGCCCTCTCCCCACCGGGGAGAGGGGGAAGTGGAAGCGGCGTGCTGTCTATACCGGCGTTGCGGTGCTGTGGCTCGGCGCGGCGGTTGCCGGAGGTGCCGTCGGCCTGGTTCAAGCGTTAGGGCCGGTCCCACTCGGCAACGAGCTTGAAGTCTCGCGCCTCGCCGTCGACCGCCACGGCAAATTGCTGCGCGCCTATCTCACCAGCCAAGGCCATTGGCGTCTTCCGGCTACGCGCGAGGACATCGACCCGCGCTTCCTCGACGCTTTGCTCGCCTATGAGGACAAGCGTTTCTTTGCCCATCGCGGTGTCGATCCGATTGCCCTGACTAGGGCGGCGCTTCAGCTCCTCGCCCATGGACGCATCGTCTCCGGCGGCTCGACCTTGACCATGCAGGTGGCGCGCCTGCTCGAGCCGCGGCAGGAACGTTCGCTCCACGCCAAGATCAGGCAGGCGGTGCGCGCGCTCCAGCTCGAACGGCGCTTGAGCAAGGACGAGATTCTCAAGCTTTACCTCACGCTCGCACCCTATGGCGGCAATCTCGAAGGCGTGCGCGCGGCTTCGCTCGCTTATTTCGGCAAGGAGCCACGCCGGCTAACCCTTGGCGAATCCGCGCTGCTCGTCGCGCTGCCGCAGTCTCCGGAATATCGCCGTCCCGACCGTTTCCCGGACAGGGCGCAACGCGCGCGCGACCGTGTGCTCGACCGCATCGCCGGAGATGGAATTTTCGACGACAGCGAGATCGCGCGCGCCAAGGAGGAGACGGTGCCGGATGCGCGCAAACCCATGCCGCTGATCGCACCGCA
Source organism: Methyloceanibacter sp. (assembly GCA_040901485.1). Lineage (GTDB taxonomy): Bacteria > Pseudomonadota > Alphaproteobacteria > Rhizobiales > Methyloligellaceae > Methyloceanibacter. The sequence continues at coordinate 32,010 of JBBDYM010000007.1, forward strand.
TGCCGCCGACGAGGCACAATTGGCTTCGCCGACAGAGCCGGTGCTGCGGCTGACCGTCGACGCGCGGCTCCAGCAGCGGCTCGAGAAGCTGGCGCGCAACCATGCGCACGACCTCGGCGCGGACATGTCGGTGGCCATCGTCGCGCTCGACAATGCGAGCGGTGAAGTGCTGGCCCGAGTCGCCTCGCCCGATTATTTCGACATGCGCCGCGCGGGCCAAGTCGACCTCACCCGCGCAGTGCGCTCACCAGGCTCGGCGCTCAAGCCCTTTATCTATGGGCTCGGCTTCGAGGACGGGCTGATCCATCCCGAGACGCTGATCGAGGACCGGCCGATCCGCTACGGCAGCTATGCGCCGGAAAATTTCGATCTGACCTTCCAGGGCACCGTCACCGTCCGCCGCGCGCTGCAGCTCTCGTTGAACGTGCCGGCCGTCGCCGTGCTGGAAGAAGTCGGCCCGAGCCGGCTGATCGCGCGGCTCAGCGAGGCCGGCGCTTCTCTCGTGCTGCCCAAGCGCGAAGCGCCTGGGCTGGCGCTCGGGCTTGGCGGCATCGGCGTCAGGCTCATCGATCTTACCGCGCTCTATGCGGGGCTCGCCCGGCAGGGCACGGTGACGCCGCTGGTGGAGCGGCTCGGCGCCACGGCGCTGCCGCCGAAGCGCCTGCTCGAGCCGGTGGCCGCCTGGTATGTCGGCAATGTGCTCATCGGATCGCCGCCTCCCGACAACGCCGCCGGCGGGCGCATCGCCTTCAAGACCGGCACGAGCTACGGCTATCGCGATGCCTGGGCCATCGGCTTCGACGGCAAGCACACGATCGGGGTGTGGGTGGGACGGCCTGACGGCGCGCCGGTCGCCGGCCTGATAGGCCGTTCCGCTGCCGCGCCCATCCTGTTCGACGCTTTCGCGCGGCTGGACAGCCCGCGTCAGAAGCTGGCGCCGTCGCCTAGGGGAGCGCTGGTCGCGGCCACCTCCAAGCTCCCGCCGCCGCTGCAGCGCTTCGCCTCTCGCGCCAATGCCGGCGAGGCCATGACGCAAAAAGTGCGCATCGTCTTTCCGCCAAATGGCGCAAGCCTTGAGCTTTCCGGCGCAGGCGAGGCGCTCGACCCTATTCCCGTCAAGATCGCCGGAGGCACGCCGCCCCTCAATATTCTACTCAACGGCATGCCGCTCGACGCCAAGAAGAGCGCGCGCACATTATTCTTCGCGCCTGACGGGCCGGGTTTCGTGCGGCTCACCGTCACCGACGCGACCGGCGCCGCCGACAGCGTCATGGTGCGGCTGCAATAGAAATTTTCTCGTCATGCCCGGCCGAAGTGCCGGGCATCCACGAATTTCCGCAATTAAGATCAAAACCGGGACAAGCCCGGCCATGACAGCTCTTAAATTTGATGAGAGAGTAGCAACCATGCCGACTCCCACTTCGCTATCCGACCTCGCTGTCCCTTTGGACATCGAGCCGATGGAGGCGAAACTCGTCACCGATCTGCCGGAGGATTCGGGCTGGGAGTTCGAGCCTAAATGGGACGGCTTTCGGTGTCTCGCTTATCGCGCCGGTGACGAGATCGATCTCAGGGCGAAATCGGGCAAGCCGCTCAAGCGTTATTTCCCGGAGGTCGTGGCCTTTCTAAAAAAGCTGAAACCGAGATGCTTCGTGCTCGACGGCGAGCTCGTCATCCCCGCAGGCGGCACGCTTGCCTTCGATGCGTTGCAGCAGCGCATCCATCCCGCTGAAAGCCGCATCAAGAAACTCGCGAGCGAGACGCCGGCGCTGCTGATCCTGTTCGACATGCTGCTCGATGCCAAAGGCAAAAGCCTGATCGAGGTGCCGCTCAAGCAGCGCCGCGCCGCGCTCGAAGGCTTCTACAAGTCAGCTGGCGATACCGAGAACCTCAAGCTCTCGCCCTGCACTGTGGACCGGCGCAAGGCGCGCGACTGGCTCGATCGTGCGCGCGGCGCGCTCGACGGCGTGGTCGCAAAGCGCCTCGACGGTCTCTATCTTCCCGGCGAGCGGGCCATGCTCAAGGTCAAGCATCTGCGCACCGCCGACTGCGTGGTCGGCGGCTTCCGCTATGCAAGCGGAAGTCCCTACGTGGGATCGCTGCTGCTCGGCCTTTACGACAGCCAAGACAGGCTCGACCATGTCGGCTTCACCGCGACCATCACCCATGCCGAGCGTCCGGCGCTGACCAAGCGGCTGGAAGCCCTGATCGCGCCGCCGGGCTTTACCGGCAAGGCACCGGGAGGTCCGAGCCGCTGGAGCACCGAGCGCTCCGGCGAGTGGGAGCCGCTGAAGCCGAAGCTCGTTGTCGAGGTGCGTTACGACCATGTGACGGACAACCGCTTCCGCCACGGCACCAAGCTCATCCGCTTTCGTCCCGACAAGGCGCCGAAACAATGCACTTTCGAGCAGCTCGAGCCGCCAGCACTTCCCCGAAACATCAAGCTTTTGCTCAAATAGATGGTGGGGTGAGGTCAACCCATCTCCATTTTGCGCGTTGATCCAGGGGCGGATAAACCCAAAGTCCAAAAGGAGACCTCTGATGACCAAATCCCTATTCGCTGGCGCGCTGGTGCTTGGACTGGCGATGCCGGCGTTCGCGGCACAGGAGTTTTTCGTGGCGCTCGACACCGGCGCCAATCAGTGCCGCGTCATGATGACCCAACCGGACGGCGTCACCCTGAAGATGGTGGGGGAGTCGTCCTATCCGAGCTTGGACGAGGCACAGGAAGCCATCGCCCATCTGCCCGAGTGCAACAGTTGAGCGCGCAATTCAGGGAACGTCAGGCCATAAAAGCCGGGCGTTCCCACGCATTGGCCGGATTTTCGCTCGTCCTAGCCCTTGACGAGGGCGGGGCCTCTGTCCAACAAACAGGGGATGGCGCAAGCCCCCCATAAGCCGTCGCCCAAGAAGCTCCATATCAAGACCTTCGGCTGCCAGATGAACGCCTACGATTCTGAGCGCATGGCTGAAGCGCTTCAGCCTGCGGGCTACGCCCTCACCGATGATGCGGAAGACGCCGATCTCGTCATTCTCAACACCTGTCATATCCGCGAGAAGGCCGCGGAGAAGGTCTATTCGGAGCTCGGGCGCGTGCGCCTCGCCAAGGCGCGCCGCCGTAATGAGGGCCGCGACACCTTGGTCGCCGTCGCCGGCTGCGTCGCCCAGGCCGAGGGGCGTGAGATCATCGCCCGCGCGCCGGTGGTCGACATCGTCGTCGGACCGCAGAGCTATCATCGCCTCGCCGATCTCGTGGCGGAAGCCGCGCGTGGCGGCAAAGGGCTGGTTGAGACGGAGTTCCCGGCCGACGACAAATTCGCTCATCTGCCTGCGCGGCCTAAAGGCAAGGCGCAGGCATCGGCCTTCGTCACCGTGCAGGAAGGCTGCGACAAGTTCTGCACCTTCTGCGTGGTGCCCTACACGCGCGGCGCCGAGTTCTCTCGCGCCCCTACCGAGATCGTCGCCGAGGTCGAGCGTCTTGCCGCGCGCGGCGTGCGCGAGATCACGCTGCTTGGGCAGAACGTCAACGCCTATCACGGCGAGGGGACTGATGGCTCCGCGTGGTCTCTCGCCAAGCTTCTGCGGCGTCTCGCCGAGATTCCTGCCATCGAGCGGCTTCGCTACACCACGAGCCATCCGCGCGACATGGACGACGAGCTGATTGCGCTGTTCACCGGCGAGACGAAGCTCATGCCCTACCTGCATCTGCCCTTCCAGGCGGGCTCCGACCGAATCCTTGCCGCGATGAACCGCAAGCACACGACCGCCGAATATGAAGAGCTGATCGGCAAGGTGCGCCAGGCGCGCCCCGACATCGCGCTCTCCACCGACATCATCGTCGGCTTCCCCGGCGAGACTGATGCGGATTTCGAGGAGACCTTGGCGCTCGCGGCGCGTGCCCGCTTCGCCCAGGCCTTCTCTTTTAAGTATAGCGCGCGCCCCGGCACGCCCGCGGCCAAGCTCGACGGCCAGGTGCCGGAAGCGGCCAAGCGCGAGCGCCTCGCCGCCCTGCAAAGCCTGCTCGACCAGGCCCGCCACGCCTTCGACCGCGCCACAATCGGCCGGAGGCTCGACGTCCTGTTCGAAGGAAAAGGGCGGAAACCCGGGCAGATCGCCGGGCGTTCTCCTTATCTACAGGCTGTACACGTCGAGGGGCCTCAAGAATTGATCGGCGAGATCGCGGAGGTTGACATCTTGGCCGCTGGCCCGAACAGTCTTACCGGTGTCATCAAGTCGGAGTTTGCATGGCGCGAGCCAGTTCAGGCGGCCGTGTGACCAGCAAGGCCAACGTTAGGAAATCGTCATTGGCGCGTGGGCGCGGGAGCCAAGCGGCGAAGCGTCCTGTCCCGGCGCATGCCAATGGCGGCGAGCCGACCATCGTGTATTTCGACGACATGCGGCTCGTGCGCGATCTCCTCGGCGATTATGACGCCAATCTTGCCGTGCTCGAAGACCGTCTCGGCGTGGAGGCCTTGGTCAACGGCAACGCCGTGGCCCTGCGCGGGCCGGATGTCGCCTGCGCCACGGCGAAATCGGTGCTTGAGCAGCTTTACGCGCGGCTCGCGCAAGGCGAGATGATCGGCGTGGGCGAAGTGGTTGGCGCCATCCGCCATGCCCGCGCCTATGTGCCCGGCGACGATGCGCTAAGCCATGACGAGGCGCCCGCCGCGCAGCAGGTCCGCACGCGCAAGCGCCTGATCACCGCGCGCACAACGGCGCAAAGCGCCTATCTCGATTCGCTGAAGCGCAACGATCTGGTGTTCGCCACCGGCCCCGCCGGCACCGGCAAGACTTATCTCGCGGTCGCCTTCGCCGCCGCGTGCCTGGAAAGCGGCAAATGCGACCGTCTGATCCTATCGCGGCCGGCGGTGGAAGCCGGCGAGCGGCTCGGCTTCCTGCCCGGCGACATGCGCGAGAAGGTCGATCCATATCTCCGTCCGCTCTACGATGCGCTCTATGACGTGCTGCCGCCCGAGCGGGTCGAGCGCGGTCTTGACGCCGGCGTCATCGAGATCGCGCCGCTCGCCTTCATGCGCGGGCGCACCCTCTCTCACGCCATCGTCATTCTCGACGAGGCGCAGAACTGCACGCCGGTCCAGATCAAGATGTTCCTGACCCGGCTTGGCGATGAGAGCAAGATGATCGTCACCGGCGACCCGACCCAGGTCGATCTGCCGCCCGGCAAGGATTCAGGCCTGCTCGAAGCGATCAGCATTTTGCAAGGGATCGAGGAAATCGATCACATCGCTTTCACCAAGGCGGACGTCGTCCGCCGCGAGCTCGTGGGCAGGATCGTCGATGCCTACGAATCCGCTCCCCCCCGCGGTGGACGCCATGGCTGAAGGTGGCCCTAGTCCCGGCATCGCTGCGCCTTTGGCGGGCCCTCGGCTCGCGGTCGATGTCGTGCGCCATGGCGAGGCCTGGGCGGAAGCCCGCATCACCGATGCCATGCTGGTGCGCGCGGCACGCGCGGCTCTCGCCGCCGTTCCCGCCCTGCCGCCGGGAGATTATGAAGTCTCCGTCGTCCTGACCGACGATGCCGAGATGCGGGTGCTTAACCGCACCTGGCGTAGCAAGGACGCGCCCACCAACGTGCTGTCCTTTCCCGCCGATGCAGCGTTGCATGGGCCCCGGTTCCTCGGCGACGTGGTGCTCGCCTACGAAACCACCCTGACGGAAGCGCGTGACGGGAATCTCGCTCTTGCCGATCACGTCTCACACCTCGTCGTGCATGGCATGGTGCACCTGCTCGGTTTCGACCACACACAAGAAGACGAGGCGGAGCGCATGGAAGCGCTCGAACGCAAGACGCTCGCCGCGCTCGGCATCGCCGATCCTTATGGAGAAGAAATAGAGGCCGCGCCCGCGGAGCTGTCATCGTGAGCAACACCCCTATCGCCGAGAACGATCTTCCGGCCGAGGAGCAACGCCCGGAAGATGAAGAGGTCTCCTGGTTCGACCGGCTGCTTCAGTCCTTCGGTCTGGGCGAGGAGCCAGACCTGCGCGAACTGATCGAGGACGCGCTTGCCCGCAGCAAGAGCGACACTCTGAGCGCGCAGGAGCGGAACATGATGCGCCGCATCCTCCATTTCGGCAAATTGACGGTGGAGGACGTGATGGTGCCGCGCGCCGACATCGTCGCCGTCGATGAAAGCATCACCGTCGATGAGTTGATGCGCGTGTTCCGCGAGGCCGAGCATTCGCGCGTGCCGGTCTATCACGAAACGCTGGACGATCCGCGCGGCATGATCCACATCCGCGATCTCATGTCGTGGATCACCCAGGAGGCCGAGACCAGCGTCAAGGCGCCGCTCGATCTCGGTAGGGTGGACCTGAAGCGCACCATCGGCGCCATCGCCATCACTCGCGAGCTGTTATACGTGCCGGCCTCCATGGCGGCGCTTCATCTTTTGCTCAAGATGCAGAACACGCGCATTCATCTCGCGCTGGTGGTGGACGAATATGGCGGCACCGACGGCCTGGTCTCCATCGAGGATCTGGTCGAGGAGGTGGTGGGTGAGATCGCCGACGAGCACGACGTCGAGGAGGCGCCGCTGATCCGATCCGATCCTCGCCTTGGGCTGATCGCCGATGCCCGCGTGCCGATCGAAGACCTTGAGAAGCATATCGGCGTGGAGCTGGGCTCAGGCGAGCAGGAAGAAGACATCGACACGCTGGGGGGCCTTGTCTTTGCCCTTGCCGGCCGCATCCCGGAACTTGGCGAGCGTGTGCTTCACCCGAGCGGCGTCAAATTCGAGGTGCTGGAAGCCGATCCGCGCCGGATCAAGAAGCTCCGCATCCACCTGCCTCCGGCTGAGGACGTCGCCAAGGCCGAGGGCGAGTAGCACGGGTGGACCGCGCCGCCACTTGGGTCGCGGACTTGAGGGGCTGGCGGCGTGCCCTCTTCGCCGTATTGCTCGGCGCGCTTTCCGTGTTCGCCTTTGCCCCGGTCTATGCTTGGCCGATCCTGTTCCTCACCTTCGGGGCGCTGGTCTGGCTGCTCGACGGCTGCCATCGGGACCACGCAAACCTCTCGCCGAGACTCGCCTGCGCCGCGATCACCGGTTTCTGGTTCGGCTTCGGCTTCTTCCTGGCCGGCCTCTACTGGATCGCCGAGGCTTTCCTGGTCGAGCCCTGGCGCCACGCCTGGTTTCTACCCTTCGTCATGACGTCTCTGCCGGCCGGCATGGCTCTGTTTTTCGCCGCGGCCTGCGCTCTGGCCATGCTCATGTGGCTGCCGGGGCCCGGACGGGTCTTTGCTGTGGCAATCGCCTTCGGCCTCACCGAGTTCGCCCGAGGACACGTCCTTACCGGCCTGCCCTGGAACCTTGTCGGCTATGGGCTGACCGCCAATGCTCCGCTGATGCAGCTCGCCGCTCTATTCGGGGTCTATGCCTTGAGCCTTCTCGCCGTGCTCCTGTTCGCCAGCCCCGCCGCCATTTGGGCGCCTCACGGATCGAGCCGCGCCGGACGCAGGGCCACCGCTACGCTTGCCGCGCTGCTGCTCGTCGCACTCGGTGTTGGCTATGTCTGGGGCGAGCGGCGGTTGGCGCAGGCCGAGCCAGCCAATACCCAAGTGCGTCTGCGCCTCGTCCAAGCCAATGTCGATCAGGCCGACAAATGGCTCCCCGAGAACAGCGCCGAAATCTTCGCCGACTATCTCGACCTCACCCTCTCAGAGGGGCTCGACCGGATCGACCTCGTTATCTGGCCGGAAACAGCCGTTCCTTTCCTACTGGCCGACGCGCCTGACGCTCTCATCGCCCTTGGCGAGGCGTTGCCGGACGGGACCGCCCTACTCGTCGGCTCGGCCCGCCTCGTCGATGTGCGGGACCAGGCGGGGAGGCTTCAAGCGCAGCGCATCTATAACAGCCTGCTGGTGATCGACGACAAGGGCCAGGTTGCCGGCGCCTATGACAAGATTCACCTCGTTCCCTTCGGCGAATATCTGCCCTTCCAGGACTTTCTCGAAAGCCTGGGGCTGATGCAGCTCACCGGGGTGCGCGGTGGGTTTTCCGCCGGTACCGGCCCGCGGCTCATCGAGATTCCGGGCGCCCCGCCGGCAAGCCCCCTCATTTGCTACGAGATCATCTTTCCCCATGACGTGACCGGCGCCGGCCAGAGGCCTGGCTGGCTCCTCAACCTTACCAACGACGCCTGGTTCGGCTCGAGCGCCGGCCCTTACCAGCATTTCCATCAGGCGCGCGTACGGGCGGTGGAACAATCACTGCCGGTTGTGCGTTCGGCAAACACGGGAATCTCGGCGGTGATCGATCCCTATGGACGTATTTTCTCTGAGATCGGTCTCGGTGAGAAAGGAATTGCCGACGCCATGCTTCCAAGAGCGGGAAGCCCAACTCCTTTCGTGCAATTCGGAACTATTGTCGAATTGTTGACACTGTTGCTTGCGATCTTGTGTTGGCTCGCTTGCCGCGTGCAACTTACAAAGTCGTAAGATAACGAACGGGTGCGGCGCCTGCGTGCTTGACGACGTTGGGACGCACCCCTATGAACGCAACCCAGTTAGGGAATGCCAACTCCAAGGCGGAGAAGCCCCTCCATCAACATCCTGAGATCGTTTCTATCTCAGCATCAGATCCTTCACGAGCGAGCGAATGGCAGGCAAGAAGCCTAACCCGGTCGATGCACATGTAGGAAGCCGGGTTCGTTTGCGCCGAATGTTGCTTGGCATGAGTCAAGAGCGTCTCGGCGACAGCATGGGACTCACATTTCAGCAAGTGCAGAAATATGAGAAGGGCGTGAACCGCGTCGGTGCGAGCCGGCTGTTTCAGATCTCGAAGATCCTCGACGTGCCCGTGCAGTTCTTCTTCGAAGATGCGCCGAATGTCGGCGACCTGCGCCCGGTGCGCGGTATGGCCGAGCCGGATTCGGAATCGTTCATCCTCGAGTTTCTCAACACACGCGAAGGGCTCGAGCTCAACCGCGCTTTCGTCAAGATCCGCGATCCGAAAGTGCGTAAGAGTGTCGTCGATCTCGTGCGGGCGTTTAGCGCAAACTCCTAGCTCATCGATCGACCGTCGGGGTTGACCGCCGGCCTCCTGGTTTGCGACAACCGGGCGCCGCATGCGGCCAGCCGTCTCCGCTACGACCAGGGGGGTCTCAAGTGTCCCGGGCAAACTACCATTTTACCAGCGAATCCGTGTCGGAGGGCCATCCCGACAAGGTCTGCGACCGCATTTCCGACGCCGTGGTCGATCTCTATCTGGCCGCCGACCCCGAGGCGCGCGTGGCCGTCGAGACCTTGGTGACCACCAACCGCATCGTCATGGCCGGCGAGGTGCGCGGGCCTGAGAGCGTGACGCCGCAGATCATCGAGGACGCGGCGCGGCGCGCCGTGCGCGAGATCGGCTACGAGCAGTCGGGCTTCCACTGGCAGAACGCCGAGTTCCAGAATTATTTGCATGAGCAATCCGCCGACATCGCCATCGGCGTTGATGCCGACGCTGAGGCTGACAAGGACGAGGGCGCCGGCGACCAGGGCATCATGTTCGGCTTTGCTTGCCGCGAGACCGAGCCGCTCATGCCCGCGCCGCTCTTCTATGCCCACCGCATTCTGCACGAGATGGCCAAGGCGCGTCACACGGGCCGCACGCCGGAACTCGGCCCGGACGCCAAGAGCCAGGTGACGCTCGCTTACGAGAACGGCAAGCCGGTGCGCGCGGATTCGATCGTGGTTTCCACCCAGCACGGCGAAGATGTCAGCCAGGAGCGGGTGAAGGAGATCGTGCGCGGCTTCGTCGACGAGGTGATGCCGAAAGGCTGGGTCAACGGCTCGACCAAGTTCTATGTCAATCCCACCGGGCGCTTCGTGATCGGCGGCCCCGATGGCGATACCGGTGTCACCGGACGCAAGATCATCGTCGATACCTATGGCGGCGCGGCGCCGCATGGCGGCGGCGCCTTCTCCGGCAAGGACCCGACCAAGGTTGATCGTTCTGCCGCTTACGCCGCGCGCTATCTCGCCAAGAACGTGGTGGCCGCGGGGCTCGCCGACCGGTGCACGTTGCAGATCTCCTACGCCATCGGCGTGTCGCAGCCGCTTTCGCTCTATGTCGATTTGCACGGCACGGGCAGCATCGCCGAGGACGATCTGGAAAAGGCGCTCAGGCAGGTGATGGATCTGAGCCCGCGCGGCATCAGGGAGCATCTTGGCCTCTCCCGTCCGATCTACGAGCGCACCGCCGCTTACGGCCATTTCGGGCGGCAGCCAGACAACGATGGCGGCTTCTCCTGGGAGCGCCTCGACCTCATCGAGCCGATCCGCGCCGAGCTGACCTGACGGTACCCTCCCTTTTTTTGTCATCGCCCGGCTTGACCGGGCGATCCAGTAACCCCTAGCGGGAGTATTCTCGTGAACACGGTGGTTACTGGATGCCCGTCTACGCGGGCATGATACCGGAGGCGTAATTGGTGAACCAACCACAGCAAGAAACCAGGCTGCTCAGAACCTATGGCAGGCGCAAGGGCAAACCCTTGAGCCCGCGCAAAGAGCGCCTGCTTAAGGACTTGCTCCCGCGTCTGCGCCTCCCTGTCGAGCAACCGGCTCCCGGCGACTTGGGTGAACTATTCCCGGCCGCAATCAGGGAAATGTGGCTCGAAATCGGCTTCGGCTCCGGCGAGCATCTCCTGTGGCAGGCCAAGCATCATAAAGACATCGGCTTCATCGGCTGCGAGCCTTTCGTCAACGGCGTGGCGAGCCTGCTCGGCGCCATCGAGGATCGCGGCATCGAGACCATCCGCATCCATGACGGCGACGCGCGCGAGGCGCTGGCATGGCTTCCCGGCGGCGCGCTCGCCAGAGTCTTTTTGCTGTTCCCCGATCCGTGGCCGAAGAAGCGGCAGCAGAAGCGGCGGCTCATCTCGCCCGAGACGGCAGCGGAGATCGCCCGCGTGCTGGCGCTTGGTGGCGAGTTCCGATTCGCCAGTGACGACAGCGACTACGCCGCGAACGCGCTGCTCACCATCGGCAGAAGCGGCGCCTTCACCTGGCTTGCCGAGTGTACCGGCGACTGGCGCGAGCGCCCCGCCGACTGGCCCGAGACGCGCTACGAGCGGAAAGCCTTGAGCGAAGGCCGCAAGCCGATCTATCTCAGATGGCGCCGTCTTTGAGCCGAGGCGCTTAGACCCACAAGGAGCATCAAATGCGCCCGTCGATCCTTGCATTCATGATCCTGCTCTTGCCGCTTTCGACTTTGGCGAAAGCCGACATCGTCGCCACCTGCTACAGCGACTGCGAGGCTGAGACCGACTCAAACCCCACGTTCAAGGCCTGCCTCTCCCGCGCCGCCAACAAGGCCGACCGGTTGCTCAACCAGAGCTACCAGACGCTGCAAGAGGCGATCCGCAAGGCCGCCAAGGACATGGACCAGCCGCCCGATCCGCAGCTTGCGGCGTTGACCGCCGTCCAGAAGCAATGGATTGCCTTCCGCGACGAGAATTGCAGCTTCGAGGACAGCCTCGCCTTTGGCGGCACGGCCACCGGTGGCAATTATTCGGGCTGCCTCTGCGCGTTGAGCTACGAGCGCATTAACGACTTCGACCGCATACGGGAGCAAGTGATGGGGGAGTGACTTCCCTGCTTGAAACCCTGGAAAAAGCTCGTATATTAGGGGTTGAACTCATGATTGGTTTGATCAGGAGTGGGCCTTCCGCCCGCTCCTTTTTGTTAGGTCCAGCCCCTTTTTTGGCGGTCTTTTAAGCAAGGGCCTCGTTCGTTGCATGTCCAATGCCGCCGACGCCGATCGCCGCTTTGCCCGCGAGACGGGCACCGAGCGGACCATCGCCGATCTCGCCGAGCCCGTGCTCGAGGAGCTCGGCTTCCGGCTGGTGCGGGTCAAGGTCTCTGGGCGTGACGGAGGTACGGTGCAGATCATGGCCGAGCGGGCGGGCGGAGAAATGTCGATAGAGGATTGCGCGGTCATCAGCCGAAGCCTGTCGCCGGTGCTCGACGCTTACGATCCGATGCCGGGACATTATAACCTCGAAGTGTCCTCGCCCGGTATCGACCGGCCACTGGTCAGGCCAAGCGACTTTGCGTTATGGGCCGGTCACGAAGCCAAGGTAGAGCTGAATGAGCCGGTCGATGGGCGCAAACGCTTCCGGGGCGTGATCGAGGGCGTCGCGGACGACGAGGCGCGCATGCGGATCGAGCTGGAAGGCAAGGCCGAGCCGGTGGTGATCGGTCTTCCCTTCTCGCTCATCGGCGAGGCAAAGCTCGTGGCCGACATGGACAGTTTCAAGGCAGATCTCGCCGACAAGACGCATTGACATGAACGCGGGCGCGGAACGCGGCCCGCCAGACAAAACGATTGGAGGCTAAGGACATGGCTCAGGCAGGCGTAAGCGCCAACAGGCTGGAGCTTTTGCAGATCGCCGAGGCGGTCGCCCGCGAGAAGTCGATCGACCGCCAGGTGGTGATCAGCGCCATGGAGGATGCGATCCAGAAGGCGGCCAAATCTCGCTATGGCAGCGAGAACGAGATCAGGGCCGAGGTCGATCCCAAGACCGGCGAGATCAGGCTCGCCCGCCTTCTCGAAGTGGTCGAGGACGTCACCATGGAGGCGACGCAGATCTCGCTCAAAGACGCGCGCGCCCGCAACCCGGCGGCGCAAGTCGGCGACTTCATCGCCGAGGAGCTGCCGCCGCTCGATTTCGGCCGCGTCGCCGCCCAGAACGCCAAGCAAGTGATCGTGCAGAAGGTGCGAGACGCCGAGCGTGAGCGTCAATACGACGAATACAAGGACCGCGTCGGCGAGATCGTCAACGGCATCGTCAAGCGCGTCGAATACGGCAACGTGATCGTCGATCTCGGCCGCGCCGAGGCCATCGTCCGGCGCGACGAGACGCTGCCGCGCGAGAATTTCCGCTACGGCGACCGCATCCGCGCCTATGTCTACGACGTGCGCCGCGAGCAGCGGGGCCCGCAGATTTTCCTGTCGCGCACTCACCCCGAGTTCATGGCCAAGCTGTTCGCGCAGGAAGTGCCGGAGGTCTATGAGGGCATCGTCACCATCAAGTCGGTGGCGCGCGATCCCGGCAGCCGCGCCAAGATTGCGGTCGTGTCGCGCGACGCCTCTATCGATCCGGTGGGCGCCTGTGTCGGCATGCGCGGCAGCCGCGTGCAGGCGGTGGTGAACGAGCTTCAGGGCGAGAAGATCGACATCATCCAGTGGTCGCCCGACGCCGCTACCTTCATCGTCAATGGACTGGCGCCGGCCGAGGTGGTCAAGGTCGTGCTCGACGAGGACGCCGAGCGCATCGAGGTAGTGGTACCCGACGCCCAGCTTTCGCTCGCCATCGGCCGCAAGGGCCAGAATGTGCGGCTGGCCTCGCAGCTCACCGGCTGGGACATCGACATCATGACCGAGGCCTCCGAATCGGAGCGCCGCCAGGCCGAGTTCGCCGAGCGCTCCGCCACCTTCATGGAAGCGCTCGATGTGGATGAGGTGATCGCGCAACTGCTTGCGTCTGAGGGCTTCTCCTCCGTCGAGGAAGTCGCTTTCGTCGAGCCGTCGGAGATCGCCTCGATCGAAGGGTTCGACGAGAACACCGCCGCCGAGATCCAGACCCGCGCGCGCGAGCATCTGGAAAAGATCGAGGCCGAGCTCGACGCCAAGCGCAAGGCGCTCGGCGTCGCCGACGCGCTGCAAGAAATTCCGGGCGTCACCACGGCGATGCTGGTCGCCTTCGGCGAGCACAACATCAAGACCGTCGAGGACCTTGCCGATTGCGCCACCGACGATCTCGCCGGCTGGAGCGAGCGCAAGGACAAGGAGACCATCCGCCATGATGGCATTCTCGACGGCTTCGGCCTGGCACGCGTCCAGATCGAGGAGCTGATCCTCGCCGTCCGCGTCAAGGCCGGGTGGATCGAGGAGATCGTGCCCGTTGAGGAGCCTGTCGAGGGCGAGGGCGAGGCTGAGGGCGAGGCTGACGCCAATACAGACGTTCAAGAGGCCGATACCAGCGGCGCCAACGCGTCATGAGCTGGGTGAGGAGATCAACGGTTGCGGTTCGAAGCGGAGCAAGACCAGGCGCAAGAGTGGCAGGCGGAGACCGTCCGCCGCTGCGCGCTCACGCGCCGGCATCTGGCCAAGGACGCGCTTATCCGCTTCGTGATCGGTCCTGACGGGACGGTCGTTCCGGACATCAAGGAGAAGCTGCCCGGACGTGGCGTGTGGCTGACCGCCGCCCACGATACGGTGTCGGATGCCGCCAAGCGCAACGCCTTCGCCCGCGCTCTGAAAACGAAAGCCTCAGTCCCCGAAGAACTCGCCGTTCAGGTCGATAGGCTGCTCGCCGATGCGGCACTTTCGGCTCTGGCCCTTGCCAACAAGGCGGGCGAGGTCGTGTTCGGCGCGGCGAAAATCGAGGAAGCGATCCACAAGGGCCGCGTGATCGCGCTCGTTCATGCCGCGGAAGCGGCGGAGGACGGCCGTCGCAAGCTCGACGGCAAGGCCCTGGCAATGACCGGCGGAGCCCCGATTCCGGCTATTCGCGCCTTCAGCGTGGGTGAATTGGGTTTGGCATCCGGACGGACAAATGTGATACATGCTGCCCTCATCCAGGGCGGAGCGGCTCGAAAATTCCTTGCGGCGGCGGAGCGCTTGGAGCGCTACCGCAAGGGTAGTGCCGCGTTTGCCGACGAGAATGGATTGGATACAGACACGGAATGAGTGAGACCGAGACAGAAGAAAAGACCGCCAGCGGCGGTCGCAAGATGTCGCTCAACGTGCGCCGGACGGTGGAGTCAGGCCATGTGCGCCAGAGCTTCAGCCATGGGCGCTCGAAGTCCGTCGTCGTGGAGAAGAAGAAGCGGCGGGTGATCGGCGGTGCCGGCACGCAGCCGGCCGAAGAGGTAAAAGCCAAGCCGCAGGCCACGGCGCCCGTGGCCGAACCCGCTCCCAAGCCGCAGGCCGAGGAGGCTCAGGGCCGGCGTCCCGGTGTGGTGCTCCGCCAGCTCTCCGAGGAGGAGAAGGACGCGCGCATGCGCGCGCTGACCGATTCGCGCCTTCGCGAGGCCGAGGAGCGTGAGAAGGTCCAAGAGACCGTCGCTCTCCAGGTCGTCACCGAAGAGCAGCGGGCCAAGGAGCGCGAGGAGGCCGACGAGCGCAAGCGTAAAGAGGATGAGCGGCATAAGGCCGAGGCGAAGGTCAAGGAGAAGGCCGAGGAAACCGCTCGCAAGCATCTCCTCAAGGAGGAGATGGAAGAGCCGGCCCGCGCCGCCGATGCCCGCCACAAGAAGAGCCCTGTCGCACCGCGCCGGGGCGAGGAGCGCCGCGTCCGCGGCCGCCTAACCATCACCAACGCGCTCGACGAGGAGCAGCGCCAGCGGAGCCTAGCCTCGCTGAAGCGCCGCCAGGAGCGCCAGAAGAAGCAGAGCTCGGGACCGCTCGCGCCGCAAAAGATCCAGCGCGAAGTCGTGATCCCCGAAGTCATCACCATTCAAGAGCTCGCCAACCGCATGGCCGAGCGGGGCGTCGACGTCATCAAATTCCTGATGAAAGACGGCGAGATGCATAAGATCACCGACGTGATCGATTCCGATACGGCCCAGCTCGTGGCCGAGGAGTTCGGCCACACGGTGCGGCGCGTGTCCGAGGCCGATGTCGAGGAAGGCTTTATCGGCGCCGACGACCACGAAGAGGATTTGGAGTCGCGCGCGCCCATCGTCACCATCATGGGCCATGTCGACCACGGCAAGACCTCGCTGCTCGACGCCATCCGCACTACCAATGTCGTCGCCCAAGAGGCCGGCGGGATCACTCAGCATATCGGCGCCTACCAAGTGGAGACGCCGTCGGGGCATAAGATCACTTTCATCGACACGCCGGGCCACGAGGCCTTTACCGCCATGCGCCAGCGTGGCGCGCAGGTGACCGACATCGTGGTGCTGGTGGTGGCCGCCGACGACGGCGTGAAGCCACAGACGGTCGAAGCCATCAACCACGCCAAGGCGGCAGGCGTGCCAATGATCGTCGCCATCAACAAGATCGACAAGCAAGGCGCCGACCCGCAGCGCGTGCGCACCGAATTGCTCAGCCAGGAGATCGTGGTGGAAAGCTTGGGCGGTGATACGCTGGAGCTCGAGGTCTCGGCCCTGAAGCGAACCGGCCTCGACAGGCTGCTCGAAGCGATCGCGCTGCAGGCCGAGGTGCTCGAGCTGACCGCCAATCCCGATCGGCCCGCAGAGGGCGTGATCGTCGAGGCCAAGCTCGAGCGCGGCCGTGGGCCTGTCGGTACCGCGCTGATCCAGCGCGGGACGCTGCATCTTGGCGATCTCATCGTCGCGGGTTCTGCCTATGGCCGCGTGCGCGCACTGATCAACGAACTCGGCGAGCAGGTGCAAGAGGCCGGACCTTCCGTTCCGGTCGAGGTTCTCGGTTTCGACTCCGCGCCCGAGGCCGGCGATCAGTTCGCCGTGGTCGAGAACGAGGCCCGCGCGCGGGAGATTACCGACTATCGGATGCGCGAACGGCGCAAGCGCCTCGCCGTGGCCGGCCAGCGCGGCAGCCTCGAGCAGCTGATGAGCCAGATAAAAGAGGCTGGAATCAAGGAGTTCCCGCTTGTGGTCAAAGGCGACGTGCAGGGCTCGGTGGAGGCCATCACCACGGCGCTCGCCAAGCTCGGCACCGAGGAGGTCATGGCCCGCATCATTCATGCCGGCGTCGGCGGCATCACCGAATCCGACGTGTCGCTTGCCGCCACGTCCGGCGCGGTCCTGCTCGGCTTCAATGTGCGCGCCAACACGCAGGCCCGCGAAGTGGCCGAGCGCGAAGGCGTCGAGATCCGCTATTACGCCGTGATCTACGACCTGGTCGACGACATCCGCCTGGCCATGTCCGGCCTGCTCGCGCCGATCGTGCGCGAAACCTTCCTCGGTAATGCCGAAATCCTCGAAGTGTTCACCATCTCCAAGGTGGGCAAGGTGGCGGGCTGCCGCGTCACTGAGGGCAAGGTCGAGCGCGGCGCCAATGTCAGGCTTATCCGCGACAATGTCGTGGTGCATGAAGGCAAGCTGTCCACGCTCAAGCGCTTCAAGGACGAAGTGCGCGAGGTGACCGCCGGCCAGGAATGCGGCATGGCGTTCGAAGGCTATCAGGACATGCGGCAGGGCGACGTCATCGAGTGCTTCCAGGTCGAGCACGTCCAGCGCACTCTCTAATCGCGATACGCCAGCAGAACCGGGCGATCATTCAAGAGTCATCCACATGGTCGCGCGTGACAAGGGCCGCCTTCCGAGCCAGCGCCAGCTGAAGGTAGGCGAGCTGATCCGCCACGCGCTAGCCGACATTTTCTTCCGCGGCGACATCGTGGACGAGGTGCTGAGCCGACATTCGCTGACAGTGCCGGAAGTGCGCATGACTCCCGACCTCAAGCTTGCCACGGCCTATATTTTGCCGCTTGGCGGCGGCGACGCGGCGGAAGCGGTGGCCCATCTCGACAAGCACAAACGCTTCCTGCGCGGCGAGGTGGCCAAGCGCGTCAGCCTGAAATTCATGCCGGAACTGAGATTCAAGGTCGACACCTCGTTCGAAAGCTCGCGCCGCATCGACGAGTTGCTCGCCTCGCCCACGGTGGCGCGCGACCTCGACGATTAGCGGCGAGAGGCAAGGCAGCGATGGCGCGGCAGCGTAAGGGCACACCCGTTCATGGCTGGCTGATCCTCGACAAGCCGCAGGGCATGAATTCAACCAAGGCCGTGGCGCGCGTGAAGCGTCTTTATGATGCGGCCAAGGCGGGGCACGCGGGCACGCTCGATCCGCTGGCGACCGGCGTGCTGCCCATCGCGCTCGGCGAGGCGACCAAGACCGTGCCCTTCGTGTTCGAGGGGAGCAAGGCCTACCGCTTCACCATCCGCTTCGGAGCCGAGACCGATACCGACGACGCCGAGGGCAAAATGGTGGCGGCCAGCGACCGGCGCCCGGCGCGCGCCGAGATCGAGGCGATGCTGCCCAGCTTCACCGGTGCGATCGACCAGGTGCCGCCGCGCTACTCGGCGCTCAAGGTCGATGGCGCGCGCGCCTACGACCTTGCCCGCGACCAGGAAGAATTCGAGCTTGCGCCACGGCAAGTGACGATCGACCGGCTTGAGCTTGTCGACCATCCGGACCCCGACCATTGCGTGATCGAGGCCGAATGCGGCAAAGGAACTTATGTGCGCTCTCTCGCCCGCGATCTCGGCCGCGCGCTGGGCTCGCTCGGCCATGTGGCGGCCTTGCGCCGCACCCGGGTTGGACCCTTCGGCGAAGACCAGGCGATCGCGCTCGACCGGCTGGAGGCGCTGGCGAATGACGCCTCAGCGTTGATGGGTGTTCTTCGGCCGGTCGAGGCGGCACTTGGCGGGATTCCATCGCTCGCGCTCAGCGCCTCCGACGCCGCAAGGCTCAGGCAAGGCCAGCCGGTCCTGCTGCGGGGACGCGACGCGCCGATCATCAGCGGCACGGTCTATGCCACCTCGCGCGGCACGATCGTCGCCGTGGGCGAAGTCGAAAAAGGGGCTCTAAATCCGCGCCGCATCTTTAATTTGCCGGGCTAATCCCGGTTATTTCCGGCGAATCTGCATGTAATTTCCGCTGGTTTCGCGGCCGATTATCCCTATATTGCAGCCCTTGCGCGGCCCTTTGCCGGCCATATGCGCATGTGAACCGACCGTGCTGGACGACATCCCGGCTCGGCCTAACCCACTCCTACAGATAAGGATCATCCGATGTCGATCAGCGCTGAGCGCAAGCAAGAGCTCATCCAGGAATACGCGACCAAATCTGGCGACACCGGCTCACCCGAGGTCCAGGTCGCCATCCTGACCGAGCGCATCACCAACCTTACCGATCATTTCAAGACGCATATCAAGGACAATCATTCGCGGCGCGGGCTGCTCAAGATGGTGAGCCAGCGGCGCCGGCTGCTCGATTACGTCAAGTCCACCGACGAGGATCGCTACCAGAAGCTCATCAACCGGCTGGGCATCCGCCGGTGACAGCCGATCCCGTGGTCGAGCTTGCGAATACTCAACGGGCCAGCCTGCCGCCATCCGGCGCAAGCGGCCTTCATCTTTACCCACGCATTGGGATACAACCATGTTTGATAAACACACCGTAGAAATCGAATGGGGCAAGCGCCTTCTTAAGCTCGAGACCGGCCGGATCGCCCGGCAGTCCGACGGCGCCGTGCTCGCCACCTATGGCGATACATCCGTGCTCGCCACCGTCGTCGCCGCCAAGGAGGAAAGAGCCGGCATCGACTTCTTCCCCCTGACCGTGAACTACCAGGAGAAGACCTTCGCCGCGGGCAAGATCCCCGGCGGCTATTTCAAGCGCGAAGGGCGACCGACCGAGAAGGAAACCCTCACCTCGCGCCTCATCGACCGGCCGATCCGTCCGCTCTTCGCCAAAGGCTTCAAGAACGAGACGCAAGTCATCGTCACCGTGCTCTCGCACGACATGGAGAACGATCCCGACATCGTCGGCATGGTCGCGGCCTCGGCCGCACTCACCCTTTCGGGCGTCCCGTTCCTCGGTCCGATCGCCGCCGCCCGCGTCGGCTATATCGATGGGAAATACGTACTGAACACCATGATCGACGAGCAGCCGGAAACGACGCTCGATCTCGTGGTGGCCGGCACCGCCGACGCCGTGCTGATGGTCGAATCGGAAGCCAAGGAATTGTCCGAGGAGATCATGTTGGGCGCCGTGATGTACGGGCAGCAGCATTTCCAGCCGGTGCTCGACGCCATCGTCAAGCTCGCCGAGAGCGCCGCCAAGGAGCCTTGGGACCTGAAGCCCAAGGATGACGGTGACATCGTCGTCCGAGTCCGCGACCTGGGCGAAGCGGACCTGCGCCAAGCCTATACCATCCCCGCCAAGCACGAGCGCCGCGACCGCGTCGCCGCAGTTAAGGACAAGGTCGTCGCCGCGCTGGTCCCCGCCGACGATGACGGCGCCATGGCCGCCAAAGTGTCGAGCGCCTTCAAGCAGGCGGAAAAGGAGATCGTCCGCGGAACCATCCTCGACACTTCGAAGCGCATCGACGGCCGCGATCTCAAGACCGTGCGGCCGATTTCCTGCGAGGTCGGCATTCTGCCCCGCACCCACGGCAGCTCGCTCTTCACCCGCGGCGAGACCCAGGCTCTCGCCGTCGCCACGCTCGGCACCGGCGAGGACGAACAATATGTCGATGCCCTGCAGGGCACCTATAAAGAGACCTTCATGCTGCATTACAATTTCCCGCCCTACTCGGTCGGCGAGGTTGGCCGCATGGTCGGTCCCGGCCGGCGCGAGATCGGTCATGGCAAGCTTGCCTGGCGGGCCATCCATCCGGTGCTGCCCGACCGCGAGAGCTTCCCCTACACCATCCGCGTGGTGTCGGAGGTTACCGAGTCGAACGGTTCGTCCTCCATGGCCACGGTCTGCGCCTCCTCGCTCTCCATGATGGACGCCGGCATTCCGCTCAAGCGCTCGGTAGCCGGCATCGCCATGGGCCTGATCAAGGAGAGTGACCGCTTCGCCGTGCTGTCCGACATCCTCGGCGACGAGGACCATCTCGGCGACATGGACTTCAAGGTCGCCG
>JBBDYM010000008.1:0-8974 GCA_040901485.1 Methyloceanibacter sp.
CCGGTCGCGCGCAAGCACGTCGA
The DNA here is from genome assembly GCA_040901485.1 of Methyloceanibacter sp. Lineage (GTDB taxonomy): Bacteria > Pseudomonadota > Alphaproteobacteria > Rhizobiales > Methyloligellaceae > Methyloceanibacter. The sequence continues at coordinate 24 of JBBDYM010000008.1, forward strand.
ATTCAAAGAATCCAAGATCAAATAGCGGCTTGGTCGGACTCTGTCCGAATCCCATCAGTCGATCGGATTTTCAGGAAATAGTGGCCGGCCGAAGCGCGGCGCTAACGAGGAGGCCACTCAGCCGCGCTCCGGCCAGCCGAACCCTACGGGACCCAGGAGATGCGGCGGACCTGAGCATTCCGCAGGGTTATCTGTTGCAGAGAGGAAAACGTTTCCGGGGACGATCAAGTCACGGGCTTGTGCCCTGCCCCCGAATTTCCCTCCCAAGCTAAATCCGTCCGAACAAGTCAAAGCATAAATCAGCGCGTGAAGGCACAAAATCAATCTCAGTTATTTGCCTTAATACGACAAAATTCTAGGCATTGTAAACCCTTAACCTTTAGCCTTCAGTAACCACGTCAAGAATGAAGCAAGCTCTCTACACGGCCCTTCGTAGGGTCCGAGCAGTGATTCGCAGGAAATAGAGATTATCGCTAGGCCGCGTCGGCGACGACCCGATTGCGCCCGTCGCGCTTGGCGCAATAGAGCGCCTGGTCGGCCCGCTTGAGGATCAACTCCGGCGTGTCGTCATCGTACTCAAGCGCGGCCACGCCGACGCTGGCCGTCACGTCGAGCATGCCGATGCGCTCCCCGGCCTGGAAGGGGGAAGCGGCGATGCATTGCCGGAGCCGCTCGCCTACGAGATAGGCCTTGCTAAGGTCGGTATCGGGCATAACCACGACGAACTCCTCGCCGCCCAGCCGGCAGGCGAGGTCGATGCCGCGAATATTGCGGCGGACGCGCGCGGCGAACTCCCGCAACACCGAGTCGCCGGTATCGTGGCCATGGGCGTCGTTGATCGCCTTGAAATAGTCGATGTCGAGGACGAGCAGCGACAGCGGCTTGCCGCGCTGCGCCGACTCTTCGAACAGTGTCTTCAAATGGCTGGTCATGTAGCGGCGGTTGTGGAGCGCCGTGAGCGGATCGAGGATCGCCATCTCCACGGTCTCTTCCAGCCTGGTCCGCAAATGGTCGGTATAGCGTTTGCGCTTGATCTGTGTGCGCACGCGCGCGAGCAGCTCGTTGGGATCGACCGGGCGCACGGTATAGTCGTTGACCCCCATGTCGAGGCCCCTGAGCAGGCGGGCGTCGTCGCCCGGCTCGACGATGATCATGATCGGCAGATGGCGGATGCGGTCGAGGGAGCGGATCTGCGAGCATAGCCGCAAGCCGTCGCTATGCTGAAGGCCGAGGCTTACGATCACCAGATCGAAATTGCCGTCGGGGATGCGAAGCAGCGCGCGGGCCGGATCGGCCTCGTGCTCGACCTCGTGCTCTTCCTCTTCGAGTGCCTTGACGATGCGGTCGGCCGCGCGGCCACGATCCTCGACCAGGAGGATGCGTGCGCCACGCCCCACCTGCCCGAACCTGATACCCATCGTGTCGGTAAAGCCCAGCTGCTCCTCGGTCGAGGCGCGCATCAGCATCTCGTCGGTCAGCGTCTTAAGCCGCGCGAGATTCTTCACCCGCGTGATCAGGGCGATGTCGTCGACCGGCTTGGTGAGGAAATCGTCCGCCCCGGCCATGAGACCCTTCACCCGGTCGCCCGGCTGGTCGAGAGCCGTGACCATGATCACCGGGGTGTGTTGGGTACAGGGCGCCGCTTTGAGCCGGCGGCAGACCTCGAAGCCGTCCATCGCTGGCATCATCACGTCGAGCAGCACCACGTCGGCGCGCTCGGAGGCGCAGATCTGGAGCGCCTCGCGGCCGCTTTTCGCCGTGCGCACCTCGAAATACTCGGCCGTGAGCCACTTTTCGAGCAGCTTCACATTGGCATCGACGTCGTCGACGACCAGAACGCGGGCGGTCATGGCGGGTTACCGTGCCTCGCCAATGAATTGTTTGACCGTGTCGAGGAACATGGCCACGGAAATCGGCTTGGAGATATACGCCTCGCAGCCGCCCGCGCGGATGCGCTCCTCGTCGCCCTTCATGGCGAAGGCGGTGACGGCGATGACCGGAATCTCGCGGAGCTCGTCGTCCTCCTTCAGCCATTTGGTCACTTCCAGCCCCGACACTTCCGGCAGCTGGATGTCCATGAGGATGAGGTCGGGACGGTGCTCGCGGGCGAGCGCCAGGGCCTCCATGCCGTTACGCGTCTGGAGCGTTTGGTAGCCATGCGCGTCGAGGAGGTCGTGGAAGAGCTTCATGTTGAGCTCGTTGTCCTCGACGATTAGAACGGTCTTGGTCATGGACCTCGGCTCAATCGATTCGGTCGGCATATGATCGGCCATCTCATAGCGAGGCGCCATGGGGCTCGGAGACGGCCTGACCCACCAGAACATCGCGTCTTGCTCCCCTGCTCTTGGAGCGGGGATTTCACCGTAAACCCGTAACCAAACCCTTTAGAGAGAGGGTAAAAGGCGCAGGAAACGGCAATTTTTTGAAGTTAGCGTAATCGCCCGCGCCGAAGGCGCTATTTGCACTCGGCGACTTTCAGATATTCGAGCGAGGTGAGCGTGCCTTGGATCGAGAAATCGCCGTAGTCGATGAGCAGGTCGCGGCTGACGCCGTTGGCGTAGAGACGAAAGTCGATCTGATAGCTCGGTGTCAAATCTCCGCCCTGCGACTCGAAATAGCCGATCGACACCGGCCAGGACGCGAGCTCGCCCAACCCCTTTTCCTTGGCCACGGTTTCGAGCCCGGCCCCATCGGCGCCGGGCTTGACCTCGGTGCCGATCAGGGCGGTGGTCTCGTAGATCCTCCGCCCCTTCTCCGAGCCGTCATAGATCCTGGCTTGGAATAGAGTTTCGCCCGCGAGCGCGGTGTCGATCAGCGCGAGGCTATGCTGCGTGGGAAACATGACTTGCCCCGTCAAGTTCAGCTCGGCCCGGGCGGGCTGGCTCAGCCTGACTTTGACCGCCGCATTGGGCGCCTCGCGCTCCGCACGGCCCATGGTGACGTCGCCAAGCTTGTCGTTCAGATATTGCGCCGATTGGAAGCGGAACTTCTGGCCGTTGCTCTGCTCCCAGGTCGAGGAGCGCAGATCGGTCATGTTGATCTGCCCCTGGGAGTCGGTCATCTGCGTGACCATGCGCATGTTGAGGGAATAGCCGTCGCAGGCCGAGCCGGTGAACTCGAACACCATGCGACCGTCAATGCCGGTGACGCCGGAGGCCGAGCGGGCATCGTCGAGCGTCATCTCGTAAACGGCGCGGTGGGGCACGAGCTTGTTCGATTCCTTGGCCGCGAAGGCCTGCGCAGGGCCGTGAAACGCCCCACCCAGGACCGAGCCGACAGCAAGCCCCAGAACTAGCCTCCGCCCTACACCGACCATGTCACCTCACTCCGCCACGTCCCCCGGGGATGATATTTCGCACCAACCGGAGGGCCCGACAAGAGCCCCCTTGAGCCGCTTGCAGGTAGCCGCTTGCGGGCCGCTTGCGGCAAAGGCGGATTTGCTCAATGGTCATTTTTCGAGTTTTAGGACCGATAGGGACGATATGGCCGGAGAAATCGAAGCACGGCTGAAGGCGCTCGACCTCGTCCTCCCTGAGGCCAAAGCGGGGCTCGGCACCTATGTCCCGTTCGTTCATCTCGGCGGCCAGCTTTTCATCTCCGGCCAGCTGCCCATGCAGGAGGGACAGGTCGCCTTTGCCGGCAAGCTCGGTGCCGGTCTCGACGTCGAGACGGGCCAGCAAGCGGCGCGGCTCTGCGCCCTCAATATCCTGGCCCAGGCTAAGGCGGCGCTTCGCGATCTCGACCGGATCGTGCAGCTCTTGCGCCTCAACGGCTTCGTCAACGCCGCGCCCGACTTTACCGATCATCCCAAGGTGCTGAACGGCGCTTCGGATTTGCTGGTCGAGATCCTTGGCAATAAAGGGCGGCACACGCGTATCGCGCTTGGCTGCGCGAGCCTGCCGCTCAACGCCGCGGTCGAAATCGATGCGATCTTCGCCATTGACTAATGTCTTCGCCGGACGCCTGTGATGGGCGAGCTCTATTGGTTGCGGCGTCCTTATGCGCATCGAGGCCTGCACGATAAGGCCAAGGGCATCGTCGAAAACAGCGCCTCCGCGGTCAAGGCCGCCATGGGCAAGGGCTATGCCATCGAGGTCGATCTGCGCGCGGCGACTGGCAACATGCCGGTGGTGTTCCACGACGCGACGCTCGACCGGCTGACCGGGGAGAATGGTCCGGTCGCCGAGCGCGAGGCTGCCGATTTGCGCACCATCCCCCTGCGCGGCAGCTCCGATACCATCCTGTCGTTTGCCGAGTTGCTGGCGATCGTCGGAGGACGCGTGCCGCTCCTGCTCGAAGTCAAGAGCACATGGACGGGCGATGGCAGGTTCGAGGCCAATATCGCCAGCGCGCTTTCCTCCTATCCCGGCCCTGTGGCAGTGATGTCGTTCGATCCCTATTCGGTGGCGGCGTTTAGGGAAGAAGCGCCCACCCTGCCCCGCGGGCTGGTGGCCGGGCGGTTCGATGAAGAGCGCCACTGGTCGCATCTCACGCCCAAGCAGCGCTTCGCCATGCGTCATCTGCTCACCGCGGCCTTCGCCCGGCCAAACTTCATCGCTTACGATATTGGCGCGCTGCCGGCGGTGGCGCCGATTGCAGCGCGGCTGCTGTTCGGGCTGCCGCTGCTCACCTGGACAGTGCGCAGCAAGGAAGAGCGCGACCGTGCGACGCGCTATGCCGACGCCGTGATCTTCGAAGGGATCGTGCCTTAGATGGGCGACATCGAGAGACAGCCGAAGAAAACGGCAAGCGACCGGCGTGTCGTGCGCATCGTTCCGCGCATCGCCGATGTCTGTGCCTCGGATTGGGACGCTTGCGCGAGCGGTGACATGGGCTCAACGTGTCCAGGTAATCCATTAATATCACATGCTTTTCTGAGTACACTAGAAGAGAGCGGTTCGGCCAGTCGGCAGACCGGGTGGCTGCCGCGCCATCTGCTGTTCGAGGACGGCGACGGCACGCTTGCTGCCTGCATGCCCTGCTATCTGAAAGCGCACAGCCAAGGCGAATATGTGTTCGATCATGGCTGGGCCGAGGCCTATGAGCATGCGGGCGGCCGCTATTACCCCAAGCTTCAGGTGTCGATCCCCTTCACTCCGGTCACGGGAAGGCGCCTGCTTGTGCGCGCCGGTGCCGACCAGGACGAATGTGAGACGATCCTGCTACAGGCCGGGACCACGCTCGCCGCCGAACTGGGCGTTTCCTCGCTGCACATCACCTTTCTCACGCGCGAGGAATGGGAGCTTGCCGGAAGGCAGGGCTTCCTCAAGCGCACCGACCAGCAATTCCATTGGCGGAACAAAAACTTTGGGAGCTTCGAGGATTTCCTTGGGGCTCTCACCTCGCGCAAGCGCAAGGCCATCCGCAAGGAGCGCCGCGAAGCACTGGCGAACGGGATCGAGATCGAATGGCTGACGGGGCGCGATCTCACCGAGGCGCATTGGGATGCGTTCTTCGCCTTCTATCAGGAGACCGGCTCGCGAAAATGGGGCTCGCCCTATCTCAACCGGCGCTGCTTCAGCCTGTTCGGTGAGACCATGGCCGACCGGGTTTTGCTCGTGCTAGCCAAGCGCGCGGGGCGATATATCGCCGGGGCGCTCAATTTCATCGGCGCCGATACGCTGTACGGGCGCTATTGGGGCGGCATCGAGGACCATCCGTACCTGCATTTCGAGGTCTGCTACTACCAGGCCATCGACTTCGCCATTGCCCACAGGCTCGCTTGCGTCGAGGCCGGCGCGCAAGGCGCGCACAAGCTCGCCCGTGGCTATTTGCCGGTCGAGACCTACAGCGCCCATTGGATCGCCGACCAGGGCTTGCGCCGGGCGATCGCCGACTATTTGCGGCGTGAGCGCCGCGCGGTCGCGCATGAGCGCGCCTTCCTTACTGAGGAATCACCTTACCGCCGATCCGATGAGTGTTGATTCTTCGGTTGACGTTCGGCTGTTAAGGACTCGAAATGACTCGGGAAAAGCGGAAGCGAGGCACTGCGATGGCCTACGATGAGAACAATGTCTTCGCCAAGGTGCTTAGGGGCGAGATCCCCTGCCACAAAATCTACGAGGACGACGACACGCTCGCCTTTCTCGACATCATGCCGCGCAGCGACGGCCATGCGCTGGTCATCACCAAGGAGAAGGCGCGCGACCTGTTCGACATCTCGCCCGAGGGCTTGGCCAAGCTCATGGCGGTGGTGCAGACGCTCGCCCCCAAGATCAAGCAGACCATGGGCGCCGACGGCGTGCTGATCGCGCAGTTCAACGGTGCAGCCGCCGGCCAGACCGTGTTCCACCTGCACGTCCACATCATCCCCCGCAAGGACGGCGAGCCGCTCCGGCCCGAGGGCGCGAGGATGGAAGACCAGGCCAAGCTCGCCGCTACCGCCGAGAAAATTAGAAGGAAACTCGGGGACTAATGCTCATCCTACGTTGCTGCGACCAGTCCCGGGAAGGCATCTGCAACAGCCGCGAGCTCAATCATGCAAGCGCCTCCAAAACTTTGTCCGACGTCGCCGTCCAACCGACGATCGCGCCTTGTGCGCGTACCATAGCCAACGTCGCGGCCTTGAACTCCGGGAAATAGCTCTCGGTCGCGTCCTCAACCAACAGGCAGTCATATCCGCGGTCGTTCGCCTCGCGCATCGTGGTCTGAACGCACACCTCGGTCGTGACGCCCGCGACGAGAAGCGTACGCGTACCGGCCAATGCCAGGGCGGCATCGAGATCGGTGCGGTAGAACGCTCCCTTTCCAGGCTTTTCGATCACTCGTTCCCCCTCGAGTGGGGCAAGCGCGTCGATGATATCGCTACTCGGCTCGCCGGCGATCAACACCCTCCCCATGGGACCCGCATCGCCGATGCGCGCTGAGGGATTGCCCCGGTTACGTTTGGAGGGCGGACAATCGGAGAGATCAGGACGGTGGCATTCTTTGGTGTAGATCACCGTCACACCGGCATCGCGGCAGCTAGCGATAAGCCGCGCGACAGTTGGTACAATGGCCGCTAGGCGAGAGACATCGTTGCCGAGATTTTCGCCGAACCCGCCGGGCTCGATGAAATCGCGGTGCATGTCGATAACGACCAGCGCCGTCGTCCGAAGCTCGAACTGAAAAGGAAACGGCTCCGCCTCGATAGTCAGCATGCGGGAGATGGCCAGCGGTTACTTCGTACCTAGCGGGACCTTCGGGACGAGGCTCGAGCCGACATGGCGCCTCGCGCGTGACCGGCGCGGTGTCCGCTGCGCGCGCGGCTTGGCGGAGCTCGCCTTCTTCGCCGCCTTCGGACCACTGCCACTAGGGCCATCGCCCTCGGGATCGGTATCCTCGGGGTCGCGCGGGCGGATCGGCGTGTCGGGCTTGATGTACTCGAAAGCGAGTGCCTTCTCAGGCCCCTTCTCCTCGACCAGCACGCGCACCGTGCCGCCGTCCTTCAGCGCGCCGAACAGGATCTCCTCGGCGAGCGGCTTCTTGATGTGCTCCTGGATCACGCGCGCCAAGGGCCGTGCACCGAACTTGTCGTCATAGCCGCGCTCAGCGAGCCATTCGTTCGCCTCCGGCGTCAGCTCGATGGTGACGTTGCGGTCGCCGAGCTGCGCCTCGAGCTGGAACACGAATTTCTCCACCACCTTGGAGATGACCTCCGGCGGCAGGCTGGCGAACGGTATGACCGCGTCGAGGCGGTTGCGGAACTCGGGCGAGAACAGCCGGTTGATCGCTTCCTCGTCGTCGCCCTGGCGGCTCGAGCGGTTGAAGCCGATCGCCGCCTTGGCGAGGTCGGTCGCGCCCGCGTTGGTGGTCATGATCAGGATCACGTTCTGGAAGTCGACGCGCTTGCCGTTGTGGTCGGTCAGCTTGCCGTGATCCATGACTTGCAACAGGATGTTGAACAGGTCGGGATGCGCCTTCTCGATCTCGTCGAGCAGGAGCACCGAGTGCGGGTGCTGGTCGATGCCGTCGGTCAAGAGCCCGCCCTGGTCGAAGCCGACATAGCCGGGCGGCGCGCCGATCAGTCGGGATACGGTATGGCGCTCCATATATTCGCTCATGTCGAAGCGCAGCAGCTCAACGCCGAGCAGCAGCGCGAGTTGGCGTGCGACCTCGGTCTTGCCGACGCCGGTCGGGCCGGAGAACATGTAGCAGCCGATGGGCTTGCCCGGTTCGCGCAAGCCGGCGCGCGATAGCTTGATCGCCGCGGCCAGCGCTTCGATCGCCTGGTCCTGACCGAACACCACCCGCTTCAGATCCTGGTCGATCGCGCGCAAGACCTCCTGGTCGGTCTTGGACACGGTCTTCGGCGGAATCCGCGCCATGGTGGCGATGGTGGACTCGACCTCCTTGACGCCGATGGTCTTGCGCCGCTGCCGCTCCGGCACCAGCATCTGCGAGGCACCGGACTCGTCGATCACGTCGATGGCCTTGTCGGGCAGCTTGCGGTCGTGGATGTATTTGGCCGACAGCTCGACCGCCGACTTGATCGCCTGGCTCGTATAGCGCACGCGGTGGAAGTCCTCGAAATAAGGCTTGAGCCCCTTGAGGATCTCGATGGCGTCGGGCACCGATGGCTCGTTCACGTCGATCTTCTGGAAGCGCCGGACCAGCGCCCGGTCTTTCTCGAAATGCTGGCGGTATTCCTTGTAGGTGGTCGAGCCGATGCAACGCAGCGTGCCCGACTGAAGCGCGGGCTTCAGCAGGTTGGAGGCATCCATGGCGCCGCCCGATGTGGCGCCCGCGCCGATCACCGTGTGGATCTCGTCGATGAACATAATGGCGCCCGGATAATTCTCGATCTCGCGCATCACCGATTTGAGCCGCTCCTCGAAATCGCCGCGATAGCGGGTGCCGGCGAGCAGCGCGCCCATGTCGAGTTGGAAGATGGTGGAGTCGGAGAGCACTTCCGGCACGTCGCCCATGACGATGCGGCGCGCCAAGCCTTCGGCGATGGCCGTCTTGCCGAC
>JBBDYM010000009.1:0-8188 GCA_040901485.1 Methyloceanibacter sp.
AGTTCGCCGATGGCGGCGAGTTCGGCATGGGCGCCGAGATCGGCATCGCCACCGGCCGCTTCCATGCGCGCGGCCCCGTGGGCGTCGAGCAGCTCACCACCTTCAAATATGTGGTGCGCGGCGCGGGCCAGACCCGACCTTGAAATCTTTACCTCTCCCGGCCGGGGAGAGGTCGAACGCGTAGCGTTCGGGTGAGGGGTTTTCATGACATCGAAGAAAAAATCCCCTCACCCCGACCCTCTCCCCACAGGGGTGAGGGAGAAGAAGTTGCCGATGGCGGCGCCCAATATGCGCATCGGCCTGCTCGGCGGATCGTTCAATCCGGCGCATGCGGCGCACCGGCAGATCAGCCTGACCGCGCTGAAGCGGCTCGGGCTCGACCGGGTCTGGTGGCTGGTGAGCCCTGCCAATCCCTTGAAGGACGCAGCCAAGCTGCCGAGCCTCGAACGCCGTGTTTCGGCGGCTAAGAAGATTGCCAGCCATCCGCGTATCGAAGTCACCGGATTTTCCGGCACGGGCAAATCACCCTACACCGTCGATCTGCTGGCCGAGCTGAAACGGCGCTTTCCGAAAGTGAATTTCGTGTGGTTGATGGGCGCCGACAATCTCGCGGACTTCCATCGTTGGCAGGCTTGGCCCAAGATCTTCGCGCTGATGCCGATCGCGGTGCTCGACCGCCCGGGCTTTCGGTTCAAGGCACGCGCGAGCCAGGCGGCGCAGCGCTTTGCCGGCTTTCATGTGGACGAATCGGACGCATCAGGCCTAGCGCTGCTGGTGCCGCCAGCCTGGACCGTCCTCAGCCACCCTCTGTCGAATCTGTCCTCGACCAAGCTCCGCGCCAAGCCGCACAAGAAAAAGGCAAAGCCCGAAAGCAAGGATAAACCGGGAAAGAAGAAGCCGAAACGCGGCTAGCTATTGAAAATCGCCCTGGCGACAGACTATCCTTATGGGGTGAAGCGGCAACCAAGAGCCCATCTGTTGCGTTTTGCGGCAATAGGCTCCGCTCCGCTTCCACAAGGAGCAATGACAGAAGGACACTCACCACAAAATGCGCTCACCTAGAGAGGGTGCCGAACGCGGCACACCTCCTAACGGGTTTGCGTCATTTCGCGCAAATTCGAACCGTCTGCTCAGCGTCGTGCTCGACACGCTCGATTCCGCCAAGGCGGAAGATGTCGTCGTCATCGACCTGAAAGGCAAGACTTCGATCGGCGATCATATGGTGCTCGCCTCGGGCCGCTCGCAGCGGCATGTCGGCGCCGTCGCCGACCACATCATCAGGAAACTCAAAGACGAAGGCCATGGCCGCGCTCGCGTCGAGGGCATGCCCCATTGCGACTGGGTGCTGATCGATGCCGGCGACGTCATCGTCCACGTCTTTCGGCCAGAAGTCCGCGAGTTCTACAATCTGGAGAAGATGTGGTCCGCCGACCGGCCCATGGAGCAGATGGTGGTCTAATCGACGTCGCGATTTGAGGCGAGAGGCACGCCATGCGGTTGCTGATCGCCGCCGTCGGCAAACTGAAGCAGGGGCCGGAGCGCGAGCTCTTCGCGCACTACCTCGCCCGCACCGAAGCGCTCGGACGCAAGCTTGCCCTAACGCCATTCACCACCGTCGAGATCGCGGAAGCGAAGGCGGCATCGGCGCCCGTCCGTTGTCAGGCGGAAGCACAGGCTCTTCTCGCCAAGGTGCCTGATAAGCACAAATTGATTTGCCTCGCCCGCACGGGCGACCGGCTCTCCAGCGAAGCCTTCGCGCAGTTGCTGGCGAAGCTGCGCGATGGGGGCGCGCCGGGCGTGGCCTTCCTGATCGGCGGCGCCGATGGGCTCAGCCGCACGGTCCTGGCCAAGGCCGACAAGGTGCTCTCGCTCGGGCCCATGACCCTACCCCACGGGCTCGCCCGCACCGTGCTTGCCGAGCAAATCTACCGGGCCGAGACCATACTTTCCGGCCATCCCTACCACCGTGGGTGAGGCTCTTGGCTAAGGTTAAGTCTTCGTAAGCGTTTCGCCTTGATTCTGCCCTATCGCTCCGTTGTCGTTAACCCGCCTGAACGGCAAAGTGCATGGCGCCATCTGATCGATTGGCTTCACGACAAATGTCTCGATCCGCCCTGCTCCTTGTCGGGATGCTTTGCGTCGCGCCGATTCTGGCGCACGCGGAAGTGGATTTGTCCCGCGACGACGCGAAGAAGCGCCTGAGCGAGACCGAGCAGCAATTGCAGTCGAGCCGCGCGCGGGAACAGGGATTGACCCAGGACCTCGCCGCGTGGGCCAAGGAACAGGTGAGACTGAGCACCGAGCTGATCGAGGCCGGCAAGAAAGTACAGGCGAGCGAGGCAAAGCTTACCGAGACCGAAACCAAGCTTGCCGCACTCACGGAACAAGTGAACGTCATTCAAAGCTCGATCGCCGAGCGAAGGGCAGTCATCGTCAAAATGCTGAGCGCCATGCAGAGGATGGGCCGGACGCCGCCGCCGGCGCTGGTCACCCGCCGCGACGATGCGCTCGCCGTCGTCCGTAGCGCCATGCTGCTTGCCGACGTGTTCCCGGAGCTCAAATATCAGGCCGACAATCTGTCGCGAGAGCTCGAGGGATTGGTGGCGCTGGAAAGCGGCATTCGCGAACAGCGCGACCAGGAGAAGCGCGAGGCGGACGGTTTGGCAGACGAGCGAGGCCGCCTCGATCGTCTGTTGGCAGAAAAGAAGACGAACCTCGTCCAGGGCGAGGCCGAGCTCGTGCAAACCAAGCAGGCCCTGACCGACCTGGCGACCGAGGCGACGACCCTCAACGAGTTGGTCGAGCGCCTCGATGCCCAGATCGCCAAAGTCGAGATCGCCCAATATGCGGGTGAGATCGCCGCCGAGCGGGCGCTGCGGGAACGTCACGAGCAGCTGGTCATGGCCCGGCCGGCAAATGAGAACGTGGTCGAGCTCAAGCCGGAATCGACCAAAGTGGCCTTTGCCAGCCCGAGCCGCATGAAGCCCTTGACACCGTTCGACGCGGCGAAAGGCACGCTGCGGTTGCCGACCCAGGGCAAGCACCTGAAACGCTTCGGCGATGCTGACGCCACGGGCAGCACGCTCAAGGGGATTTCCCTGCAAACCCGTGGCGAAGCCCGGATTACGGCCCCCGCCGACGGTTGGGTGGTCTATGCCGGAGAATTCCGCTCCTATGGGCAACTCTTGATCATCAACATGGGCGGGGGCTATCATGTTCTGCTTGCGGGGATGAGCCGCATAGATGTGAGCCTCGGCCAGTTTGTCCTTGCCGGCGAGCCTGTCGCGGAGATGGGCAATTCGGCGGCGCCAAGCCAAGGCGGCGAGGATAATTCACGCCCCGTCCTCTATGTCGAATTCAGGAAGGACGGAAGGCCAATAGACCCTGACCCGTGGTGGGCCGAGGCTTCCGAGAAGGTGCAAGGATGATGCGGAAATCGGATTACGTACTATGGGCGCTTCTGGTCTTGGCGGTGCTCGCTGCCGGATCGACCATGGTGAGCCTGGCGCAAAGCCAGTCGGCCGGGACGGGCAATTCGGAGATCTACCGGCAGCTCGACCTCTTTGGCGAGGTGCTCGAGCGCGTGCGCTCGGACTATGTCGAGAAGCCGGAGGACCCCAAGCTGATCGAGTCCGCCATCAACGGCATGCTGACGGCGCTCGACCCCCACTCCGCCTATCTCAATCCCAAGCATTTCCGTGACATGCAGGTGCAGACCCGCGGCGAGTTCGGCGGTCTCGGCATCGAGGTCACCATGGAGAACGGCGTGGTCAAGGTGGTCGCTCCCATCGATGACACGCCTGCCTCCCGCGCCGGGCTGATGAGCGGCGACCTCATCACCCATCTCGACAAGGACCAGATTCTTGGCCTCACCCTGCAAGAGGCGGTGGAGAAGATGCGCGGGCCGGTAAATTCGCCGATCACGCTCACAATCGTGCGCAAGGACGTCGAGGAGCCGTTCGACGTGAAGGTCGTGCGCGACGTGATCCACATCAACCCGGTGAAATACAACGCCGAGGGAGATGATGTCGGTTATGTCCGGGTCACCACCTTCAATGAGCAGACCACGGCCAATCTGCAAAAGGCGGTCGAGGACCTCAAGAAGCAGCTCGGCACCAACCTCAAGGGCTATATCATCGACCTCCGCAACAACCCCGGCGGTCTCCTCGATCAGGCCATCTCGGTCTCCGATGCGTTCCTCGACCAGGGCTCTATCGTGCTGACGCGCGGCCGCAATCTCGAGGAAACGCAGCGGTCGAATGCGCGCCAGGGCGACATCACCGACGGCAAGCAGCTCGTGGTGCTGATCAATGGCGGCTCGGCATCGGCTTCAGAGATCGTCGCCGGCGCGTTGCAGGATCACAACCGGGCGACGGTCGTGGGAACTCGCTCCTTCGGCAAAGGCTCGGTGCAGACCATCATCCCGCTCGGCTCCAATGGCGCCTTGCGGCTCACCACCGCGCGCTATTACACGCCGTCGGGCCGCTCGATTCAGGCCAAGGGCATCGATCCGACCGTCGTGGTCGAGGAAGAGCTGCCGGAAGATATGAAGAAGAAGGCCGAGTCGCAAAACACGCGGGGTGAGTCCAATCTGCGCGGCCACCTCAAGGGCGAGCATGAGAGCGACGACGCCGACGATGCCGCGGACGGTCCGGACGTCGAGGGGGTGAGCGAGGAGGTCGAGAAGGAGGAGGAGTCCGGAAGCTCATCCTATGTCCCGCAGGACAAGGAAAAGGACACCCAACTCAATTACGCTCTCGATCTCTTGCGCGGCATCAAGTCGGTCGACACGGAAGCCAAGAAGAAGGCGGAAGCCAACTAGGCTTGGACCAAGCGTCTTAGCCCATTCCGCCGCGATGGTTGCCGGGAAGAGGAGGCTCAGCCAGCAGCCGGACCGGCGAGGGGGAGTTGAAGTCGAGATGAAGGCGCTGGCCGTCGCCGTCGGAATTGTGTTCTGGACGCTGGTGTTGGGCATCACTTGGCTTGCCCTGTTTTCCGGCGCCGATACGGAAGAGCCGGTCGCCGTGCTCCAGATCGAGCCGGCGCCTGAGGCTCCATCGCCCGAAGCGGCCAAGCCCCCCTCTGACGGGATCGACTTCCCGCCGGGCTTCGCCATCACCGGCCCCGCCACCCCGCAGGAATCCCCCGCGGCGCCTCCCATGCCCCTGCCGGGAGCGACGTTGACGCCGGCGCCCGATGAAATCGGCGTGCCGGATCTGCCCGAGACGCCTGGCGATGGCGCACCACCCGCCGATGCAATGCCACCTGCCGCAGACGTGCCTCCGACGGTAGATATGCCGCCAGCGGCCGATGCGCCTCCTGCTATGGACATGCCCCCTGCCGCAGAGATGCCTCCTGCCGTGGACACGCCGCCGGCAGCGGACGCACCGCCTATGCCTGATCGGCGCAGCGAAGCGCCGGCGGGCGAGCAATCGAACTCCGCGACTCCAGAGGCTGCCGAGCCTCAAACGGCCACAGTAGCTTCACCTGAGGTGCAAGAGGACACCGGCACCGTCACGCTCATCCCCGTGCCCGTCGCCGAATTGGTCGAGGAGTCTGAATACGGCCCGCTGCCCAAGGTCGCGGCTGACGGCAGGCGCCCGGCCGAGGTTTATGCGCGGCCGTCGCGTTATACGGTGCGAGCCGGCTCAGGCGAGCCCGTGCGGGTCGCGGTCCTGGTCAACGGGCTCGGCCTCCAGGGCGCCCCGTCGGACGACGTGCTCAAGGGCCTGCCGGCGCCGGTCAGCGTGGCCTATGGCGCCTATGGCCGCGATCTCCAGGACCTGGTGAGCAAAGCCCGCGCCGCCGGGCACGAGGTGCTGTTGCAGATCCCGCTCGAGCCCAACGACTATCCCAGCGACGACCCCGGCCCCCACACGCTTCTCACCACGCTGCCCGACGACGAAAACATCAAGCGGCTTCAATGGCTGATGTCGCGCTATACCGGATATGTGGGCGTAACCAATCATATGGGCGCCAAGTTCGAGGCGACCAAGGACTCGTTCCTGCCGGTGCTCGAGGAGCTGAAGAAGCGCGGCCTCATCTATTTCGACGACGGCACCGTGCAAAGCTCGACCGCCGCGCAGATCGCCAGCGTGCTCGGCCTCGACTATTCGGCCGCCAATTTGCAGATCGACGCCAAGCCTTCTTCTGCCGGGATCGCCAAGGCGCTTGCTGAGCTCGAGGACATGGCGCGCGAGCGTGGCGCGGCGATCGGCGTAGCGAAGGCGAAGCCCGAGACCGTCAGGCAGATCGCCGAGTGGGCCGGCAAACTCGAAGCCAAGGGCATCGTGCTCGTTCCGGTCAGCGCCGCGGTGCGGTCGCAACGGCAAAGCTGATCATCTTTCCATGACCGAACCAGAGGGCCTGCCCCACCGGCCATGCGTCGGCGTGATGCTGCTCAACGCCGAGGGCCGCGCTTGGGTCGGCAGGCGCTCAGGCCACAGCCACGAGCCCGAGGGCGGGGGTACGTGGTGGCAGATGCCGCAAGGCGGGCTTGATCCGGGCGAGGACCCCGAGGCTGCCGCGCGGCGCGAGCTTGAAGAGGAGACCGGCGTGCGCTCTGTCCGGTTTATCGCGCGCACGCGCGACTGGCTCATCTACGACCTTCCGTCCCATCTGGTAGGTGTCGCCTGGGAGGGGCGCTATCGCGGCCAGAAACAGATGTGGTTCGCAGGCCGCTTCGACGGCGAGGAGAGCGAGATCGACCTCGGTCCGCGCGACGGCCATGAGCAAGAGTTCGACGCGTGGCGCTGGGTGGAGCCGGCCGAGCTGCCCGGCCTGGTCGTGCCCTTCAAGCGACAAGTCTATGCAGCAATCGTCAAGGAGTTCGCGCCGATCCTAGGGGGCGTGCAGGACTAGAGGTTCAGCGCGCTTTGCACCTGGCGCAGATGGTCGAGCCTGGTCTGGGCGCGGTCGCGCGCGGCGTCTTCGCTCGCGTCGGCGACGTCCTCCTCGGCATCCTTGATCGCCTGAGCGAGCTGGCCGGCATCGAGCTCGACCAGATCGATGGCCGTCTCGGCCAGCACAATGAGGCCGGCGGGATTGACCTCGGCAAAGCCGCCGCGGAGGAAAAAGCGCTGATGCTCGCCGCTCGGATAACCAATATCGAGCACGCCGGGCTTGAGCGTGGTGAGGACCGGCGAGTGATGGGCAAGCACGGTCATGTCGCCCTCGGCGCCTGGAACCAGCACCTGCTCGACCTCGCCCGAGACCAGCAAGCGCTCGGGTGACACCAGCTCGAACTTGAACGGATCGGGCATCAGGCGGCCTCGGCGGCGAGCTTCTCGGCCTTGGCCACGGCCTCCTCGATGGTGCCGACCATGTAGAACGCCGCCTCGGGCAGATGATCGTAATCGCCCTCGCACAGCCCCTTGAAGCCCTTGATAGTGTCGGCGAGATCGACGAACACGCCGGGCGAGCCGGTGAACACTTCGGCCACATGGAAGGGCTGCGATAGGAAACGCTCGATCTTGCGGGCGCGCGCCACGGTGATCTTGTCCTCTTCCGACAGCTCATCCATGCCCAGAATGGCGATGATGTCCTGAAGCGCCTTATAGCGCTGGAGAATCTCCTGCACGCGGCGGGCGACGGCGTAATGCTCCTCGCCGACGACGAGCGGGGACAGCATGCGCGAGGTCGAGTCGAGCGGGTCCACGGCGGGATAGATGCCTTTCTCGGCGATCGAGCGCGACAGCACGGTGGTCGCGTCAAGGTGAGCGAAGGACGTGGCCGGCGCCGGGTCGGTCAGATCGTCGGCCGGCACGTAGATCGCCTGCACCGAAGTGATCGAGCCCTTCTGCGTGGTGGTGATGCGCTCTTGCAGCGCGCCCATGTCGGTGGCGAGCGTCGGCTGATAGCCCACCGCGCTCGGGATGCGGCCGAGCAGCGCCGACACCTCTGAGCCCGCTTGGGTGAAGCGGAAGATGTTGTCCACGAAGAACAGCACGTCCTGGCCCTGGTCGCGGAAATATTCGGCGACCGTGAGCCCGGAAAGGCCGACGCGGGCGCGGGCGCCCGGCGGCTCGTTCATCTGGCCGTAGACCAGCGCGCATTTCGAGCCTTCCACCGAGCCCTTGCGCGGGTCCTTGTTCACGCCGGACTCGATCATCTCGTGATAGAGGTCGTTGCCCTCGCGCGTGCGCTCGCCGACGCCGGCGAACACCGAATAGCCGCCATGCGCCTTGGC
>JBBDYM010000010.1:0-8113 GCA_040901485.1 Methyloceanibacter sp.
CCCCCGTCTCGAAGGGTGACCCATGCTTCGAGACGCGGCCTGACGGCCGCTCCTCAGCATGAGGCTTCGTGTGCTGGATACCGGCTTTCGCCGGTATGACGCGAACGGGCATAGGGACCCCTTATCCCCGCTCTGCCCACTGGCCCTATTTGCTTTCCCCGGCGGGAGCCATTCGTCCGGGAATGATCTTCTCGGGCGGGTTGGTGCCCGGCGGATTGATTGAGCGGATGAAGGCGATGATCTTCCACATCTGGTCCGTGGTCTTGATGGTGAAGCCCATCGGCGGCATCGGTGCGTGCACGCTGCCATATTGGTAACGGACGAAGCCTTGTTTCTCCAGCTCCACGGAGCCGAGAGCGATGAGCCTAAACAGCACGTCGTCGGTATTGCCCCAGAACCAGACGCCTTGAGTGAGGGCCGGGCAGATGCCACCGCCGCCATTGCCGCCATGACATTCATTGCAGCCCGGCAGCCGGTACTGCTTCACCAGTTCCTCTTCCTTGGCGAGCTTGGCGTAGTCTGGATAAGGGCTATGCAATTGCCCCGGCGGAACTTTCTTTACCAACTCGTCCGGCGGTGTCATGTCGCCCGCCTCGCAACAGACTTCCTCGGCGGCCTGCGATATCCTGGGAATGCTGCCGATTGTCAAAACGCCCAATGCAAAGACTGCCAGCAGTCCGAGAGCGACCTTGGCCATCCTGTTTACTGGGATTGATTTCATCAGAGCATTCCCCCGTCCCGGATTGCCGGGACCCGTCGCAAACGATGGCTACACCGTGCCCAGGAACGCAATTCACATCGCGGTGTTCCCGAAACCGCGATCGTCGCCCGCGCGGGAAGCCTGCCATTCTGTAAAGCCTTTGGCCCGAAGCTCACAAGCTGGGCAAGTGCCGCAGCCATAGCCCCAAGCGTGGCGCAAGCCCCGCTCGCCGCGATAACAGGTATGCGTATCCTCGACGATGAGATCGACGAACGCCGCGCCGCCGAGCGTCTCGGTCAAAGCCCAAGTGTCGGCCTTGGTCAGCCACATCAGCGGCGTCTCGATCGAGAAGGGAATCTCGGTGCCGAGCCTGATCGCCTGTTCGAGCGCGCGTAGCGTCGTGTCGCGGCAATCGGGATAGCCGGAATAATCCGTCTCGCACATGCCGCCCACAAGCGCATGCAGCCCGCGCCGGTAGCCGAGCGCCGCGGCATAGGTGAAGAACACGAGGTTACGCGCCGGCACGAAGGTCGAGGGGAGCCCCGAAGCGAGCATGACGATCTCGGCGTCTGTGGTCAGTGCCGTGTCGGCGATGGCGCCGAAGCTTGCCACCTCGAGCACATGGTCCGGCCCGAGCCGCGTGGCCCAGGCGGGAAAGCGTTGCACGATCTCCTCGCGCACGCGGCCGCGGCATTGCATTTCGACATTGTGGCGCTGCCCGTAATCGAAGCCCACGGTCTCGACCCGTACATAACGGTCGAGCGCCCAGCCGAGGCAGACGGTCGAATCCTGTCCGCCCGAGAACAGCACTAGGGCAGCCCCGGCTTTCCCCGTTCCAGACCCCTCGCGCGACGGCGTCATTTGACTCTCTTTAAAGTTGTAACTATAGAACTATGCTACTATTAGGGGAGGCCGAGCTTTGGGGGGCTGGGCCATGTCACGCATCACTGCCGCGCTTTTCGGCCTGTTTTCAATCCTTTTCGCCGGTTGCTCGACCATCGTCAAAGGCACCGACCAGCAGGTCTCCGTGAACACGCCCGGCGTCACCGGCGCGGTGTGCCAGCTCCAATCGCCGGCCGTCGGCACGCGCACCGTGCAGCCGCCCGCCAATATCGTCCTGCCCAAGAGCAAGCACAATGTGGCCGTCACCTGTCAGGCGCAATGCTACGCCAAGGGCGTCGGCACGCTCGCCTCTCATACCGAAATGATGACGGCGGGGAATGTGCTGTTTGGCGGCATCATCGGTCTCGGCGTCGATGCGGCATCGGGGGCGATGAACAAATACGATCCCGGCGTCGAGGTGATGATGACGCCTCTGCCCGGTTGCGGCAGGCCCGGGCGTGGCCGTGGCATTCCCATGGCGAGCCTATAACGGCTCAGAGGCTCTTGCCGTCATAAGGGGTCAGCGTCAGCGTCTCGATATCGACCTCGTCGAGACAACGCACATTGACGGCAACCATCTCAACGCCGTCCGGCCCGGTTCCCTTGCCGAAGGGGGCCACGCCGCAAGTGCTGCAGAACAAATGATGGATCACCTTCTTGTTGAACTGGTAATCGGTCTGATCGTGCTCGCCTGAAAGCAGCTTGAATTGCCCGAGCGGCACGAAAGTCAGCAAAGACCCGCGCTTCTGGCAGATCGAGCAGTTGCACGACACGACCATGCCGAGATCGGTCTCGACCTCGTAGCGCACGCGCCCGCAATGACACCCACCGCCATGTTTCGCCATCTCAGGTACCTCCATCGGCCTTGCGCTTACCCACTAACCGGATAAAACCGGCGCGGAAGCGTGTCACGGCGTGACGTGGCAATCAACCCGCAAGGAGCGCCATGACCGCCATCGCCACCATTCTCGGCCGGGAAATCCTGGACAGCCGCGGCAACCCGACGGTCGAGGTCGACGTGGTGCTCAAGGACGGTCATCACGGCCGTGCCGCGGTGCCGTCGGGCGCTTCGACCGGCGCGCATGAGGCGCATGAACTCAGGGACGGCGGCACCCGCTATGGCGGCAAGGGGGTGAAGAAAGCGGTCGCGGCGGTCAATACCGAGATCCGCGACGCGTTCACCGGCTTCGATGCCGCCGATCAGGAGGGGCTCGACCGGCTCTTGCGCAATCTCGACGGCACCGAGAACAAGAAGCGGCTCGGCGCCAATGCCATTCTCGGCGTGTCGCTGGCCGCGGCCAAGGCGGAGGCAAGCTCGCGCGGCGAGCCGCTCTACCGCTATCTCGGCGGCGCCGACGCGACGCTTCTGCCCGTGCCGATGATGAACATTGTCAATGGCGGCGCGCATGCCGACAACCCCATCGACTTCCAGGAATTCATGATCGTGCCGGTCGGCGCCGCAAGCATCGCCGAGGCCGTGCGCATGGGCGCCGAAGTGTTCCATGCGCTGCGCCGGGCGCTCAAGGATGCGGGCCACACCACCGCGGTCGGCGACGAGGGCGGCTTCGCCCCCAATCTCGCCTCGACCAACGAGGCGCTCGATTTCGTCATGGCGGCGATCGCAGCGGCCGGCTATCGCCCCGGCGACGACATGGTGCTCGCCCTCGACGTGGCCGCCACCGAGCTTTACGACGACGGCCGCTATCTCCTCAAAGGCGAGAAGCGGAGCCTCACCGCCGATCAGATGACCTCCTATTACACCGAGCTCGTGTCGAACTATCCGATCTTCTCCATCGAGGACGGCATGGCCGAGGACGATTGGGAGGGCTGGCGCACGCTGACCGATGCGCTCGGCGGGCGCTGCCAGCTCGTGGGTGACGATTTGTTCGTCACCAATGTGGCACGGCTGAAAGAGGGTATCGCCCAGCGCGTCGCCAACGCCATCCTGGTCAAAGTCAACCAGATCGGCACGCTGACCGAGACGCTCGACACCGTGCGCATGGCGCAAGAGGCGGGCTACGCCGTGGTGATGTCGCACCGCTCAGGCGAGACCGAGGACGCCACCATCGCCGACCTCGCCGTGGCCACCAATTGCGGGCAGATCAAGACCGGCTCGCTTGCCCGCTCCGACCGGGTGGCGAAATACAACCAGCTGATCCGCATCGAGGAGGAGCTTGGCGACCGCGCCCGCTATGCCGGCCGTTCCGTGCTGAAGGCGGCGCAGTAACAACCGCCATCCGCTCGTCCCCGCGCCTGCCTGCGCGAAGCCGAAGCGGCTTCGCGTCGGCGAAGGCAGGAAGGCGGGGACCCAGGGCGGCAATGGAGGGCCGTACATTATTCTGGATTCCCGCTTTCGCGGGAATGAGCGGAGAGAATGCCGCGCTAACCAGGGATTAACGGACGCGAGACGATGCTGCGCGCATGCGTATCACCGCGTTCATCTTTCCATTGCTGGCGCTGGGGGCAGGGGGCTATTTCGCCTATCACCTGCATACCGGCGACCACGGGCTTCAGGCGCGCGCCGATCTCGAACGCCGCAAGGAAGTGCTCGAAGGCGAGCTTGCCGGCTTGCGCGAGATCAAGACCAGGATCGAGCGCGATGTGGCGCTGCTTCGCCCCGAAAATCTCGATCCCGACATGCTGGACGAGCGGGCGCGCGCCATTCTCAATCTCGCCCATCCCGACGATCTCATCCTGCTGAAGCGCCGTCACGCGGTGCCCGATGCCACCGGCACCTTGCCAAAGCGCTGATCGTTTCGTTTTACCCCTCACCCTTCCCGCTTAAAGTGGAGAAGCGGCAATCTCCAACCCCTCTCCCCTCGTGGGAGAGGGTGGCTCGCGAGCCTTTAGGTTCGCGAGCCGGGTGAGGGGGATTTTCAGATAAGCGGGGATGCTTTCAGCTTGCTTCGCGCTCGTGTTAGCCTTCGCGGCGAGGGCTGATTCCGAATTCAGGAGAAACACGAAGTGAATAGCCCAAGCCTCTCACCGCAAAGCGCAAACTTCTGGCTCGAGCAGGCCGCCGCACGCAGGAGCGAGTCAGACTGCCCGGCCCTCTCCCGCGAGCAGGAGCTCACCGCCTATCGCGACATGCTGCTGATCCGCAGATTCGAGGAGAAGGCGGGACAGCTCTACGGCATGGGCTTTATCGGCGGCTTCTGTCATCTCTATATCGGCCAGGAGGCGGTGGTGGTCGGGATGATGATGGCCGCGGAGCCGGGCGATCAGATCATCACCGCCTATCGTGACCACGGCCACATGCTGGTCACCGGCATGGAGCCCAAAGGCGTGATGGCGGAACTAACCGGCCGCCGCCACGGCTATTCCAAGGGCAAAGGCGGCTCCATGCACATGTTCTCGGTGGAGAAGAATTTCTACGGCGGCCACGGCATTGTCGGGGGGCCGGCCCCGCTCGGCACGGGCCTCGCCTTCGCCAACAAATATCGCGGCAACGACCGCGTGGCCCTGACTTTCTTCGGCGAGGGCGCCGCCAATCAAGGCCAGGTCTATGAGAGCTTCAACATGGCCTCGTTGTGGAACCTTCCGGTCGTCTACATCATCGAGAACAACCATTACGCAATGGGCACCGCGGTCGAGCGAGGCACGGCGCGCGCCGAAGAGCTGCATCAGCGCGGGTTGGCCTTCGGCATTCCCGGCGAGCAGGTCGACGGCATGGACGTCGCCACCGTCAAGGAAGCGGGCGAGAAGGCCCTGGCGCATGCGCGGAGCGGCAAGGGACCGATGATCCTCGAGATGATCACTTATCGCTATCGCGGCCACTCCATGTCGGACCCGGCCAAATACCGCACGCGCGAGGAGGTGCAGGACATGCGCGAGCAGCGCGACCCGATCGAGCTGGTGCGCAAGCGTCTCCTGGCATCGGGCCGCGCCACCGAGGACGAGCTCAAGGAGATCGACCGCGAGGTTCGCGCCCGCGTCACCGAGGCGGCGGAATTCGCGCAAAGCGACCCCGAGCCCGACCCGAGCGAGCTTTATACCGACGTGACGGCCTGAGCCCGCAGTACGCTGATGGCAATAGAGATTTTGATGCCGGCGCTCTCTCCCACCATGGAGGAGGGCACGCTCGTCAAATGGCACGTCAAGGAGGGCGACCAAGTCAAGAGCGGCGACGTAATCGCCGAGATCGAGACCGACAAGGCGACCATGGAGGTCGAGGCGATCGACGACGGCCGCATGGGCAAGATCCTGGTGCCGGAGGGCACCGAGCACATCCCCGTCAACCGGCCCATCGCCGTGTTGCTTCTCGACGGTGAGGATAGCGCGGAGCAACCAACCGACTCCGTAACCCCCTCACCCCAACCCTCTCCCCGCTGGGGAGAGGGGGTTAATGCCGATCTCGGAGAGGTGCCGCCGCTGGTCGAAGAGGCGCCGGCGGGGCCGCAAACCGCGCCCCGCGAGCCTCTGCGCGAGGCGGAGATTCCGCCCGGCACGGAGATGGTCACAATCACCGTGCGGGAGGCGCTGCGCGACGCCATGGCCGAGGAAATGCGCCGCGACGGCGACGTGTTCGTCATGGGCGAGGAGGTCGGCCAGTACCAGGGCGCCTACAAGGTCACCCAGGACCTGCTTGAAGAGTTCGGCGCCCGCCGCGTGGTGGACACGCCGATTACGGAATATGGCTTTGCCGGCGTGGGCGTCGGGGCCGCTTTCGCGGGCTTGCGGCCCATCGTCGAGTTCATGACCTGGAACTTCGCCATGCAGGCCATCGACCACATCGTCAACTCGGCGGGAAAGACGCTCTATATGTCGGGCGGGCAGATGCATTGCCCGATCGTGTTTCGCGGCCCCAATGGCGCCGCGGCGCGGGTCGGCGCGCAGCACAGCCAGGATTTCTCGGCCCTGTACGCGCATGTGCCGGGCTTGAAGGTGATCGCGCCCTATACCGCCGCCGATGCCAAGGGCCTGCTCAAGGCCGCTATCCGCGACAATAGCCCCGTGATCTTCCTGGAGAACGAGATTCTGTATGGCCAGAGCTTCGAGGTGCCGAAGCTCGAGGACTTCGTCCTGCCTATCGGGAAAGCGCGCGTGGCGCGCGACGGCAAGGACGTCACCATCGTCTCCTATTCGCGGGGCATGGCCTATGCGCTCGACGCGGCGAAGCGCCTGGCCGAGGAGGGGATCGAGGCCGAGGTGATCGACCTCCGCACGCTCCGTCCACTCGACACCGACACGGTGATTGCCTCGGTGAAAAAGACCAACCGCATCGTCACCGTCGAGGAGGGCTGGCCGATCGGGTCGATCGGCACGGAGATCTGCGCCCGTGTCGCGGCTGACGCTTTCGATTATCTCGACGCGCCGCCCTTGAAAGTCACCGGTGCCGATGTGCCGATGCCCTATGCCGCCAATCTGGAGAGACTGGCGCTGCCATCGGTCGAGCAGGTCGTGGCCGCGGTGAAATCGGTCTGCTACCGGGAGTGATGCCGATGGCGGAAATCCCGATGCACTGGAAGGAGGGCGGGTGCCATTGCGGCGCGGTGCGCTTCGAGGTGCTCGCGCCCGACGATCCCGAGATCGTCGAATGCAATTGCTCGATCTGCCGCATGACCGGCTTCCTGCATCTGATCCTGCCCAAGGAGCATTTCCGCCTGCGCTCGGGCGAAGACCAGCTCACCGACTATCGCTTCAACACCGGCACGGCCAAGCACCTGTTCTGCTCCGTGTGCGGGGTGAAGAGCTTCTATGTGCCGCGCTCACATCCCGAAGGCTTCAGCGTGAACGTGCGCTGCCTCGACGACGGCGCGACCGGGGACATGCGCGTCACGCGGTTCGACGGGCAACACTGGGAAGAGGCGCGGGCTGCGCTTGCCGCGCATGAGGGCCGCTGAGCCATGACCACGCCCACGCATCAGGACCAGGACGCCGAGCAGGTGCTGAGCGCCATCGCCGAGCAGATCAGGGGCGGTGGGAACGGCCACGCCAAGCGTGTCTTCGCTTCGCCTTTGGCGCGGCGGTTGGCCCGCGCGCAAGGCATCGATCTTGCCGCGCTTAAGGGCTCGGGCCCGCATGGCCGCATCGTCAAAGCTGACGTGGAGCGTGCCGCCACCGTCGGCCTGCATGCCGATCTGGACGAGACGGAAGCGGAAGCGCCGGCCTTTCGCGATCTCGTCAAGCGGCAAGCGCCCGAACCGCAGGCCCTGTCCGACCGGCAGGTGCTGGCACTGTACGACCCCGGCTCCTACGAGATCGTGCCGCACGACACCATGCGCCGCTTCATCGCCGAGCGCCTGACGCTCGCCAAGCGCACCATCCCGCATTTCTATCTCAACATCGATTGCGCGGTGGACGCGGCGCTTGCCGCCCGCGCGCGGCTGAACGCCATGGCGCCGGAAGGGCATCCGCGCGCCTTCAAGCTCTCGCTCAACGATTTCATCATCAAGGCGATGGCCATGGCGCTACAGACCGTACCGGCGGCCAACGCCACCTGGACCGAGCAAGGGCTGCTGCGCCATCGCGCCTCGGACATCGCCGTGGCCGTGGCGCTCGAAGGCGGCGGCCTGCACACGCCGGTGATCC
>JBBDYM010000011.1:0-8085 GCA_040901485.1 Methyloceanibacter sp.
GATAGGCCTTGCCGTTGGCGCCGCCGATCTCGGTATAGAGCGGCAGGTCGTATTGGGTCGTGCGGGTCTTGACCGCCTGCCAGAATTGGGTGAGCGCGTCGGGCTCCTCGGTGCCGGGCGGCGGCAGGTCGTAGCGCAGCACCTCGCCGCGCGAATAGAACGTGTCGGAGTCGAGGATCAGCGCGCCGTCGCGATTATAGATGCGGGCGCGGCTGCCGGTGGGTTTGACCAGGGGCCGCAGGATCGGTGCGGCGCGCTCGGGATCGATGGTGAAGCCGAGCGATCCGCCAAGCGCGTCATCGTCGGCGGCCCCGGGATGGCCCGAAGCGATTTCCAAGAGCTTCTCGGGATCGAGCTGCACTTCGTTGGTGTCGACGCCTGCGGAAGCCGCGATGGCGCGGGCGATGATCTCGCCCTGGGTGAGCAGGCTTTGCACCTTGGCGTCGATCAGCCCGGCGCGGAACTGGTTGAGATAGAGAATACCCGAGACCAGGATGGCAAGCCCGATCAGATTGAGCACGACGATGCGCCGCGTCAGGCTGGAGAAGCCATACTTGAAGGGGAGGTAATCGGCGAGCCAGGCGAAGCCGCGGCGCGTGCGGTCGCGGGCGGCGCCCAAGGCGCGGCGAATGCGCTCCTTGGTCGTTGTGGCTTCCGTCCGTTCCCAGGACCTGTCGGCCTCAACGGTCATTGACCCGATCCATTACTCTTTGAAACGGTAGCCAACCCCATAAAGCGTCTCGATCACGTCGAAGCTCGTATCGACCGCCTTGAACTTCTTGCGTAACCGCTTGATGTGGCTGTCAATCGTGCGGTCGTCGACATAGACCTGATCATCATAGGCCGCATCCATCAGCGCGTCGCGGCTTTTCACCACCCCGGGGCGGGCGGCAAGGGCCTGGAGAATCAGGAATTCGGTGACGGTCAGGGTGACGGGGCGGTTGTCCCACACGCAAGTATGGCGCTCGGGGTCCATCTTGAGCTTGCCGCGCTCCAAGACCTTGGATTTGTCCTCGACCACCGCGCCCGTGTCGCGGGGCTGGGCCCGGCGCAACACCGCCTTGACCCGCTCGACCAGGAGCCGCTGAGGGAAGGGTTTGCGGATGAAATCGTCGGCGCCCATTTTGAGGCCGAACAGCTCGTCGATCTCCTCGTCCTTGGAGGTGAGGAAGATCACCGGCAACTCGCTCCGCTGGCGCAGGCGCCGCAAGAGCTCCATCCCATCCATGCGCGGCATCTTGATGTCGAGGATGGCGAGATCCGGAGGGCTCTCGGCAAAGCCGTCGAGTGCGCTGGCGCCGTCATTATAGGTCTGGGTCTTATAGCCTTCCGCCTCGAGCACCATGCGCAAGGAGGTGAGGATGTTCCGGTCGTCGTCGACAAGTGCAATTGTTGGCATTGGGGGCCCTTGGGGTATTGAGGGGATTCGGGTGTTAAGGTTCTAGGGCTGCCCTCGATTATGGCAGCATCGGGGCGCGGCGCGCTACCCATCTTCACCGTGGTGCAACAAATATCCTTATGGCGCAAGTGAATAAGGCCCCTGAAAAGCCCGATAAAGCTGCGATCGCGGCCGATGCACGCAGCCTGGTGCGCCGCACCTTCAAGGGGTCGCTGGCGACCATCGAGCACGGCAACGGTTATCCCCACGCCTCGCTGATCACGCTCGCGACCGACCCCTCGGGCGCTCCCATTTTCCTGATTTCGACCCTGGCGCGGCATACCGCCAATCTCGTCAGAGACCCGCGCGCCTCGATCCTGGTGGATGCCACCGGTGCGCTGGCCGATCCGCTGCAGGGCGCCCGCGTGACGTTATTCGGCCGGGCGGAGAAGGTGGGCGGCGAGGCAGTCCGGCGGCGTTTCCTCGCGCGCCACCCCGAGGCTCAAGTTTACGCCGATTTCCCGGACTTCGCCTTTTGGCGGCTTCAGGTCGAAGGCGCGCATTACATCGGCGGCTTCGGACGCATCTTCGACCTCGAACCGAGCGAGTTGCTGGTGCCGCTTGAAGGCGCCGAATCCTTGGTTGAAGCGGAGCCAGGGATTGTCGCGCATATGAACGAGGATCATGCCGACGCGCTCGCGCTTTACGCCACCGCCTTTGCCGGCGGGCCGCCGGGGGCCTGGCACATGACCGGCATAGACCCCGAAGGCTGCGATCTGGTCCTCGGCCAGGAGGCAAGGCGCATCGCGTTCGCGGCGCCGGTCAGCACGCCGGCCGAAGCCCGCAAAGAGCTGGTCCGCTTGGCGGCGGAAGCTCGTAAAAGGCTGCCACAGCAATGACACGGCACGCCGGGCCTAGCTTGAAAGCTCCGCATGTTCGGTGCTAGGTGAGGGACGGCCTTTCGCCACCCAATCCACCAATTCGCCGAAGGACCATGCCGCATGAGCGTTCAGTCCAAGATTGCGCCTGAAGCAGCCAAGACCACCAATCCGAAAGTTCTGGCCTTCGTCGAGGAGGCCCGCACCCTGTTCAAGCCCGACGCCATTTATTGGTGCGATGGCTCCAAGGAAGAATACCAGGCGATGCTGAAGGCTCTGGTCGATGGCGGCACGGCCATCTGGCTCAACCCGGAGAAGCGTCCCAACTCCATTCTCGTCCGCTCCGATCCAAAGGACGTCGCCCGCGTCGAGGACCAGACCTATATCTGCTCGAAGTCGAAGGACGACGCCGGGCCGACCAATAACTGGTTCGACCCCGCCGAGATGAAGGCGACGCTCACCAAGCTCTATGACGGCGCCATGCAGGGCCGCACCATGTATGTGGTGCCTTACTCGATGGGGCCGGTGGGCTCGCCGATCGCCGGCATCGGCGTGATGGTCACCGATTCCGCGTACGCCGTCGCCAACATGCACATCATGACCCGCGTCGGCGACAGGGTGTGGAAAGCGCTTGGCGATTCCGAAGACTTCGTGCGCGGCATGCACACCGTAGGCTATCCACTTTCCACCCCCACGACCGCCGACGTGCCGTGGCCCTGCAACGAAACCAAGTACATCTCGCATTTCCCCGAGACCCGCGAGATCTGGTCATACGGCTCCGGCTATGGCGGCAACGCGCTGCTCGGCAAGAAGTGCCACGCGCTGCGCATCGCTTCGGTGAAGGCGCGCGACGAGGGCTGGATGGCCGAGCACATGCTGATTCTCAAGCTCACCAACCCGAAAGGGAAGTCGAAATATATCGCCGCCGCTTTTCCGTCGGCCTGCGGCAAGACCAATCTCGCCATGCTCAACCCGACCATACCGGGGTGGAAGGCTGAGACCATCGGCGACGACATTTGCTGGATGAAGTTCGGCGCGGACGGGCGGCTCTACGCCATCAATCCAGAGACCGGGTTCTTCGGCGTGGCGCCCGGCACGTCGAACGAGTCGAACTACAACGCCATGCAAACGCTGAAGGCAAACTGTATCTATTCGAATGTCGCGCTGACCGACGACGGAGACGTGTGGTGGGAGCAGATGGGTCATACGCCCGCGCACACGATCGACTGGATGCGCCGCAACTGGACGCCGAACTCGGGGCGCACCGCGGCGCATGCCAATGCGCGCTTTACGGCCCCCGCCTCGCAGTGCCCGGTGATCGCGCCGGAATGGGAGGACCCCAAGGGCGTGCCGATCGACGCCATCCTTTTCGGCGGCCGCCGCGCTACCGTGGTGCCGCTGGTCACCGAGGCGAACGACTGGAAGCACGGCACCTTTCTCGGCTCGATCATGGCGTCGGAGAAGACGGCGGCCGCGGCCGGCAAAATCGGCGACATCCGCCGCGACCCGATGGCCATGCTGCCCTTCTGCGGCTACCACATGGGCGATTATTTCGCCCATTGGCTGAAGATGGGCGAAAAGGCCGGCGCCAAGATGCCGAAGATTTTTTACGTCAACTGGTTCCGCAAGGACGGCAACGGCAAGTTCCTGTGGCCGGGCTATGCCGAGAACTCGCGCGTGCTGAAATGGATCTTCGAGCGCGTGGACGGCACGGCCAAAGCGGCCGACACGCCGATCGGCAAGGTGCCGACGGAAGATGCGCTCGATACCAAGGGGCTCAAGCTTGACGCCGAGCAGCTGAAGGAGTTGCTCAAAGTCGACGCCGAAAGCTGGAAGGCGGAGCTGCCGCTGATCAAGGAGCATTTCGCTACCTTCGGTGACAAGCTCCCCAAGGGCCTCAAGGACGAGCTTTCCGCCCTCGAACAGCGCCTCGGCTAGTCCTTCCATTCATATTGCATGGTCATTGCCCCCGCTTTCGCGGGCATGACAAATCTAAGGGCCTTGCCGCACTTAGCGCTTCGCCGTACCCAAGGCCCATGGGCAAGAATAAGAGCGTCGTTGCGGCGGGCCATGAGCTGACCGGGTCCGCGGCGGCGGAAATCCTGCAAGACGGCGGCAACGCCTTCGACGCCGCCTTGGCCGGCACCTTCATGGCGTTCGTCGCCGAAGCGGTGTTCTGTGCGCCGGGCGGCGGCGGTTTCCTCATGGCGCGGCGCGCGGACAGCGATAAGGCGGCGCTGTTCGATTTCTTCGTCGAGACGCCGCTGAAGCGCCGCCCCGCGCGTGAAGTTTCCTTCTATCCGATCCACGCCGATTTCGGCCCGGCCAAGCAGGAATTTCATATCGGGCTCGGGTCGAGCGCCACGCCAGGCGCGGTGCCGGGCCTGTTCATTCTGCACGAGGCGCTGTGCACCTTACCCGTGAAGCGTCTGGTGGAGCCGGCGGTGCGCGCGGCGCGCGACGGTTTCCCCTTGAGCACCTTCCAGGCCTATCTCTTCACCGTCATCGCCCCGATCCTGACCGCGAGCGAAGGCGTCGCTCGCATCTTCGCGCCGGGCGGCAAGCTGCTTCAGGCCGGCCAGACCTTCCGCAATGAGGGGCTTGCCGAGACATTGGAATGGCTCGCCGAGGACGGCGCGCGTCTGTTCGTCGACGGCGACGTGGGCAAGGCCATCGTGGCGCAGTCGGAAGAACTTGGCGGGTACGTTCGCTATGACGATCTCAAATCCTATCGCGTCGCGCGGCGCGAGCCGCTTTACTGGTGGCATGCGGGCGCCACTGTCGCGCTCAACCCACCGCCCGCGGCAAGCGGCGCGCTGATCGCTTTCGGTCTCGCTTATCTCGAAGCGATGGCCGAGCAGGGACGCGAGATCGATGCGCCCGCGTTGAAGCGCGCGATGGACGCCACCAACGATGCGCGCGCCGCGCATGGCGAAGGACTGGCGGAGCGACTTGCCAAAGGCGTGCTGACCAAGGAGCTGCGCGCCGCCGAGCGCCACCCTCAAGCCTATCGCGGCACCACGCATATCAGTGTCATCGATGCGGAGGGAAACGCAGCCGCAATCAGCCTCTCCAACGGCGAGGGCAACGGCTTAATCGTCGGCAATTTCGGCTTCATGCTCAACAACATGCTGGGCGAGGAGGATCTCGCGAGCGGGCGCCTCGATGCGTGGCGCGAAGGCGTGCGCCTCTCCTCGATGATGGCGCCCACCGTCATTCTTGAGTCTGACGGCACGGTGACGGCGCTCGGCACCGGCGGCTCCAACCGCATCCGCACCGCCATCCTCCAGGTCGCCGTCAATCTGCTGGATCACGGCATGGACCTCGAGCAGGCGGTCGAAGCGCCACGCCTGCACGTCGAGCGCGACGGCAGAACCAGCTTCGAGCCGGGCTTGGCGGAAGTGGCGCAGGCCGAGTTGCGCGCATTGGAAGAGAAAGCGCATGCCTGGCCGGATCGGAATCTGTTCTTCGGCGGGGTTCATGCCGCGCGCCGTCATGGAGATGGCGGGGTGGAAGGCGCGGGCGATCCACGCCGCCAAGGCGTCAGGCGGATCGTGTGAGCACCGGGCAAGTCGCAAACGGTCAATCGAGCGTCGCTAATTGCCAAGTAAAGCCCGGCCGTCCGGCACAAGATACGGCAAGAGCCGGGAGCATGTGAGGGAAGCCATGCAGAACGCAGTCGCCATACGTCACGTCTCTTTCGAGGATGCCGGCATTCTGGGAGATGTGCTAGCCGCGCGCGGCATCGGCCTTCGCTATCTCGAAGCCGGCATCGACGATCTCACGCCGGCCAAGGACGCCGATCTGCTGCTCGTGCTCGGCGGTCCCATCGGCATCTATGAGTTCGACCGCTATCCATTCCTCAAGCATGAGCTTGCCACCATCGAGGCGGCGGTGAAGCAGGGCACGCCGGTCGCCGGCATCTGCCTCGGCTGCCAGGCGCTCGCCGCGGTGCTCGCCGCGCGCGTCTATCCGGGCAAGCAGAAGGAGCTTGGCTGGGACGTGCTCACGCTGACCGAGGAGGGCAAGGCTTCGCCGCTCGGCGTGCTCGAAGACGTGCACATCTTGAATTGGCATGGCGACACGTTCGACCTGCCGGCCGGGGCTACGCGGCTCGCCTCGACCGACATCACCCCGAACCAGGCCTTCGCCTATGGGCCGAACGTGCTGGCGCTGCAATTTCATGTCGAGGTGCCGGCACGCGATCTGGAGCGTTGGCTGATCGGCCATACCGGCGAGCTTGCCAGCTCCAAGGTCGATCTCGGTCAGATGCGCGCGGAGACGGCGCGGCTGGCGCCCACCGCCAACGATGCCGGCAAGCGCCTGTTCAACACCTGGCTCGACGGACTATCTACCTGACCGACTTGCTTCACCTCTCCCCACAGGGGAGAGGGGGTTCATTCACTTGGTTTGGTGGTGATCGTGACCGTCTGGCCCACCGTGGTGGGCAGCTCGGTTGTCTGCGCCTTCTTCACCGGCTCGCCCCTGGCGTTCCACCAGCTCGAGGCGTAGGTCACGCCCCCGCTGCGCTTGGTGAGGTGAGTCCACACCTCCTCGCCCGGGTAATAAAAGACGGCCCACGGACCGACAATGCCGGTCGGGATGGCGTGCCAGGTCACCAGCACCTCGTCTCCGGGCTTCACGTCGCCTTTCTTCACTTCGAGGACTTGCAAGGTAGCGAGATAGCCCGGCAGCACCTCGCCGGACTGCTCGTCCTTGGTCACGCTGGTGCAGCCGACCGACAACACGCGGACCAGCGCCACGAGATCGCTTTTCTCCATCAGGTCCGCGTCGTCCATGGGCGCGGGCAGCGCGAGCGATATCGCCGTCGTGCTGAATAAGAATGCGAGGAACAGGCACAGGGTCTTGAAGGGGTGACGCAAACGGACCTCCATAGGGTGCATGACGGATCAGCCTAGCGCATCTATGCTCTTCACCGGGGAAGAAACCAAGGAGGTGGTCGCAACCCAAGAGCTTGCCAATCGTTCACACCCGAGGAAACGCCAAAAGGAGCCCACCCCATGGTGAACATCTATCTCTTCATCGAACTGCTCGGTTCGGCCAATGCGACCGAGGCCGTCGACACGCTCAAGGCGCTGTCGCTGGATAATTGCAAGTTCGCCAATGTGGTGATGCTCTCCGACGAGAAGCTGGTAGCGCAGCTCGACTGCAAGGACCCGGCCGACGGTCAGAAGGCGATCCTGGAGAAGATCGCCCTGGTCGATGGCGTGGTGCAGACCAACATCATCGCCGTGGTCAAGCCCCGTAAGGGCTAGAGCTAATCCTTATGCTGAGGAGCGCCGCAGGCGCGTCTCGAAGCATGAGGCCCACCCTTCGAGACGGCCGCGTTCCGCGGCCTCCTCAGGGTGAGGGGTTTCTCTAATGAGCGGCTTCCCAGTTGTCGCCTGAGCGCGCGTCAACCTTGAGCGGCACTTTCAGCTTGAGCGCGGGCTCCGGCGCCTTCTCCATCACGGCTTGCGCCACCTCCATGGTCTTGTCGACCTCGTCCTCGGGCGCCTCGAACACCAGCTCGTCATGCACCTGGAGCAGCATGCGCGCGGATAGCCCGGCCGCGTCGAGCGCCGGCACCATGCGGACCATGGCGCGGCGGATGATGTCGGCCGCGCTCCCCTGGATCGGCGCGTTGATGGCGGCGCGCTCGTAATTGCCGCGCAGGCCCGGGTTCTTGGTGTTGATCTCAGGGTAATGCACCTTCCGCCCGAACAGCGTCTTGACGTAGCCCTGGCGGCGCGCCTCTGCCTTCATCGCTTCCATATAGTCGCGGATGCCGGGGAAGCGCTCGAAATAGGTCTTGATATAGGCGCCGGC
>JBBDYM010000012.1:0-7819 GCA_040901485.1 Methyloceanibacter sp.
GAGCTGCGCCGCGGCCGACAGCAGGATCGGATAGAGCGTGCCGGATTTCTCCGGCATGCCGCGCTCCAGAAACGCGTTCAGCACGTGATCGAGCTGCCCCTTGCGCCTGAGGCTGGTGGCGACGATGAGGCGGGCCAGTGCGCGGTCGCGCTGCGGCAGATCGGACATGACACCGCCGTCGAGCGAACGGCTCAAGATGTCTCCGAGCGGTTGCTTCTTGCGCAGCACGGCATCGAGCAGCTCGGCCGCCGCGCGTCTTGCCGGCAGGCCGACCTGAGCGTCAGGCGCGCGAGATTTGCCCCGCGCCTCTTTGTTGGCGGCGTTCATGGCGATGAAGAATAGACCGGATTCAGTCCCAGGGCCCGCGCGCAGGGGAACGCGAGGACGACCATGGCCCGGACTGGGACGCCTCCGAGCGCGCGTGCGCCGGCGTGTCGAGCTCGCCCATCTGATGCGCGAGTTCCGCCAAGCGCGCCACGCGGTTCTCGACCTTGGGGTGGGTCGAGAATAAATTGTCCATGCGCGCGCCGGACAGCGGGTTGACGATGAAGAGATGCGCCGACGCCGGATTGCGCTCGGCTTCCATGTTGGGGATGCGCTCCGCCGCGCCGGAGATTTTCTGCAAGGCGGAAGCGAGCCACAGCGGGCGTCCGCTGATCTCGGCGCCTTCGCGGTCGGCCTCGTATTCGCGCGTGCGGCTGATGGCCATCTGCACCAGCCCTGCGGCAAGCGGCGCGAGGAATACCATCAGCAGCACGCCGATGAATCCCAGCGGGTTGTTGTTGTCGCGATTCCCGCCACCGAAGAACATCGCAAAGTTGGCGAGCATGGAGATGGCGCCGGCAAGCGTGGCGGTGACCGTCATCAGCAGCGTGTCGCGGTGCTTGATATGGGCAAGCTCGTGCGCGATCACGCCGGCAAGCTCGCCTTCGTCGACCGTGCGCATCAGTCCGGTGGTGACGGCGACGGCGGCGTTTGCGGGGTTGCGTCCTGTGGCGAAGGCGTTGGGCTGGGGGTTCTCCATGATGTAGACGCGCGGCATGGGCAGCGCGGCAGTCTGCGCCAGCTGCCGCACCATGGCGTAAAGCTCGGGCGCCGAGCGCTCGTCAACTTCGCGCGCCCCGTACATGCGGAGCACCATCTTGTCGGAGTTCCAATAGGCGAACAGGTTCATGCCGCCCGCGACCAAGAAGGCCACGATCATGCCCGTCTGGCCGGCGAACAGATAGCCGATACTCATGAACAGCGCGGTCATCGCCGCGAGCAGGATAGCGGTGCGGAAATAACTCATCGGACCTCCTTAACAACGCCCCGGCGGCATGCAGGTCCCGCCGAAGCCGTTGTTATGTTGGGAGACTTGGCCCGCAGCACAAGGTTCCTAGAAACCTGAACGAAATTGGTTTCCGCGGCGGTTACCTTAACGGTTCGTCAAGGGCTGTCCCCGCATGATCTCATTGTTGTTGCGTCGCGGGAGTATCAAGTCATGTCAGCCGTCGTTCAAATGCCTGTCGCCAAAACCGCCACTCGCTCGCGCCGGTCGTGGGCGCCAGCCTCCCCGGAAATCCCGCTTACCGCCAAGCAGAAGAAGCTGATCCGCGAGAGCTTCCAGCGGCTCGAGCCGGCGCGCGAGCTGGTGGCCCAGCTGTTCTTCCTCAAGCTGTTCCGGCTCGATCCGTCCTTGCGCAAGCGCTTCGACGGCCCGATCGAGGTTCAGGCGCGCAAATTCGCCGCCGGGATGAAGCTCATGATCATCTCGCTCGGCAAGGAGGATGGGCTCGTCCCCACGCTGAAGCTGCTCGGCGCGCGCCATCGCCAGCTCGGCATCAAGCCGCGCTACTACCGCACCATGGCGCAGGCGCTGATCTGGACGCTCGAACAGTCGCTCGAGGACGAATTCAGGCGCGACACTAAGGAGGCCTGGAACACCCTCTTGAGGCACCTCACGCGCGTGCTAGGCGGCTAAGGTCTTATTCCGGGGCGGCGTTCGTAGCGGCGGCGTCGTCGCCCGCATCGGGCTCCGCCATCTTCACCTCGACGGTCCCCTTCTCGTCGACCAGGATCTCGACGTTCTGGCCGGGCTCCAGGACATGCGTTAGGCCATCGGCGGTGACCTGCGCGTCGTTGACCGTGATCTCGTTACCGTCAACCGCGATCAGCAGTCCTTCGGCGATCGTTTCCTGCGTCAGGTGCTTATAGTGGCCTTTGACCGTCACCAGGTGAGTGCCGAAGTTCATCTCCACGGTCTGACTCGGCGCGCTAGAGCCCCAATTTCCCGCTAGGACCGCCAGAGTGACCAGCAGCGCGAGCACGACACCGGAGCCGATCAGAATTTGCGTAAGTCGCGACATGCTGCTTTCCCCTTATGCGCTCAAGTCGATTTGCGGTTCTGGCGGTTGTCGACGAGTTCCGTAACCACGGAGGGATCGGCGAGCGTCGTGGTGTCGCCGAGATTGGCATAATCGTCCTCGGCGATCTTGCGCAGGATTCGGCGCATGATCTTGCCGGAGCGCGTCTTGGGCAGCCCCGGTGCAAACTGAATCTGGTCAGGCGAGGCGATCGGCCCGATCTCCTTGCGCACCCAGTCGCGCAACTCGACCTTGAGCGCGTCGTCGCCCTTCTCGCCGGCCATCAGCGTGACATAGCAATAGATGCCCTGGCCCTTGATGTCATGCGGGTAGCCGACCACCGCGGCTTCCGAGACCTTGGGATGGGCGACCAGCGCGGACTCCACTTCCGCCGTGCCCATGCGGTGTCCCGCGACATTGATCACGTCGTCGACCCGGCCGGTGATCCAGTAATAACCATCGGCGTCGCGCCGGCAGCCGTCGCCGGTGAAGTACTTGCCCTTGTAGGTGGAGAAATAGGTCTCGACGAAACGCTGATGGTCGCCATAGACGGTGCGCATCATGCCAGGCCACGCGTCGAGGATGACGAGATTGCCGACCGCCTCGCCCTCGCGCAAATTGCCCTCGCTGTCGACGATGGCCGGCTGCACGCCGAAAAAGGGCAAGGTCGCCGAGCCAGGCTTGAGTTTGATGGCGCCAGGCAGCGGCGTGATGAGGATGCCGCCGGTCTCGGTCTGCCACCAGGTATCGACGACGGGGCAACGCTTCTCGCCGACAACATTATAGTACCATTCCCACGCTTCCGGATTGATCGGCTCGCCGACGGTGCCGAGCAGCTTGAGCGACTTGCGGCTGGTGCGCTTCACATAGTCATCGCCCGCGCCCATCAGCGCGCGAATCGCCGTCGGCGCCGTGTAGAAAATATCGACCTTGTGCTTGTCGATCACCTGCCAGAAGCGCGAGGCGTCCGGATAATTGGGGACGCCTTCGAACATCAAGGTGGTGGCGCCGTTGGCGAGCGGCCCGTAGAGGATATAGGAGTGGCCGGTGACCCAGCCGACATCCGCCGTGCACCAATAGATGTCGCCGTCGTGATAATCGAACACGTATTGATGCGTCGCCGAGACGAATACCAGATAGCCGCCTGAGGTGTGCAGCACGCCCTTCGGCTTTCCCGTCGAGCCGGAAGTGTAGAGGATGAATAGCGGATCCTCGGCGTTCATCTCTTCGGGCGGGCAGTCGGTGTCGGCCTTGGCGAGTTCGTCGTCGAGCCAGACGTCGCGCCCTTGCGTCCACGGCACCTCGGCCCCCGTGCGCTTGACCACGAGCACCTTCTCCACACCCGACACTTTGGCGAGCGCCGCATCGGCATTGACCTTGAGAGGCACTTTGCGACCGCCGCGCAATCCCTCGTCGGCGGTGATGAGGAAGCGCGATTTGCAGTCCTCGATACGTCCGGCTAGCGAGTCGGGCGAAAAGCCGCCGAACACCACCGAATGAATGGCGCCGATGCGCGCGCAGGCGAGCATGGCGTAGGCCGCTTCCGGGATCATCGGCAGATAGATGGTGACCCGGTCGCCGCGTCTGACGCCTTGCGCTTTCAGTACATTGGCGAGGCGGCAGACATTCTCGTGCAGCTCGCGATAGGTGATGTGCTTGGTTTCCGCGTTCGGGTCGTCGGGCTCCCAGATGATGGCGGTCTGGTCGCCGCGTTTGTTCAGATGCCGGTCGGTGCAATTGGCGGCGACGTTGAGCGTGCCGTCCTCGAACCATTTGATGGAGATGTCGGGATAGTCGAAGCTCGTGTTCTTGACGCGGGTAAAGGGCTTGATCCAATCGATGCGCTTGGCTTCCTTGCCCCAGAAGGCGTCAGGCGCCTCGACACTCTCCTTGTAGCGCGTCTCGTAGGCATCCTTGTCGATGAAGGCCCGCTCCTTCCACTGCTGCGGGACCTCCACGACTTCGACTTTGTACGTCTTATGCTCGGACATCAGTCCGTTCCTCCCAACGCAAAACGCAGCATTATTTTGGGGGCATTATGACTGGGCGCTGCTTGTGCGCAAAGACTATGCGTTCGGACTAGACGCCGAAAGCGCCGATGACCGCGCCCATGATCAGGAGCGCGGCGAGCCAATAGGCGCCGTCGATCAGGGTGAGCATCGGCTTCGCGCCGGTGAACGCGTGGCTGACGCCTATAACGGTGATGACGAAACCGAGCCAGACGAGGAAGCTCGTGATCAGCCCGCCCCTGACGGTGACTTGGCCCATATGGGCCATCACGCCAGCCAGCATCCAAGACATGACCAGCAGGGCCACGAAGGTGGTGAGGAAGGGCAATACGAGGCCCCGGCCTTCGATATCGGTCTTGGTCTTGCCGCGAGCCGCGAGCCAAGGTTTTAGCATCACCGTGCGCCAGATCAGGCCGAGCCCGACCCCGGCCAAGGCGGCGATGACGATAGCGAGGTAGTTCACCATTATGGATGTCATGACTTTCCCCCCTTATGGATGTTTGTTGCCGGCCGAGTTTAGCCCAGGACGCGCGCTTCCGGCACTAAACTGAAGGCGGGTCGTCCAGGCCTCCCAGGGCACAGACCTTGCGCCATTCGGCCTCGCTCACGGGCTGCACCGAGAGGCGAGGGCTGCGCGCCAACGCCATGTCCTTGAGCTTCGCCTTGACCTCGGCGAGGGTCACGGGACGCGGCAGATCGGCGAGCGCGGCCACGTCGACGCAGTCCCATTGGCCTGACGGATCGGTCGAGTCCGGGTGGGCTTCCTTCACGACCTTGACGATGCCGACCACGGCCTTCTCCTCACCGGTATGGTAGAAGAAGGCGAGGTCGCCGCGTTTCATCTTGCGCATGTTGCTGCGGGCCTGGAAGTTGCGCACGCCGGTCCATTCGGCGCCCTTGCGGCCTTCTTTCCTCTGCTGGGCCCAGGACCAGGTCTCGGGCTCCGACTTCACCAGCCAATAGGCCATCACTCCTCCTCATCGGGGGGGTTGATGGACCAGCGCCACGGGCGGATATCGACCTCCGCGAAAATGCCGGCTCTGGCGAACGGATCGCCTTCGATGATGGCGCGGGCGGCGTCGAGCGTGGTCGCCTCGACCACGATCAGACTGCCGTTCATGGTCTCGCCGTCAGCCTCGGTGAATGGACCGGCGAAGATGAGCACATCGCCGAGGCTCTCCAAATAAGCGAGATGCTCCGGCCGGTTGGCCTTGCGCAGCGCGAGGCTGTTCGGCTTGTCGGTGCAGATCAGCGCAAAGAGCATTGGTCCTCCTTGCCGCGAGGCTATTGCCTGGTCGTCGGGCTGTCTACCGGGCCTCATGGTTCGAGACGCACCCTACGGGCGCTCCTCACCATGAGGACTTTAAATCCTCACCCTGAGGAGGGCCCTAGGCCCGTCTCGAAGGGTGAAGCCCTTAAACCTCAGCGCGGAGGGGGCGGGAGAGCAGCGCCTCGATCGCCTGGTCCACCGTGGCGCGTCCGGACACCACCGAATGCACCGCCTGCGCGATCGGCATGTCAATGCCGCGCGCCGCCGCCATCTCCACCAAGGCGCTCGCGGTATAGACACCCTCGGCGACGGATTGACGTTGCCCCAGTACTTCGTCGAGGTCGCGTCCTTTGGCGAGCTCCAGCCCAAGCGACATGTTGCGCGATTGCGGGCTGCCGCAGGTGAGTAGCAGGTCGCCGAGACCCGACAGCCCGGTCAAGGTCTCGCGTCGCGCGCCGAGCGACGTGCCGAACCGCGCCATCTCGGCAAAGCTGCGCGTGACCAGCGCCGCGTGCGCGCTTTCACCGAACTGCTTGCCGGCGACGATGCCGGCGGCGATGGCGTAGACGTTCTTGACCGCGCCGCCGATCTCCGCGCCCACCACGTCGTCGCTCCAATAGCAGCGGAAGGGCGAATGGCTGAGCGCATGCGACAGCGCGCTGCCTTGCGCCTCACACGCGGTGGCGAGCGTAACCGCCGCCGGAAGTCCGCGCGCGATCTCGGCGGCGAAGCTCGGGCCTGACAGAACGGAAATCTCGACCGTGGGCAGCATTTCGGCGACGACCTCGGTCATGCGCTTACCGGTCGCCTGCTCGATGCCCTTGGCGCAGATCACCGCCGGCTGCCCTTCTTTCACGTAAGGAGAAAGCTCGCGGGCGACGGGGCGAATTAGCTGCGCGGGTGTGGCCAGCAGCAACAGGTCACGCGAGGCAACGTCCTTGAAGCTTGCGGTCGCCTTGATGGCCCGGTCGAGGGCGACGCCCGGGAGATAGATGCCGTTTCGATGCGCTTCGTTGATATCGGTGATCGTCTCGAGCTCATAGGCCCAGATCAGCACGTCGCGGCCGGCCCGCCGTGCCGTGACGGCGAGCGCGGTGCCCCAGGCTCCTGCGCCGACAATGCCCACCGATTGAAGCGCCATGCCGTCTTCCTGCGTAATCCCCGCCATAAGTCATAGACCGTCATTCCGGCGCAAGCCGGAATCCAGTGAAGCAGGCTCAGGCCTTGACGCCGGCGCCGAGCGCGGGCGGCGCGTCCGGGTCCAGCGGCCATCTGGCGCGGGCCGGCGCGGCAAGGTCGTCGGTCAAGCCGCGCGCCAGCCGTTCAGCGCCCGCCCAGGCGATCATGGCGGCATTGTCGGTGCAAAGCGCGGGCGGCGGCACGATGAGGCGAAACCCATGCTCGCGGGCAGTTGCCTCGAGTGCCGCCTTGAGCCGCTGATTGGCGGCGACGCCGCCGGCCACGACCAGCGCGCGCGGCGCTTCCGCGCCCAGACGCTCCTCATAAATGGCAAAAGCGCGGGCGGTGCGGTCGCTGACGATGTCGGCGACCGCTTCCTGGAAGCTGGCGCACAGATCGGCGATTGTCTCGTCGCTTAAGGGTGTGCGTGCCATCGCCTCGTGCCGCAGCGCGGTCTTGAGTCCGGCGAGAGAGAAATGCGGTTCAGGCCGCCCGAGCATCGGGCGCGGCAGCTTGATGGAAGCGCGTCCGCGCGCGGCATATTTCTCGACTTCCGGCCCGCCTGGATAGCCAAGTCCGAGCAGCTTGGCCGCCTTGTCGAAGGCTTCGCCGAGCGCATCGTCGAGCGTGGTTCCCAGCCGCTCGTAGTCGCCGACATCCGTGACGATGAGGAGCTGCGTGTGTCCGCCCGACACGAGCAGCAGCAGATAGGGGAATGGCAAGCCATCGGTGAGGCCGGCGGTCAGCGCGTGCGCCTCCAGATGATTGACGGCGATGAACGGCACGCCGCGCGCCAAAGCGATGGCCTTGCCCAATGTCACGCCGACGATCAAGCCGCCGACCAGGCCGGGGCCGGCAGTGGCGGCCACCGCATCGACGCCCTCGAAGCCGAGCTTTGCCTCCGCCAGAGCCTGCAAAATCGCGGCATCGAGCAATTCCACATGGGCGCGTGCCGCTATCTCCGGCACCACGCCGCCATAGGCCGCGTGCAGGTCGAGCTGCGAGCGCACCACATT
>JBBDYM010000013.1:0-7358 GCA_040901485.1 Methyloceanibacter sp.
GCGCGGTCCTTCATCGCCCGCATGTGGTCGACGGTGATGACGTCGACATTGCCGGTGGCGGTGACGAAAATGTCGGCGCGCGGCGCGGCGTCGTCCATGGTGGTGACCTCGTAGCCTTCCATCGACGCCTGTAGCGCGCAGATCGGATCGATCTCGGCGACCAGCACGCGGCAGCCGGCATTGCGCAAGCTCGCGGCCGAGCCCTTGCCGACGTCGCCGAAGCCCGCGACCATAGCCACCTTGCCTGCCATCATCACGTCGGTGCCGCGGCGGATGCCGTCGACCAGGCTCTCGCGGCAACCGTAGAGATTGTCGAATTTCGATTTTGTGACGCTGTTATTGACGTCGATGGCGGGGAACAGCAGCGTGCCCTTCTTCTGCATCTCGTGCAGGCGGTGCACGCCGGTCGTGGTCTCCTCGGTCACGCCGCGCACGTTCTTGGCGATCTCCGAGTACCAACCGGGCTTCGCCTGCAGCGTCTTCTTGATGGCGGCGAACAGGACTTCCTCTTCCTCGTTGGTGGGCTTGTCGAGGAAGGCGGTGTCGCCCTTCTCGGCGCGCACGCCGAGATGCACAAGCAGCGTGGCGTCGCCGCCGTCGTCGAGGATCATGTTGGGCGTGCCGCCGTCGGCCCATTCGAAGATGCGGTGGGTGTAGTCCCAATAATCTTCGAGGCTCTCGCCCTTATAGGCGAACACGGGGATGCCCTCCGCGGCGACGGCCGCGGCGGCGTGGTCCTGCGTCGAATAGATGTTGCACGAGGCCCAGCGGATGTCGGCGCCAAGCGCCTTCAGCGTTTCGATCAGCACCGCTGTCTGGATGGTCATGTGCAGGGAGCCGGCGATGCGCGCGCCCTTCAGCGGCTGCTTGGCGGCATATTCCTCGCGCACCGCCATGAGACCCGGCATCTCGGTCTCGGCGATGGCGATCTCCTTGCGGCCCCAGTCGGCTAAGCCGATATCCTTGACGTGATAGTTCATGCGCTCCGCTCCGGCTGCATAAAGATATAAAGAAGTCCTTATATCCTATCTGAAGTACCGTGAGTCAAGGGCCTAGGCTCTACGCTGGAAATCCGGCCTGCGCGTGGTAGTGGATAGCCCAACTAGGCCCAGGCTAGGTCGGTCAACCAGCGTGCGTGTCGGGGATATGACTTGCTAGGAAGCGCGGGATGACAGCCCTTGGCGTTGCCACAATCGTGTTTGCCTGCGTCTTCGCCGGCGTGCTTTTCGGCATGCTTCTGAGCAAGGTCTTGCCCAAGGACCATTTGAGCAACGACGCCAAAGACGTCATCAAGGTGACGATGGCCATGATCGCCACTCTCGCGGCGCTCGTTCTTGGTCTCTTGATCGCCTCGGCTAAGAACTCGCTCGACGACAAGGAGAACGCGGTGAAGAGCTGGGCCTCGCAGGTCATTCTGCTCGATCGCACGCTTGCCGAATACGGGCCGGAGACTCAGGAAGCGCGCGATCTCCTGAAGCGGACGGTGGCCATGCGGGTCAGCCAACTATGGCCAGGCAGCGACATAAAATCTTCCCCGGAAATTATCAGCAAAGGCCAAGGCATCGAGGTAGTGCAGCATGCGCTGCTCGCGCTCACACCCAAGACCGATGCGCAGCATTGGCTTCAGTCGACGGCGCTGCAGATAACCAACAGCATCGCCGCGAGCCGCTGGCATATCGCTCAGCAGATAGCGAGCAACATGCGCTGGCCATTCCTGATCGTCCTGATCTTTTGGCTCACGGTCATATTCTCGAGCTTCGGCCTGTTCGCACCGCGAAATTACATCGTCATCGCTGCGCTCTTCGTCGCGGCGCTGTCGGTTGCCGGCTCAATCTTCCTCATCCTCGAGATGGATCAGCCTTATAGCGGGTTCATCAAGGTGAGACCTGATCCGTTGCAAGCGGCACTCGACCAGCTCGGGCGCCCCTGACGCGTGGTCGTTGCAAGCTCATGTAGACCAAGGGCGATGAGTATGAGCGATGAGACGATGCTGGCGGAGAACAAGCAGATCGGCCAACGCGTGCTGGTCGAGCTGTGGGGCGAAGGCAAGCTTCAGGTGGCCGACGAGCTCTACGCGCCCGATTATATCGATCATGTCGGCCGCGGGCCCGAAGCGTCGCGCGTGGTGGGGCCTGCGGGCATCAAGCAGGCGGTCACGCTGTTCCGTACCGCCTTCCCGGACCTACGCTATACCGTCGAAGCGCAGATCGCCGAGGGCGAGTTGGTGCTGAGCCGCTTCTCGGCAAGCGGCACGCAGACGGGGACATTCCTGGGAGCGTCACCGTCTGGACGAAGCGTGAGTTACACCGGCATGGATCTGAACCGCATCGTCCAGGGCAAGATCGTCGAGTCCTGGGTGAATTACGACGCCCTGGCGCTGCTCCAGCAGCTCGGTCTGGTGCCGCCGGTCCAAGGGATCTGAGCGATGGCGCGAGGGCCGATAGCCAAGGTTCACAAGGAACGCCATCTCGTCTCGCGGA
This sequence comes from Methyloceanibacter sp., assembly GCA_040901485.1. Lineage (GTDB taxonomy): Bacteria > Pseudomonadota > Alphaproteobacteria > Rhizobiales > Methyloligellaceae > Methyloceanibacter. Next base: position 2,481 of record JBBDYM010000013.1, read on the forward strand.
TCGGGTGGCTCCGGGCCGCTGTGCTCGGCGCCAATGACGGCATCATCTCGACCGCAAGCCTGATTCTCGGTGTTGCCGGCGCCTCCGCCTCGAAGAGCAGCATCCTGCTCGCCGGTATCGCCGGTCTCGTGGCAGGCGCCATGTCGATGGCAGCCGGCGAATACGTTTCGGTCAGCTCGCAGTCAGACACGGAGAACGCGGACCTCGCGCGCGAACGCGGGGAACTGGCGACGGAACCCGAAGCGGAACGTGAGGAGCTGACACAAATTTATGTTGAGCGCGGCGTCGAGATCGCGCTGGCGCGGCAAGTCGCCGATCAGTTGACGGCCAAGGATGCGCTCGGCGCGCATGCAAGAGACGAGCTCGGCATTTCGGAAATCACGACGGCGCGGCCGGTGCAGGCGGCGCTGACTTCAGCCGCGACCTTCTCGGCGGGCGCCACCGCACCGCTCGCTCTCGTTCTCGTCTCGCCCGGAGATTGGCTTGTGCCGGTGGTCGCCGTAGGATCGCTGCTCGCGCTTGCCATGCTCGGCTGGCTCGGCGCCAAGACCGGCGGCGCCGAAGTCCTGAAGCCTGTCCTGCGGGTCACGTTCTGGGGCGCGCTGGCGATGGCCATAACGTTCGGCATCGGCGTGCTGGTTGGGACCGCCGTCTGACTCAGGCATTGAACCACAGTCTGACCGTCACCTCATCGCCGTCGACTGAAACGCTGGTGCGGTCGGAATGGGAACCGGCACCGAAGCTCTTGAGCCCCGCGGTCACCGCCGCTTCTTCGTGTGCCTGCTCGTGTCCACGCTCCACCGCGCCGAGATGCGGCGCCCGCCCGCGATATTTGAGCTCGACCAGAAGATCGAGACCGTCATAGCTCGTCTCGATGTCGAGCGGCGCATCGATGAAGTGCCCCTCCTTGAGATGAGACACGATTTCGGCGACCCCCTCCTTCGCGCGGTCGACGAGTTCGGGGTTGAGTTTCCACGTGCTCGCTTCCTTGTCGAGGAACGGGACGAATGCCGCAAGCGCATCGGAAGCGCGCCAGACCATGGCGTCCTTCCTGCGGATGCCGATGCGGAACAGCAGCGTGAGTCCGATGGCAACGGCCAGGCTGATCGTCAGCATGTTGCCGACAATGTCGTTCCAAGGCGCGGGCAGCGCCTGGAAGTAATGCGTATGAACTTGCGTCGCGAGCCCGAGAAGGAGGGCGATGGAGAGCGCAAAGCAGGCGCGCGTAGAGAGAGTGCGGGACGAAACAATCTCGATGCCACTGGTGATCATGAAGGAGGAGGTGAAGATAAGAACGCCTCCGGCGATCTCGGGCGGCAGGCTGACGACGGCGGCGGCGACCTTGGGCAGGAAGGCAAAGGCCGCAAGGAGGCGGCGGCCATGAAGGCAATCGCCCGGCTGGTGGCGCCGGTCGCGCTCGACACGCCGACCAGGCTTGGGCCGACGCAGGTGCCGGGACAGCCGAGCGCCCCCGCGGTCAGCGTGCCGATCGAGTCGCCTAGCACCGCCTTCTTGATGTTGGCGAGATCGGGACGTTTCCAATCTGCGTCATTGATCTTCTGGGCGGTGGTGATCACCCCCATGGTGCGGAGCGTGGCGGCAAAGCCGGCGGCGATAAAGGCCGGGAGCAGGGGCGCTGCGAGAGAGTAGGAGAGGAACGAGGGATTGGGCAGCGCGAACCAGGGCGCCGCACCAACCGGCGCTATGGTCGCGGCATCGATCAGGCCGGCTGCGTATGCGGCGGCGAGACCGGCGATGACGCCGAACAGGATCGACAAGAGGCGCAGCACCCTCTTGCCCCAGATGCTGAAGCCGACCGCGATCGCGAGCGTGACCGGGGCGACGGAGACATGGGCCCAGTAGACCGAGGTCCCTTCCTCGGCGATATCGAGCGCCTTGGCCAGGCCGACCAGGCCGAGCTGGAACCCCACGACGAGAACGGTGAAGCCGGCGATCATCGGGTGGAATATGACTCGGAACCGCAGGAGCAGGCGCGACAGCACCGCCTCGGTGAGGCCGGCAAAGATCGTAAGCCCCGCGACAGCAGGCAAGCCGCCCGCCTCGGCAGCCATGATCGCCGGCCCCACATAGATTGCAGAGAATACCGGCGGGGCGAGATAACCCGAGCCGAACAAGCTTCCTCGATAGGCTTGTACAAACGCACCGATCGCGACGGCGATGAAGCCGAGCCCCACCAGATCCTGAATGACTTGCGCCGGCGCCATGGCGGCCCGGGCGACCATCACCACGAAGATCAGATAGATGCCGATCAGGACCGCGTATTGCAGCCCAAGCAGGGCAAGGCGGCCAGGAGGCGGCCGCTCGTCGACAGCGTAGAGAAGCTCTGGTGGCCGCGTCGGCATTGGCGTCACACCGTCCTAGCCTTCTTCCTCGAAGCCTCCCTCGACCATCGCGATCAGCGCTTCGAGTGCGGCGCATGCGTCGTCGCCTTCCGCCTCGATGAGGATGGTATGGCCTTGGCCGGCGGCGAGCATCATAAGCCCCATGATCGAGGTGCCGCCCACCGTGTGCCCTTCCCGCGTCACCTGTACCTTGGCCTGAAAGTCACCGGCGCAGCGCACGAACTTCGCCGAGGCGCGCGCGTGCAGGCCCTTCTTGTTGGGGATCACGACCTCAGCGAAATAGAGGCCCGCGCGCGGCTTCCCGTCATCGCCTTCCCGCATCCGACTGCGTACACGCGCCCCCATATTGCCGTGTCCCTGCAAAAGCCCGCGCGTGCGGCTGTTAGTTGGCTGCGAGGATTTGACTTGCGACGCTGATATATTTGCGGCCGGCTTCCTGCGCCTGGGTGATCGCTTCTTCGAGTCCGCACGCGCCCCGCACGCTTGCGAGCTTCACCAGCATCGGCAGATTGATGCCGGCGATCACTTCGACGTTCGCTTGCTCCATGGCCGAAATGGCGAGGTTCGACGGCGTGCCGCCGAACATGTCGGTGAGCACGACCACGCCGTTGCCGCTATCGACGCGCGAGAGCGCCGTCAGCATGTCGCTGCGCCTTTCGTCGAGATCGTCGTCGGGTCCGATGGAAATCGTCTCGATCTGCTCTTGCGGCCCAACCACATGCTCGAGCGCGGCACGAAATTCATGCGCGAGCCTGCCGTGAGTGACGATGACGACGCCGATCATTGTGCCTCTTGGGGGAGGAGCCTTCGGCCAAAGGCCGCTATATTTGTCGGGAGAGGTGCCAAGCGCAAGTCAAGAAGCTTCGTTTCAAACAGGCCGATCCGGTGCTGTCAACAAAAGCGCCATTTTCAGTTTCAAGGGCGCCGAAGGCTCAAATGGCGAAAGTTTGAGCAACGGCACGGCAACACAAGCGATCTCCGTCTGTTCCCATGGGTCGGGCGGCATACGGGGCACATAATCGCTGTTTACGAGATCGCAAACCAGGATGAGCCTGGCGCGTTCAATGAACGGCACGTCCACGAGCCCCAAGCCTCTGACCTCGATCTTGCCGGCAATCGGCTCAGGTGCAGAAACGGCGAGTTCCCCTTTGGCGCTTGCCTCGACCCATACCTGGTCGTCGGCGACAAGCTTCGGCAGAAGCGCCCCGGCACCCGGAAGCGCGAGGAATCTGAGGGCAAGGTCCGATTTGCCGGCGCCCGAGCCGCCGCGCAAAAGCGCCGCGTATGCGCCAAGGGCCACGCAGGTGCCATGGACCAGTTCACGCGCCAAGCGTTCCTCTTGCCGTGTGGCTTAAGCAGCAGGCAGCCGGATCACGAACCGAGCGCCCCCGTTACCGTTTTTGGCATCGGCAGCGCCGCGGTTCTCGGCGAACAGGTGCCCACCGTGAGCGCCCACGATCTGGCGCGAGATGTTCAGTCCAAGCCCGGAGTTCTGGCCGAAATTCTCTTGCGGCCGGTCGGTGTAGAAGCGCTCGAAGATCCGATCCAGATTCTCCGGCGCGATGCCGGGCCCATCGTCCTCGACCGCGATTTGAATCTCCGAGCCGTTGCGGCGCACCACCACGGCGATGCGGCCTTCGGGCGGCGAGAAGGAAATCGCGTTATCGAGCAGATTGACGACCACCTGGCTCAAGCGGCTCTCGTGACCGGTGACGCGATAAGGATGCGCACCGGGAGCATAGGCGATGTCGAGCACCACTTCGAACGTGTCGCCACGATGGATGTCGTTGAACAGCGACACGGTAGCGCGCAACAGCTCCGCCATGTCGACGGGCGTGGCCACTTCGCGCGCAAGCTCGGCATCGAGGCGCGAGGCATCGGAAATGTCGCTGATCAGCCGGTCGAGCCGCTTCACGTCATGCTGGATGATCTCCAGGAGCCGCTGCTTGGCGTCCTCGTCCTTGGCGAGCGGCAAGGTTTCGGTGGCGCTACGCAAGGAGGTGAGCGGGTTCTTGAGCTCATGCGACACGTCGGCGGCGAAGCTTTCGATGGCGTCGATGCGGCGGTACAGCGCGTTGGTCATATCGCGCAGCGCGCCGGAGAGATGGCCGATCTCATCGGTGCGGTCGGTGAAGTCGGGAATCTCGGCGCGGGCCTTGACGCTATGGCGCACACGCTCCGCCGCCGCGGCGAGCCGCTGCACCGGGCCGGCAATGGTGCTGGCGAGGATGAGCGACAGCATGATGGTGACGGCCGCGGCGAACAGGGAGACGCGCACGATGCCCCAGCGCTCCGCGGCGACGATATTGTCGATGTCGCCGCCCCGCGTCGACAGCAGCAGAACGCCGAGCACGGCGCGCATGCGCTGCACCGGCACCGCGACGGACACGACCAACTCGCCCTTCTCGTTGATGCGGACGATCGGCACCGAGGTCCCGGTCAAGGCGGTTGCCACTTCGGGATAGGCCTTGCCGTTGGCGCCGCCGATCTCGGTATAGAGCGGCAGGTCGTATTG
>JBBDYM010000014.1:0-44209 GCA_040901485.1 Methyloceanibacter sp.
GCCGACACGCTCTCGATCACGTCGGGATAGAGCGTGCCTTGGGCGAGGAAATCGACGTCGTAGAGTTTCTCAGCCTCCTCCTCGAACACCTCCACGAACAGCCGGCCGATGATCTTGCGCTTGGCCTCGGGCTCTGTGATCGATTCGAGCGCGGCGAGGAAGCGCGCGCCAGCATCGACCGCGACCAGCGGAATGTTGTAGTGGCCGCGGAACAGATCGACGACCTCCTCCGCCTCGCGCGCGCGCAACAGGCCGTGGTCCACGAAGATGCAGGTGAGCTGATCGCCGATCGCCTCGTGGATCAGGAGCGCGGCGACGGCGGAGTCGACGCCGCCCGACAGCCCGCAGATCACCCGACCCTCGCCCGCCTGCTCGCGAATGCGCTTGACCGCGCGTTCGCGGAACTGCGCCATGGTCCAGTCGCCGGAGAGGCCGGCGATACCGCGCACGAAATTGGCGAGCAGCGCCGCGCCTTTCGGCGTGTGCACCACTTCGGGGTGGAACTGCACGCCGTACAGCTTGCGCGAATCGTCGGCGATGGCGGCAAACGGCGCGCCGGTCGAGATGCCCACGGCGCGGAAGCCGGGCGGCAGCCGCGTGACGCGGTCGCCGTGGCTCATCCACACTTGCGCCCGCTCGCCCTCGTCGAACACGCCGTCGAACAGCGGCGTCTCGTCGATGATCTGCAACTCGGCGCGGCCGAACTCGCGGGTATGCCCGCCCTCGACCTGGCCGCCAAGCGCCGCCACCATGGCCTGCTCGCCATAGCAGATGCCGAGCACCGGGACGCCCGCGGTGAAGATCGCTTGCGGCACTCGCGGCGTGCCGCTCTCATGCACGGATGCCGGGCCGCCTGACAGGATGATGGCCTTGGGCAACACCGGCCCGAGTGCGGCTTCGGCCTGGTCGTAGGGCACGATCTCGGAATAGACGCCGGCCTCGCGCACGCGCCTGGCGATGAGCTGCGTCACCTGGCTGCCGAAATCGACGATGAGGACGCGGTCTGGCGCAGGCGCGGATGGCGCCTCATCGGCGGGGCCAGCGGCCTGATCTTGCGTGTCGTCCGACATGGACGGTGGTTATACGAGCGCCCCCGAGTCGGCAATGGGCACCTCCTCCCTCGTTATTCTGGCCTTAAACCAATATCCTCACCCTTCGAGACGCGCCCTTCGCCACTTCGTGGCTTCTGCGCTCCTCAGCATGAGGGAGAAAATGACCGGGTCCGAGCAAGAGGAATTCGAGGCGCGGTTAAGCCGCCAGATCGCGGCCTATCACGACGCGGCGCTGGTCTATGCGGCGGTGAAGCTCGGCCTGCCCGACCGGCTGGCGGCTCAAGCCAGCACCGCGGAGCGACTGGCCGGCGAGATGGGCCTGTCGGCGCCGCATCTTGAGCGCTTCTTGCGCGGGCTCGTGACGCTCGGCGTGTGCGAGGAGCGGCCAGACCGGACTTTCGCCCTGACATCTTCAGGCCGGTCGCTGACCTCAGGCGCGCCCTCGCGCTTGGCCGCGAAAGTGCAGATCGTGGTCGGGCAATATTGGCGCCCTTGGTCCGATCTCGCGTCTTGCCTGCAGACCGGCAGACCGTCCTTCGAACATGCGTTCGGCATGGACGTACGGGACTGGCGGCGCGAGCACGCCGAGCAAGGCGCGCTGTTCGACTCCTATGTGGCGAAAGAAACGCTAGCCCAGGCGGACTTGGTCGTCGAAGCGCTGGATCTTTCCGGCGTGACGACCGTCGCGGAGATTGGCGGCGGCTATGGCGGACTGCTCGCCGCGATCCTGCGCGCGAATCCGCACCTGACCGGAATCTTGTTCGATCAGCCGCACATCGTCGAGGGCGCGAAGCTGTTCTTGCAGGCACGCGGCGTCGCCGAAATTGTCCGATGCGTCGGCGGAGACATCCTGCAAGAGGTCCCGGTCGAGGCCGACCTGTATCTTCTCAAGGGCGTGCTTCAGAACTGGTGTGACGCCGAGGCCCGTGCGATCCTCGCAAACTGCCGCAAGGTCATGCCGCCATCCGCGAAGCTGCTCGTCGTCGAGCGCCTGCTGCCGGAGCGCGCAGCGGACGATGCGAGCGCGGTCATGCTCGACCTGCATATGATGGCGATCACCGGCGGCCACGTGCGCAGCCTCGCCGAATTCGAGGCGCTGCTCTCGCAAGCCGGCTTGGCCTTATCGAAGGTCTCCTCGACGACAGCAGGACAGTCTATTCTCGTAGCGGAGGGAAAAAATGAGCCGTAGAAGATTTCGCACGTTTGTGTTGACGATGGCGAGCGGGCTCGGCGCCATCATGACAAGTGCGGCCGCGGACGACGCGTCTTACGCCAAGCTCAAGGCGCTGCTACCGCCGGGACCCGACGCGCAAATCTGCTTCGCCCGGACCTACGACGCCACGCATCTCAAGAAGCACCCCAAGCAGAAGGTCACCGATATGGTGCTCTTCCTGCGTTACAGCGCGCTCAGCGAGGAGGAGCGGGCGCTCACATTCTCAGGGCAGCACGGGCACGATTTCCGCTACGACTTTACCTTGGCGGCGAAGCTCAGGGGCGACGCCGAGACGCTCTATGCCAGCGGCGAATGCGGCTCGACCAACCGGATCGGCTGCGGCGTGGAATGCGACGGCGGCGGCGTCGAGCTCGACCCAAAGGCGGACGATCCCGGTGTGCTGCTGGTCCGGCTCGACCGCGACTACAACTTCATCCGCATGACGCCGGGCTGCGGCGATGACGAGGAAGACGCGGTGACCTTGGAAGCCGGCGCGGACGACAAAGTGTTCAAGCTCACCAAGTCGCCGCTCATGCTGTGCCGGTCAATGCAGGAAAATTTGGACAAGCGCCTGGAAGCGCAATCCGACAGCGACGATTAAACCGAGCGCTCACGGGCGCGTTGCCGTTCGGCACCGGCTTATGTAGAGTCGGCGGCTCAACGGCTTTGCGTCAATGGTTGGGGATAAACATATGACACGGATTGGTCGTCTTATCTGCGGTCTGGCCTTCTTGGCCATGATCATTGGTCTCGCGCCGGAAGCGTTTGCCCGCGCGCTCTTGGCATATCCGCTACAGGGCCAGACCCCGCAACAGCAGGAAGCCGATCGTGCTGCTTGTCACGATTGGGCGGTGCAACAGAGCGGCTATGATCCGACCGGACTCCCGATCGTCGTAAGGCCCAGGCGTCCAGGCGCGTTCACCGGACTGATCGTGGCGACCCCAGCCGGCCCCTCCGAGACGGTGGTGACAGGTCCCGATGGCGGCGTGATCGGCGGCGTGGTGAACAAGCAGCAGCTCGCCATGATCGAGGTGCTTTATGCCAAATATCTCGACGCCGGAGCATTATGCCTCACGGCGCGCGGCTACCAGGTTTCGATGTAAGGGGGATGGCAATGCGTAATTCAATCTCAACGGCACTTCTGTTTGCTTCTGCCTGTCTCCTCCCTGCGGCGGCGAATGCGGCGACGGGCTCGTATATGTGCGCCTTTAGCGATGCCTATGAATGCGAGACCGTGGCCGGCTGTCAGCGGGCCTCCTTGCACGCCATCAACATACCCGAATTCATCGTGGTCGATCTCGACAAGAAGCAGTTGACTGGCGCTTCTTTGACCGACGAGCACCGCACCGAAGACATCGAAGGCATGACTTCGGACGACAAGCATATCTTTCTCCATGGCACCCAGCACGAGGAAACCTGGAACGCCACGATTACGCTGGAGACGGGCGCGCTCGCAGGCGGGATCACCAGCGGCACGTCATCCTTCGCCGTGTTCGGCAATTGCACCCGCAAATAGCGCTCAGCGTTCCAACACGGCGATGAAGAAGCCATCGGTGCCGTGACGGAGCGGGGTCAATTGCAGCGTGTCAGTTGAGCCGTCGGCGGAGTCGGGAGGCGTCGCGTCGGGTAAAGACGTCTCCCACAGCGTCCGCCACGGCAGAAGCTTGAATTCGGGATGACGGCCTAAGTAGGCATCGACCTGGTCGCGGTTCTCGGTCGGCAGCACCGAGCAGGTGATATAGGCAAGCCGTCCGCCCGGTCTGACCAGCGCCGCGCCTTCGTCGAGAACCGCTTCCTGCTCCTTCAGCCGCGCCTCCAGCATTTGCGGGGCGAGCCGCCATTTGGCGTCAGGTCGCCGCCGCCACACACCCGAGCCGGTGCAAGGCGCGTCGATCACCACCAGATCCATCTTGCCTGCGAGCCCGGCGAGCGCGTCGATGTCGCCGGCTTGCAGCACCTGCACGTTGCGTACCCCTGCCCGTTTCAGCCGCTCGAAAATCGGGCGAAGGCGCATGCGGTCGAAATCGTAGGCATAGAGCTGCCCGGTATTCTGCATGGACGCGGCGAGCGCCAGCGTCTTGCCCCCTGCCCCGGCGCATAGATCGATGATTTGCTGCTTGGGCGCGGCGCCGGTGAGCAGGGTCGCGATCTGCGAGCCTTCGTCCTGCACCTCGAACCAGCCTTTGCCGTGACCGGGCTCAGCTTCGATATGAGGACTTCGTCCCGGCCCCGGCGCTTGCACGATACGAATGCCGAGCGGCGAATGTGGCGTGGCCTCGGGCGCGAAACGGCGCAGCGCCTTCAGTACCTTGTCGCGGTCAGCCTTCAGCATGTTGACCCTGAGATCGACCGGCGCGCGTTCGGCCAAAGCCGCACCCTCCTCGCCGGCGCGCTCGCCGAAGGCGCGCGCGAACTCGGGCGCGAGCCACTCAGGATAGTCGCCACGAATATGCGCCGGCGCGTCGGCAGGAATCTGACGCGCAAGGCCGGCGTGCTCGGCTTCGGTGAGCGGCTCGGGTGCATAGCGGCTGCCGTCGGCGAGTGCCGCCACTTCGTCAGGCGTCATGGCCCAATCCGTGACCAGGGTGCGCAGCACCAGCGCGCGCGGGCTGTCGTCGTCCATGGCGCTGGCGCCGGACGCGCGCTTGCGCAGGCTATCGAACACCAGATTGCCGATGGCCGCGCGGTCGCCCGAGCCCGCGAATCTGTGCGCCACGCCCCAATCCTTCAACGCCTCGCCGGCGGGGCGCTTGCGCTCGACGATCTCGGTGAGAATATCGATGGCCGCGCTGACGCGTGCGCCCGGAATCATCAGAGCTCGGGAAACAGATAAATTCGGGCGATCACGATCACCCACATCAGCGCCAGGGCCACCGCGCCGACCATGAACATGGCGGTGCGCCGGTCGAGCCGGTTGGAGGTGGCATGGATATAAGTGTGCATATAGCGCGAGACCACGAACATCCAACTCAAGACATAGAGCGTGGTGTCGAGCACATTGGTGACGAGCGCGAGCAGGGTCACCACATAGAACAGCATCGGCAATTCGAGCTGATTGTGGAAGGCGTTGCCGATCTGGATCACCCGCGGCGGCCAAGCGGGCTCGCGCAGCGCCACTTGATGCGGCCTCACGTCGCCGCGCCGGACCGCGCGCAGCCGCACGGCGGCCATCCAGAACAGCATCACGAAGGTCAGCGCGACCTGCGCGAACATCGGCAGTAAAATGGCCTCGATCGACATGGCGCCCCCCTCAATTGGCTTGGCCCGGCCGGAAAGATGAGCAAAACCCGGCTTCCGCGCCCTTATACTCCGCCCTCAATCTCCTGTAGAGCCGGGCGGTGGGCCATGAAACCTAGCCGAATTGCCCGGTAAATATGGACGGAAGTTCAATTGACGCGAACCGTCCCGGCCTTTTAAAGCTAGCGCCAAGCAAAAGTTCCCAGCGTTTCCAGGAGGAAATCCATGCGCTTTAGCGCTTCCAAACTCTTTCCCGTGGCGGTCCTTGCCGGCTTGTTTCTGCTGACGACCCTGCCCAGTTCGGCGCAAAGCGTCGGAGAGACGATTACCCCGGAGCAGCCAGACCCGAATCTCGATCCCTGCTTCGACGGCAAAGGCAGCGTCAAGGAGGTGCTCGACGCCTGCGCCGCCTTAATCGCTTCGGGCAAAGCCGACAAGCAGCAGCTGGTCGCGGCTCATAGCGTCCGCGCCCTGGCTTTCTCGGCCACCGGCAAGCTCGATGAAGCGCTGGCCGAGATGGATGAAGCGGTCGAGATCAATCCCGAGCGGGCCAACAGTTATTTCATGCGGGCCGCCGGCTATGACGCCAAGAAGGAATACGACAAGGCGTTGGCCGATCTCGACAAGGCGATCAGCATGAACGGAGAGGACGGTGACTATTATCTGCTGCGCGGGCAGGTCAACAGCCACAAAGGCGATCTCGACAAGGCGCTGGCCGACTTGAACGAGAAGGTGAAGCTCAATCCCGAGGCGACCAACGGCTACACGAGCCGCGGCGATCTCTATCGCCAACGCAAGGAGTACGATCTCTCCATCGCCGACTATACCGAGGTGATCAAGCTCGATACGCAAGGCGTCAAAGGCTATGTCGATCGCGGCTGGATCTACGTGCTCAAGGACGATCTCGACAAGGCCGGCGCCGACTTCGACATGGCGCTTAAGATCCAGGAGACTAATGCCTCGGCGCTGGTCGGCCGCGGCGTGGTGAAGAGCCGCAAGGGCAAACCCACCGACGGCGCAGGTGACCTTGCTCTGGCGCAGAGGCTCGAGCCCGGCATTTTCGACGAGATCAAAAAGCTCGGCGTGAAATAGCGATGGTATTACTTCATACCTCCCCCTCGTGGGGAGGTCCGGCGGCGCTTGCGACGCCGGGGTGGGGGCGCATCCTCACCCCACCCGGCGAACTCCGATGAGTGCGCCACCCTCCCCCATCAAGGGGAGGGATAAAAAAATTTACCCCTCGCGTGGGTAGTTGGGGGATTCGCGCGTGATGGTCACGTCGTGCACGTGGCTCTCGCGGAAGCTCGCCGCCGAGATGCGAATGAACTCCACGCGCGCCCGGAAGTCGGCGAGGGTCGGCGCACCGGCATAGCCCATCGATGCGCGCAAGCCGCCGATCAGCTGATGCAGCACGCTGGCCACCGGGCCCTTGTAGGGCACCTGGCCTTCCACGCCCTCGGGCACCAGCTTCAGCGCATCCCTGATGTCCTGCTGGAAGTAGCGGTCGGCCGAGCCGCGCGACATGGCGCCGATCGAGCCCATGCCACGATAGGCCTTGTAGGAGCGGCCCTGATAGAGAAACACCTCGCCCGGGCTTTCGTCGGTGCCGGCGAGCAGCGAGCCGAGCATCACGCAATCGGCCCCGGCGGCGAGCGCCTTGGCGAGATCGCCGGAATAGCGCGTGCCGCCGTCGGAGATCACCGGGATATCGCTCTTCTGCGCCGCCTCGACCGCCTCGAGCAGAGCGGTGAATTGCGGCACGCCGACGCCGGCCACGATGCGCGTGGTGCAGATCGACCCCGGCCCGATGCCGACCTTCACCGCGTCGGCCCCGGCATCGATCAGCGCCTTGGTGCCGTCCGCCGTCGCCACGTTGCCGGCGACGACCTGCACCGCATTCGATTGCCGCTTGATGCGGCGCACGGCGTCGAGCACGAGCTCGGAATGGCCATGCGCGGTGTCAACCACGATCAAATCGGCGCCGGCATCGATCAGCCGCTCGGCGCGCACGAGCCCGGACTCGCCCACGCTGGTCGCCGCCGCCACGCGCAAGCGCCCCTGCTCGTCCTTGCAGGCATTGGGGTTGAGCCGCGCCTTCTCGATGTCCTTCACGGTGATGAGGCCGATGCAGCGATAGGCGTCGTCCACGACCAGCAGTTTCTCAATGCGGTGGGTGTGGAGGAGCCGCTTGGCCTCCTCCATGTCGACGTTCTCCCTGACGGTGATGAGGCCTTCTTTGGTCATCAGCTCGGCCACGCGCTGGTTCGGATTGGTGGCGAAGCGCACGTCGCGATTGGTGAGGATGCCGACCAGCCGGCCCTCGCGCGCGCCATTGGTCCCAGGCTCGACCACCGGTATGCCGGAGATCTGATGGTCGGCCATCAGCTTCAATGCGTCGGCGAGGGTTCCCTCGGGATGGATGGTGACGGGGTTCACCACCATACCCGACTCGAATTTCTTCACCTGCGCCACCTGGGCGGCTTGCATCTCCGGATCGAGATTGCGGTGGATCACACCGATGCCGCCGGCCTGGGCCATGGCGATGGCGAGACGCGCCTCGGTGACGGTGTCCATGGCCGAGGAGATCACGGGGATGTTGAGGGAGATCGAGCGCGTCACGCGCGAGGAGACGTCGACCTCGCCGGGGAGCACGTTGGAGGCGCCCGGGCGGATGAGCACGTCGTCGAAAGTGAGCGCAATCGCGCTGTCGGGGAAGTTACGCTTCTTCTCGGGGGGCTGCCTCAAGGGCATCTGCCAACCTCATTCTAGGGACCGCGTGGGCGCGGTTACCGGTTGGCGGCTTCCTTTATCACCTTATCGTGGGATTGCAAAGGAAAGCCGCCCGAAAAACTCATTTCCGTTCAGGGAACCGCCATGCGGCCGCCACAAGCTGGAACTACGCCATCGCCAGGAGCATTGTTGCAATCAGAAGGCGCGCCCGTGGGGCGGCAGGCGCTGAAATGGAAGGAGTGGTTCCATGAGAATCGTAATGGCGACTGCTTTGGCGAGCGCCCTGCTCTTTGCGGTGGCGCAGACGGCACATGCCGCGCCTTTGCTGAATTTAAAAGAAGGCGCGCAGAGTCCGGCCAGCATGGTCGATCTCGTCCGCAAGGGCGGCGGCGGCGGCGGCGGCGGTAAGGGCTTTAAAGGCGGTGGCGGCGGCGGCAAGGCCTTTAGAGGCGGTGGCCTCAGCAGCAAGAGCTTCAAAGGCGGCAGGAGTTACAGCGGCCGTTCCTATGCCAACAAAAGCTACAAAGGCGGCAAGTCATACGGCAACCGGTCGCGCGGCGGCGGCAATTATGCCTACCGCAACTACGGAAAGGGCAATTACGGCAAGTACGCGCATAGGGGCAACAAGGGCCGCTATAGCTATTATCGCCGCGGCTACCCCTATTTCTGGGGCGGCCTCGCCCTCTCCGGCGCATACGGCTACGGCAGCAATTGCGGCTGGCTCTACCGCCAGGCGCAGGCGACCGGCAGCGCCTATTGGTGGAACCGCTACCAGGACTGCGTGTACTATTACTGAGCAAGCGGCAGCTTGATCGGATCGCAAGGGCCCCGGCCCCACCGGGGCTCTTTTTTTGTCGCTAGCGTGAGGTAGGACGAAAGCCGGTGGCGAGCACATAAACCTCGGCCGAGTCGGCGCGCGACGCCTTGGGCTTGACGTGCTGCACCTTGGCGAAGCCTTGCTTGAGCCGCGTCATCAGCTCCTGCCCCGCGCCGCCTTGCAGCACCTTGGCGAGATAGGCGCCGCCCGGCTTGAGCACGTCTTCGGCGATGTCGAGCGCGGCTTCCGCCAGCGCCACCACGCGGAGATGATCGGTCGCCCGGTGGCCGGTGGAAGGCGCCGCCATGTCGGACAGCACCACATCGGCGAGATCGCCGCCAAGCACCGCCTTGATGGGCGCGTCCGCCTCCGCGTCGCTGACATCGAGGGCCAGCACTTCGACGCCCTGCATCGGCTCCATCGCGCTGAGGTCGGCGGCAATCACCCTCCCCTTCCCTTCCGCGGCGCGCACGCGAGCCGCCGCGACCTGGCTCCAGCCGCCTGGCGCCGCTCCCAGATCGACCACGGTCATGCCTGGCTTGAGCAGGCGGTGCTTGTCGTCGATCTCGGTGAGCTTGAAGGCGGCGCGGCTGCGATAGCCCTCGCGCTTCGCGGCCGCGACATAAGGGTCGTTGAGCTGGCGCTGGAGCCAGCGGGTGGAGGCAATCTTCCGCCCCTTGGCGGTCTTGACCTTCACGACTAGGTTCCGCGAACCACCGCCTTTGCTTGACTTCACCATAAGTTAATCACGCCAATCTGCCCGAGCCCTTGACGCTTCCGGGCTCTTCGCCCCATCTCCGCCTTGTCGGCCTTCTAACACCTGCCACATGCCCCGCTACTTCGTCACTCTCATCGTCGCCGTGGCCCTGTTCATGGAGACCATGGATTCGACGGTGATCGCCACTTCCCTGCCGGCGATCGCCGCCGATCTCGGCGAAGACCCCATCGCGCTCAAGCTCGCGCTCACGTCCTACCTCCTGTCGCTCGCCGTGTTCATCCCGATCAGCGGCTGGATGGCCGACCGCCTCGGCGCGCGCACCGTGTTCCGCGCCGCCATCGTGGTATTCACCATCGGATCGGCGGCCTGCGGCTTCGCCCAATCGCTCCCGGATTTCGTCGCCTTCCGCATCCTCCAGGGCATGGGCGGAGCCATGATGGTGCCGGTGGGGCGGCTGGTGATCCTGCGCACGGTACCGAAAGCCGAGCTGATCTCGGCGCTGGCCTGGCTCACCATCCCCGCGCTGATGGGCCCGGTAATCGGTCCGCCGCTCGGCGGCTTCATCACCACGGTGTTCTCCTGGCGCTGGATCTTCTGGATCAACATCCCCGTCGGCATTCTCGGCGTGATCCTGGCCACACGCTACATCGCCAATATCCGCGAGGAGGAGCTGCCGCCGCTCGACATCAAAGGCTTCATCCTGTCGGGCTTCGGTCTCGCCGGGCTTGCCTTCGGCATCACCACCATCGGCCAGGGGCTGTTCCCGACGCCGGTCGTGCTGGCGCTGCTCGCGGTCGGCGTGGTGGGATGCTGGCTGTATGTGCTCCATGCGCGCAAGGCGCCGGCGCCGCTAATCGATCTCAACCTGCTCAAGGTCGATACTTTCTTCGCCAGCGTGGTCGGCGGCTTCGTCTTCCGCATCGGCATCGGCGCGATGCCCTTTCTCCTGCCGCTGTTCTTCCAGCTCGGCTTCGGTCTCACCGCGCTGCAATCGGGGCTACTCACCTTCGCCAGCGCCGTCGGCGCGGTCGCCATGAAGACCACCGCAGCGCCGATCATCCGCCGCTTCGGCTTCAAGCGCGTGCTGGTGGTCAACGCCGTGGTCAGCAGCCTGTTCATCGCCGCCACGGCGCTGTTCACCGCCGCCACGCCGCAGAGCCTGATCCTCGCGGTGCTTCTGGTCGGCGGCTTCTTCAAGTCGCTGCAGTTCACTTCCATGAATACGATCGCCTATGCCGATATCGACAACAAGGCCATGAGCCGGGCGACGAGCTTTGCCAGCGTGGGGCAGCAGCTATCGCTCTCCGCGGGCGTGGCGATCGGCGCGCTGGTTCTGGAAGTCGAGCGCATGGGCCGCGACAGTCATGAGGTGGTGGCCAGCGACTTCCCCGCTGCTTTTCTTCTGGTGGCGCTGTTGGCGGCAAGCTCGGCGTTGATCTTCGCGCGGCTGCCGAAGGATGCGGGCGCCAGCCTCTCGACCAGGGCGCGGTCCATAGGGAGCCCAAGCGAGTCGGCGGCGCAGATCGAAGAGCCCGTGCGCTAAAATGCGCCCGTCATGGTGAGGTGCCCGGCCGTCCTTCGAGGCTCGCTTCGCTCGCACCTCAGGATGACGGCCGGGCCTCGAACCACGGGCGCTTCGCCCCTTCTCAAGTATAAGTTCAGACGTGGTTCTGGCGTTGGTTGCCGCGGGCGTATTGCCCATCCTCGGCCATCAGCGTGGCGAGGATGCCTTCGCGCAAGCCCCGGTCGGCGACGCGCAGGCGCTGGCACGGCCACGTCCTGAGCAGCGCCTCGAGGATGGCGCAGCCGGCGAGCACCAGATCGGCGCGCTCATGGCCGATGCAAGGCTGCGCCACACGCGCGGCATAGTCCATGGCGATCAGGTCGTTCGACACGGCGCGCGCCTCCTCCGCGCTCAGCCAGCACCCGTCGACGCGTGAACGGTCATAGGCCCGAAGCTTGAGATGGATGCCGGAGATGGTGGTGACCGTACCGGACGTGCCGAGGAAATGGGCGCGGGCTTGAGCGATCTTCCCTCCGAAACAGTGCGTATCCTCGAAGTCCTTCAGTGCCGCCATCACGTCGCGCACCATGTCCTCGTAATTCTCCGGCGTGACGTTCCGCCCGCCGTGACGCTCGGCGAGATTGACCACGCCGACCGGGAGCGAGGTCCAGGCGGCGATGCAGTTCTGCACATCGAGGCGGTCGTAGAGCGTGCGCCGCCACGGGCCCTCGAGCCGCGTGAGGTCGAGCCAGATCAGCTCGGAGCTGCCGCCGCCGATGTCGAACACCAGCGCCCAGTCGCAAGAGCGGTCGAGCAGCGAGGCGCAGCCCGATACGGCGAGCTTGGCCTCGGTCTCACGGGTCACGATCTCGAGCTGGAGGCCCGTCTCGTGCCGCACGCGGTCAATAAAATCGCCGCTATTGGCGGCGATGCGGCAGGCTTCGGTGGCGATCAGGCGCGAGCGCGATACGCCGCGCCGGATCATCTTGTCGGAGCAGACTTTGAGCGCGGCGATGGTGCGGGTCATGGCGGCTTCGGACAGGATGCCGGTGGTCAGCACGCCTTCGCCAAGCCGGATGATGCGGGAGAAGGCGTCGATGACCAGGAAGCCGCGGCGCGAAGGCTTGGCGACGAGGAGGCGGCAATTGTTGGTGCCGAGATCGAGCGCGCCGTAAACAGGCGGCGAGGCGGGCCGCACACCCGCGCCCCTCCCGTTCTCGCCCTCGGCTGCCCCCGAGCGGCCATCGGCCGGCGCATTCACACACGCCCGGGCCTCGACCTGCGCAGGGCCGCTACCTGCGCAGTCGCCGGTCTCGCTCCGCACGGCGTTCAGATCATGCGAAGCTATGGCAGCCGCGCGGGCATCGCCGCTCGGCCCATTCACAATGCTAACCTCTCAACCCGTTAAACCGCCGCGCCCTATGCTGGCCGGCGGCCGGGGACTGGTTCTATGGGGATACTCTAACAAGTTGGGCTGTGAGGACAAACAGCTTTTGCGGGGGCGCTAGAAACGTAGGGTTCGACCCTCTTAAGCGCCCGTAGCTCAATGGATAGAGCACCAGACTTCGAATCTGGGGGTTGCACGTTCGAGCCGTGCCGGGCGCACCATTTCCTTCAACAGGTCACGCCGAAATTTCAAGGCCTCGCTCCTCAGTGCATTACTGAGGGCTGCGACTATTGCTCCGCGTAGGTCGCGGTCGTCCCGTCCTTCTTGATGGCGTAGACCTTGATCGGGCCGTCCTTCGGACCTTCCATGCCGGGGACACCGCTAGGCATGCCCGGGATGCTCAGGCCCACTACATCTTTGGGCTGCTCTGACAAAAACCGCTTGATGATCTCACTCGTTATGTGACCTTCGAAGACATAACCGTTGAGCTTGATCAAGTGGCAGCCTTGAAAGCCGGGCGGCACACCTTCCCGTCGGCTCATGTCGACAAGATCCTTCACTGGTTCGATCTTCAAGTCGAAGCCATTTTTCTTGAGGTACTCCGCGTGGCCCTCGCAGCATTCGCACGCCTGGGCCTTGAAGAGTGTGCCCTGTAGCGTCTCGCCAAAAGCCGGGCCGGACAAGCACCCCAAGGCAAGCGCGACAACTACCTTGCAGAGTCGGTTCATGGAACTTTCCTTCACGCGAGTGCAGTTACTGTTCTGTAGGACAGCAAACCTGATTCACACTGGTATTATGGAGCCAGGATATAGAGGCTTCCTTCGATGGAGCCCAGTGAATTCGCGGAGGGTGCACGTTCCAGCCGTGCCGGGCGCACCATTTTTAAATGCTGGGCATCCTCTAAGAAGCCCAGCCCGGAAGAGGAAGATCGTTAGAGTGCGTCTGCACGAAGCCAAAACGCCTAAAGCAGCTTTCACGACTGATCATCCGATACGTCAACCTCTGCAAGTTGAGCGTCCTGGTACTCTTTGAGGGTCCTTCCCGAGCCGTCATCCAGTTTCCATTCCCACCGACCATTCGAGTTCCGATTAAGAATGACCGATGCCGCCGCGCTGGGACTTTTGAATGCAACATCTTGCGTGAACATGAGATAATTGGAGCCATCATCACTCGGCGTAAGCCGACCATCGTCAATTAATTGCCGACGCAGAGCAGCGTAAGCGTTTTGCGAGTATTGTTCCTGCAAGGCTTTTGAGCCTGCCAATACGGTGACCTCGCCATCGGATTCGACGGCCTTCGCAAGTCCCGGAGCCTGCCGGGGCGAAAGGATTAATGGCGTGCTAGCTCTCGTAGCTTGCTGATCCGTAGCGGATGAGCGGAGCGGTTCCAATCTGGACCTTAAGACATCAAAAGCGACAATGGGGAGCACGATGTCGAGTTGCTGAATAAAATACTCCATATCGGCTCTGTCGGATTCAGGTAAACTTCGATTATCGCTTGCCTTAGCATTGACAATCGTTGCGCGCCCCGCAGCCTTGGCAATCTCCATCAGCCTACTTTCCAAGTAGAGGACATGGCCTTTGGTCAAATTTGCGTCCTTAGATGTCACGATACATGCACGATCAAAATCCTTGTCGTAGTCATGCATTTTGATTCGACCTGCTACATTGTCGGACTCGCCAATGTAGATTTTGGGCTTTGCGAACTGCTCAGCATCATCCTCCAAAAGCAGGTAAACACCAGGCTTCCTTGCTTCGTCTCGATTAAGAAGGGTCGCAAGGCTAGATCGAGGCGCGGCTAGTACTTGGCCAGTCCAATTCATCACTTCGGCCATCACCATTCCGGTTGATTTGCCTTCCACAAGGAATAGGCGGACGGTGCGGCCAGGTATGTCGTTCTTAGTAAAATTGTGCATATTCTGGCGCGGCCAGCCCACAATGGTATTTCGATTATGGCAACCGATACCATGTCCCTGGAATACTGGGTACAGCTTCTCTTTGGCATCCATAAAGTCGGGTAAGGGGGTTGCACGTTCCAGCCGTGCCGGGCGCACCCACTCACCTCATAGGCGGCGGCTGCGAAGGAGCGGCCGGCTTGCCCAGCAAACCCTCCAGTCTCGCAAAGGGGCCAGGTGAAACCGGCTCGCTCTGGCTACTCTGGGACGCCGGCTTTTTCGTCGCGCGCCGTTTCGGGGCGCTGTTCGGATAGAGCCAGCCGGTCTTTGACGTTTCGGGATCGATCACCCTCACCCAGCCGCGC
The DNA here is from genome assembly GCA_040901485.1 of Methyloceanibacter sp. Classification (GTDB taxonomy): domain Bacteria; phylum Pseudomonadota; class Alphaproteobacteria; order Rhizobiales; family Methyloligellaceae; genus Methyloceanibacter. The sequence continues at coordinate 14,918 of JBBDYM010000014.1, forward strand.
TTTCGCTCGAGTTCCTGGAGCTTGCTGCCCTTTGTCATGACGCCGATAACGCCTGCCGATATGGACGGGCCTTTTCGCAGGTTGACGTCGAGCGGAAGCTCTATCCATTTCGCATCGGCTGCGTCTACGCCGGCTCGCGTCTCTGCAAGCTCCGCCGCCGGGCCTTCTTTCACCAGCGCCTGCGTTTCAGCTGGGCCATTCCGAGCAGGACCGGAACCGGGCGCATCGTAGATGGCGCCGAACTCCACGCCCGATTGCCCGCCGCCCTGATAGACCGTGCGAACGTCGCCGAATAGACCGGGCCCGTCCGGCGTCGGAACGTCTACATTCTCAGGAGGCGTTACGTCTTGTGAGGGCAAGGCCGCGACCTGCGCAGGCTGATCGGCGGACGGACTCTGTTGCAGGGTTGTAGGCATGGCTGCCTTGCCCGCGGCGGATGCCGTCATGAGCCCCGCCATGGCGCGCTCTTCAGGCGGCGAAGCGGGTTCGGACCAGGGCGCATCGACCGTGCCGGTCCAGATCATCGTTATCAGCGCCGAGCCGACCAGAAGGCCAGCTGCCGCCAGGCTCACGATCAGCGTCGGGACATCGAACAGGCTGCTGAGCGAGGCACGCGCCGGCGGCGGCGGCCTGAAAACCGGCTTTCTGGTCAAGGTGACTTGTGCCGGCTGGCCGGGCACGAATTGCTTCGCGATCTCGGCCGCGAGCGCGTCGCGTCGCTGATCCATTGCCGAGCGCTCAGGGTGTGACACGGTCCCCGCGGCGCGCGGGACCTGGTACTCCAGGCTGTTGAGTCTCAATTCAAGGGCATGACGTTGGGCTGACGCTGGCATTTTGATTCCCCCGTTTGGGCCTCGGAGCGAACTCCGAGCCCGGTTTGACAACCGAGGCGAAATGCAGACGCAGCCCTTTCCGTGCATTCCTTCGCCGCTTGCCGGAACGCGCGAGTGACATGGCGGCGGGCGGAATTGCACAGATCCCTCATCTGCGCAGGCGATAAACGGCCAGCGCCGCACGCGGTTCCCGTCCGCGCGAAAAAATGATGAACATTCGTTCCGGCAAGGCGGAATGCGCCCGATAGGGGCCGCCCGCGCCTTACGGACGCGCCAAGCTTTTCAGGATTTCGGCTGATTGGGACGCGACGTTCCTGTCAGTCCCCGCTCAACGGCATGTTCGTCATTCGTCGAATTCCGGCACGGCAGCGCTCACGCGCTTGTAGGTGCCGGAACCGGAAACATTGAGGCCCATTCCGCAGTCGCCATCCTGCTTTACGACGAGCTTGCCGGGCGCGAACTTGAATGACAATGCGCAGTCCAATTCCTTATCGACGTAATTGGCAGCACCTCCGGCGAGCGGAACCTCGCCCGACACCTCCCCGACATTCGTCTGGTATGTCGCGTTGAGGGAAAATTTCATCCGCCCATCCGTCTGCTGAACCAGCACTTCCCCGTTCTTCATCTCGTACGTTCCCGTCACACCATCATCTGCGTGCGCCGAAGGCATTAGAACGAGGCACAGTAACGCCGTCCACATCGCTGCTCGCATAGGTCTCTCCATACGGTTACGTCTAAATGGGCTATCCGCTCACTAATCCTCACCTCTAGTCCGCGCCCGTACCGCATTCTTCCTTTAGCAGCCAGGTCTCGAGCTGGCCGATGCCCTTGACCTTGACGGGGCCGCGCGGCTCGAACACGAATCGCCCCTCCAACGCGCGCATCACCGCTTCCGACACTTGAATCTTGCCGGGGAGCCCGTGCGATTCGAGCCTTGAGGCGAGGTTCACCGTCTCGCCCCACACGTCGTAGGAGAACTTGTCGGCGCCGATCACCCCGGCCATCACCGGTCCGCCGGCGATCCCCACGCGGATCTTGAGATCGACGCCGTGCTTGGTGGAGAGAAGCTCCACGAGATCGGGCAGGCGCAGCGCCATGCGCGCGAGCCGCGACAGATGGTCGGGCTGCTCGCGGCTCACGCCGCACACCGCCATATAGCCGTCGCCGATGGTCTTGATCTTCTCCACCCCGTGCGAAGCCGCCAGCCGGTCGAATTCGGTGACGATCTCGTCGAGCAGGTCCACGGTGCGCGCGGCGCCCAACTCCTGCGCCAGCTCGGTGAAACCGACCAGATCGCTGAACAGGATGGAGGCATCGGTCACGTTGTCGGCGATGCGCTCGCCCGGATTGTCCTTCAGCCGCTCGGCGATCGCCTCGGGCAGGATGTTGCCGAGCAGCGCGTCGGCCTCGGCGCGGGCGCGGTCGGCCACGGTGAAGGCGTAGCCCACGATCAGCGCGATGATGCAGAACGTGGTAACGGCGGAGGAGACGTAGAGATTGGCGAGCAGGCCCGGATCGGCGGCGATCAGCGCGCGGTCCGGCGGAAAGGCGAACCAGACCGCCACGTGCAGTGCCAGGCCCACCGCGATCACCGCGATCACCAGGCGGAAATGCGACAGCCCATAGATGGCGAAGGCGACCGCCGCGGCGATGATGTAGTTGATCTGGATGCCGGAGTCGCGCCCGAGCGCCCACACGAAGAAGAACAGCGCGATGAACTCGGCGATGGCGATGATCACCGCGGCGGCGATGTCGTTGATGCGGTGGGCGAGCGGCGCCGCGAGCGCCACCACGACCAGCAGCAGATTGACGACGATCAGGGAGAAATATTTCTCCGCGCCGTAATAGCCGAACACGACGGCATAGCCCGCCGAGAAGATGGCGATGAGAAACGCCATCACGTTGACGATGGTCAGCCGGCGGCGGACGGGCCGCGGATAGCCTTCCGTGCCGAACTCGGCGAACCTCGCCAGCGGGCCCATCCAGGCGAAGAGCGGCGCATCACGCGAAGTTGCGATCGTTCCGCCTTTGCTCATGTGAGACCCCCCCCCCCAGACGCCCACGTCCTAGCGGTCCAGTACCAGCCTGATCTCGACCAGATTGGAGCGCACCCGCAAGACGTAAAAGCCCATGGTGGCGAGATGCGACGGCATCAATATGCCGGACTCCGAACCGTTGGAGATGATGATGGGCCGGATGTTGAGCGAGGCGCGCAGCTGGTCCTCGAGCTCGTCCCAAAGCTGGGTGAGGCCGCGCTGGGCGATCACGTCCTGGAAGTCGGCGCGCGCCGCGGTGAGGATGCCGTAATAGCCGTAGAGCTGGCCGTAGGCGAACCAGAAGCGGTCGTCGGCGCGCGGGTCGAACCAGCCGAGATTGTACTTCTCGGAGCGCTCCCGCAGGATCGCCGAGGTGGAGCCGATATCGTTGGCGATGCGGTCGATGAACTGCAGCAGATTGTCGGCGCGCGCGTCGAACACCGCCTCACATTTCTCGAGCCGGTCGTTGAATTCCTTGAGGTCGGCGATGGCCGAACGGTAGAAGCTCGGCGTCGGTGTCTTCGGCCCGAACGGATGCAGCCCGAAATACCAGGTGGACTCGTCGAATTGCAAATTGCCGCGCGCCTTCTGCAGATTGGCGTCGATCTGCGAGGTGCCGCGCACGCGCCCCAACGTATCGACCAGCTCGATCGAGGTGCGGCGGATCGCCTGGTTCACGCCGCGCTGGAAGGCGGCCTTGTTGTCGAAGAACGGCGTGCGGTCCCAGGCGATGCCGAACAGGCCGAGCTTGTAGAGGATCATCGAGGAGATCCACGCATTCTGGTTGACGTTGAAGTCGACCAGGTCCGCGGTCACGTCGACAATCATGGACCGTCGGCAGGTTTGCGCCGCAGTTTCGCCGGGGGAGGCCGTCGCTTCATCCGGCGCGCTGACGATGCCGCCTCGCGGCGCGGTCTGAGCGCCGGGCGCGCCACCCTTGGTGGCGAGGTCGAGAGCCTCGGTGTAATCCGGATTGAAATTGGTCCAGATCTGCGTCGTCCAGACGAAATAGCCGTAGAGGCCGACAAGGACGAGCAGCAGCGCGCCGAGCACGCCTCTCAGAATCCAGCCGCGCTCGCGGTACCAGCGGCCGAGCCATAGGAACGGCCACAGCACGACGCCGACGGCATAGCCGATGCCGCGCCCGATCGCCTGGAACAGACGGGTGAAGAAATCCACGACCGGCTCAAGCATGCGACTTTATCCTGCCACTCGTCGGCAGAACTTAGGCGCAGCCTCAACCTCCGCGATAGACCCTATTTCAGAGGCGGCAGGGTCGTCGGCTCGGTCATCACCTGCTGCTGGTGGTGGAAGCAGCCCCCGAGCGCGACGAGCGACGCGAGGACCGCAAGCACGGCCAAAATACGCATTACAAAACCCCCATACGCATACGCAACTCCTTGGAGTCAAAGCACGTTTTGCGGGCCCGGTGGTGGCAAAATGGCCACAGTGCAGGTCCGATTTCCATCCAACAACGCGCGAAAAACGCCGGGATTGCGCGAATTTGTTCGGAAATTTACCGCCGGTTAACCATCCGCGCGCGCTAATCGGCGGTTCCTCGAGACGACTGCGGAAGCCCGTGTCAGAGAGCCGATACCTCTTGTCCTTCACCGCGCTGCTTGCGGGAGCGCTGGTGGTCTGCGCGCCGATGGTCCTCTTTCGGACGACCGCCGAGCACGACACCTCATGGCTCGACGCGGAGCCACAGATCGCCCCCTACGCCGTCGCCGGCAAAGGCTGGGAGGCCGTGGTCACGACGGAGGCCGCGGTCACGGCTGAGGCCGAAATTATGGCGGAAGCCAAGGTCATGGCGGAACCCGCCGCGCGCGAGGAGATCGTCGAGCTGCCGCCCGCAATTCCACTTGCGCCGATAGAGCCTACCGACACCGTGTCAGTTTTGTCGGATGTCGCGCCAGGGCCTGCTGAGTCAGAGTCTGCTGTCCTGTCAGAAGGCGAGGCAAAGGAGCCGGTACCGGAACCAGTGGCGGTCGCAGAACTCGACGAAGCGACTCTCGACGAAAGCAGCGCGGCGAGCGTGACCTACGCGCCGGAGCCCGAGCCGCAACAAATGGCGCAAGAGCCAATGTCAGAGCCTGTACAAGTCGCCGAGCTCGACGAAGCGAGACCGGAGTACGAGCCGCAACACGAGGCGCAAGAACCCGCGCCGGAAGATGTGCAGTTCTCCGAGCCCGACGCGCCGGTCAGCGGCGATGACAGCGCATCGAGCGCAACGCCGGAAGCGGAACCAACCCCCACCATCGCACCGCCGCTGCCGTCGCGCCGCCCCGCCGCACCGATCAGGACCGCCGAGATCGTGGTCGCTCAAGAGCAGGCCGCGCCCAGGCAATCTGCCCGCGTCGAGCGCAGCAACGATGAGGCACCGCCGCAGCTTTGGAGGCCCATGGCGCTCGCCCCCGCCGATGCGCCCACGCCGCCGAAACTCTCGCCACCAGCTCCGAAGCAGGCATCGAGCGGAGGACTGTCCGCCGCCGCGCATCAGTCCAAGGTCTGGTCGTCGCTCGCGCGTCACAAGCCGCGCGCGGGCCAGCGCGGCAGCGCCACCGTGACCTTCGCCATCGGCGCCAGCGGCGGCTTGCGCGGCGCGCGCATCGCTAAATCGAGCGGCAATGCCAAGATCGACCAGATGGCGCTCGCCACCGTGCGTAACGCGGCGCCCTTCGCGCCGCCGCCAAACCTCAAATCGGGCGCAGCGTCCTACACTATCCGCATCGATTTCCGCTAGCCGCAGACAGTCGGCCAGCTATTCCTGTTTCTCGGCTTCGGCCACAGCCGGCAGGTCGCTTCCTTGCGGAATCGCGAACACCAACAGGGCTGAGCCTTTTCCTTCCTTCACGTCGGCAGGCGCAATGACGTCCGGTGTCAGCTCGGCAGAGAACTGCGTGAGCTTGTTGCTGCCGACAGGAATAGCGAGATACTGCTTGCCATTGACCATATAGGTCATGGGGAAGCCGCCCACTCCCGAGGTAACAGGCAACTCCCACAAGACTTTGCCGGACCGGGCGTCGAGCGCGAGCGCGTGCCGGCCGCCGTCGCCACCGATGACGAGTCCGCCGTCAGTGGTCAGTAATCCGCCACTGATGATGGCCCGACGTTGGTGTTTCCACACCGGCTTGCCGGTGGTGACGTCCACGGCCTCGATGCGGCCGACCATGCCGTTATTATCGGGCGCGTGACGCGGCGTGAAGCGGCCGCGACCGTAGTCCTCGCCCGGGTCGGGCGACTGCTCAACGACCCTGTAGTCATTGCACATGTTGGCAAGCGGAACGTACAAAGCCTTGGTGTCGGGATTGTAGGCCATCGCTTGCCAGATTTTGCCGCCATACAGCGACGGGCAAGCGAGCATATCGACATCGAGCTCCTTGGGCTTCATGGCCTCGTTGAGGGTGATCTTGCCGTCGGGGTCAATCTTCGAGATCACGTTCTGGGGGACGGTCTCCGTGCTCCAGAGATACTTGCCGGTCTTGCGATCAAGGGCCCAGACAATGCCGGTTTTGCCGACGGTAAGCAGGATTTTCTTCTGCTCGCCGCCGTCATCCACGTCGACCAAAATCCGCTCTGAGGCGTGATCGAGGTTCCAGTTGTCGCTCGGAAGGTGCTGGAAGTACCAAACGATCTTGCCGGTGTCTGGATCGATTGCGAGTGTCGAATTGGTATAGAGGTGTGCAGCTTCCGGCGTACCGCGGGCAAGCTCGGAGTGCGGGATCGGCGGCGCAACGCCCCAATAGATCAGGTCGAGTTCGGGGTCGTAGGCGCCCGTGCCCCACATAGAGCCGCCTTTCCGCTCCTCAAGCGGGATTCCCGCCCAGGTCTTGTCGTTTGGGTCGCCCGGTCGGGCGATGGTGTGGCGGCGCCACAGCTCTTTGCCGGTCTCCACGTCGTGGGCTGTTAGGAAACACCCGCCGCCGGTATCGGGAGTGGTGCAGCCTGAAATGCCGGCAACGACCATGTTCTTAACAATCAGCGGGCCCGCCGTGTAATTGAAGCCTGGGTTGTAATCGGCGACGGCGACGTTCCACACCACCTTGCCGGTGCGGGCGTCGAGCGCCACGAGACGCGCGTCGCCGGTGGCGAGATAAACCTTGTCCCCGTAGAGCGCGATGGCGTTTCGCGAGCGGAGAAGCTGGCGCTTGACGTAGCTGCCCTTCAATTCGGGTAAGGGATGGCGATACTCCCAGATGAGATTTCCGTTGGTGGCATCGAGCGCATGGACGACGTTGTTCGATTGGGCCAGATACATGATGCCGTTATTGACCAGGGGCGCGGCCTCCTGATTGCCGGGCTCCTGGATGTAGCCCCAGGCGAGCTGTAGACGGTTGACGTTATCGGTATTGATCTGGTCGAGCGGGCTGTGGCCCCAGCTGTTATAAGTACGCCGCCACATCAGCCAGTCGGAGGGGCTGGGGTCGAGCAGAACTTCATTGGTGACGTTGCGAAACGACTGTGTCGGACCTGAATCTTCCGCCCAGGCCGGGACGGACAGGACGGCAGCTGAGAGCGCCAATATGGACAGGCGGAAACATGATACTGGCATTTTTTCCTCCCTCGATTTGGGCGCGGCCTGGCAGGGAACACCAACCGCTAGCGGGGAGAGTTGCAGACGCGGATGACTAGCAATTGTCGCTTCGATGACAGTTTTTTCTCTGGGGATAACTCCGCATTATCGGCGTGGCGGCTGGCGCATATCCTCGTATCGCGCGGGCACCGAATTTCTGATCCTGATCGAGCTCGGCGAGTGGCCTCCAGCTAACTGAATGCCTAACGCTGAGATGAGCTACTCGAATCCCGCAGCTTACGAGCACTTCATGGGTCGGTGGAGTGCGCGACTTACGCCGTTCTTCCTTCGCTTCGCCGGCGTGCAGGATGGACAGCACGTCCTTGATGTCGGCTGCGGGACGGGCATCCTCAGCCGCATGTTGGTCTCCCATGGGGCTACGATCAGAGTGACAGGCATTGATCCCGTCCTGGCCTATGTATCGTTCGCCCGGGAAGAGACGCCAGACAGCCGCGCGCATTTCGAAGTCGGCGCCGCCGAGACACTACCCTTCCCCGAGGGCACATTCGATGCAGCACTAGCCCTTCTCGCGCTCCAGGACTTCGCGGACCCCGCGCGGGCGGTCAGCGAGATGAGAAGAGTTACCCGCCCAGGCGGTGTAGTGGCGGCATGTCTATGGGATTTCCGAGACGGCCTACCGATGCTCTCACTGTTCTGGCAGGCAGCTGAAGCGGTAGCACCCGATGCTGTGGCCCGTCAGCGGGAACTAAATCCAGCGCTACGATGTGCAACGCCCCATGAACTGCAGGTCCTGTGGCGGAACTGCGGACTATCCAATATCGCGACGACCACCCTTGAGACATCGATGCAATTCTCGTCGTTCGACGACTTCTGGCAGCCATACCTCGGCAGATCGACGCCGAGCTCGGCGTTTGCGGCGGCGGTTAATATTCAAACCGATGGCGCGCTTGCAGCGGTACTACGCAACAAACTTCCCTCCCCTCAGCCGGATGGGTCTTTTGTCCTTCCTGCGCGAGCCTGGGCGGTCAAAGGGACGACTTGAGCAGCGCGGCGTCCTACACCATCCGCATCGATTTCCGCTAGAAGGCCGCCCGCATTTCGGCCGGAGCTTGCCAGGCACGCGCGGCAGCGGCTAGAAGGACTGAGCCCACCGCTTGCAGACCCGCTTAGCGGGCGCCACATGTGGCGCTGGTGGGGGATCGTCTAACGGTAGGACAGCGGACTCTGACTCCGCCAGTCTTGGTTCGAATCCAAGTCCCCCAGCCACCTAGCTTCACTTATGAGCGAAGCGAGGCTAGTTGCCGAAGATGCCCCTGAAGGGACCGTCTCCGCCAAATAGACCAGGGCGCTTGCGCGTTTCGACCGGCTCAGCGGCCGCTTCGGAGTCGGTAACGGCCTGACTGCCCTTCTTGACCGCTTTCGGTTTCGGATTGGCCGAACCCGTTGCGCGCGTTCGGCTGACCGCGTCCGGCCTCGACCGAGACGGCGCCGATACGTCCGGCATACGCGGCGGCGGCGCGAGTGCGGCCTCATCGATCCAGCCCTTCGCACCGCTCACCACATCCTGGATTTGGGTAAAGCTTCCCTCGCGGCCAATCACGCGGAACTGCCGGCCGGCAGGAAAGCCGTACATGACAGAAGCGGAGGAGGACGGACCTGACAACACTTCGACGGACCGCCTGGAAACCAGGACCATGCCCGCGTCCGGAAGCTCGGGCTGTTCAGCCTGCTCAACCGCCTCGCCTGACGGTTCAGTCTGGTCCACGACCCCACTGGCCGGCTCCGCCGGTTGGTTCGGCGCGGTAGCCGTTTCCGGCACGGATGGTTGAGGCTCGGGAGTTGCAGTTTGCGGCGCGGGCGGTTGCGGCTGGGGAATGGACTCAGCCGGTTGCACGGCGGGCGTTGTCGCGGTGGACGGCGCAGGCGCCGCCTCCGTAGCCGGCGATTTCTGCTCCACCTCGGGCTGGCCAAAATAGTCACCCCCGCGCACAAGGAGGCCTACAGCAACTACCAAGCCGGCGACGACAAAGAACACGCCCCGCTTCGAGGAGAACACGCCCTGCAGCGAAGAGAACGTGTCCTGCTTCGACAGGGACTTCCACGGTATTTTTACGGCCATGCCGGATCATGGCACAGACGGGTTCTTCAATCCACAAGGGCGAAGCACGATAGCGCCTAACGACGGGCTTCTATTCGTGGCGGCAAAAGATTACGTTTTCACGGCGTACCCGACCAAGAAAGGGGAGGAGAGATGATCCGCAAAACACCACTGATTGCCGGCGCCGCGATCGGCATCGCCGCCGCGCTCGGCTTCGCCGAGCCGCTGCTGGCCGGAACGTGCCAGCCGGTGACGGTCAAGGGGCATGCCAAGGATCCTGCCGCGGCGACCACAGACGCACAAATCAAGCTGACGCAGAAATTAACCCAGCTCGGCGGCGGCAAAGTCACGCAGAATTCGACCGACTGCAAACCAATCCCTGGCGGTTTCGAGTGCAAGACCAAGGCGGTCGTCTGCCCGTGACGCCTCACTTCTAAAGCAGCGGTATGGCGTAGTTCACGATCGCGCGGAACTGGGTGAAGTCGTCGCTCGGCAGCGCCGTGCCGATCAAGCGCTGATCGAGATATTCGATCTGCACCCTCAAGCCTTCGAGCGGACCGCCATGCGGCTGGTACTCCAGGCGAAGGTCGAGCTCCTCGCGGTCCGGCGCCGGAAGGCCGGTCGCCACCTCGATGGCATCGACGCCGCGGCCAAAGCCCACGACGAATTTCAGCCCTTCGATGCCGGCCGGCGAGAAATCGTAGGACAGGCTGACCAGGACGCCCAGCTCGCCGGCTCGCTGGAACGATGAGAGCTGCATGGCGGTGAAGGCGGCGCTGGAGCCGAATGGATGGAGGAAGACGGCGTCGTCGCCGACCTGCGACACGCCTCCCGTCAGCACGAAGTTTCGATAGCTCGCGACCAGCCGCCCCGACGCCTGGAAGGTGTGAAACGGCGATCCAGGCATCAGCTCTTCGCCCACGCTTCGCTGGTCGGCGTTGTTGACGCTGACGCGAAAGCTCGGGGCGCCCGGCCCACCGCCAAGGGGCAGCGTGTAGTCGATCTCCCCATAGGCCGTGTTCATCGCATCCGCGATCCAATAATTCACCAGGCCGTAATTCCACTGCGCCCCGCGGTAGCGCGCGCCGGTGATGAGCACGCCTTCGTCCTGCGCCACGCCAAGCGTTTCGGAGAAGGGAATGAAATTGTCGCTGTCGCGCCGCTTGTAGCGCCAAAGATAAGAGGCGATGTAATCGAGCTTCCGCTCCTGGCGCTCCTCGGGCAACAGCACGATGCCCTCGAAGGTCAGCGGGATCATGCGGAAATCGTTTGGGTTGATATAGGCCGTGCGCACGAGCTGCCGGCCCGCCGTGAGCTCCTGTCCGGCAAGTTTCAGCCGCGCGCTCGCCTGGCCGAGCGTGGTGATCTGATCGCCGTCGGGCGTGAGGTTGAACGTGGCCCCGGCGCCGTCCGGCGCATAGAGCGGCTGTGAGGTATAGAGGACGCCGCGCAATTGCAGAAAGTCGGCGATATAGCCCGATTGGTAAGCAAGCGAGCCGCCAGTGGTCAGCGCCTCGGACTCGAACCCGAACACATCCTGGGAGAGCCAATAGGTGCGGCTGTTCAGCCTGAGCTTGGTGTCGCGCAGGAAGGGGCCTTCGTCCTGCCAGCGTTCGCTGACCGCTTTGAGCCACGGCTCGCGCCGATCCACATAGGGCATGGGTCCTTTAAGATTCTCGCGCGGATCGAGCGGACTCTCGAAGCCCTCGCCGATCGGGCTGTAGGCCTGCTGCGCCGTTGCGGGGATGGGATAATCGGGCGCACCGTCTGATCCCGCAGCTCCGGTATCTTGCGCGTGCGCCGTCTGACCAAGCCCCAGACATGCGACAACGATTGCGGCGATAAGGGCCCCGCGCCTGACCGGCACCGGATCAAGCCGAGCCATACTTGTCCTCCCTCAAGCCGCAGCGTGTTTGTTCCGCGCGCCCCACGCCAGCAAAATCTAGCCGATTCCCCTTATCGCCGCGATTTTGGGGTCTTGTTTCATCACCTCCCCATCGCGCACGGGCTTTGCTAGTGTCCCCCGGCGAAATTCCCCGGAAACAACAAGGCCGGTCCATGCTGAGACACACGCGCCGCCAAGCGCTCGCCCTCCTCCTTGCCGCTGCCGCCGTGTGTTTTGTCCCGGCGCATCCCATCTTCGCGCAGGACGATGCCGCGGGAGAAGAGGAAGGGCCGCCGGAATGCTACGAGACGCAAAGGTTCGGCACTTGGCTCGGAAGAGTCTCCGACCGCCAAGCCGGCGCGCGCTTCAACGATGTGCCATTCAAAAACCCAAAGACCAGTCCGTTGCGTACCGACATGCAGGTGTCTGTCAATTACGACGCCAGGCTCGTGCTGTACGGCGATTTCGACAGAGTGCAGTTCAGCAAGGACTTCCTGATCGATCCCGCCAACCGCCTGATCATGCGAGACGAGAACGGCAAGGAGGCCGTCAACGAGGCGCTGTGCGGCAATTGCAACGACATCGAGGAGGACAAGTTCAGCGTGGTGTTGCCTTTATCCACTGCGCCTTTGCTGCGGGAGAGCCCCGCGATCGAGATTGTCCTCAAGCTCGTCGGCCAGGAGGAATCCGGCTTCAGGCTCACGCTCGGCAATATGCGCAAGGCGCTGATTTGGGCCAATAGGCGAAAGACCGCGCTTGCGGAGCAGGCCGCCCAGGGGAAATGCGTGTCCCCCGGCATAGAGGAGTGAATTCGGACGCTCAGACGACGTGACGGCGCCTGAGCTCGGCCAGCACGCGTTCGGCCAGCACGTCGGGGCTCGTATCTCGCGTCGCCAGGGAAAGCTCCGCCTGCTCCGGCGGCTCGTAGCCTGAATCGATGCCGGTGAAATTGCGGATCAGCCCGGCGCGTGCCTTGCGATAGAGGCCCTTCGGATCGCGCGCCTCGCAAATTTCGAGCGGCGTATCGACAAAAATCTCGATGAACTCGCCGTCGCCGACCAGCTCCCGCGCCATCCGCCGCTCGGAGCGGAACGGCGAGATGAACGAGACCATGACGATCAGTCCCGCATCGACGAACAGCCTGGCGGCCTCCGCCACTCGGCGGATGTTCTCCACCCGGTCCGCGTCGCTGAAGCCGAGATCCTTGCTGAGCCCGTGACGGACATTGTCGCCGTCGAGCATGTAGGTGTGCCGCCCGAGCGCGTGCAGCCGCTTCTCCAGCGTGTTGGCGATGGTCGACTTGCCCGAGCCCGACAGCCCAGTAAACCAGAGCACGCAAGGCTTCTGGCCCTTGAGGCCGGCGCGCGCGGGCTTGTCGATGAACAATTCCTGCCACTGAACGTTGGTGGCGCGGTGCAAGCCGAACTCGATCATGCCCGCCGCCACCGTGGCGTTGGTGAAACGGTCGATCAGGATGAAGCTGCCGGTGTCGGTATTGTCGGCATAGGGATCGAACACGATGGGCTTGTCCATACTGAGATTGCACTCGCCGACCTCGTTGAGCTCGAGCGTCTTGCCGGCCACGTGGTCGAGATTGTCCACGTTGAGCTTGTATTTGAGCGTGGAGATAGTCGCCGTCGTGGTCTGCCCGCCGCATCGCATGATGTAGCCGCGGCCAGGCAGCATGGGCTCCTCGTCGAACCACACGAGCCTTGCCGCGATCTGGTCGGCGATTTGCGGTTGCTCCTCGACACCTGCGACGATGTCGCCGCGGCTGATATCGACCTCCTCGGAAAAAGTGAGCGTGATCACGTCACCCTCGTGTGCGACGTCAAGGTCGCCGTCGGCGGTGACGATGCGCGCGACATGGACGCGCTTGCCTGACGGCTGGATGGTTACCTCGTCGCCGGGCTTGACCGTCCCGCTTGCCACCGTCCCGGCATAACCGCGAAAATTCTGATTCGGCCGGTTGACCCTTTGCACCGGAAAGCGGAACGGCCGGTCCCGCGCGTCGTGGCCGAGCTCCACGGTCTCCAGATGCCCGAGCAGCGTTGGGCCGTGATACCAATGCATGTTGGGGCTCGGGCTCGTCACATTGTCGCCCTTGAGTGCCGAAACCGGTATCGCGGTCACCAGCTCGAAGCCGAGCGGGCGGGCGAATTCGGCAAATTCCTCGGCGATCGCCTCGAAGCGCGCCTGGTCGTAATCGACCAAATCCATCTTGTTCACGGCGAGCGCCACCTTCTCGATGCCGAGCAGCGCCAGGATGCAGGCATGGCGGCGTGTTTGCGTCAGCACGCCTTGCCGCGCATCGATCAGCAGCACGGCGAATTCGCAATTCGACGCGCCGGTCGCCATGTTACGGGTGTACTGCACATGGCCCGGCGTATCGGCGACGATGAACTTCCGCCGCGGTGTCGAGAAGTAGCGGTAGGCCACGTCGATGGTGATCCCCTGCTCGCGCTCGGCCTGGAGGCCGTCGACCAGAAGGGAAAGATCGAGCTCGTTGGCGCGGCCGGCATTGGCGCGCTTGGAATCGCGCTCGGCGCTTCGGATCTGGTCCTCGTAGACCAGCGCCGAGTCGTAGAGCAGGCGGCCGATCAGCGTGCTCTTGCCGTCGTCGACGCTGCCGCAGGTAAGGAAGCGCAACAGGCCCCTGCCCTCCTCCGCTTCGATGCGGGCATCGACGCGCTGGCTCGCGCTCTCCTTCTCCTCGCCGATAACGCGCAGACGCGGCATCAGAAATAGCCCTCCTGCTTCTTCTTCTCCATCGAGCCGGACTGGTCGTGGTCGATGACGCGCCCCTGTCGCTCGGAATGCCGCGTGGCGATCAGCTCCTCGATGATCTCCGGCACCGTCGCCGCGTCGGACCGGATCGCACCGGTCAGCGGGTAGCAGCCGAGCGTGCGGAAGCGCACGCGAGCCATCTCCGGCTTCTCGCCGGGATCGAGCGGCAGACGGTCGTCATCGATCATGATCAGCATGCCTTCGCGCTCGATCACCGGCCTCTCCGCCGCGAAATAGAGCGGCACCACGGGAATGTTCTCCAGATAGATATAGGTCCACACGTCGAGCTCGGTCCAATTCGACAGCGGGAACACCCGCATGCTCTCGCCCGGCTTGATCTCGGTATTGGCGAGATGCCAAAGCTCCGGCCGCTGGCGCTTAGGGTCCCAATTCTGTGTGGCGTTGCGGAACGAGAACACCCGCTCCTTGGCGCGGGATTTCTCCTCGTCGCGGCGCGCCCCGCCGAAGGCCGCGTCGAAGCCATGCGCGGCAAGCGCCTGCTTGAGCGCCTCGGTCTTCATGATGTCGGTGTAGAGCGCGCTGCCGTGGGTGATGGGTGAGATGCCGTCGCGCACGCCCTGTTCGTTGACGTGAACCATGAGTTCGACGCCGAGCCGCTTCGCCTCCTGATCGCGGAAGGCGATCATCTCGCGGAACTTCCAGGTGGTGTCGACATGAAGCAGAGGGAACGGCGGCTTGCCGGGATAGAACGCCTTCATCGCCAGATGCAGCATCACCGAGGAATCCTTGCCGATCGAGTAGAGCATCACCGGGTGGCGGAACTCGGCCGCCACCTCGCGCATGATGTGGATGCTCTCGGCCTCGAGCTGGCGGAGATAGGTGGAAAGGCGCTGCTTCATGGCTTGGCGCTCAAACCCGTTTCGGCCTGCGGCTTGGCCGGCCTTTCGGCAATCGCCAGCGGCTCGGCGCTCTTGCCGTTCTGCGACTTGGCCCGGCGCTCGTCGGCGCGTTCCATCTGGTAGTAGCGATAGGCGCTGAGCGGGATCATCGCCAGATAAGTCACTGAGCCTAAGAACAGTGTGAGCGAGGGATAAGTCAACAGCAAGGCAATGAACATCGCCGCCAGCACGAAGATCGGCGGCACGTGCTCGCGCGCGATCCTTTGCCCGATGAGCTTGATGGAGAAGGTCGGCACCTTGCTCACCATCAAGAGCGCGATGGCGATGGTGTAGAGCAGCACGAGTGGGGTGAGGCTCGGCCAATGCAAGCCGAGATCCTCGGCGTAGATCGGCAGAAGCAAAATGATCGCCGCGGCCGGTGCCGGCACGCCGACGAAATAATTGCTTTTCCAGGCGGGCACGTCGGCGTGATCGAGCGCCACGTTGAAGCGGGCAAGGCGGAGCGCCGAGCACACCGCGAATACCAGCACGGCGATCCAGCCTATGCTGCGCATGTCCCCGAGCGCCCAGCTGAATATGATGATGGCGGGGGCCACGCCGAAATTGACGAAGTCGGCGAGGCTGTCGAGTTCCGCGCCGAAGCGCGACGAGGCCTTGAGCAGCCGCGCGATGTGGCCGTCGATGCCGTCGAGGAAGGCAGCGAACACCAGTGCCGCCACCGCCAAGTCCCAGCGATGCTCGATGCCCATGCGGATGGCGGTCAGCCCGGCGCACAATCCGATCAGGGTGAAGATATTGGGGATCAGCACGCGGATCGGCACCTGGCCGCGCGCGAATGAGAGCTTGCGCCGCTTGCGCTCGTCTCTCTCCGGATCGAAGGGAGGGAACATCAGTACTAATCCTCCAGGCCGGAACGAAACTCGGCCAGCACTGTCTCGCCGCCGATTGCCGTCTGTCCTTTCGCGGCCAGCACCTCGCTGCCCGCCGGCACATAGACATCGACACGGCTGCCAAAGCGGATCAGGCCGATACGCTCGCCACGGGCCACGCTAGCGCCCTCGCCTGCGAAAGTCACGATCCGCCGGGCAATAAGGCCGGCAATCAGCACCAGCCCCACCTTCTCGCCCGTCTCGGTCTCGATGACAAGGGCGCGGCGCTCGTTCTCTTCGCTCGCCTTGTCCAGCTCGGCGTTAAGGAATGCTCCCGGCACATAATTATCGCTGACAATGCGGCCCGCAACGGGCGCGCGCACGATATGCACGTCGAGGACGGACAGGAACACGGAGATGCGCGTGAGGATCTCGGTTCCGAGCGCAAGCTCGCGCGGCGGCGCGACGGACTCCACGGCAGCGATCTTGCCGTCGCCGGCGCTCACCACCAGCTCGTCCCGGGTGGGGGTGACGCGGTCGGGATCGCGGAAGAAATAGGCGCAGAAGACGGTGGCAATGACGCCGAGCCAGCCGAGCGTATCGCTTAGCAGGAAGAGGAACAGTGTTGCGACCGCCGCGCCGGCGACGAATTTATAACCGTCGCGGTGGATCGGCACGAACACGCCGGTGATGCTGTCGAGAATGCCGTGTCTGTCGTTCATGCTGCTTTCTTACGTTGAGGCCAGCGCCTCGTCTTCGAGACGCTCCGCGGCGCGCGACGGCGGCACGTCCTCGCCACCCATCTTTGCCAGACGCTCGCGTGCCTCGTCGGCCTCGCGCTGACGTTGCCACAGACTCGCATAGAGCCCGCCTTTAGCCAGCAGTTCCATATGCGTGCCCTGCTCGACGATCTTGCCCTGGTCGAGCACGATGATGTTGTCGGCATGGATCACGGTGGAGAGCCGGTGGGCGATGACGAGGCTGGTGCGCTCGCGCGCCACGCGCTCGAAGGCGTCCTGTATCTCTTTTTCGGTATGGCTGTCGAGCGCGGAAGTGGCTTCGTCGAGCATCAGGATCGGCGGCGCTTTCAGAATGGTGCGGGCGATGGCCACGCGCTGCTTCTCGCCGCCGGAAAGCTTCAGGCCCCGTTCGCCGACCAGCGAGTCGTAGCCTTGCGGGAGCGTCATTATAAAGTCGTGGATCTGGGCGAGCCGCGCCGCCTCGCGCACCTCTGCGTGGGTCGCATCCGGCTTGCCGTAGCGGATGTTGTATTCGATGGTGTCGTTGAACAGCACGGTGTCCTGCGGCACCATGCCGATGGCGGCGCGCAGCGAGTCTTGCGTCACGTTCCTGATATCCTGGCCGTCGATCAGGACACGGCCGTCCGCGATGTCGTAGAAGCGGAACAGGATGCGCGAGATGGTGGATTTGCCGGCGCCCGAGGGACCGACAATCGCCACCATCTTCCCGGCCGGCACCGCGAAGCTCAAATCCTTGAAGATCGAGCGCTCCGGCTCGTAGGCGAAGGACACATTCTCGAATTCGATCTCGCCTTTATCGACGCTGAGCGGCTTGGCGCCCTTGCGGTCGACGATCTCCGGCGGCTCGTTGAGCAGCGCGAACATGGTCTCGACGTCGATCAGCCCCTGCTTGATCTCGCGATAGACCATGCCCATGAAATTGAGCGGCACGTAGAGCTGGATGAGGATGGCGTTGATCATCACGAACTCGCCCACGGTGAGCACACCTTGCGTCACGTCGCGCGCTGCGAGCAGCATGCAAATCACCATGCCGATGGTGAAGATCACCGCCTGCCCGGTATTGAGCACGCCGAGCGAGGTGTAGGCGCGGATGGCGGCACGCTCGTAGCGTGACATGGAGGCGTCGAATCTTCGCGCCTCGAACGCTTCGTTGCCGAAATATTTGACCGTCTCGTAATTAAGCAGGCTGTCCACCGCCTTGGCGTGCGCCTCGGTGTCCGACTCGTTCATGTCGCGGCGGATGGCGATGCGCCGCTCGCTCGCCAGGAAGGTGAACAGCACATAGAAGACGACGGTGATAAGCACCACCACCACGTAGATCCAGCCGAAATACCACGCGACGAGCCCGGCGATCATCAAGAGCTCGACGGCGGTCGGGATCGAGTTCAGCACCGCCATGCGGGTGATGGTGTCGACGCCGGACACACCGCGTTCGATGACGCGGTTCAGGCCGCCGGTGCGGCGCTCAAGATGAAAGCGCAGAGACAGCGCGTGCAGATGGCGGAAGGTGCGGTTGGCAAGCTGGCGCACCGCGTTCTGCGAGACGCTGGTGAACAGCACGTCGCGAAGCTGCGCGAATAGCACCATAAGCACGCGGGCGACGCCATAGGCGATAATGAGCATGGCGGGGATGGCGGCGAGCCCGATGGCCGTCAGCCCGGCGCTCCCGCTTGCGCCGGTGACGCCGGTCAGCCAATCGATTACGTTCTTGTAGAAGATGGGTGCGGCCAGGGTGACGATCTTGGCGATCACCAGCGCGCCGAGCGCCAGCACCACGCGCCAGCGGAGATCCGGTCGTCCGGCCGGCCACACATAAGGCACCAGCTCGCGCAGTACGGCGAGTTGCCCGGTCCGCGCCTTGAGCACGGCGTCGCTTCTCGATTGCGGCAGCCGGTCTTGCATGCAGGATCGTTCCTTTTGAGCGCGTCCGCGCGGCAAAAAGGGCAGCGTTTCACCGCTGCCCCTCACCCCTGTCAGATATAGTCCGCGCCTTGGCTTGCGCCAAGCACGCTACAGATTTGTTAATTCGGCTCGCTAGACGGCTGGGGGATCGTCATCGTCTGCTCGGGATAAATCAGGTTCGGATTGCGGATGATCTTGCGATTGTCGCGAAAGATCGCGGGATAGCGCCAGCCCGCGCCGAGATAACGCTGGGCGATGTCCCACAGCGTGTCGCCGGGGAGGATGGTGTAGGTCCCGGGCTTGTCTTGCGGCGACAGCGACGACGGAGAAGCCGCCCGCTCTTCCTCGACGGCAGCGGTTTGCGAGAGCGGCGCAGCGCCGCTCGGCGTCACCGCACGCTCGGGGCCTGCCACTTGAGACTTCGCGGCTTGCGGCGCGGAAACGCCCGTTGCGGCCGGTGGCGGCGCCGTGCCGGGCGCCAGGACGCCGGGCTTGGGAGCCATGGCCACGGCATCAGCCCTTGGCTGCCCGGCCGTTGGCTGCACGGGTGCCGCTTGTGCGACATCGCCGGGTGGTGCGCCGCTTGTTACGACCGGCCCGGCTGCCGTGCCGATAGGACGCGGCGTGGCCACGTCAGCCGACACTGTCTGCTTGGAGGAAAATTCCTGCCTGCCGTCAGGCGACGTCGCCTTCAAGGACAATGTGTGGGCGCCCGCGGCGAGCGGCCTGTCCAGGACGATGGTCCACTCGCCCTGGGTGTCGGCGGCGGCCTCGGCCAATTTCACGCCACGGCTCTCGACAATGACCTTCCAGCCCGGCCCGGCGCGGCCGGCGATGACGCCCTCGCCGGTCGGCTCGATGCGCACGACATCGAAGCTCGGCTGATCCGCAGAGTCGGGAGCGCTTGGTTGGGACGCGGGGGAATCGGCAGTCTTTTCTTCGGGCTTTGGCTCAGCAGGAGCCTTGGCTGTCTCTTCGGCTGAATCTTCCTCAGGTTTTGGCGCAGCCGGTTCGGGCTTTGCTTCAACCGGCGGCGTGGGCTCTGAAACCCGTGGCGCTGCGTCGGGCGCGGCGCTGTCGCTGGCCTCGGGGGCTCGCGCCATATCGGGACCTGGAGACGCCCCCGGCCGCAGCAAGAAATAAGCCGAGACGGCGCCAAGGCAGAGCAGCGCCACCAGGACCGCCACGCTGGCTATGAGGTTTTGGCGCTTCATCCTGTCGTTCCTTCCCCGACTTTGGGCCTTGTTATACCAGGGCAAAGGCCAAAATGCGTCCTCTAAGGCTCGGGGTTTGGGTTTCGCCCGATCGTGACCATGGCCCGTCCGGCCAGCATGCGCGTCTGCGTGTCGTATTGCTCGGCGCGCAGCATGTGCCGCTCGCCGTCGAGCTGCAGATCGCCTTCCGCACTCCAATTGCCTTCGCCGTCGGCGACGACTTTGACGTAGGGCTGCTGATCCACGAAGATGTAAACGGTGCTGCCGGGTCCGGCCGTACCGGCCAGTTTCAATTTGCCGGGGCCTCCGTTCGCATCCTGGAAGTCCACCGTCTTGAACCGGATCGGCGGACTCGGCCGCTGTTTCGTCTCCCCCTCATTCGCCGTATTCGAGGGCGCCGTCGCCTCGCCGGCGGCATCGGATGGGGGCACGTCTTCGGCGCGCGCCTCTGCCAAGGAAAGTCCATACGCGCCCATGACCGCCACGACGGCGACGGCCCAGGCGATGAATTTACTGCCGATCATCTCACGCTTCCTTCACATGCTTCTCCAGCGGGGCGCACCCTACCGGATCGGCAAATGTCCCGCTAGGCGCTTGGGTGTCAGGGGGCTCGCGGTTGACGCCCGCCAAGGCCCGATGCCAGATGACGCCCATGGACGACAAGCCCTCCGCCATTTCGGCCATCCGCAGCATCTGCGTCTATTGCGGCTCTGGTTCGGGCGAAAACCCCGCCTTTGCCAAGGCCGCGCGCGACCTCGGCCGCACCCTGGCGAAAGCCGGCATCGGGCTCGTCTATGGCGGGGGCAGCCTCGGGCTGATGGGCGAGATCGCGCATTCGGTGATCCGCCATGGCGGCCATGTCACCGGCATCATTCCCGGCTTCTTGAGCAAGCGCGAGCACATGCTGACCGAGGCCCACGAGCTGATCGTGGTGGACGACATGCATCAGCGCAAGCATTTGATGTTCACCAAGTCGGATGCCTTCGTGGCGCTGTCCGGCGGTCTCGGCACGCTTGAGGAACTGGTCGAGCAGCTCACCTGGTCGCAGCTCGGCCAGCACGCCAAGCCCATCGTGCTGGTGAATATCGAAGGCTATTGGGACCCGCTGCTCGCTCTGTTCGAGAAGATGCACGCGGAATCCTTCATCCGGCCGGGGCTCGAGCTCAACGTGATCGTGGTCGATCGCGTGAAGGATATCGTCCCCGCCATCGGCAAGGCGCTGCCGCAACGGCATCCCGCCGTCGAGGAGCAGATCGAGGCCGAAGTCTCCGTGAAATTTTAGTCGGCCTACTGAGTGTCCTCACGCGCAATCGACGGCGGAAGATCGAGCCAGCGGTGATGCCGCGAGGCCCAATAGAGCCGTGACGGCTTCGTGAAATCCGGGTCGGCGAAGCAACCGGCGGCAATGCCCACGAGACCAGGCAAACCCTCGGCGTGGAAGAACACCGTCACGCCGCAAGTCGGGCAGAAATGGGTCTCGATGAGCCGTCCGGAATCGCCGTTGCGGCGGTATGTCCGCTGTTCGCCCGCAATCGTCACCGCGGACTCAGCATAGAGTGCAGCATAGCCGAAGGCGCTGCCGCTCTTCCGCTGGCAATCTCGGCAACCGCAAAGATAGACATCGACAGGCTCGCCGCGCGCCCCCACTTTCAGATTGCCGCAGAGGCAGCTTGCGATGCGCTCGCGCTGGCTTCCCGTGTCCATCATGGCTCAGGGGGCGGGGGCGCCGTCGCGGATCAGCTTGTAATTGATGGAGTCGATCAGCGCCTCGAACGAGGCGTCCACGATATTGGGCGACACGCCCACGGTGAACCAGCGATTGCCCTTGCCGTCGCGGCTCTCGACCAGGACGCGGGTGACGGCGTCGGTGCCGCCGGTCAGGATGCGCACCTTGTAATCGACCAGCGAAAGATCGTCGATGAAACTCTGATAGCGGCCGAGATCCTTGCGCAGCGCATTGTCGAGCGCGTTCACCGGGCCGTTGCCCTCGCCGACCGACATCATGGTCTCGCCGTCGATGCGCACCTTGACCGTCGCCTCCGACGTGGTGACCAGATCGCCGAGCGCGTTGTGGCGGCGCTCGACCATGACGCGGAACGAATCGACCTCGAAGAATTGCGGCACGTTGCCAAGCATGCGCCGCGCCAGCAGCTCGAAGGAGGCGTCGGCCGCTTCGTAGGCATAACCCATCGACTCGCGCTGCTTCACCTCGTCGAGCAGGCGGGCGATGCGCGGGTCATTCTTCGGCGTGACGATGCCGATACGGTCGAGTTCGGCCAGGATGTTGGAGCGGCCGGCCTGGTCGGAGACCAGCAGCTTGCGCCGGTTGCCCACCGCCTCGGGGGGCACATGCTCGTAGGTACGCGGGTCCTTCTGCACGGCGGAGACATGGATGCCGCCTTTATGGGCGAAGGCCGACTCGCCCACATAGGGCGCGTGCCGGTTGGGCGAGCGGTTCAGCACCTCGTCGAGGATGCGCGAGGCGTGCGTGAGCGTGCGGAGCTTGTCGGGCGTGACGCCGGTTTCGAAGCGATCGGCATAGTCCGACTTCAGCATCAGGGTCGGGATGATCGAGGTGAGATTGGCGTTGCCGCAACGCTCGCCGAGCCCGTTCATGGTGCCCTGGATCTGCCGCGCGCCGGCCCGCACCGCGGCGAGCGAGTTGGCCACGCCGTTATCGGTGTCGTTATGCACATGGATGCCGAGCCGGTCGCCTGGGATATGCTTGACCGCTTCGCCGACGATGGCCTCGACCTCTTCCGGCAAGGTGCCGCCATTGGTGTCGCACAGCACCACCCAGCGCGCGCCGGCCTCATACGCGGCCTTGGCGCAAGCCAGCGCGTAATCGGGATTGGCCTTGTAGCCATCGAAGAAATGCTCGCAGTCGAGCAGCGCCTCGCGCCCCGCGGCCACCACGGCGGCGACCGATTCCTTGATGCCGTCGAGGTTTTCTTCAGGACTGATGCCGAGCGCGACCTCGACATGGAAGTCCCAGCTCTTGGCGACGAGGCAGATGGCATCGACCTTGGCGGCCAGCAGAGCCTGAAAGCCGGGGTCGTTCGAGATCGAGCGGCCCGGCCGCTTGGTCATGCCGAAAGCGGTGAGCTTGGCGTGGGGCAGCGGGCGCGCCTCGGCGAACAGCCGCGTGTCGGTCGGGTTGGCGCCGGGATAGCCCGCCTCGATATAGTCGAGCCCGAGCGCGTCGAGTTGCTGGGCGAGTAGCCATTTGTCCTCGACCGAGAAGTCGACGCCGTGCGTCTGCGCGCCGTCGCGCAGCGTCGTGTCGTAGAGCGAGATGCGTTCGCGAGCACTCATCTGGCGGGTTTCCAATCCGTGCGAAGTTTACCTGTCTCAGGATCTTTTGTGTCTTTGAGTGTGATGCCCATGGCTTCCAACTCGGCACGGATGCGGTCCGCCTCCTTGAAATCCTTCGCGGCCCGCGCCGCGTTGCGGGATCGCATTAGCTCATCAATTTTAGTCTCGTCGATATTCGGACCACCTGGTCCATATGTGACCGTAACAGCCACTTTGTTGGCATCATACGCTTTAAGATCGCCAATGCCGATCAAACGCAGCGAGTTGCGCAATTGGTCAAATCGCCTGTCTTGGTGCTG
This sequence comes from Methyloceanibacter sp., assembly GCA_040901485.1. GTDB lineage: Bacteria > Pseudomonadota > Alphaproteobacteria > Rhizobiales > Methyloligellaceae > Methyloceanibacter. Next base: position 38,311 of record JBBDYM010000014.1, read on the forward strand.
ATCGACCTGATTGGTTCGCATCGCTTTCGTGAGTTTGTGAAGCTCAGCGATCGCAAGCGGCGTATTCAGATCATCTTCCAATGCCTCGACAAACGAGGGAAGCGCTTCGCTCGTTCGCGGCTCATAATGCAAGCCAGAGGTCCAGTTAGCGAAGGACTGCAATTCCAATGCAGCCTCCATTAGTCCATGTCTCGTCCAATTGATCGGCTGGCGATAGTGAGACTTGATCATTGCAAAGCGAATCACTTCGCCGGGCCAGCCCTCCTCTAAAAGCTCATGCACGGTGACGAAGTTGCCGGCCGACTTCGCCATCTTCTCTCCCCCGACCTGGAGGAAGCCGTTATGCATCCAGACCTGCGCCATGATGGGCGTGCCGTTGGCGCAGCGCGACTGCGCGATCTCGTTCTCATGATGCGGAAATACGAGATCGATGCCGCCGCCGTGAATGTCGAAGGTCTGGCCGAGATGCGCCGCGGCCATGGCCGAGCATTCGATATGCCAGCCGGGACGTCCGGGCGCGGCGATACCCGCAGGCGAAGGCCATGACGGCTCGCCAGGCTTTGACGGTTTCCACAGCACGAAATCCATCGGGTCCTGCTTGAACGGCGCCACCTCGACGCGGGCGCCGGCGATCATCTCGTCCAGCGAGCGGCCCGACAGGCTGCCGTAGTCCGGCATCGCGGCGACGTGGAACAGCACATGGTCCTCGGCCACATAGGCGCAGCCATTCGCCACCAGCCGTTCGATCATCGCCCTCATCTCGGCGATATATTCGGTCGCCCGCGGCTCGACGGTCGGCGGCAGCGCGCCGAGCGCGCGCATATCCTCGTGGAACTGCGCCTCGGTCTGCTCGGTGACCTTGCGGATCGCCTCGTTCAGCGGCAAATCCGGATATTCCTCGGCCGCGCGCGCGTTGATCTTGTCGTCCACGTCGGTGATGTTGCGCACATAGGTGACATGCTCCGCCCCGTAGACGTGCCGCAACAGCCGGTAGAACACGTCGAACACGATGACCGGGCGCGCATTGCCGATATGGGCAAAGTCGTAGACCGTCGGCCCGCACACATACATCCGCACATTCGACGGATCGAGCGGCTGGAAGGGCTCCTTCCGGCGGGTTAGCGTATTGTAAAGAGTAAGCGCCACTGACCAAGCCTCTTGGCTTCAGGCCCGCCCGGCGTTCGTTTAACGAAGATTAATGAAGGTAAAGGGGAACGACCCGGGCGAGACTATGTGCTAGCCCGGAATGATGCCGCGAAAAATGATAAGGATGGGTTGCACTTGCATCATCTTGAGGGGGCTTATGGGGCCAATCGGCAAAAGCGTCAAGCAGGGGCATCTTATTGATGCCGCATTGACCGCCGATTTAATGGGCGCATAATGCGTCGCTGGGTCCCCGGGAATAGGAACCAATCGTGAGCGTCGGTCGCGATCTTCGTCGCGTTTTCACCTCGTCCATGCACTCGCTTAGCCGCCCGCGCCTTGCCGTAATCGGACTTTGCGGCGTGGCGCTTGCGGGCGGCGCCGGCCATGCCTTGGCGCAAAACGAGCAGCAGGCCCGCTGCATGCAACTGCAGACGGAACTGGCCGCGGCGCAAGGCGGCGGCGGCGTTAACCGCGCCGAGCTTGGCCGCATTGACCAGCAGATCGCCCAGGCCGACCGCGCGTATCAGGGTACCAGGGCCACCATGGAAGACTCCGGCTGTTTCGAGAGCTTCCTTATTTTCGGCAAGGCGCTGGTACGCAGCCCGAAATGCCTGGGCATGAACTCCCGCATGGAGGGGGCGCGCCGCCAGCTTGCCCAACTTCAGCAGCAGCGCCAGGCGATGGCCGGCGGCGGCCGTAACAAGCGGCGCGTCGCCGAGTTGAACGATTCACTGGCCCGCAGCGGCTGCGGCGGAGCGCGCGCGCGCCGGGGCGGGTTGTTCGACTTCTTCGGCGGCCCAAGCCCCGAGGAAATGGAGCCCGTCGAGCGAGCGCCGGTCTACCGCAATGTCGATCCGAACGGGCGTTATCGGACGGTGTGCGTCAGGCTGTGCGACGGCTTCTATTTTCCAATCAGCTATTCGACCACTGGCTATCAAGTCGGCCAGGACGTTCAGCGGTGCCAGGCGAACTGCGCGGCGCCGGCCGAGCTCTATGTCTATCGCAATCCGGGACAGGAGATCGAGCAGGCCTTCTCGCCTCAAGGCGGCTCGGCCTATATGGACCTGCCCGTCGCGCTGAAGTTCCGCAAGGAATTCGTCAAGGGCTGCTCCTGCAAGCAGGCGGAATACAATCCGACCCAGATCGAGGCGGCCAATAAGCAGGCCGCGGCCGACGCTGCGGCGCCGGCACCAGCCGCTCCCGCCGCGCCGGCAGGCCCGATGCCCAAGCTCGATCTCGATCTCGGCGGCGATACGCCCGCCGCGCCGGCAGCGCCTACTGCACCTGCGGCACAGTCCGAGGCGCCGGCTGCGGCACCAGCCGCACCTGCCTCTCCACCTGAGGCAGCGGCACCGCCGCCTCAGGTGCAAGCCGCTCCGCCCGAGGCCGGTCAGTCGTCAATGACCAAGTCCAGGACGCCGCCGGCCCCAGCGCCCCAGTAACGCTAGACCGTCACGCGGCCTTGCCTTCGAGCCGCGCTTTGGCGCGGGCGCGTCCGATCATCGGCAACAGGTGTTTCAGCTCGGGGCCATGCTCGCGACCCGTGAGCGCCAATCGCAACGGCTGGAATAGCGCCTTGCCCTTGGCGCCCGTCGCCTCTTTCACCGCCGATGACCAGACGCTCCAGGTTTCGCTGTCCCACGGCTCCGGCGGCAGCAGATTTGCTGCTGCATGGCAAAGGGCGGCATCCGCGATCACCGGCTCGAGAGGTCCGTTGACCACCTGCCACCAAAACTTCGCTTCCGCGAGCACGGCGAGATTGCCGCGCACCGCATCCCAGAAATCCTCTGTCCCGGTGATGCCCATCTCTCCGAGCCGCGCGGCCACAGCCTCAAAGGGAAGCGCGTGCAGCAGCTTGGCGTTGAGCAGGCGAAGCTCGTGGCCGTCGAAGCGGGCCGGCGCGCGCGACAATTTCGCAAAGTCGAAGCCCGACACCAGTCCATCGAGGCTCGCATGCGGGGCGATCGCGTCGGACGTGCCGATGATGGCGGCATAGCTCGCCACCGCCAGAGGCTCGATCCCCTCGTCCCGCATCCCCGAGATCGAGATCGACTTGTCGCGCTTCGACAGCGCGTGGCCGTCAGGCCCGACCAGAAGATTGTGGTGGCCGAAGGCGGGAGGCGCGGCACCCAGCGCCTCGAACAGCTGAATCTGCGGCGCGGTGTTGGCCACATGGTCTTCGCCGCGGATCACATGGGTGACGCCGAGGTCGATGTCGTCCACCACACTCGGCAGCGTATAGAGATAGGTGCCGTCCGCGCGCACCAGCACCGGGTCCGACAGCGAAGCGGCATCGACATGCTGACGCCCGCGCACCAGATCGTCCCACGCCACGGCGCGCTGCTCGAGCTTGAAGCGCCAATGGGGCTTACGCCCCTCCCCTTCGAGCTTGGCGCGGTCCGCGTCCGTGAGCTTCAAGGCGGTACGGTCATAGACCGGCGGCTTGCCCCGGGCGAGCTGACGCTTGCGCTTCAGCTCCAACTCCTCCGGCGTCTCGTAAGCGGGATAAAGCCGCCCGCTCGCCTTCAGTCTCTCGACGGCGGCGGCGTAACGATCGAAGCGGTCCGACTGGCGGACCTCCTCGGCCCAGGCGAGCCCGAGCCAAGCCAGGTCCTCGCGGATGCCGTCCGCAAATTCTTCCGTCGAGCGCTCGGAATCGGTGTCGTCGAGGCGCACCAGGAAGCGCCCGCCCGTCTTCCGCGCGAACAGGAAGTTGAACAAAGCGGTGCGGATATTGCCGGCATGGAGCCGGCCCGTCGGGCTCGGCGCAAATCTGACCGTGACGGCCATCTACAATTTCTCGCGGAATTTGTTGGTAATGGGATAGCGGCGGTCGCGGCCGAAATTCTTGGCGGTGATCTTCACCCCCGGCGCCGCCTGCCGTCTTTTATATTCGGCGAGATAGAGCATGCGCTCGACCTGCTTCACCACTTCAGGCGCATGCCCGCGCGCCACGATCTCGGGCAGCGGCATCTCCTGCTCGACCAGGCAATTGAGGATGTCGTCGAGCGCCTCGTATGGCGGCAGCGTGTCCTGGTCGCGCTGATTGTGCTTGAGCTCGGCGGTCGGCGCCTTGGTCAGGATATTCTCCGGGATGACGATGCCCTTCGGGCCGAGGCAACCCTTGGGGCGCGCTGCATTGCGGTAGCGCGCGAGCGCGTAAACCTGCGTCTTGTACAAATCCTTGATCGGATTGAAGCCGCCGTTCATGTCGCCATACAGCGTCGCGTAGCCCACCGACACTTCCGACTTGTTGCCGGTGGTGATGACGATCGGCCCGAACTTGTTGGAAATGGCCATGAGCAGCGTGCCCCGCGCCCGCGACTGCAAATTCTCTTCCGTCGCGTCCTGCGCCGCGTCGGCGAACACCGTGCGCAAGCCTTCGGTCAATCCCTCCACCGCCGGATGGATCGGCATGATGTCGTAGCGCACGCCAAGCGCCTCGGCGCAGGCGGCCGCGTCGTCCAGGCTTTCATTGCTGGTATAGGTGAAGGGCAGCATGACGCAGTGGACGCGGGCTGCGCCAAGCGCATCCACGGCCATCGCCGCGCAGAGTGCGGAGTCGACGCCGCCTGACAGCCCGAGCACCACGCCGGGAAAGCCGTTCTTGTTGACATAGTCGCGCAAGCCCGTGACGCAGGCGAGATAGTTCGCCGCCTCCCCCTCCTCTATTTCGGCGACCAGGCCGGGCAGGCAGCGCCAGCGCCCTTTCTCGCGCTGCCATTGGGTGACGCCGAGCGCCTCTTCCCAGGCCGGCATCTGCACGGCGAGCGAGGCGTCGGCATTGAGCACGAAGGAAGCGCCGTCGAACACGAGTTCGTCCTGTCCGCCCACCTGATTGACGTAAGCGAGCGGCAGACGCGTCTCGGCCACGCGCGTCTCGGCCACGCCGTAGCGCGCGTCCTGCTTCCCGGTCCAATAGGGCGAGCCGTTGGGCACGATGAGAAGTTCCGCGCCCGCATAGGTCAGCGCCGCGCATACTTCCTCGCTCCAGATATCCTCGCAGATCGGCACGCCGAGCTTGATCCCCCGGAAATCGATCGGCGCGGGCATGGGGCCCGGCGCGAACACGCGCTTCTCGTCGAACACGCCGTAATTCGGCAGATTGTTCTTGTAGCGGACCGTCTCGATGCGACCGTTATCGAGCAGCGCCATGGCGTTATAGACGAAAGGCGGCTCGCCCCAGGGGAGCCCCATGAGAATGGCCGGGCCGCCGTCCTCGGTGTCGCGGGCCAGCGCCTCGCAGGCCTCGTGCGCCGCTTTCTGCAAGGCAGGCTTCAGCACCAGATCCTCGAGTGGGTAGCCGGTGAGGTAAAGCTCGGTGAAGACGATCAGATCGGCGTCGGTCACCGCCACGCGTGCCCGGGCCTCGCGCGCCTTCTGCAGATTGCCGCCGATATCGCCCACGACCGTGTTGAGCTGCGCGAGCGCCAGCTTGAACCTGTCTTTGATGGGCTGGGTCATGGGAGGAATTTAATACGAAAGCATAAGAATTTGACTCGTCATTGCCCGGCTTGACCGGGCAATCCAGTAACCACCGACGCTCCTTAATAATACTGAGCCCGGAGGTTACTGGATGCCCGCTTTCGCGGGCATGACAGTGAAAGGTTTACTCCCCGGCGGCGATCGAGATTTCGGGCTCGGGGCGGCCTTCGCGCTCGCGCTTCAGCCGCTCGGCCACAATGAAGGCAAGCTCCAGCGACTGGTCGGCGTTGAGCCGCGGATCGCAATGGGTGTGGTAGCGGTCCGACAG
>JBBDYM010000015.1:0-6803 GCA_040901485.1 Methyloceanibacter sp.
TGCGCGAAGCCCTGGCGGGACTTGGTGTGCAAGGCATGACGGTGAGCGAGGTGCGGGGCTTCGGCCGTCAGAAGGGACAGACCGAGATCTATCGTGGCGCCGAATACACCATGCAATATGTGCCCAAGGTGAAGATCGAGATCGCGGTCGCCGCTTCGGTGGCCGATGCCGCGGTCGAGGCGATCGGCGAGGCGGCGCGAACGGGGCGGATCGGCGACGGCAAGGTGTTCGTGCTGCCGCTCGAAGGCGCCATGCGCGTGCGGACCGGCGAGATGGGCGCCGACGCGCTGTAGCGAAGAGGCTGCCCGGGGAACATTAATTTCCGGCAATGCCTTTAAGGTGGAAGGGGCCGTCATGATGCTTACATGACGGCCCCTTTCGCCCTATATAGGCGCGGGGGCGCTGGGGAGCGGTGATTAGCAAGCTCCGAGGTGTCAAACATGCTGGACGAAATGCCCAAGCTCCCAAGCGACGCCCTCGTCGCTCATCCCGAAGAGTCTCATGCCGCCATTGCCCATCAGCCCGCCAAGCGCGCGGTGACCAAGATTGGACGCCGGCCCCGCGCACGCCGCGTCAAGATCGTCAAGTCGAGCGCACTCGGCATGCTGCTCAGACCCATCGGCATCGCCGTCGGGATCGTGCTCTGCGCCTACGCGATCGTCTCGCTCGGCACCACCTTCTATCGCAGCTACTACCGGCATCTCGACCACAGTGCCGCGGTCCATCCCGACAAAAGCGTGTTCGACATCTTTTTTAGCGACACAACCCGGACGCCGGACGCCGTCGATCTAGTGATCAAGGATATCGACGGCAGCCTGCGTAAAGTGGTGGCGAGCAAGTCGGAGGCTGATAAATTCGTCAACGACACCATCCTGATGCTCGACGAGGAACGCGCGCGCATCAAGCAGGCGGCGCATGACGACCTCGACCGCAGCTTCGCGCTCGCCTTCCAGGACCGCGAGCAGGCGGTCTCCGCTTATGCCGATTGGTACTTCGCCTGGAAGCGCTCTTATGTGGTGCTAAAGGAGACCATCGCCTCGGCCTTCACGCGCTTCTTCGAGACCGGCAAATACGAGTCGGTCAACGAGGCCATCGAGGCCGACGTCAAAGAGTACTTCTTGCGGAACTACAAGGAGCAGGTGCTGAAGCCCGAATTGCGCGACCAGGTCATCGCCAAGGGTGTCGAGCAGGCCGCGCGACATGCGCATGACAGCTATAGGCGGGTGATCGCCAACGGCGACATGCGGCTCCAGCTGTTCCTCGCCAAGCACACGAGCCATCTTGAGGACATTCCGCCCGCCACGCCGGTGACCTCCGTGAAGCTCGATTGGGACGCGCAGAAATGGAAGGCGCCGACCTATCTCATGGAGGATCGCGCCTTCGACGGCATTGCCGGCATTGGCGCGGCGGCCGCCGGCGGCACGGTTGGCGCACTCGCGCTCGGCCCCGCCATCAATGCGGTGCTGGCGCGTAGCTTTGGCCATCTGTCGAGTCGCGTCGCTGCTTCGCTTGGTACGCGCGTGGTGCTTGCCCAGCACGGCGCGGTGGCGGGGACGCTGGTGCAGCCCATGGGCGGGCAGGTGGTCGGCGCCGCGATCGGCGTGGCGCTCGGCGCCGGTGTCGATTATCTCGCCAACGAGGCGAACGAGGCCTTCAACCGCGAGAGCTTCGTCGCTGCCAACGAGCAGGCGCTTGACGCCACCATCGCTACCTGGAAGTCGGGCCTTGAGGCCAATCTCGATACGGCCATCGACAAATGGTTCGACGACGCCCGCGCCTCCGTCGTGCTAGCCACGAAATAGCGCGCCTTAACGTTACCTGGCGATGATGCCCTAGAGGGGCAGCAAGATAAGCCGATTTCGGTCGCATTTCCCGCGTCCGGCGATATTCTGAACCCATGGAAGAGAAGGGCAAAGCCTTGGCGCGTCCTGCGGCCTCGCGCTCCTTGCGCGAGGCGATCCGCAAGGCACGGCTCGACGAAGCCGAGCGGCTCGACGTCACCGCCGACCGTCGCGACGGCGAGATCGCGCGGCTCGAGCTGTTGAAGGCCGAGCTCGAGACCGTGTTCGCCGAGATTCCCGCTCGCGACGACCGGTTCAATCTCGTGCTGGTGCCGAGCCGGCCGGCGCGGCTGTGGATCGACCTCTTCACCTATGCCGCGGTCGATGACGGATCGGGCGCCTATCTCTTCGTTCGCAACAGCGAGAACGGGCGCCGCACCTTGTTCAGCTCGAGCAATGTCGCTGACATGGTCGATCGCATCACCCGCCACATGGCGCACGAGATCGTGCACCGCGAGCGGCTCGAAGCGGCGCTGACCGGACCGGCGCAAGCGGGCAAATTCGCCGGCGAAGCGCCGCGCGCAAGCTCGGGCATGAGCGTGATCGTCTCGGCCTTCCTGATTGGGCTCTTGACCGGAGCGGTGGGATTGTTCGCCGCCGTGTGGCTCAGCGCTCCCTGAGAACGCGCCGCTCGCATTCCCAGACATGTCCCGGCGTCGCCGCCACCGAGCGGCCGACCATCTCGACATGCCAGCCGCTGCCGGCGCGGGCGATGCAATATTCGTTGTAGCGTGCCGCGGGCACACCGCCCTCCACCGCTTCCGACGCCGACGGTACGCCGACCACCATGGCCGTCCCCGTCGCGGTCTCGAGCTCGTGCACGGTTTGCGCATGATTGTGCCCATGCAGCACGAGCTCGGCGCCGTGCCTCTTCAGCACGTCGGTGAACTTAGCGGCGTCGCGCAAGCCCCGGTGCCAGCCCGCCAGGTCGCGCAGAGGAGGATGGTGGATCAGCAAGACTCGAAACAGGCCCTGGCCCCCGAGCTCCTCCAAGACTTTCGCCACATGGATGCGCTGCGCCTCGCCGACCTTGCCCGCGGCGATGAAGGGCATGGTGGGGATGGCCGAGGACAGCGCCACGATGGCGACGTCGCCGAAGCGGCGGACGAAGGGAAAGCGGGTTTCCGGCGTCGGCATCAGCGCCGCTCCGTCCGGATTTGCTTCCATGAAAGGCTGCCAATGGCTGGTGCCCGCCTCGGGATGGAGCCGCACATAGGCGTCATGATTGCCAGGGATGGCGGTCACGCGGCTCGGCGGGCCCAGATGATGCAGCCACTCGGCGGCGCGCAGGAACTCCTCGGGCAGGCCGAGATTGACGAGGTCGCCCGTTACCGCGATGTGGTCGGGCTGGCGCTCGATGAGATCGCGGGTGAGCAGGTCGAGGATCTCGCGCCGGTGCACGAATTTGCGCCCGCGATGCCAATTCACGTAGCCGATTGCCCGCTTGCCGACAAGATCGCGGCGCCGCGCGCGCGGCATCGGGCTCAGATGGATGTCGGAGAGATGGGCGAGGGTGAACACGGGCACAAAGAGACTTTCCTATTGCTGCTCGCCCGGACACTAAATGGCGCGGCCTCACTTGCAAATGGTCCTTCCAATGGGGCAGGAAGGGCCTCGTTGGACGCGAGGAGGGAAGACTGAGCCCCGTACCCCCACGCAAAGCCCGCGCATCGCGCGCGCTTTACAAAGTGCTTCGACCCATCTGGCGCATGCGCCGGGGTTTGACGCTCGGCGCGCAAGGCGTGGTGATCGACGGCGAGAGCCGCGTCCTGCTCGTGCGGCACAGCTATCGACCCGGCTGGTGGTTTCCCGGCGGCGGCGTCGAATGGGGCGAGACGCTGGAGACGGCGCTCGCCCGCGAGCTCGACGAGGAGGTCGGCGTGATGCTGACCGGCGCGCCCGAGTTGCACGGTGTGTTCGCCAATTTCACCAACTTCCCCGGCGACCACATCGCCGTGTTCATCGTGCGCCATTGGCAGCGGAAGGAGGATTACCGCGTGCTGCGCGAGATCGCCGAGTCGGCGATGTTCGCGGCGGACGAGACGCCGGCCCTCACCAATCCCGGCACGCGAAAGCGTCTCGCCGAGATCTTCGATCGAGCTCCGCTCAGCCCCTTGTGGTAAGCAACGGGCATAGTCGGGAGTTGAAGAGACAGCCATGCGCAGTATCGGAATTGCCGGCAGCTGCTTGTTTTTTCACCATCATGTTTGCCGCCGCGGCGATGAGCGCCGTGCCGGTCGCGGCTCAGACTTTCGACGAGGGGGATGAAGGCCTATCAGGCCGAGGATTTCGCCCGCGCCTTACAGATTTTTCGCACTCTTGCCGATCAGGGCCATGTCGGTGCGCCATAGTCAGCTCTGTTCTTGCGTGCTGGCGAGACGCTTGGTGATCTTGGCCACGTGGTGGCCCTGAAAGCTCGCGAGATTCAGCTCCTTTTGCGACGGCAGGCGTGAGCCGTCGGGCGCGGCGATGGTGCCGGCACCATAGGGCGAGCCGCCCTTCACTTCGCTGATGTCGGCGAGATCGGGCGCGGAGTAGGGGAGCCCCACGACGATCATGCCATGATGCAGCAAGGTCCAGTGAAACGAGACGACGGTGGTTTCGTTGCCGCCGCCGGTCGAGGTCGAGGTGAACACGCTGCCCACTTTTCCGATCAGTGCGCCGCCCACCCAGAGCGGCCCGGTCTGATCGAGAAAATTCCGCATCTGCGAGCTCATATTGCCGAAACGCGTCGGCGTGCCGAAGATGATACCGTCGTAATTGGCAAGCTCCTGCGGGTCGGCAATGGGCGCTGGCTGCTCCACCTTCATGCCGGCGGCGCGCATCACCTCCTCGGGGATCAGCTCGGGCACGCGCTTGACGCTGACATGCACGCCATCGACCGCGCGCACGCCATGGGCCACGGCATAGGCCAAGGTCTCGGTGTGTCCATAGGAGGAATGATACAGGACGAGCAGCCGCGTTGTGTCAGCCATGGAAATTCCCCCACCTACTTCACCAAGGGGGAGCGATCGACTGCCGCTCCTCGCAAGGTCATAAGATCAGCAGATTAAAGTTTGTGTCCAGAGGCGATAAGATAGTGAAGTTGGGCGATTTCGTGAACTTTGACCTTTTCGCCGGCCAAATTGTCTCGCTGGACCGGCGTTCTCGCCCGTGATATGGCAACGCCGCCATGTGGACGAGGATCGAACGGCTGACCCTGCCCCGACGACGAGGCCGCGCGCGCGCATACGCGCACGCCGCTTAAGCCTCCTCGCCGACACCTCGCCACTCTCCTCAAATTCGTGCTTGGTGCCCCCGGCTGAGGGCCTCTCTCGCTCAGTCTCTCCGGACCCACGCCATGCCAAGCTTGAAAATTCGCCTCGAAACTGAGGCCGACGCGCCAATTCTGTCCGAACTCGCGGCCGAAGCCTTCGGCCCCGGCCGGTTTGCCCGGAGCGCCTATCGGGTGCGCGAAGGCGTGGCGCCGGTCGCCTCCCTTTGTCTTGCCGGCTGGCTCGACGACCGGCTGGTCGGAGGCATCCGCTTCACCGCCATCAGGATCGGAGCCGAGGAGAATGCAAGTCTGCTCGGTCCGGTCGTGGTCGCGCCCGCGATGAAGGGTAACGGCTACGGCAAGGCGCTGGTGGAGGAGGGTGTTGCGAGAGTGCGGCAAGAAGGCTTCGGCCTCGTGCTCTTGGTCGGCGACATGCCCTATTACGGACGCTTCGGTTTTCAGCCGGTTCTGCCCGGGCGTATCATCCTGCCGGGCCCGGTCGATCCGACGCGGCTGCTCGCGCTCGAACTCGTGCCCGGCACGCTCGAAAGCGCCGTCGGAAAGGTCCAAGGCTACGCGCGCTAGTGGCCTTCGCGGAACCACGTGGCGGCGAGCACGCCGAGCAGAAGGCCGAGCGCCAGGAAGCCGGTGAACAGCGGGAACAGACGCACGCCCTTCACGTGGTAGGCCTCGCGCTTGTGCAAGCCGAGCCAGTCGCTGCCATGCATCACATGGCCGCTGCGCATCATCACCAGGCGCGGAAGGTCGGCCGCTTCCGCCGCCTCGCGCCCGAGCCAGAAGCTGCCCCCGCCGGTCTCTTCGAGGATGGGAGCAAGCGGCTTGTCGGTCGCGGTCACGGCCGCCAACTCGCGCGCATTGGCTTTGCCCACGGTCACGACGCTCGCGAGCTTGCCCGAAGCGATGCGGTACACGCCCTGCTCGTTCACGGTCATGGTCTTCTTCCATGAGCCGCGCTCGCCCTTGTCGAGGGTGATTGTTTCTTCCTGGCCCGACGGGGTGGTCATGATGACGGGCTCGATCTCATCCTTGACCGAACGCCGCTCGATGGTGAGCGTCTGTCCGCGGCTCGTCGCCTTCAACGTCTCCTCTTCGAGCTCGGGCTCCTTCATCAGCCAATGGGCGAGACGGCGTAAGAGATCGGTATAAGGGCCGCCGCCTTCATAGCCGCGTGCCCAGAGCCAGGTATGGTCTGAGAGAAGCATGGCGACACGGCCCTCACCGCGCTGGCCGATCACCAGCAGCGGTTTGTCGGCGGCGCCGGTCATCAGCACCTCGGCGTCGCGCGGCTCGGCATCGACCACGCGGAACCAGCGCCCCCAAGAGGGCTCGTCGCCTGCGGCTCCCGGCAGATCGTTGGTGACGGGATGCTTGACGCCAAGCTCGCTGAGCTTCGGCTTGAACGGTGCTTCGGTCACCCGGCCCTTCGGCACGGCGGGAAGGATCTGGCCGAGCGGCGTGCGGTAGAGGCTGAGCGGAGAGGCGTAATCGTCGCCGGCCGAGACCAGCACCGCGCCGCCGCGCTCGACGTAGCGGGCGACGTTCTCGAGATAAAGCAGAGGCAGCACGCCGCGGCGCTGATAGCGGTCGAAGATGATCAGGTCGAACTGATCGAGCTTCTCCTGGAACAGCTCGCGCGTGGGGAAGGCGATCAGCGACAGCTGATTGATGGGCGTGCCGTCCTGCTT
>JBBDYM010000016.1:0-41178 GCA_040901485.1 Methyloceanibacter sp.
TGGTCTATTCGGCGACCAAGCATATCGACGGCCAGGGGCGCTGCCTCGGCGGCGTGGTGCTCGGCAGCAAGGAGTTCGTCGATGAGAAGCTACACAATTACCTCAAACACACCGGACCCTCGCTGAGCCCGTTCAATGCCTGGGTGCTGCTCAAGGGTCTCGAGACGCTGCCTTTGCGCGTCGAGCGCCACGGCACGTCTGCGGCTTCGCTTGCCGATTACCTTGCCGAGCGGCCGGAGGTCGAGCGCGTGTATTATCCGGGCCGGGCCGATCATCCGCAGGCCGCGCTCGCCAAGCGGCAAATGGCCGCCGGCGGCCCGATGGTCTCCTTCGAGGTCAAGGGCGACAAGCAAACCGCGTTCCGCTTCATGAACGCGCTGCAGATCATCCGGATCAGCAACAATCTCGGTGACGCCAAGAGCTTGGTGACGCATCCCGCCACCACCACGCATCAGCGGCTTACGCCGGAGGATCGCGCCGCGCTCGACATTTCCGACACTTGTATCAGACTGTCCGTCGGGCTCGAGGACGCTCAAGACCTCGCCGCCGATCTCGACCAGGCCCTTATCGCCGCGAAGGGCTAGTGACCCAGCGCACCAGAGCGGGGCTGATGCGTTTCTCCAGCTCGACGATGAGGAGCAGCGCCATGCCGACACCGACGATACGCAATCCGTCGAGCAGAGCGACCGGCTCGGTGTGGAACACCGCCTGCATGAACGGCGCGTAGGTGAAGGCGAATTGCATGGCCACCACCAGCGCCACGCTGATCAGCACGGCTGGCGTGCCGAGCACGCCCTGCCAAGTGATCGACGGGCCGTGTACATAGCGCACGCTGAACAGATAGAACATCTCCATCACCACGATGGTGTTGACCACCATTGTGCGCGCGGTTTCGAGCGCGAGCCCGCGCTCCAGCGCCGAATAGAAGATGGTGAACGCCCCCAGCATGAACAGCAGCGACACGAACACCACGCGCCAGAGGAGAAAACCGGACAGCAGCGCCGCGTTCGCCTGGCGCGGTGGCCGCTGCATGGTGCCTGGCTCGGTCGGCTCGAAAGCGAGCGTCAAGCCGAGCGCGACGCTGGTGACGAGGTTGATCCACAGCAACTGGATCGGCGTGAGCGGCAAGGTCAGGCCGAAGGCAATTGCCACGATGAGCGCGCTCACCTCGCCGCCGTTGGTGGGCAGCGTCCATTCGATCACCTTGCGCAAATTGTCGTAGACGGTGCGCCCTTCGCGCACGGCGGCGACGATCGAGGCGAAATTATCGTCGGCCAGGACGACTTCCGCCGCCTCCTTGGCCGCTTCCGTGCCCTTGCGGCCCATGGCCACGCCGATATCGGCGCGCTTCAGGGCCGGCGCATCGTTCACGCCGTCACCGGTCATGGCCGTCACCGCATGTCCGGCCTGGAGCGCCGTCACCAGGCGCAATTTGTGCTCCGGGCTGGTGCGGGCGAACACCGTGGCCTCGCGCGCGACCTTCTTGAGCTCCTCGTCGTCGAGACGGTCGATATCGTGGCCGGTCACCACTTTCGGGTCGTCGGCGAGCTTGAGCAGCCGCGCGATGGCGCCCGCCGTCGCCGCATGGTCGCCGGTGATCATCTTCACGTCGATGCCGGCTGAGCGGCAATCCTGCACCGCGGCGAGAGCCTCCTCGCGCGGCGGATCGATCAGCCCGAGCAGGCCGAGCATGGTGGCGCCCTGCTCGACGTCGGCGAAGTCGAGCTCGCGCTTGCCCTTGTTCATCGCCTTCACCGCCACGGCCAGGACGCGCTGGCCTTGGCTCGCTATGGCGTCGGTGCGCGAGCGCCAGAAATCCTTGTCCAGCTTCTCATCGCCGGTCTCGGACCTTTGCCGGGCGCACATGTCGAGCACACGCTCCGGCGCGCCCTTGATATAGGCGAAGGCCTTACCGTCATGGCTGTGATGCAAGGTGGCCATAAATCGATGCTGCGTATCGAAGGGGATCTCGTCGGTGCGCGGGAGCTGCTTGCGCAGCAGGGCAGCATCGTGGCCTGCCTTGACGCCTAGACTGACCAGGGCGCCTTCCATGGGATCGCCTTCGACGCGCCAGGCGCCATCGGCCAGCCTGAGCTCCGCGTCGTTGCACAGAATGGCGGCTCTCGCCACTTCCTGTAGCGTGGCGTCTTCGGCCGGCTCGACCAGATGCCCGTTCGCCTCGAAGCCGCCTTCGGGGCGATAGCCCACGCCCGACACGTCGAACGGCCTGCCGGCGGTTACGACGATGCGCACGGTCATCTCGTTGCGGGTCAGCGTGCCGGTCTTGTCCGAGCAGATCACCGAAACCGAGCCCAGCGCCTCGACCGCCGGCAAGCGCCTGATGATGGCGTGGCGCGCCGCCATGCGCCTGACGCCTATTGCCAATGCGATGGTCATGACGGCGGGCAAGCCTTCCGGCACCGCCGCCACGGCAAGGCTGACCATGACCATGAAGGCCTCGGGCCACGCAAACCCCCGCACGAAGATGGCGAAGAGGAACACCGCGACGCTGATGCCCAGGATCACGAAAGTGATCTGGCGCGCCAGCACCGCCATCTGCCGGAGCAGCGGCGTGGTCAGCGTCTCGATGGTACCGACCAGCGTGCTGATGCGGCCAAGCTCGGTGGCGTTGCCCGTGGTCACGGCGATGCCCGTGCCGGTGCCCACCGCCACGAACGTGCCGGAGAAGGCCATCGCGCTGCGGTCGCCGAGTGCCGCATCCGGCTCGACCGCCTCGACGCCTTTATCGACCGGAACGGACTCGCCGGTCAGCACCGCCTCGTCGATGCGCAGATTGCGCGTGCGCACCAACCGGAGATCGGCCGGCACGCGGTCGCCCGGCTCAAGCAGCACCAGGTCGCCCGGGACGATGTCCTCCGCGGCGATGACACTGCGCCTGCCGTCGCGGATAACGGTGGCGCGCGGGTCGATCATGCTGCGGATGGCGTTGAGCGCCTGCTCGGCCTTGCCTTCCTGGATGTAGCCGATGGTGGCGTTGACGAAGACGACGACGATGATAACGACCGCGTCCGTTAGATGCCCGATGCTTGCCGCCAGCACCGCGCCGACGATCATCACGTAGATCAGCATGTTGTGGAATTGACGCAAGAAACGGATGATCTCGCTTTCCCGCTTGGCTTCCGCCAGCCGGTTCGGGCCGTAGCGCTCTTTCCGCGAATCCGCCTCTTGCGCGGTGAGGCCCTCGGGCCGCGTCTCCAAGGCCGAGAAGGTCTCGGCCACGGGGCGCGCGTGCCAGGCTATCTCGATCGCTTCAGGCTTTTCCTGCAATCTTCTCTCGCATGCTTGCCGGTACAAGAAGGCCCAATAGCCCATCACGCACGCTTAAGCTTGACGCAGATCAACCGGCTAATCCACTCTTGGATTGTTCCTCCCTCTCGTCACACGAAACTCACAGAATCGAGGATTTTGCTTTGCCATCTGCCGCCACGCCGCAAGAGCTGCTCGCCACGCTGGTCGGTTTCGACACCACCAGCGCCAAATCAAACCTGGCGCTGATCGATTTCGTCGAGGGCTATCTCAAGGGCCACGGCGTCTCCTCGGTGCGCATCCCCTCGCCCGAAGGCAGGAAGGCGGCGCTGTTCGCCACCATCGGCCCTGAAGGCGTTGGCGGTATCGGGCTTTCCGGCCATAGCGACTGCGTGCCGGTCGAGGGCCAAAGCTGGTCGTCCGATCCTTTCACGCTGACGGAGCGCGACGGCAAGCTCTATGGACGCGGCTCTTGCGACATGAAGGGCTTCATCGCCTGCGTGCTCGCCTCGGTGCCGCGTTTCAAGGCGCGCACGCTGAAAGAGCCGATCCACATCATCGTCTCTTACGACGAGGAGGTGGGCTGCGCGGGCGTGCGGCCGTTGATCGCGCTTCTTGGGAACGAACTGCCGAAGCCTCGTGCCATTATCGTCGGCGAGCCGACCACCATGGCGGTGATCGACGCGCATAAGCGGATCGACGCCTATCGCACCGTCGTCACCGGCCGCGAGGCGCATTCGAGCCTGCCCGCGCTTGGCGTCAACGCCATCTCCGTCGCCGCGGCGCTGGTCGGTGAGATCGACCGTATCGGCGCCAATCTAGCTGAGAAGCAAAACGATCCGCGCTTCGAGCCGCCCTACTCCACGGTGAGCGTCGGCACCATCGAGGGCGGCACGGCGGCGAATATCGTGCCCAAGCATTGCCAATTCCGCTGGCTGGTGCGGTGCCTGCCCGGCGACGCGCCGGACGAAATTCCCCGCGGACTCGCCGCCTACGCCGAGAAGGCGCTGCTGCCCAAGATGCGGCAGGTGACGGAGGAGGCTTCGATCGAGACGGAGTCGGAAGGCTCGGTTCCGGCCTTCAAAGCGGGACCGGGTTCGGAGGCGGTCGCTTTGGCGCTGTCGCTCACCGGCGCTAACGACACGCAGGCCGTCTCTTATGCGACCGAGGCCGGGCTGTTCGAGCAGGCTGGTTGCCCCTCGGTGATCTGCGGGCCCGGCGATATCGCCCAGGCGCACACCGCGGACGAGTTCGTGACCACAGCCCAACTCGATGCCTGCATGGCCTTCCTCGAAAGTCTCGCCAAACGGCTCAGTGCCTAAGCGTCGGCGAAGGCGGCAGGGTCGAAGTGGTAGCGGGCGTTGCAGAACTCGCAGGTCACCCACACTTCGCCGTCGACCACCATCTCGGCCAATTCTTCAGCCGAGAAGCGCTTGAGCAAATCCTCGACGCGCCCGCGCGAGCAGCCGCAATAACTCTTGAGCGGCACCGCGCGATAGGCGCGCACCTGCTCCTCGTGAAACAAACGGTACAGCAGCCGGTCGGGCGGCAGCGTGGGATCGAGCAGTTCGTGATCCTCGACCGTCTCGGCGAGCGACTTGGCGCGCGTCCAATCCTCCTCGAAGGCCACACCCGGCGCACCGCCGCGGCCGCCTTCGCGGGTCAGCTTCTGCACCAGCAATCCGCCGGCGCGCCACGCCCAGGATTTGGCGCCCGACTCGCCGCCGCGATAATGCCGCGCCACCGCGAGCCGGATGAAGGTGGGAAGCTGCTCCGACTGGCGGAAATAGGTGTCGGCTGCTTCGGTCAGGCTTTCGCCTTCGAGCGGCACCACGCCCTGATAGCGCTCGGTGTCGGCGCCGCGGTCGATGGTCATGGCGAGATGGCCTTGGCCAAGCAACGCCTCGTCGGGTGCGAGCGCGGCGATGCGCTTGTCGGAAAAGCGCGCATAGCCGCGCAAGCCGCCCGGCACCTGGTAATCGGCGACGAGCAGATCGACGGGTCCGTCGGTCGAGGCTTGCAGGATGAACTTGCCCTCGAATTTGAGCGCCGCGCCGAGCAGCGCGGTGAGCGCCACCGCCTCGCCAAGCAACCGCGACACCGGCTCGGGATAATCGTGGCGGGAGAGAATGGTGTCGACCACCGGCCCAAGCTTGACCAGGCGGCCGAGCACGTCGGCCTGTTCCGCCTGGAAGGGCAGGATCAGATCGTCCTCGGGAATGGCAAGCTCGACCCTCTGCTCGGAGGAACGCTTGCTCATCGCCTGGCTCCGCGCGGCTTGGCCCGGCGGGGCTTCGTTACGCGGGACTCTTTGCCCAGGCACCAAGCGAGGATGCCCTTCTGCACATGCAGCCGGTTCTCCGCCTCGTCCCACACCACGGATTGCGGTCCGTCGATCACCTCGGCCGTCACCTCGTCGCCGCGATGCGCCGGCAGGCAATGCATGAAGATCGCGCCCTTGGCCGCTTGCGCCATTACGTCCCTGTTGACCTGGAATGGGCGAAGAAGCTGCTTGCGCCGCTTCTCGTCGTTGTCGCCCATCGACACCCACACATCGGTCACCACGCAATCGGCGCCGCGCGCCGCTTCACGCGGATCCTCGCTCACCTCGATATCGGCGCCTTCTTCCCGCGCCCAGGCAAGCAGCTCGGGCGACGGGGCGAATTCGCGTGGGCACGCGATTCTGAGCCTGTAGCCGAAGCGCGAAGCGGCATGCACCCAGGAGGTGGCGACATTATTGGCGTCGCCAATCCAGGCGATCGTGCGGCCCTTGATCGGGCCTTTCAGCTCCTCGAAGGTCATCACGTCGGCCATGACCTGGCAGGGATGCGACCGGCAGGTGAGGCCGTTGATCACCGGCACGCTGGCATTGCCGGCAAGCTCGATCAGCGTGTCGTGTGGGCCGGTGCGCAGCATGATGGCGTCCACGTAACGCGACAACACCCGCGCGGTATCGGCGATGGTCTCGCCGCGCCCGAGTTGCATGTCTTCCGGCGCGAGCACGATGGACTTGCCGCCAAGCTCGTGGATGGCGACCTCGAAGGAGACGCGCGTCCGGGTCGAGGGCTTCTCGAAGATCATGGCGAGCACGGCGCCCGGCTTGATCCCTTTCGGCACGCGCCCCTTGCGCTTGATCTTCACGGCCGTGTCGAGGATGCCGCGCAAAGTCTTGCGGTCCAATGCGTCGATATCGAGGAAATGCTTGAGGGACATGGCGCGCGGCTCGGATTGAGGGTTAGGCCGGTGCCACGGCGCGTTTCAGTGCGACGCAGGCGGCATCGATGGTGTCGCACGCGAGATCGATCTCGGTCTCGCCCACGATCAACGGCGGCAGCAGGCGCACGACATTGTCGCCGGCCTGCACGGTGAGCATCTTGCCGGCGCGCAGCGCCTCCAGCAGCTTGACGTTCGGCACCCTGCATTTCAGCCCGATCATCAGGCCCTGGCCCCTCACCTCCTCGATGATGTCGCCATGCTCATCCTTGAGCGCGGCAAGCCGCTGCTTCAGCCTGAGCCCCATCTGGGCCACGTTATCGAGAAAGCCGTCTTCCAGCACCACGTCGAGCACGGCGTTGCCCACGGCCATGGCCAGAGGGTTGCCGCCGAAGGTCGAGCCGTGGCTGCCGGCGGTCATGGCGTCGCCGACTGCCGCGGTGGCGAGGCAGGCGCCCACGGGGAAGCCGCCGCCGAGCCCTTTGGCGGTGGCCAGGATGTCCGGCGCGATCCCTGCCCATTCATGCGCATAGAGGCGCCCGGTGCGGCCGAGCCCGGTCTGCACCTCGTCGAGGATGAGCAGGATGCCCTGCCGGTCGCACAGCGCGCGCAGATCTTGCAGGAAGCGCCAGGATATTTCGCGCATGCCGCCCTCGCCCATGATCGGCTCGATCAGCACGCCCGCCGTGGCCTCGCTAATGGACGCCTCGACCGCTTCGATGGACGGCTTGGCAACCTGGTCGAACCCATCGACCGGCGGGCCGAAGCCGTGCAAATGCTTCTGTTGGCCGCCGGCGGCGATAGTGGCAAGGGTCCGCCCATGAAAGGCGCCCTCGAAAGTGATCAGCCGGTAACGTTCGGGCGCGCCCTGCTTGAAGTGATAGCGCCGCGCCGCCTTGATGGCGCATTCGACCGCCTCGGCGCCGGAATTGGCGAAGAACACCCGATCGGCGAATGTTGCGTTGCACAGCCTTTCGGCTAGAAGCTCCTGCTCGGGAATGCGAT
Organism: Methyloceanibacter sp.; assembly: GCA_040901485.1. GTDB lineage: Bacteria > Pseudomonadota > Alphaproteobacteria > Rhizobiales > Methyloligellaceae > Methyloceanibacter. The sequence continues at coordinate 7,486 of JBBDYM010000016.1, forward strand.
GCAGATTGGAGACGTGCCACAGCGTCTTCGCCTGCTCGGTCAACGCCTTGACTAGATGCGGATGCGCGTGGCCGAGCGCCGTCACCGCCACGCCGCTGGCGAAGTCGAGATAACGCTCGCCGGAAGCCGTGAAGAGAAAGGCGCCTTCCCCACGCGCGAAGGCAAGCTCGCTGCGGGCATAGGTCGGAAGGAGGGCCGACATACTCACGTGTCCCTGAAACAAAATTTGCCGCCGAGTGGGCGGCAGCAAAGGAAGCAAAGAGCATTAGGTCCGGCGCATAGCTGTGTCAATCCGGCCTCATCAGGCGCTTATCCAATGCTCGTCCACGCATCCATACACTCTCATGTTTGTGTTCTTGCAGGAGAAGTGGCAGAATCAGACTGTTCCGGTGGAAAAACGGAGAGCCAAGCGTGGCGGACGCTTGCCGGATTTTGCCGGACCTAGTAGGGTAATAATCGCTCGGCTACAAGATGTCGTGGGTGCTGCGTCGCGCCCGGGCGGTCATTCTCAGCAGTAATTCTGAGTTTTTTCAAAGCCGTCTTCAGGCAGACGGGGGGATTCTGAGTCCAAACGAGGAGGCCAAACCATGTCTTGGACTGATGAAAGGGTCGAACTGCTGAAGAAACTATGGGCGGATGGGCTGAGCGCGAGCCAGATCGCGGGTCGCTTAGGCGGAGTGACCCGTAATGCGGTGATCGGCAAGGTCCATCGGCTGGGGCTGTCGGGACGGGCGACCAGTTCGCGCTCGTCGAGCCCGAGGCCGCGGCGGCAGCATGTGCCGCGGGCCAATCGCGCACCGTCGATGCTCTACGGGACGCGCGGCAACACGGCACTCAAGCCGCAATACGACACGGATCTCGATCTTGAACTGGCGCCGCTCGAGGAGCTGATCATCCCGATCCACGAGCGTGCCAGCATCATGACCTTGAAGGAGTCGATGTGCCGCTGGCCGATCGGCGATCCCGGTGAGCCCGAGTTCCATTTCTGCGGGCGCAAGAAATGCGGCACGCTGCCCTACTGCGAGCATCACGCCCGCATGGCCTATCAGCCGGTGCAAGCGCGAAGACGGGAGAAGCGCTTCGCCAGCGGCTAGGGGTTCGGCAAGAGCAGACGGCAAGAGGCGCCTTTGGGCGCCTCTTTCATTTTTATGGCTAAGCGGGTTCTTCGAGCTTGTCGGCGAAGGCATAGCCCGCGCCGCGCACGGTGCGCACGGGATCGGTCTCGTTGCCGCGCATCATGCCCTTGCGCAAACGCCCGATATGCACATCGACGGTGCGCTCGTCGACATAGACATTGCGGCCCCACACGCCGTCGAGAAGCTGGGCGCGGCTGAACACCCGGCTGGGGCTCTGCATCAGGAATTCCAGCAACCGGAACTCGGTCGGCCCGAGATGCACCTGGCGGCCATTACGCGTCACCCGATGCGACTCGCGATCGAGCTCGATATCGCCGACGCTGAGCACCGAGGCGATGCGCTCGGGATTGGTCCGGCGCAGGATGGCGCGCACCCGCGCCATCAGCTCGGGCAGCGAGAACGGCTTGACCACATAATCGTCGGCGCCGGTGGTGAGGCCTCTGATGCGGTCGGTCTCCTCGCTCCGCGCCGTCAACAGAATGATGGGAATGGTGCGGGAGTCCTTGCCCGTGCGCAGCCGCCGGCACAGTTCGAGCCCCGAGATGCCGGGCAGCATCCAATCGAGCACGATCAGGTCGGGGGAGCTTTCGGCGATGGCCATTTCGGCCTCGTCGCCGCGATGCACGACATCGACGGCATAGCCTTCCGCTTCGAGATTGTAGCGAAGGAGAAGGGCCAACGGCTCCTCGTCCTCGACCACCAGAACCTTCGCTCCTGTGCTCATGGCGTTCACCTGCAACATCGCTAACGCGCCTTCCGCTTGAGCGCGACCGGGGTCGTACTGGTGGTGTCGCCCTTCGGGCGCTGGTCGCCGATGGCCGTGCCATGCACCAGGTAATAGACCGTCTCGGCGATATTGGTGGCGTGGTCGCCGATGCGCTCGATGTTCTTGGCGCCGAACAGGAGGTGGGTGCAAAGCCCGATATTGCGCGGATCCTCCATCATGTAGGTGAGGAGCTCGCGGAACAGCGAGTTGTACATGGCGTCGATCTCTTCGTCCTTGTACCAGACCTTCAGCGCGCGGTCGGCGTCGCGCTCGATGAAGGCGTCGAGAACTTCCTTCACCTGACCTAGCGCCAATTCGCCCATATGTTTCAGGCCGAGCATGAGCTGCTTGGGCTGCTGCTCGGTCACCACGGCCACGGCGCGCTTGGCGATGTTCTTGCCGAGGTCGCCGATGCGCTCCAGATCGCTGGCGATGCGAAGCGCGGCCATGATCTGGCGGAGGTCGTAGGCCATCGGTTGGCGGCGCGCGATCATCACCACCGCCTGCTCCTCGATCTCCCGCTCGAGCGCGTCGATCGCCTCGTCTTCGTTGATGGTGGCGGCGGCAAGCTCGGGATCGCGGCGTTCCAGCGCCTCGATGGACTGGCCGAGCACCTGCTCGGCGAGACCGCCCATCTTGGCGATCTTGTTGTTGAGGAGAGAAAGCTCATCCTCGTAGGACCTGACGATATGCTCGTGCTGTTGTTCCATCGCTCTACTCCCGAGGCCGATCAACCGAAGCGGCCGGTGATATAATCCTGCGTCCTGGTCTCAGACGGATTGGTGAACATCTTGGTGGTTTCGTCCACCTCGACAAGCTTGCCGAGATGGAAGAAGGCGGTGCGCTGGGACACGCGCGCCGCCTGTTGCATGGAATGGGTGACGATGACGATACAGAAGGTTTCCTTCAACTCTTCCATCAGCGCCTCGATGCGCGCCGTGGCGATCGGATCGAGCGCCGAGCACGGCTCGTCCATGAGGAGCACTTCAGGGTCAACGGAGATGGCGCGGGCGATGCAAAGCCGCTGCTGCTGCCCCCCGGAAAGACCCGTGCCGGGCTCGTTCAGGCGGTCCTTCACTTCCTCGTAGAGGCCGGCCCGGATCAAACTCTTGAGCACGATCTCGTCCAGCTCGGCCTTGGAATGCGCCAGGCCATGGATGCGCGGCCCGTAGGCCACGTTCTCGTAGATGGATTTGGGGAACGGGTTGGGCTTCTGGAACACCATACCGACACGGGCGCGGAGCTGCACCGGATCGACCTGCGGCGCATAGACGTCCTCGCCGTCGAGGGCGATGTCACCCTTCATGCGGCAACCCTCGATCACGTCGTTCATGCGGTTGAGGCAGCGGATGAAGGTGGACTTGCCGCAGCCGGACGGGCCGATAAGCGCGGTCACCTGGCGGGCGAAAATGTCCAGTGAGACATCGAACAACGCCTGTTTCTCGCCGTACCACAGATTGACGTCGCGGGCCGCCATCTTCAGCTCGTGCTGCTCGGCCGGCAACGCTCCTTCGTCCTGCCGAACAGCCGGAGCTTCTATCTTGATCACTGGCCGAGCCTCCACATTCGCCTCCATGACGAACCCCCTTTTACCACTTTCGCTCGAACATGTGCCTAAGAGCGACAGCCACCATGTTCATGACCACGAGAAAGGCGAGCAACACGAGGATTGCCGCCGAGGTGCGCGATACGAAGCCCCGCTCCGGACTGTCGGCCCAGCTGTAAATCTGTGTCGGCAGCGCCGTCGCCGGCTCGAGCACGCCCATGCTCTCGACGCTCGGGATGAACGCGTTCATGCCGATGAGCAGCAACGGAGCGGTCTCGCCGAGCGCCTGCGCCATGCCGATGATGGTTCCGGTGAGAATGCCGGGCATGGCCAGCGGCAGGACGTGATGCAGGACGACCTGGTGCTTGGAGGCACCGATGCCAAGCGCCGCTTCCCTGATCGAGGGAGGCACCGCTTTTAGCGCGGCGCGCGTGGCGATGATGATGGTCGGCAAAGTCATCAAGGAAAGCACCATGCCGCCGACCAATGGCGCGGAACGCGGCAGGCCGAAGAAGCCGAGGAACACGGCCAGCCCAAGCAGGCCGAATACCACCGATGGGACGGCGGCGAGATTGTTGATGTTGACTTCGATCAGATCGGTCAGCCGGTTCTTGGGGGCGAACTCCTCGAGATAAATTGCCGCCGAGATGCCAATGGGGAAGCTCAGCAGGAAGCACACGAGCAGCGCATAAAACGAGCCGGTGATGGCGCCGGCCAAACCGGCGCGCTCAGGAAAGCGGCTGTCGGCGTTGAAGAACAGATCCCAATTAAACGGCGTCCGGACGATCCCCTTCTCTTCCATGGCTTCAAACGCCTGTATTTGCACCGGGCTGAAGCGCGGATTGAGCACCATGGGAGTTTCGCCCTTGGCGAGTTCGGCGACGGGCTGCGCGACCGGGAAGACGACTTGGACCGTCTTGCCGATAAGGCTCGGATCGGCTTCCACGCGCAGCTTGATGGCGTCGGGTACATCGTCGGCGAGCAAGGCGAAGAGTGCCGTGTCATGCACGTCAGGCAGGTAGGCCTGAAGGCTGTCCCTTGCCAGAGCGGCGAAATCGCCGCTCGGAGGCGGACCCATCTCGACCTTAGCGGGATCGATATAGACGTCGAGCTTGAGGCTCGTGCGCCCGCCCTCCTCGACCACCACGTCCCGGTTCTTTAGCCGCTCGAAATAGAGTTCCTGGCTCCAAGTCAACGCCTCCACCTTCTTGGGGATCACCCCTTTATTCAGCTGATCGAACGGATCGGAGACGGCGATGGGAAGCGTGATCCTTTTCCCGATCGTGTCGGGATGCGCGACCACATAGTCGCGCAGAATATAGGCCGCATCCGAGGTCAAGATCTTCGTGACCTCGGTCTTCTCCTTGTCGGTCGCGTCCGTGGGAATGTAGGGCGTCATGGCCTCGCGAACCAACAACCGGAAATTGCCCTTGGCGGGGTCTTGGGCGTCGACCTTGGCCGGATCGACATAGATCTCCAGGTCCACCTTGGTCTGCAGGAAGGCGGGAGCACCGGTGATAACGAGCGAGGTGACCAGCACGCCGAGCAGGCCGACGGCAAGGCCGATGGCGATGATGCCATAGGCTTGCAGCCGCCGATCCGCGGCATAGCGTCGGCGCAGGCGTCGGCGCGAGTCAGCGGATGCCCAATCACCCATACGAGGTTGCTGCCGATCTACGGTCTGAGCGTCACTCATATCTCTCTCGGTATTTGCGCACGATGTGCAAGGCGAGCACGTTGAGCGCCAAGGTCACGACGAAGAGGACGAGGCCGAGGGCGAAGGCGGCAAGTGTCTTTGGGTTGTCGAATTCGGTGTCGCCGATAAGCAGCGTCACGATCTGCACGGTGACGGTGGTGACAGGCTCGAACGGATTGAGGGTGAGCGTGGCGATGATGCCGGCAGCCATGACAACGATCATGGTCTCGCCGATGGCGCGGCTCACCGCAAGCAAGATGCCGCCCATGATGCCCGGCAACGCCGCCGGCAAGAGCACCTTGGTGATCGTTTCGCCTTTGGTCGCACCCATGGCGTATGAACCGTCGCGCATGGTCTGCGGTACGGCCGCGATAGCGTCGTCGGAGAACGAGGAGACGAAGGGAATGATCATGATGCCCATGACGGCGCCAGCGGCAAACGCGCTGTTTGGCGCGATCGGCACGCCGATCATCTCGCCGAAATTGCGCAAGGCCGGCGCCACGGTAAGCACGGCAAAGAAGCCGTAAACCACGGTCGGGATGCCGGCCAAAAGTTCCATGATCGGCTTGACCGTCGCGCGCACCTTGGGATGGGCGTATTCGGTGAGATAGATCGCTGAATAGAGACCGACCGGGACGGCGACGGTCATGGCGATCAACGCGATCAGGAGCGTGCCGGCAAAGACCGGAACGGCGCCGAAAGCACCGCCGGCCGTGACCTGCCCTTCACGAATGGGAATTTGTGGCTCCCAGTTCAGTCCGAAGAAGAACTCAAGCGGCGAGACCCGTTCGAAAAAGCGCAGGGCTTCGATCAGAAGCGAAAGAACGATACCGAGCGTGGTGAGAATGGCGATGAGCGAACAGGCGATCATCAGTCCGGTCAGCACACGTTCGGCTCCATGCCGCGCGCGGAATTCGGGACTGATGCGGCGGCTGGTGAGATAGAGGCCGATAAGGGCGACGCTCAAGGCGACGACAACCATGGCGTAGGCGGCTATCGCCTGCCAACGCTGATAGCGTTCGGCCGCCTCTTGGACGACCAGGCTCGGCTCGCCGAAAATGTTACCGGCGGCGACCGACCGAATCTCGCTCAGCAGGAGATCGATCTGGCCCTGTTCCAGGCCGTCGGTCGTGCCTAGCGGCAGACTCCAAAGCAAAAGCTGATTAATGACCGGCCCTTGCAAGGCAAGCCAGGCCAGGACCAGCAGAAGCGACGGAATGCCGACCCAGGCGGCGACATAGGCGCCGTGATAATTGGGACGCGAATGAAGCTCGTGCTGACGTCCATCGACCGAGACTAACGCTCGCCGTCGCCCGAGATAGTAGCCCACCGCGCTCAACGCGACGATCGCCAGCAGGATATAGCCAATCATGTCCGGCCCCGGCTCCTCGGCGCCGCGCTCACCGCACGGCGCTCTCTCTCCCCACTCCGCCAAAGGCGTGACCGCGACCTTGGCCGCGGCCACGCTTCCAGCGCATCACCAGCCTGGGATACGCGCACTTACGACGTGGGCGGAGACATCCTCTCCGAACTCTTGGCACGCTCCTGCATTTCCTTCAGCAGGTCGGGGCTTAGCACCACGAGTCCGCGCTCATGCAGGTAACCGTCGGGACCCATCGACTCGTCGCTGGTGTATTCGATCACGAAGTCGTTCAGACCCGGGATCACTTGGCGATGGGCGTTCTTGACGTAGATGAACATCGGGCGCGCAATCGGGTAGCTGCCGTCGGCGATCGTGTCGAAGCTCGGCTCGACACCTTCGATCTTCACGCCCTGCAACTTGTCGGCGTTCTCATACAGGAAGGAATAACCGAAAATGCCGATCGCATTAGGATCGGCATCGATGCGCTGCACGATCAGATTGTCGTTCTCCCCCGCCTCGATGAATGGGCCGTCCTGACGCATGGGCGTGCATTTATCGGAGACAAGCTTCTCGAAGTCGGCCTTCTCCATCTCGCCCTTCTTCTTCTTGAAGTAATCGAGCGCCTTGCAGCCATCATGCATGGTGAGCTCGACGAAGGCGTCGCGCGTGCCTGAGGTCGGCGGTGGGCCGTAAGCGGTGATGACGATATCGGGAAGCGCTTTGTCGATGTCGCTCCACTTCTTGTAGGGATTGGGCACCAGCTTGTCGCCGTCCGGAACTTCAGCCGCGAGCGCCAGGAAGATTTGCGCCTCGGTCAGGTCCATCGGCTTGGCTTTCTTGGAGGCGGCGATTGACAGCCCGTCATAGCCGAGCTGAATCTCGGTGACGTCGGTGACGCCGTTCTTGGTGCAGAGCTCCCACTCGGACTTCTTCATGGCGCGGGACGCCCCCGTGACATCCGGGTTGGCCTCGCCGACACCCTGGCAGAAGATCTTCATGCCGCCGCCGGTGCCGGTCGACTCGACCACCGGGGGCTTCTGACCACTCTTTTTGCCGAACTCTTCGGCGGCAGCTTGAGAATAAGGAAAGACCGTCGAGGATCCGACGACCTTGATCTGGTCACGGGCCAGCGCCGGGCTGGCTGTGCAAAGAGCGGCGACGGCAAATGTCGACGCTACGAGACATATCTTGTTCACTTTAGCGCTCCCCTTTTTTGTTGGATTGAGCCCCGCCGGCGCGCGCGAAACGCCACCAGCTCGCCAACACGCTAGTCTCGCGCGACAATCGTTTTATGACAGGAAAGATTCGGTTTTATGACAATTCAAGTCTATGATTATACACGCTTTTCACAAGCCAACGTGTGGATAATCGAATCGCCGCGCTCAGGCCCCGCCGGCCTCGTTAACCATAATGGTGAAGGTCGAGCCCTTGCCGGGCTCCGACGCGATGACCAGTTCGCCCCGGTGGCGGTTGAGGATGTGCTTGACGATCGCGAGCCCAAGCCCCGTGCCGCCCTTCTCGCGGCTGGAGGTCACATCGACGCGGTAGAAGCGCTCCGTGAGTCTGGGCAGATGCTCCGGTGCGATGCCCGGCCCATTGTCGATCACGGCGATGGCGTAACGGCCCGCCTGCCGGCCAAGCGAGGGAATGTGCTTGGCCTCCATCCGCACCTGGCCGCCTTTGTCGCCATATTTGAGCGCGTTCTGCACCAGGTTCTGGAGCACCTGCACCAGCTCGTCGCGGTCGCCGAGGACCATGGCCTGGCGCGGGAACCGGGTGACTTCGAGTTGGAAATCCATGTCGCTGACCAGCGGCTCGAGCGTGTCCTTAGCGTGGTCCATGACATCGTTCAGGTCCACGAGGTCGCTTGGCGGCACATGCGCGTTCATTTCGAGACGGCTCAAGGACAGGAGCGCGTCGATGAGGCGCGTCATGCGCGACGCCTGATCGGCCATGATCGGCAGGAAGCGCTCGCGCGCGCCGATGTCCTCCTTGGCGCTGCTTTGCAGCGTCTCGATGAAGCCGCGCAACGAAGCGAGCGGCGTGCGCAATTCGTGGCTGGCATTGGCGATGAAGTCAGCGCGCATCTGGTTGATGCGCTCGCCCTCGGTCAGATCGCGCAGCAGCACGAGGATGTCGCCGCTTTCGGTCCCTTGCGTCAGGGGGGCGACGGTCGCCGCCATGCGCCTGCCGACCGGCACGCGCTCCGCATAACTCACCGTCACTGCCTCTCCGAGATCGGGCGCGGCACTAACCGCATTCAGGAACTCCGGCGTGCGAATCACCGAGGAGATGTGAATGCCCTCGCGCAGCGAAGCGAACAGGCCGCGGGCCGGCGCATTGCAGAACAGCACCTGCCCCGCCGGGCTGAGCAAGATCACGGGATCGGGCAATGCCTCGGCCATGACATGCATGGCCGAAGCCGTCCGTCCTAACGCGATTGGGCCTTCCAGAGCGTCGTTGAACGCTTGATCGCTGTCCTGGCGGGGCAGCAGGACCACGGCGGCGACAAAGCTGACAAAGGCGGTAAGGGCCAGCGCCACAGGCAGGTTGGCAACGGCGGCGAGGACGGCCATGATCACGGCGACGGCGACGACCTGCCAGAGTGAGGCCCAAAGCCTCGCGGCAAGCACCCTGAAGCCCCGCGCGACGGCCTGTCCGGCCCTCTCGAAAAGGGTCGGCGGCAGCGAACGCGCACCCGGTTCTGCCTGACCGCTCAACCTGTTCTCACCTCATCGACGATGCGCCCAAGGGCTCTATATGATTGCCCTTGGATTATCACGCTTTTGCGACATTTTCGCTCTGCCCGTTTGATTAAGCTGTGACAGGGGATTTTGCCGGTCATCCCGCTATAATTGGGGACGGGAGGAACGTTTGGCGAGGGACGCGCGGGGCATGTCAATCACAGAGCTGTTGGATGAGGTTGGCCCCGGCGAGGAATTGCCGGGCTTCGATATCGACGATCTGGTCCTGCCCCCGGAGATCGAGCTCAAGGCGCTCAAGAGCGGCGGCTATCCGTACGACGAGCGCATGAAGCACAAGGCCTACCGCAAGGAGGTTGAACCGCTCCAGATCGAGCTGGTCAAGCTGCAGCGCTGGGTGGAGAGAGCCGGTGAGCGCGTGGTCGTCATCTTCGAAGGGCGCGACGCCGCCGGCAAAGGCGGCACCACCAACCGCTTCATGCAGCATTTGAATCCGCGTCATGCCCGCATCGTCGCCCTGTCCAAGCCCACCGAGACGGAGCGCGGCGAGTGGTACTTCCAGCGCTATGTCACGCAACTCCCATCGGCCGGCAACATGGTTCTGTTCGACCGCTCCTGGTACAACCGCGCCAGCGTCGAGCGGGTGATGGGTTTTTGCACCGAGGCGCAAGCCGCGCGGTTTCTGGAGGAGGCGCCGCCTTTCGAGGCCGGCCTGGTGCGCGACGGCATCATCCTCATCAAGCTCTGGCTCAATGTGGGCCGCGAGATGCAGCTCAAGCGCTTCCATTCCCGGCGTCACCATCCGCTCAAGCGCTGGAAGCTCACCGACACCGACATCCTGGGCCTCACCAAATGGGAGGCCTACAACATCGCGCAGGAGGATATTTTCCGCGCAACGCATACCGACGCCGCGCCGTGGACAGTCGTGCTGTCGAACGACAAGCGGCGCGGGCGCCTTGCCGCCATGCGCGCGGTGCTGTCGAGGATCGACTATGCCGGCAAGGATGCGTCCGTCGCCAAGCCGCCCGATCCGCTGATCGTGGGCTCGGGGCCCAAGTTTTTCACCACCATGTAGGGGTGTATTTTCGCCGGAACTTTTCGCCACCGAGAGGCTTGTTTTTCCGCTCGAATTCGCTTGCGGGGACCCCCATGAAAACTTTGTCGAAATGCGTACCGATTCTCGCTTTGCTTGTGGCTCAGGGGATCGGCGAGCCGCTCTTGGCTGGGGAAATCCAACGTTGTCCGCCTTCCAGCACGAACACCGTCGCTCCCCCTGACCAACCCGGGCTGGTCCTCGCCGAAGGCCCCGACCTGGTTGCCGTCCGCCTTACCGCCCCTTTCGATCTTCCCTGGTCGCTCGCCTTCCTGCCCGACGGCTCGTTCCTGGTCACCGAACGGCCGGGACGGCTTCAGCATGTCAGGTTTGGGGCTGAGACCCAACAAGTGTCCGGCACGCCGGACGTGCTGCACGACAAGCATGGCGGCCTGCTCGACATCGCCGTCGATCCCGGCTTCGCCGCCAACGGCCTTATCTACATGTCCTATCTGCAAGGCGATTTGACGTCCTCCACCATGCGGGTGATGCGCGCGCGCTATGACGAGCAGAGCGAGACGCTCTCCGATCAACACGTCATCTTCGAGGGCACGCCGGGACCGACAACCGATCAGATCGGCGGGCGCATCGTTGTCACCAGCGACGGCTATCTGTTCCTCACCCTCGGCGACCGCTGGGACCGGGCGCGCCCGCAAAATCTCGCCGATCATGCAGGCAGCATCGTCCGCATCCGCACCGACGGATCGGTGCCCGAGGACAATCCCTTCCGCGCGCGCGTCGATGCGCGGGACGAGATCTGGAGTTACGGCCATCGCAACCCGCAAGGCCTCGCGCTCGACCGCACAACCGGCCAGCTCTGGGAGATCGAGCACGGGCCGCGCGGTGGCGACGAGCTCAACATCATTCAGCGTGCCCACAATTACGGCTGGCCGCTCGCGACCTACGGCACCGAGGATGACGACAGCCCGATCGGCGCCAAGGACGAGCCCGGCACCGATCAGCCGATACATTATTGGCTGCCGCTGTCCATCGCCCCGTCAGGGCTCGCGGTCGAGTCCACCGCCTCAGGCACGACCGTGTGGATGGGCTCGCTCGGCCGGCAGATGGTGGTCAAGCTGACCTTGGCCGGCAATTGCGTGGTGCGCGAGAAACATTTCCTCAAAGGTCAGCTCGGCCGCATCCGCGACATCCGCATCGCCCCGAGCGGCACCGTTTACATCCTGCCGGAGAACGGGGCGCTGTATCGGCTCGATCGCTCGCTCGACCAGGATGACGGGCCGGACAAAAGGCGACTGTAAATATCAGGCCGCGGGCGGCCTCTGCCCGCTCGGTATATACTCGGTTTATAATTGGATTTGACCGCAAGGATCGGGGTGCGGCTGCCTAAGCCATCGCCCAGGATGAGACCATGTCTTACGCCACTGCCCAACCGATCAAGTCCCCTGCCCGTGCTTCGGATGACGCGCGCTGGGAAGCCGTCATGGCCCGCGATGCCACCTTCGACGGCGACTTCTATTTCTCGGTAGCGACCACCGGCATCTATTGCCGGCCGTCTTGCCCGGCGCGGCGGCCCAAGCGGGAGCATGTTCGCTTTCATGAAAGCGCAGCGGAGGCGGAAGCCGCCGACTTTCGCCCGTGCAAGCGCTGCAAGCCGGACCAGCCGTCGCTGTTACAGCTTCACGCGGAAAGGATCTCCGAGGCCTGTCGCCTGATCGAGACGGCGGAAGACGAGCCGAAGCTCGATCAGCTCGCCCATGAGGCGGGCATGAGCCGCTATCACTTCCACCGCATCTTCAAGTCCGTGCTCGGCGTGACGCCGAAGGCCTACGCCACCGCCCACCGCCACAAGCGCGTGCGCGTGGAATTGGGGAGGGCTGCCACGGTGACCGAGGCGATCTATGATGCGGGATTCAATTCGGGCGGCCGCTTCTACGCCACCGCCTCCGAGGTGCTCGGCATGACCCCACGCGAATTCCGCTCGGGCGGCACCGCCGCGGATATTAAATATGCCATCAGCAAATGCTCGCTCGGCGCCATCCTAGTCGCTTCGAGCGGCAAGGGGGTGTGCGCCATCCTGTTCGGCGATAAGCTGGATGCTCTGCGCCGCGATCTGCAAAAGCTATTCCCCCGCGCGAAACTGATCGCCGGCGACAAGAATTTCGAGCAGCTCGTTACCAAGGTGATCGCCTTCGTCGAGAACCCGAAAGCCGGGCTGAACCTGCCGCTGGACATTCGCGGCACCGCCTTCCAGCACCGGGTCTGGGAGGTTTTGCGCCGCATCCCTGCCGGTTCCACGGCGAGCTACGCGGAGATCGCGCAAGCCATCGGCGCACCCGGCTCGGCGCGCGCCGTGGCCCGTGCCTGCGCCTCGAACCGGATCGCCGTGGCCATACCCTGTCACCGCGTGATCCGGTCTGACGGATCGCTGTCAGGTTATGCCGGCGGCGTCTCCCGCAAGCGCGCCCTTCTTGCCCGCGAGAGGGCAAGAGCCGAGGAAGACTAACGCCACTAGCGTGTCAGCTTCTTGGCGGCGAGATCGGCGAGGTAAGCCTGCCAGCGCGTTTCCTGGTTCTCGCCAAGCTCGCGCAGATAGGCCCAGACGAAGAGGCCGGTGTCGTGGCCGTCGTCGAATACGATGCGCGCGGCATAATTGCCCACCGGCTCGATCCGCAAGATGCCGACATTCTTCTTGCCGGAAACGGTGACGCGCTGGTCCTCGCTATGGCCCTGAACCTCGGCGCTTGGCGACAGCACGCGCAAGAACTCCGCCGGGAGCGCGAAGCTCGCCCCGTCATCGAAGCTGACGGTGAGCTTGCGCTTGTCCTTGTCGAGCTTGAGCTCGGTGGGCCAGGGCTCGGGCATGGATCAAGCCTCAGCCGAGATCGATGTCGCCTTCGACCACGTGGTCGAGAGGGGTGCCCTCGGCGGTGAGCACCATCTTCATCTTGAGCTTGCCCTTGCCGCCAAGCCCCTCCTCGCGCACTACCCGCTCGATGGCCTGCTGCGAGGTGATGCCCACCTCTTTGAGGAATTTGCGCATCGACATATTGAAGCGTTGCTCGTCCATGCTCGGCCTCCTTCGGCCCCCGGGCCCGTGATATAGAACAGACGAAGCACCTATATATTAGAGACGAAAGCCCATGGCGGTCATTTTGCCTGGAAAGGGCCGTGGCAAAGCGAAAAAGCGGACGGTTCGTGCCAAGAAACGGAAAAAGGTGGTAAAGCCCCGCAGCGCGCCGGCCGCTTCCCTGGCCGATCCGCGCTACCGCAAGCGGGTGGTGAAAAGCGCCAAGGCCTATCGCCGCAAGGCCAAGGCCAAGGTTGAAGAGGACGAGGACTTGTAGATGGGCGAGAGCCTGGCCCCGATGATCGACCGCTTCGGCCGGCGCATCAGCTATCTGCGCGTCTCGGTCACCGACCGCTGCGATTTCCGCTGCGTCTATTGCATGGCCGAGGACATGACCTTCCTACCGCGGCAGAGCGTGCTGTCGCTTGAAGAGCTCGACCGGCTGGGATCCGCGTTCGTCGCGCGGGGCGTGCGCAAGCTCAGGCTCACCGGCGGCGAGCCGCTGGTCCGCCGCAACATCATGTCGCTGATCGGCTCGCTGTCGCGGCATCTCGGCAACGGTCTCGACGAGCTGACGCTCACCACCAATGGCAGTCAGCTGCATCGTTACGCCGACGCGCTTGCCGATTGCGGCATGGCGCGCATCAACGTCTCGCTCGACACGCTCGACCCGGCCAAGTTTCGCGCCATCACCCGCCTCGGCGATTTCGCCCAGGTGATGCGCGGCATCGACGCCGCGGACCGTGCCGGGCTCAAGATCAAGATCAACACCGTGGCGCTCCGGGACATCAACGAAGACGAGATCGCCGATCTCATCCGCTGGAGCCACGGCCGCGGCTTCGATCTCACGCTGATCGAGACCATGCCCATGGGCGAGATCGACGCCGACCGCACCGATCAATATCTGCCGCTCTCGCTGGTGCGGGCACGGCTCAGCCAGCGCTTTACCCTCGACGAGACGGACTACCGGACCGGCGGTCCCGCCCGCTATGTCACGGTGCGGGAGACCGGCGGCAGGCTCGGTCTCATCACGCCCATGACGCACAATTTCTGCGAGGCCTGCAACCGGGTGCGGGTCACCTGCACCGGCACTCTTTATATGTGTCTCGGCCAGGAGGACGCCGCCGATCTACGCGCGCCCTTGCGGGCCAGCGCCGACGACGCTCTGCTGCACGCGGCAATAGACGAGGCGATCGCGCGTAAGCCCAAAGGCCACGATTTCGTCATCGACCGGGACGAGAAGCCTTCGGTCGCGCGCTATATGTCGGCGACCGGCGGCTAAGCCCAAGTCTCAGCTTTCCATGACGATGCTGGGCGCGGGACGGGCTTCGGTCTTGTTGCGCTCGAGCTCGGCCCAGGCGCGCGCGGCGATGTCGCGATAGGCTAAAGCGGGTGGCGACGTCGGATCCGTGGCCACCACCGGGCGTCCCTCGTCCGAAGTCTCGCGGATGGCAAGCGTCAGCGGCACCTCGCCGAGGAAGGGCACGCCGAGCCGCGTGGCCTCGCTTCTCGCCCCGCCATGGCCGAAAATATCGGAGCGCTCGCCGCAATGCGGGCAGACGAAGGTGCTCATGTTCTCGACCAGGCCGAGCACCGGCACGTTCACCTTGCGGAACATGTTCAAACCCTTGCGCGCGTCGATCAGCGCCAGATCCTGCGGCGTGGAGACGATGACCGCGCCGGCCAGCGGCACCTGTTGCGCCATGGTGAGCTGCGCGTCGCCGGTGCCGGGCGGCATGTCCACCACCAGCACGTCGAGATCGCCCCAGGCCACGTCCTTCAGCATCTGCGACAGCGCCGACATCACCATCGGCCCGCGCCAGATCATCGGCGTCTCCTCATCGACGAGGAAACCCATCGACATCACCTTCAACCCGTAAGCCTGCATCGGTTCGAGCTTGTTGCCGCCAAGCGTCTGCGGCTGACCCTTCAGACCAAGCAGCCGCGGCATCGACGGGCCATAGATGTCGGCGTCGAGTATGCCGACCTTGAGCCCCTGCTCTTTCAGCGCCAAAGCCAGATTGACCGCGGTGGTCGATTTGCCGACGCCGCCTTTGCCCGAGGCCACGGCGATGATGTGGTCGACGCCGGGCACGCCGCCGGGGCGGTGGCGGGCATCGCGGGCAGCGCCGGGGCGGGTGAAGGGCGAACCCGACGGAGGGGCAGCGCCCCTTCCATTGCCATTGCCGCCGGAACGCGCGGCGCCCGGCACGCGGTCGGCGGTCAAGGTCACGGTCACCTTATCCACGCCCGGCAGGGCTTCGACCGCCTTCTCGGCCGCCACCCGCAAGGCCTCGAGCTCGTTCGCGCGCGCCGGATCGACGGAGATGGCGAAATAGACCTTGCCCTTGTGGATGACCACCTCGGAGACCAGGCCGAGCGAGACGATGTCGCTCGCAAGGTCGGGGCCTTTGACGCGCTTAAGCGCCTCGAGCACGTGGTCTTTGGTGAGAAGCTCGGTCATGCAGCAGGTTATGTATTCCTGCTTGGCGCCAACACCAACCTCATTCGTCTAATCGAATTCGGGGAAGAGGCGAGGCAGTTCCTCGATCTTTTGCCAGCCGGTGCCCTGGCTCACAGGCTCCACCCTGAGATCGTGAAAATAATCGTCGAGCACCGCCGCCCGCTCCTCGGCGAGCGGCGGGGTGCAATAATCCTCTTCCTCCCATATCGCCACGCCGTCGCGGCGCAACCGCGCATGCTTCAGAGAATGCGTGAGCGCCCTGCCGAAGGGCCTGAGCGCGATGAACTCGTCGCGGCCAAGCCGCTCGCCCAGCTCTTCCATCGATCCGGGCTTGGGCACGGCCGTCACCAGATAGAACGCCATGCTCTCATTCTTTCTCCTTCATCTGTATGGATATAACGATTAGACAGGCGAAATCGATGCCGCGATGCGTGTTCCGCATCCGGGCTTTGCTCTTTTCCCCTCTTGGCATAGAGGGGGGACGGCGCGCCGAAAGATGCAATCCGTAAATGGTTGGTGCCTTTCGGCACGCAAGCGCCTCTCGGCGCGCCGATCGCGGCGTCTCCGGCACCGGGCCCTGCTTTAGGCTTAAGGCCGGATCGAGCTCCGCCTTAAACGCGATCAGCTAGCTCCTAGCAGGATCTCTTAGTGGGTCCAGGAGGAGCTCCGGAACCGCCCGAGTGCCCATGCTTGCGTTTGCACGAGCCCGCGGGCGCCGCACCTCGTCCCGCCGTCATGCGCCTCATGAAAACGCCCTTTAACCGGACGAGGTGCGTGCAGTGTAATCGAGGTTCGCAGCGCGGGGATAAGCCGCCCCTATCTCCGTTACTTTACTAGAGTGGGCCGCGTTCTCTCCGCTCATTCCCGCGAAAGCGGGAATCCAGAAGAATATGTGCCCCCCGCTGTCACCCTGGGTCCCCGCCTTCCTACCTTCGCCGAAGCGAAGCCGCTTCGGCTTCGCGCAGGCAGGCGCGGGGACGAGCGGATGTGGGACTTTGCTCCGGATACCGGCTTTCGCCGGTATGACGGGGATAGGAGGTTTTGTCCCCGATCCGTACCGAAAAGGGACGGCTCACAACGCTTCCTTAACTTTGTTCCGGCTATTCATGGCGCGAGATGGGCCGAACGCCATAGCGTCTGCCCGTCACCCACTTCCATCAGAGCGAGGGGACCATGCGCGCTGTGGCCGGTTCGGGAAGTCCAAGGGATTTACCGCCGGACGAGCTCGACCGGCATCTCGACATGCTGTCGCGATTGGCCGGGGGTACTCACGCCAACCCCACTGTGACCCTGATCCTACGTGCCGCCAACTCCGGTCCGGCCAAGGCGCTGATCGCCCTGAAGGACGATCTCACCCGTGCCGGCGTGAGCGCCAAGGCGATCCTCGCCAAGCTCGAGCCCGAGGAAGATCTCAGGCAGCTCTTCGCCAGCCTCTCGATGTTGGCGCCACACACACCGGCAACGGAGTTGCTCCGCTTCGCGCGCAATCCGCGCCTGCACGACGCCCATGAGCAAGCGTCTTATGGCGAGACGATGTGCTGGTCGGGCGACGCCATGCGCCGCGACGCCGACAAGCGCTACGTGCTCACCCAGTTCCACCAGGATGCTCCCGACCGGGTGAGGCTCGCGCGCCTCGCCTTCACCGCGCTGTGGACGGCATCATCGCCCGTGCCGGCGCGGCATCTCTGCGGCGACCTCACGCCACTTCCCTTGGGCGAATATCAGCGGACGCGAGAGCCGCCGGTCGCGGTCTCGCCGCTCCGTCCAAGCCCGCAAGGCTGGCCGCTCATCCGCCACTAGGCATCGCACAGTCGTCATCTTGAGATTGCCATAAAGCAATCCTTGGCTGGATGACGCCGGCCTTCCCGGCATGCCATTCTTCCCGGCCTGCCAACGGCCAACCTAAGGGTGACGGACCCTTCCGATGATCAGACTTTGTTTCATCCTCCTGCTGCTCTTCGGCATGGCATCCGCCGTCGCGGCGCAAGAACCCAAAGCCGCGGCGGAACAACCTAAAGGCCCTCATTTGGCTGATCTTATGAAGCAACAGACCTATCGTGAAGCGTGGGAGGCGATGCTCAGGGCGGAGACCCCGCCCGTTCCGGATTGGGTCACGAGCTATGTGACAACCTTGGATAGTCCCCCGATACCCTCGTTTGGGGTTCCGGTAGGCAGCCAAGCTTACACCATGGCTTTTACCTGCAAGCCGAATGACTGCGAGGACCACCAGCTCTTCGTGTTGTTCGCGCCCGAAGGCCGGCATGCCTGGGCGTTGCTGCTTACCGCAGGCGGCGACCCGCGCTGGTTGGGAAATCCCGATGACGACATCAAAGGCGCCATACGGAGCAGCCTAGAGTAGCGTCCTCTATTCGGCAAAAGCAGGTTAAGGTCCTGTCGCAACGCGGATCAGGATGGCGGGCCATGCCGAAGACGATGCAGGCCATGGTGCTTGATCGGGCCGGTGCGCCGCTTACGCCGGCCGATTTGCCCGTCCCCGAGCCTGGGCTAAATCAGATTCTGATCAAGGTCGCGGCGTGTGGCGTGTGCCGCACCGATCTGCACATTGCCGACGGCGAGCTTACGCAGCCAAAGCTGCCGCTGGTGCTCGGGCATGAGATCGTCGGTTATGTCGAGGCGCTGGGCCCGGGCGTCGAGGGCTTTGCCGTTGGCGAGCGCGTCGGGGTGCCGTGGCTCGGCTATACCGACGGCACGTGCTCCTATTGTCTCTCAGGCCGCGAAAATCTATGCGATCACCCACGCTTCACCGGCTATCAGATCGACGGCGGTTATGCCGCCTACACGGTCGCTGACGCGCGCTATTGCTTCAAGCTGCCCGAAGGGTACAGCGACGCGGAGGCTGCGCCTTTGCTGTGCGCCGGACTGATTGGTTATCGTGCGCTGAAGATGGCAGGCGAGGCAAAACGCCTCGGCCTATATGGCTTCGGCGCGGCGGCGCATATCGTGGCGCAGGTGGCGCGGCATCAGGGCCGCGAGGTCTATGCCTTCACCCGTCCCGGCGACATGCGCGCACAGGATTTCGCGCGCGAGCTTGGCGCGGTGTGGGCAGGCGGCTCGGATAAGATGCCGCCCGTTGAGCTCGACGCCGCCATCATCTTCGCAGCCGTGGGCGCGCTGGTGCCGGCGGCGCTTAAAGCGGTGCGCAAAGGCGGCGTGGTGGTGTGCGGCGGCATCCATATGAGCGACATTCCAAGCTTCCCTTACGATCTTCTGTGGGAGGAACGCGTGATCCGCTCGGTCGCCAATCTGACGCGCGACGACGCGCGGGAGTTTCTGGGCCTCGCGCCCAAAGTCCCGGTCAAGACCGTTGTCGTGCCGATGAAGCTCACCGAAGCGAACGAGGCGCTGGCGTGTCTGCGCCAAGGCGAACTCACCGGCGCCGCGGTGCTTATTCCGTGAGAGAAGGCGCTAGTCGACCTTGATGTCGACGCCCTTCTTGTCGCGGCCGATCTCGCCGGTAAAACCGCCATCACGGTCCTTGGTGATGGTGCCGGAAAAGCCCGGGACGTTGATCCGCACCACCTCGCGCATCTGCTGCTGATAATAGACGAAGCCGAGCACGGCCAGCGCCACCACCGCGGCCCCGAGCAGAAAGGCGAGCATCATATTGTTGCGGCCAGGCCGTTTCGGTTCATCCGCCATGCCATCTCTCCACGCTAGTCCGCGCAAAACCAACGCTATCCTCGCGCCTCGGTTCCTCCCTGGCAAGTCCTGCTTGACGGGGGTCAAGGCGGGGTATCAGGATTGGCCAGAAACAAGCAAAACAGCCAGTCGCGTAAGGGAGGATTCCATGCTGCACGAGGTCATCGAGACCCTGAAAGCACGCGTGGCCTTGCGGCCCCGCTACGACAATTTTATCGGCGGAAAATGGGTGCCTCCGGCCGAGGGCGCCTATTTCGACAATATCAGCCCGATCACCGGCAAGCCGGTCTGCCAGGTCGCCCGCTCGCAGGCCGCCGATATCGAGCTTGCCCTCGACGCCGCCCACCAGGCGAAAGACGCGTGGGGGCGGACGGCGCCGGCCAAACGCGCCGCGCTGTTGAACAAAATCGCCGACCGCATCGACGAGAATCTGGAGCTGATCGCATCCGTAGAGACCATCGACAACGGCAAGCCGATCCGCGAGACGCGCTTCGCCGACATTCCGCTGGCCGCCGATCATTTCCGCTATTTCGCCGCGTGCCTGCGGGCGCAGGAAGGCTCGCTGTCGGAGATCGACGCCGACACCATCGCCTATCATTATCACGAGCCGCTCGGCGTGGTGGCTCAGATCATCCCGTGGAACTTCCCGATCCTGATGGCGTCGTGGAAGATTGCGCCGGCGCTCGCCGCCGGCAATTGCGTGATCCTGAAGCCCGCCGAGCAGACGCCGATGTCGATCATGGTGCTGATGGACCTCGTCGGCGACATCCTGCCGCCCGGCGTGCTCAACGTAATCAACGGCTTCGGCGTCGAGGCCGGCAAGCCGCTCGCCCAGAACAAGCGCATCGCCAAGGTGGCGTTCACCGGCGAGACCACGACCGGGCGCCTGATCATGCAATATGCGAGCGAGAATCTGATCCCGGTGACGCTCGAGCTCGGCGGCAAGTCGCCCAACATTTTCTTCGCCGACGTGATGGCGGAGGACGACGACTATCTCAACAAGGCGCTAGAAGGCTTCACCATGTTCGCGCTGAACCAGGGCGAGGTGTGCACCTGCCCGTCACGCGCGCTGGTGCAGCGCTCGATCTACGACCGCTTCATGGAGAAGGCGATCGCGCGGGTGAAGAAAATCAGGCAGGGCAATCCGCTCGAGCCAGCGACCATGATCGGCGCGCAAGCCTCGAACGATCAGCTCGAGAAAATCCTGTCCTATGTCGACATCGGCAAGAAGGAAGGCGCCAAGGTGCTGGCCGGCGGCGAGCGGCTCACCCTCGATGGCGACCTCGCCGAGGGCTATTACATGCAGCCCACGGTGTTCGAGGGCCACAACAAGATGCGCGTCTTCCAGGAAGAGATTTTCGGCCCCGTGCTGTCGGTGACTACGTTCGAGGACGAGGAGGAAGCGCTCGCCATCGCCAACGACACGCTTTATGGGCTGGGCGCCGGGGTGTGGACCCGCGACATCAACCGCGCCTACCATTTCGGGCGCGGCATCCAGGCGGGGCGGGTGTGGACCAATTGCTACCACCTCTATCCGGCGCATGCGGCCTTTGGCGGCTACAAGAAATCGGGCTTCGGGCGCGAGAACCACAAGATGATGCTCGACCATTACCAGCAGACCAAGAACGTGCTGGTGAGCTATAGCCCTAAGGCGCTCGGCTTTTTCTAGGTTTTTCAACGATAGCGAGGCGCCATTGCGGGGCATCGCGCCCTTCCCGCGCGTGCACTACAACCTGCGACTAAACCACTGTGCGAATAATATCTTTGTAGATGATCGCCAAGTGTTGCCATTTTGCTACAGCAATCCAAATGGTCTTCGCTAGAATGCCCGGCGCCGGGTAACACAAAATCCCGAAATTTATAGTGCTTTCTCGCTGGGGGGCTTCATGAATCGCTCGCGCTATCGTGGCCGTATAGTGTCCAAGTGTGGCCTGAAGCGCGGAAAGCGCGCGGGCGCCAGGCAGCTTAACCGTCCGCTGCGGCAGCAACGATGGGCCGACCGCAAAGCGTTGCTTACAGGAACGGCGCTGGTCTCGACCTTGTTGATCGGCGCTGTGCTGAGCCCAAGCCCCGCGCCGGCGCAAACCATCGTCATCGAGACTCACGAGCAGCGAAACAACAGCAACAAAATAACCAAAGCAGGGGTCGGGCTTGAGGTCGAGATCCAAAACGAAAACATTCTCGAGATCAACGCCGAGTTCATTGCCCTCACCAACATCGCCAACATCGTCGCCGGTAATCTGAATCAGTCCGCAGCGTCCGATCAATCCATCGCCGTCATAAGCGATATCGTCGTCAACAATAGCGGCGAGATCGACCCGGCAATCGGCATTGTTACGGCAATCGACAACCAATATGTCGCTCTTCTGAATGACTCTATTACCTACGCCGCCAACATCGCTTCACTTGTCGGCGGAGATCTCACGCAGTCCGCGGCGACCAATCAGGCCAACGCGATCACCAATACGATCGCGCTCAACAACAGCGGCAAAGTCACGGCCGATCAAGTCGGCACACTCAGCCTGATCATCAATCAGGACAGCGCACTTATTAATGGTGCCGCCATTGCGCTCGTCGACGTTGCATCGGCGATAGGCGGCGATGTTACCCAATCGGGCACCGTCGGGCAGACCAATGCGATCACGAGCTCGATCAATATCGTCAATAGCGGCGCTATCGACCCCGAGATCGGCATCCTTGCGCTGGTCGTCAACGATGATCTCGCTCTTACCAATACCGGCGCCATTAACATGGTCAATGCCGTTTCCGCCGTAGCCGGGGATGTCACGCAGTCGGGGGAACTCGTCCAGACCAACGCGATCACGAGCAACATCACGCTCGACAATGGCGGGGGCATATTGGCCGAAGACGTCGGCCTTCTCCTCCTCATCGACAATCAAGATGTCGTGCTCACCAATACCGGCGTCGTGATCGCCGCCAACGTTGCCTCCGCGACCCTCGGCGACGTCACGCAATCGGCGGCGGTCGATCAGACCAATGCGATCACCAGCAATGTCACTCTCGTCAATAGCGGCGACATCGATCCCGATTTCGGCATTCTGGTCGCCCTAGGTAATGAGAACAACTATCTCGGCAACACGGGCACCGTTGCCGCCGCCAATATCGCCTCCGCGACCGGCGGCGATTTCACCCAGTCGGCAGAACTCGGTCAGACCAACGCAATCACCGGAAATATCGCCATCAACAATGGCGGGCGGGTAGAGGCCAGCGACACCGGCATCTTGGCCGATATCGACAATCGCGACATCGTGATGACGAATACCGTACTCAGCGCCAACCTCAATCTCGCCTCCGCGACCGCCGGCGATCTCACGCAATCCCTGGAGATCGAGCAGAGCAACACGGTTGTGAGTCAAATCGACATCATCAACAGCGGCGAGATACGGGCTAAAAACACCGCCATCGGCGCCGAGATCAACAATCAATATATCGCTTTTGGCAATACCGCCCTAAACGGCGACCTCGATATCGGCTCCGCGACCGGCGGAGATCTCACGCAGTCTTCGGAGGTCAATCAGACCAACACGCTTACAAGCCACGTCGGCATTGCCAATAGCGGCGATATAAGAGGAAACAACATCGGCATCAGCGCCGAGATCAACACCCAGAACATTTATTTCGCCAATGCCGCTGTGACCGGCGTCACCAGCTACGCCAGCCTCGTCGGCGGCAATCTTTCACAAATCGCTGCAACAAATCAAAACAACAGCATCGAGAGCACTATCCTCATAAACAATAGCGGCAGCGTGCGGGGCGGTAATATCGGCATCTTCGCCTCGATCGCCGATCCGCTTTTCGCCGAGGTGAACTATTCCCTCATCGCCATCGACGCCGGCGGCACGGCGACCGAGACCCAGAACACCACCATCGACAGCAGCATCACCATCGTCAATACGGGCTCGATCACCGCCGACTCGCTGTTCGCCATCGACACGGTCGGCTCGGCTACAACCATCGTCAATATGAGCGGCGGCGTGATTACCGGCTTTGTCGATCTCACTGACAGAAACGACCGATTCGACAATGAGGCAGGCGGCACCTTCGAGGCGCGGCTCACCAGCAATTTCCGTGGCGGCAACGATCTGTTGCGCAACGCCAATGGCGCGACGATCCACACCGCCGGCGATCCCAGCCGGCGCGAGACCACCACCTTCATCAATCTGAACCGGTTCCAGAACAAGGGCCTGATCTCGCTGCAGGACGGACGCGAAGGCGACGTGTTCGAGATCTCGAACACGGTTGGCCAACAAGACCTGGCCTTCACCGCCAGCGGAAACTCGACCTTGGCAGTCGATGCCTTCCTCGGCGGCCCGGGATCGCTTTCCGACGAGTTCATCGTCAACGGCGATATCAAGGGCCGGACCGAGCTTCAGGTGAACAACACCAATCCCGGTCCGGGCGTGTTCAACAACAAAGGCATTCCGGTCGTTTTCGCCAACAACAAGGTGAAGAGTAACGCCTTCTTCTTGAGCCAGCCGATCGACACCGGCTTCTTCGATTACGACCTGTTCTTCCGGCCGACTAGCAGCGGCATCTTCGAGCTGAGGAGCTTCCTTGGCGCCGGCGCCTTCGTGCTGCCGCAGCTCATCACGGCGACGCAGGATATCTGGCATGCCGGCTCGTCCACCTGGTTCGACCGCACCGCCGATCTCAGAGTGTTTCTCAATGGCGGTGGCGCGCCCACGGCCTACGACCCGACTGCCAAATATGCCGAGGGCATGCCGCAAGGCCCGTCCGACTTCACCCCGGCGGTGTGGGTGCGCGGCGCCGGGTCTTGGCTCGACCGCGATCAGACCGAGCGGGTCAGCGCCTTCGGCCGCGACTATCGCTACAATCTCAACCGCGAGCTTGAGACCATCGACCTCCAGGTCGGCCTCGATCTCGGTCATCGGGGGCTTCTCTCTCCTGACGATATTCTGGTGTTCGGCCTGCTCGGCGGCTTCGTTCATGCCGATCTCGACTACGACCAGCTCGCCAGAAGGTTCAGCTTCGAGGGCGGCCAGATCGGCGGCTATGCCACCTATCTGCGCGGCGGGCTATTCGTCGACACCCTGCTCAACGCGCATCTGCTCGAGCTCGAGACCAAGACCCTGGGCTTCCCGGACTCGATCGACGCCAACACCGTGGGCCTCAGGACCGATACCGGCTACCGCTTCGGCTCGTTCAATGGCGGCGCCTTCATCGAGCCACTGGCTACGCTCGCCGTGCTGTGGGCCGACATCGACGGCTTCTCGCTCGGCGGCAACACGGTCAGCTTCGACGACGAGGCCAATGTCAGAGGCCGCCTCGGCCTACGGGTCGGCACTTCCTATCCCATCTGGGGCACCACCACGGTCGAGCCGTTCGTCATCGGCAGTTTGTGGGGCAATCTTAGCGGCGACAATCAGGCGAGCCTAACCTCCTCCGGCACCACCTTCCGGTTTGAAGACGATCTCGATGATATCTGGGGCGAAGTCTCGGCCGGAGTGAACTTCTTCAATCCCTCCGCCTCGACGGCCGTGTTCGCCAAGGTCGACGTCACCTTCGGCGACGAGGTAGATGGCATCGGCGGCAAAGCCGGCATGCGCGTCAGCTGGTAAGCGGCTCGAACGGCGAGCGCTTTTGCGCTAGTCTCGTGGCATGGTCCAACGGGTGCTGGTTACGGATGCGGCGCTCGCGCTGATCGAGCGCCTTAGCGCCAAGCACGGGAAGCTAATGTTCCATCAGTCGGGCGGGTGCTGCGACGGCTCGGCGCCCATGTGCTATCCGCAAAACGAATTCCATG
Source organism: Methyloceanibacter sp. (assembly GCA_040901485.1). Classification (GTDB taxonomy): domain Bacteria; phylum Pseudomonadota; class Alphaproteobacteria; order Rhizobiales; family Methyloligellaceae; genus Methyloceanibacter. Next base: position 32,725 of record JBBDYM010000016.1, read on the forward strand.
TCGGCGGCAATGACGTGAAGCTCGGCGAGATCGGGGGCTGCCCGGTCTATATGGACGCCGACCAGTTCGACTATTGGAAGCACACCCAGCTCATCATCGACGTGGTGCCGGGCCGAGGCTCGGGCTTCTCGCTGGAAGCGCCGGAAGGCGTGCGCTTCCTGACCCGCAGCCGCGTGTTCACCGACGCAGAGGCCGACGCACTCGCGTCAACCAGCGTCACTTGATGTCGATGCTGCCGACCATGCCCTTCTCGGTATGGGTTTTGCCGTCCTCGTCCTTAACGTGGCAATAAAGCCCGGCGCCACCGACCGTCGCCACCGGCACGAACCACCATTCGGCCGTGCCGCCGGGAAAGACCTCGATCTCGCGGATGGCGCCCTTGATCTCGCTGACGGCCGTGACGCCGTCGGGTCCCATCACCTCCACCTTGCGGGTGAACACGCGGTCGGCGAGACCGGGCGAGGTGAAATAGTGCTTGGTCTTGCTCGGATTGTGCAGCACGAGCCGGTAGAGCTTGCCGGTCTCGAAGGTCATGCCGGCGGGTTCGAACACGCGCGCGTCCTCGGCATTGCCGAGATTGACCCGCACCACAATGGGCTCCTGCCGGGTCAGATCGCCTTGAGCCAACGCCGCGCCGGCCGCGACGAGGCTTGCCAGACTGTAAACGGCTGCTAGTCGCATAGTGGCCCCGCGCGATTTGTGAATTTGCCGTCAGTCTATTGGAAGTTCCCAAGAGTGACCATAACCGGCGGGGGCGACATCGCGGCCGCGTCATCGAAGCTAAGTCGTCATCGACGCCGGCAAAAAACGGGAAGGACTTGCCGCAGGGCACTTTCGCGGCGGCACCAACGCGCGACGTTGCTTTTCGTCCGCCCCGTCGCCTTTACGGCTGGCGGGGCGGTTCCACGAAAGGGTTGGTTTCGACCGCCTTATTGTTCTTAGCCACGCATTGCTCCAAACGGTCGAACGCGACCGTGCTCTTGTCGAGCGGTACGCGGATGGTCGCGCCGGCAGCGACGATGTTCAGAACGTTGGCCGCGCGCAGGCCGTTGTCGAATTTCTTGTCCACGACCGCCACCGACACGGAGTTCGACTCGGCCGCAACTTCAGTGTCCCAGCTTTGCGCGCCGAGCGTCATCTTCACCGGATAATTCTTGCCACGATCAAGCTTCCAGTTCGGCGATTCGAGCATTAGAGTCAGCCCGTCGCCATTACGGACGAAGGTCACTTCCACCTCGTCTTGCAGCGTGCGGCTGATGGAGCAGCGGTCGAATTTGTCGCCCTTGAAGGTCGCCTCGATCTCCCAGGGACCGATATTCTCCGACTTGCTCTCCGCCGCCTGTTGCGCATGCGCAACCGCGGGCAGGATCATAGCCGTCGCGGCAAGCAGACTTATGAGTTGTGAAATCCTGGCCGGCATAAGCGAATTCCCGTTAGGACCGATGCCAACCAAACGCGCGCGAGTGAATGCGGGTTCCCGCCGTGAAAATTACGCGGTGGTCTCGGCGGCCACCGGGGTTTCTTTGGCCGTCACCAGCTGATCGAGCATCGCCTTGGCGATCTCATGCTCGCCCATGATCACCCGTGTCGCGCCGTGCTTTAGCAGGTGCTCGGTCTCGGCCTCCGAATGCGCCCGCGCGATGATCGGCAGGTTCGGATTGGATGCGCGGGCCTGCTGCACGACCTGGCCGCCTTCGAAGGCGTCGGGAATGGCGACGAGAAGGCAACGCGCCGCCGCAAGATTTGCCGCCAGCATCACCTCGGGCGCCGCGGCATTGCCGCTAAAGGCCTCGATGCCCTGGTCCCGCAGCGCCTGGACGACGTCGTCATTGTCCTCGATGACGAAGAACGGAACCTTTTGCTCGCGAAGACGCGCGCTGACATGGCCGCCGACGCGCCCATGGCCGACCAGCACGACATGATCGGTAAGGCTGGTCGGACGGATCGGCTCGCGCGCGGCCTCTGCCGCCTCCGCCTCTTCCGCCTCGACCTTCGCCTTGGCTTCAACTGCAGCCTTGTCGCGCTTCGCCAGGAACTGATCGAGCAGACCAAACATAAAGGGATTGAAGATGATGGAGAGGATGGCGCCGGCGAGGATCAGGTCCCGGCCGTCCTGCGGCAGAACGTTGAGCTCGATGCCGAGATTGGCCAGGATGAACGAGAACTCGCCGATCTGCGACAGCGACGCCGAGATGGTCAGCGCGCTTGCCACCGAATAGCGGAACAGGCGCATGATCCCATAGGCGGCGAGCGATTTGCCGACCAGAATGATGAGGAGTGTGACCACGACTGCCACCGGCTCCTGGATCAGAATGGTGGGGTCGAACAGCATGCCGACCGAGACGAAGAACAGCACGGCAAAGGCGTCACGCAGCGGAAGCGTTTCCTGCGCCGCCTGCTGGCTGAGCGCCGACTCGCTCAGGATCATGCCGGCGAAGAAGGCGCCGAGAGCGAAGGACACGCCGAACAGCTCGGCGGCGCCGTACGCCGCGCCAAGGGCAATGGCGAGAACCGAGAGACGAAACAGCTCGCGGCTGCCGGTATGGGCCATGTAGTGCAGGACCCAGGGGATGACCCGCTTGCCGACGATCAGCATCACCGCGACGAAGCCCACGATCTTCGCCAGCGTCGTGCCGAGCGCGGCGCCGACCGCATAGAAATTCATGCGCGCCATATCCTCGCCGGCAAACACGGTGACGATGGCCGGCAGCAAGACGAGGGTCAGGACCATGACGATGTCCTCGACGATGAGCCAGCCGACCGCGATGCGGCCGCGCTCGGTCTCGATCAGCCGGCGCTCCTGCAAAGCGCGCAGCAGGACCACGGTGCTGGCGACTGACAGCGCCAGCCCGAAGACAAAGCCGGCGGCAATCGACCAGCCCATCCAAGAAGCGAGCCCCATGCCGAGCAGGGTGGCGCAGGCGATCTGGGCGATGGCGCCGGGAACCGCGATCGCCTTGACCGAAAGCAGGTCCTCCAAGGAGAAATGGAGCCCGACACCGAACATCAGGAGAATGACGCCGAGTTCGGCGAGCTGGTTGGCGAGATCCTGGTCGGCGACGAATCCGGGGGTAAACGGCCCGATGACGATGCCCGCGAGTAGGTAGCCCACCAGCGGCGGCAGCTTGAAGCGGTTGGCAACCGCGCCGAACACCCAGGCGAGCGCCAGGGCGACAACGATGGTCGAGATCAGCGGGACGTCATGCGGCATGGGTCTAGGCTAGTCTCCCCTCGATGGCCAGCGGGACCAATCTGGACGACGTCCTTTTGGCTCTGTCGATTTTCAGCTTGGCGCGCGGCAAGTGTGCTCACTTTTCCTACAGTCTCGGGCATGGCCTTGGCAATGTTGTGTCGCCTAGAGGCTTAGCGGTGGATTTGCCTCGAGGGAGCCGGCTAGCGGGCTAGCTTGCCGCGCGCGTCGTGGACTATAGTTGGGACCGCGGGTTCAAGAGACGCGCCTCGACATTGTGCGGCAAGGGCACCTTTGGCATAAGTCTCGGCTCGCTACGCCGTTAGATCATTGTCGTGGGAGGGAAGTTCATGCAGGTCATCGTCGCGGCAGCCAGAGGCATCCTCGCCTTCGCCGTTTCCTTTATCCTTATCGACGAAGCCAGGGCCGGGCCGGTCGAAGTCGAAAGCGATGCCGGCGTCATCACGACGACCGCCACGATCCAGGCCATCGACGTGACCAGACAACTGGTGACCCTGGTCGGACCGCAGGGCAATATCCTCACGGTCACGGTGGGCCCCGAGCATATCAAGGTCATCAAATTGAAGGAGATGGTCACCATCAGCTATTCCGATGAGACGGCACTAGCGCTTAGAGAAGCCGACGGGCCGCCGAAGACCGATGGAAGCGGATTCGTGGCGCAGGGCGAGGCCGGCATGAACCTGGACGCGCCGACCGTCGCCGAGCAGGATTGGGTCGAAACCACGCCGACTGGCGTCGTCGACCACACCACCATCGAGGTCTCCGATACGGTCCAGGCCGTGAACCGACGCCTTCGGCTGATCACCTTCGCGGGGACGAACGGCATGACCCGCACCATCAGGGTACCGCCAACCGTGCCGGGCTTCGAGGGGATCGAGCCGGGCGATCGTGTCGTTGTGCTGGTGACGCGGGCAACCGCCGTCGACATCAAGCCGCTCAAACCCTAGCTGCCGCAAGTCAGGAACTCCCTTTGACGCCGGACGTTTTGCCGCCAGTGTCAAAGGAGTTCGTACATGCCACGCAAATATTCTAAAGCCGCGTCCAAGGACGTCGAACGCGCGATGCGCAAACGCAAGCGCGGAACGCTCAAGAGCGGCGGCAGCGGCAAGACGGTGAAGAGCCGCAAGCAGGCAATCGCCATCGGTCTTTCAGAAGCCCGCAAGAAGGGCAAGAAGGTGCCGAAGAAAAAGGCGAGCTAGCCCGATTGGACTCCGTAGCCGAACTCGGCGGAAGACGCGGCGAGCCAACGCCAGAAGCTGCCCGACAGGCTGCGGAACACGGCGATGTCGTAGGTCGGCGTATCGTCAACCTGCCAGAGCTGCACACCCATGAGCGAGATGACGCTGGTCGCCGCGCCGTTTGCCGGGAAGGTGCGCGGATCGAGGTCAATGGGTAGGCCCTTGGCCAGGACGTCGCCGGCGCGCGGTCCGCTTACCCTGATGACGGTCCTGCCATCGCTCTGATCCGACACCGAGGCGAGACCTTTGAGCCGTTTGGCGAGATCGCGGGCGAGCGCGTCGTGCTTGAGGGACTCCGAGACGGCAAGCCATTGGCCCGGGCCGGTGCCCACGAAGCTCACCGCTGGCCCCTGGACGATGATGGAGCGGTCGGGAAGATCGACCCCATAGGCCTTGCGCACCTTGCGCTTGAGGGCTTCGCTTTGCCCCTTGCGGGAAGCGACCGTCGCCAGGCCTAGCCCAATGCGCTCGCTTAGCTGCACGCCGGGCGTGCCGTCGGCCTTGCCGAAGCGTCCGGGCTCCGCGACGCCAGCCAATCCCGAGACTTGACCAAGAGGACTAGACATGGAGACGCTCTCCTTGCGGATCGACAAAACAGGGCGGGCAGATCTCGGCCAGCACCTCCTCGCCGCGGAGCGGATCGGCGGCGCGGACGATTTCGCCGTGGCGCTCGGGCCCGCGCGCCAACAGGCCAAGCGCGAGCCAATGGCCGAGCGACGGCGAGTAAGCTATGGAAGTGACATAGCCTTCGTCATGCTTCGCGGTCGCGGCGGCGTCCTTGGGAACAAGATGGGCGCCGGCGCGGATGCGCGCGCCTTTCGCCACCGGACGCAGACCCACCAAGCTCGGGCGCTCGGGATCGGTCAGCGCGGGACGTGCGGCCATGAAACGGCCGATGAAGTCTTTCTTGGCCGATAGCAGCTTGCCCATGCCGAGATCGTGCGCGGCGGTCTGGCCGTTCAGCTCGCCGCCCGCCGGATGCCCCTTCTCGATGCGTAGCACGCCGAGCGCCTCGGTGCCGTAAGGCGCGATGCCGAACTCCGCGCCGGCTTCCATGATGGCGCGGATCAGCGCATCGCCGAAACGCGCCGGCACGCCGATCTCGTAAGCGAGCTCGCCGGAGAAGGAGAGGCGGAACAGCCGAGCCGGCGTGCCGCCGCACACGCTGACCTCGCCAACGGCGAGATAGGGGAAGGCCTCGTTGGAAATATCGTGCCCGGGATCGACAAGCCGCTGCAGCACGTCGCGCGCGCGCGGGCCGGCGACGGCGAATTGCGCCCATTGCTCGGTGACCGAAACCATCTGCACGTCGAGCGTGGGCCACAAGACCTGCTGGCAGAATTCGAGATGCTGCATCACCTTGACCGCGTTGGCGGTGGTGGTGGTCATGAAATAATGATCGTCGGCGAGCCGCGCCGTGGTGCCGTCGTCCATCACGAAGCCGTCCTCGCGCAGCATCAGCCCGTAGCGCGCCTTGCCGACTGGCAGAGTCGAGAAGGTGTTGGCATAGACACGGTCGAGAAAGATACCGGCATCGGTGCCCTGCACGTCGATCTTGCCGAGGGTCGAGACATCGCAGACGCCGACCTGCGTGCGGACCGTCGCCACCTCGCGGTTGACCGAGTCCTGCGGCGCCTCCCCGGCACGCGGATAATAGAGCGCGCGGAGCCACGGCCCGGTCTCCACGAATATCGCGCCCTGCTCCTCGGCCCATTTATGTGACGGCGCGAGACGCGACGGGCGAAAATCCGGCCCACGATGATGCCCGGCCAGCGCAGCGATGGCGACCGGCGTGAACGGCGGGCGGAAGGTGGTGGTACCGACCGCGCCGACATAGCGCCCGGTGACCCCGGCCAGCACCGCCGCGCCGTTGAGATTGCCGGTCTTGCCCTGATCGGTCGCCATGCCGAGCGTGGTGTAGCGCTTGAGATGCTCGGGCATGCGGAAGCCTTCGCGCGCGGCGAGCTTCACATCCGACACGGTCACGTCGTTCTGGAAATCGACGAAGGCCTTGCCGCGGCTCTTCTCGACCTGCCACACCGGGCTCGCTTCCCCGATCTCGTCCGAGGCTTTGGGCACGGCCCCCCGGGTTTTCGGCTTGAAGCCGCAGGCCTTGGCAGCTTCGGCACCCGCGGCGCGACCGCCTGCCAGGCAAGAGGCGAGGCCGAATTTCCCTGACGCCGCACCGGCGACGCTCATCCCCGGCGGCAGCGCGCCCGGCACGAGCGCGGACAGGCCCTGATCCCATACCGGCTTGCCGTTGAGATGGGTGGTGAGATGCACGCTGGGATTCCAGCCGCCCGACATGGCGACCAGATCGCAGTCGATGCGATAGACCTCGCCGTCCGATTTTCTGATCTCGACGGCTTTGACTTCATGCCCGCCGCGCACGCGCTGGATCACCGCGCCACTGAAATACGGCGCCAGCGCTTTCTCCGCGGCCTCTCGCGCCGCCGCGGACGGCATGGTGCGCGCATCGACCACTGCCGCCATTTCGACTCCGGATTGCGCCAAATCGACGGCGGTGCGGAAGGCGTCGTCATTGTCGGCGAACATCACGGCACGCTGCCCCGGCGCCACGCCGTAGCGGTTGACGTAGCTGCGCACCGCATTGGCCAGCATGATGCCGGGGCGGTCGTTGTCGCCGAACACGATGCCACGCTCGATGGCGCCGGCTGCCACCACCGCACGCTTGGCCACGATCTTCCACAGGCGCTGGCGCGGCTCATGCGCGGGCGGCATCGGCACATGATCGTTGACCCGCTCGAGCGCGGCATAGGTGCCGCCGTCATAGACGCCGAACACGCATGTGCGCGGCAGGACGCGGCAATTGGGCAGGCTCGCGAGCTCGGCCTCGGCCGCCTTCACCCAATCGAGCGCAGGTTTACCATCAATCTCGTAGCGTTCGGCGAGCAGACGCCCGCCGAGACGGAAATCTTCCTCGCACAGGATCACCCGCGCGCCGGAGCGAGCAGCAGAGAGCGCGGCTGCCAGCCCCGCGGGGCCTGAGCCCACCACAAGCACATCGCAGAAGGCGTGAGCCTTCTCGTAATGGTCGGGGTCGGGCGCGCCGGCGGCGCGGCCGAGCCCCGCGGCGCGACGGATAGCTGGCTCATAGACCTTCTCCCAGAAGCTCGCCGGCCACATGAAGGTCTTGTAGTAGAAGCCGGCGCCGAAGATCGGCGCGAACAGCTGGTTCGCGGCCAGAACGTCGAATTTCAGCGACGGCCATCGGTTCTGGCTCGCGGCATCGAGCCCGTCGTAAAGCTCGATGGTGGTGGCGCGCGTGTTGGGCTCGCGGCGTGCGCCTGAGCGAAGCTCGACCAGAGCGTTCGGCTCCTCGGAGCCCGCGGTGAGAATGCCGCGCGGGCGGTGATATTTGAACGAGCGCCCGACGAGTTTCTTGCCGTTGGCGAGCAGCGCCGCGGCCAGCGTGTCGCCGGAAAACCCGGTTAGGGTTTCGCCGTCGAAGCTGAAGCGAACGGTCTTGGACCGGTCGATCAGTCCGCCGTCGCGCAAGCGATTGGGTTGGGAGGTCATGACCCCTCCCCCGTCCCGGCGAACTCGACCGCGATAATCTCATGCGTGCTCGTATCGCGCGTCACCTTGAGCCAGGCATGGCAGCCGGCGCTGTGATGCCAATGCTCCTGGTGCGGCCCGGCCGGATTGTCGCGGAAATAGACGTAATCGGCCCAGGCCTCCGCCGCGGCTGGCTCAAGGCTTTCGGGCCGTGTCACGGTGGCGTCGCCGCGATAGGTGAACTCTTCGAGTGCCCGTTCACCACAATAGGGACATGTGATCCGCATCACCGCGCCTCAGTGCAAATTGGGCTGCGCGCCCATGCCCTTCTCGTCGATCACGGCGCCTGCCGCGAAGCGGTCGAGACGATAGGCTTCGGCGTAAGGATGCGGCTCGCTCTTGGCGATGAGATGGGCGAAGCACCAGCCGGCGGCCGGCGTCGCCTTGAAGCCGCCATAGCACCAGCCGGCGTTGAGATAGAGGCCG
>JBBDYM010000017.1:0-6716 GCA_040901485.1 Methyloceanibacter sp.
AGCCGTGGAAGACCACCACGTTGATAGGCTGGGTGTGGAAGCGCAGCAATGCGTGAAGCTAACCAGTACTAATCGCTCGATAGGCTTGATTGCTCTCATTACCAGTGCCCTTCCAAGGGCACTTAAGAATCCAGATTTCTGTTACCTGTCCTTTGCTGGCCTGGTGATTTTGGCGGAGCGTGCACACCCGATCCCATCCCGAACTCGGCCGTGAAAAGCTCCAGCGCCGATGGTACTGTGTCTTAAGGCACGGGAGAGTAGGTCGTCGCCAGGCTTGCTAAGGGCGGGCCAGAGCAAAGGGCCCACCAGAGCCCTCATCGAGATTTACACGCTAGCGTGTGCGCGCCAGCGGGTTCCCCTCTTTCACGATAGTTGGCATCACTGCCACGAAGCAAAAGCCGCCGCCGGATCTTTCCGCGGCGGCTTTTTTGCGTTTACCGTCAGCGTATGGCCAAGCGGAGCGCAGGACTCTTGATGTACCGGAAGTCCGGAGCCGGGCTTGAGCTTCTGCTCGTGCATCCCGGCGGCCCGTTCTGGGCGAAGAAGGACGGCGGCGCCTGGTCGATACCCAAAGGCGAGTATGACGAAGGCGAAGACCCGCTCGTTGTCGCCAGACGCGAGTTCGAGGAAGAAACCGGCGGCGCAACGCCGCGAGGCACGTATCTCGATCTCGGTGAGCTCGTGCAGCCGAGCCGCAAGGTGATCACCGCCTTCGCGGTCGAAGGCGATTTCGACCCCGCCACGGTCGAGTCGAATCTGTTCGAGATGGAATGGCCGCCGAAGAGCGGGCGCAAGCAATCCTTTCCCGAGGTCGACCGCGCGCAGTGGTTCACGCCTGAGGCGGCGCGCGTCAAAATCCTCTCCGGTCAGGCTCCCTTCATCGATCGCCTGGTTGCGCAATTGAACAGGGACAATGGGTAATCTTTTAGGTTGAAGTTGCCAAAGAGCTGCGTCTTTCATTGCCTCCATTTTTATGACATCAAATGCTGCCCCTATCGCCCCGCCAAACGAATCCCAAGCATCGCCAGAGACCGGAACTTTCTGCCGCATGATCTTTGACAAGCTTTTCCGCCAGCGGCCGAGATTCCGTTCCGTCCTGAGTGCAATGGCGCTCGCGGGCGCGCTTGGCGCATTTCTCATGGCGAGCCAGGCCGTCGCCCAGAACCAGTTCAATCCCTTTGGCGCCTTCACCGACTCAGGCCCGGTCACCAAAGAGGAGAGGGCGCGGCGGGAGCAAGCGCGCACCGATCTCTACGATCGCCTGAGCCCCGATTACCGCATGAACGTGCCGTTCGTGAGCGAAGCGGCGATCATGGGCCTCGAGCAGGCGATTCAGCGCTACCAACAGATCGTCGCCGCGGGCGGCTGGCCGCCCATACCGGACCGGGTAACGCTCAGGCAAGGCGACACGTCTGCCGAGATCGCGGCGATCAGGCAGCGCCTTGTCCTCGAGGGAGATTTCCCGCCTGGCTCAGGCCGCAATCCGAAATTCGACCAGGAATTTCTCGTTGGCCTCGCCCGCTTTCAGATCCGCCACGGTCTGCGCGTCACTGGTTTCGTCGACAGCCGGACGCTCCGGGCGCTGAATGTGAGCGCTGGCGAGCGCTTGCGCCAATTGCAGACCAATCTGTCGCGCGTTCAGAAACTGATGAGCCTCGCCAAGGCCCCGCGCTACGTGCTCGTCAACGTCCCGGCCTACACCGCCCAGGCGATCGAGCATAATCAGGTTGCGCTCGACAGCCCCGTGGTGGTGGGCAAGCCGCAGCGGGCCACGCCGGCGGTGGAGGCCAGGATCGTCGAGGTCAATTTCTATCCCACCTGGAGCGTGCCCGACATCGTGGCGCGCAACGATCTCATCCCGACCATCCGCAAGGACCCCAATTATTTCTACGAGCAGCGCTTCAATGTGATGCGCGATTGGGGGGCCGCGCCGCTCGATCCCGCCGAGGTCGATTGGGCCTCGCCGCAGGTGATCAGCTACAAGTTCCGTCAGGATCCGGGCCCGCAAAATGCGCTCGGTCTGGTGCGTATCAACATGCCGAACAAGCACGCCGTCTATATGCACGACACGCCGCTCAAGGCCTTGTTCAGCCAGAGTGCGCGCGCCTTCTCCTCAGGCTGCGTACGGGTGGAGCGGGTGTTCGATCTCGTCGCCTGGTTGCTCGGCGACCAAGGCTGGACGCTCGCCAAGGTGGAAGACCAGATTGCCAGCGGCAAGAAGATCGACGTCAAGCTGAAGAAGCCCGTGCCCGTGCATTTCGTCTATCTCAGCGCCTTTGCCACGGAGAACGGCACGGCCCAGTTCCGGCCCGATATCTACGGCAAGGACGCCGGATACGGCATGGACATGGACGAGCAGGACGCCGTGGTGCTGCGGGAAAGCCGCGCCATCACCCCGTGAGGCCCGGCATAAGCCAGCGCCCGAAGCGACGGAGCGCCGCAGCGACACCAGGGCGCAAGACATCGGTAAGAGACGCAGCCTAAACAGGAGCGAAGCCATTGAGGAAATAATGTTCGGACTTAGCAGACTTCGCGCGGTCGAAATCGGCGTCGCCCTGTTGCTCACGCTCGCCGCCTTGCTTATCGGTTTCAGGGTGTTGGCGGAGGAGCGGGGCATTCGCGTGAGCGATGCGTGGGCGAGGCCCACGGCGGGGCAGAGCACCACTAGCGCCGCCTATATGACCATCGCCAACCAGGGCGAGGGTAGCGACGTGCTCACAGCGGCCCGCACGCCGAAGGCCAAGGCGATAGAGTTGCATCAGACTACCATGACGGCGGAAGGCGTGATGCAGATGCGCCAAATAAAGGACGGCCTTCCCATAGAAGCCGGCAAGACAATCGAGCTCAAGCCGGGCGGAATCCATTTCATGCTGCTTGGCCTGGACGGCGGGCTCAATGCCGGCGAGGCGCTGCCCCTTACCCTCGAATTTGCCAAGGCCGGTGCCGTCGAGGTCGCCGTGCCGGTCAGCGCTGATGCCCCCGCGGAGAAAGACGGCGCGGGGCACGCGCATCATTAACCGGCGATCGGCGGGGATTGGCCAGGAGGCCGAACCCGTGGTCTACTCGCACCTATCGTGCCTGCGACGTCGGCTTGAGGGCCCTAAGACTTGAAGATGCCGAGAATGTTTCCGCGTTTGAAGGACCTCACCATCCTCGACCAGGTCGTACTCGCGCTGTCCTTCGTGCTTTTCGGCCTGGTGCTCGTCGACCCCTTCATGCTCGAACGCGCCAAGGCGATCTCGCCGGAGGTGCGCAGCCTGTTCAAGGCTATCACCCATGTCGGCCGCTCGAACTGGATGCTGATCCCGACCGGCGCGGCCATCGCGCTCGCTCTTGTGCTGCGCCAGCGCCATGGCGGGTTCAGGAACTCCGCCGGCTACGGCCTGATCGCCAGCACCATCGGCTTCGTATTCGTGAGCGTGGGCGGCGCCGGCCTCATCGCCAATCTCACCAAGAACATCCTCGGCCGCGCGCGCCCCAAGCTCTACGAGCTGGTGGGGCCGTTCGAGTTCAAGCTGTTCGCCTTTGACCCCGACTTCGCTTCGATGCCTTCCGGTCACGCCACCAACATCTTCGCCTTCGCCACGGTGATCGCCATTCTGTGGCCCAAGGGGAGGGTGCTGCTCTACACGCTCGCGGTGTGGATCGCGGCGAGCCGCGTCATCATCGGCGAGCATTATTTCATGGATGTGCTGGTCGGTGCGATCCTCGGCACCGCCTTTCCCTATTTCGTGCGCGAACGGTTCGCGGCGCGCCGCTGGCTGTTCGAGCGCACGCCAAGCGGCGGCTACCGGCTCCGCGGTCAGAGAACCCAACGCTGGCTCGGTTGGCCGGAACTCTGGAAAACAACCCCGCCCGAAAGATCGTAAGACAGCTGGGGAATACTTATATATGGGGCTGTGGAAGCGGCGGTCGGGCCCAATAAGGCCGCCCTTCACATCTCCTTCGAACCTGCTATAGGTTCCCACCCCTCGCGGCAGCCGCAGCGAAACGCGGTTTTGGCCTGGGGTGCACGGCAAGCGAATTGACGCGGGGTGGAGCAGCCCGGTAGCTCGTCAGGCTCATAACCTGAAGGTCGTAGGTTCAAATCCTACCCCCGCAACCAGCGTTACTTGCACCCCCGTTCCCTTGGAGCGGGGGTTGCCGTTTGCGAGGTTGATGAGGCTCGCCAACTCACCGTAAAGCTCGATTCTGAGCCTGCCGTTGTGCGGCACGAGGCGAATCTCCTCGATGAGTTCTCGAAGGCATTCGCCGGCCTGCAGGCGAGTCTGATCGACATTTAGGGCTTCGGCCAGATTCGTCACCTTCTGACGGTAGAGTTCGGCCAAATTCGGATGCAGGCGCGGCATGGGAGGAGGCGTGGCTTCCAGCTCTCTGAGAAGCGCGACCCGCCTGGCCTCGAGCGCCGTCATCTCGTCCTTGACGGCAGCGCCGGGCACTCCCGACTTGATCGCTTCGATCAGCCTGCGAACCTCGCGCTCGGTCTTCTCCAGATCGCGTTCGGTGTGGCGGTGTCGGTCGTCTCGTTCGGCCCTCAGCCGGTTTACCTCTCTGTGGAACTCCTCAACAAAAGTGGTGACCATCTTCGGATGCATGAGCTGCGTCTTCAGCCCTTCCAGCACTTTGTGCTCGAGTTCCTCACGCTTAATGCCGAGGAGATTGTCGCAGGTGCCCTTATTGCGGGCGGTGGAGCACCCGTAATGAGACTGACTGATTTTCGAAAAGCCACCGCCGCAGCTTCCGCACTTGAGGAGGCCAGAGAGAAGATAGTTCGGGCGTCGTGCACGCTCCGAACGCACGCCCTTGTCCTTGGTGATGATCCGTGAGCGGGTTTGCTGCTGGCGCTCTTTGACACGCTGCCAGAGATCGTCGTCGACGATTCTCAACTGCGGCACCGGCTCGACCACCCATTTGTTTTCCGGGTTGGGTCTCGCTTGACGCCGCCCGGTATTTGGGTCCTTCACGAACTGCTGGCGGTTCCAGACGAGCCGGCCGACATAGAGCTCATTATTGAGAATGCCCGTGCCGCGCTGCCAATTGCCGTAAATTGTGGAAGGTCCCCAGCTCCTGGCGATGGGACCCGGAATGCGCTCCTTGTTCAGCGCCTGCGCGATCGCTCTCGGCGAGCGGCCGTTTGCGAATTCGGTGAAGATGCCGCGGACGATTGCAGCTTCTGTGTCGTTGATGCCGCGCTCGCCGCGTATGGCCTCGCCGTCGGCATCGACTTGCCGCACCACGTCATAACCGAAGCAGAGACCGCCTCCGGATTTCCCTTTGCGAACGCGGCCTTCGAGGCCGCGCCGGGTCTTTTGAGCAAGGTCTTTGAGGAATAGGGCGTTCATGGTGCCCTTGAGCCCCACATGCAACTCGCCGACTTCCCCCTCTGCCAGGGTAATCAGCCTGACGCCGGCGAACGAGAGCTGCTTGAACAGACCGGCGATAGGCAGTGTCAGAGCAAATCAGCTTGAGCCGGGATGTGGTATTCCATAGCTTGCAGCGATGCAAAATCCCTTCCGCTATTTCAACAGTTCGCCCGCGATCATCCGGCTTGCGGTGATGATGTATGTCCGGTTTCCCCTGTCGCTGCGACAGGTCGAGGATCTGCTGTCCGAACGTGGCATCGACATCTGCCACGAGACGGTACGGTTCTGGTGGAACCGGTTCGGTCCGCTGTTTGCAGCGGAGATCCGGAAGCGTCGGATTCATCTTCATTCGCACTCGAACTGGCGCTGGCACCTGGACGAAGTGTTCGTGCGGATCAATGGGGAGACGCACTATCTGTGGCGTGCCGTTGATCATGAAGGCGAAGTGCTCGAGGTTTTCGCAACGAAACGGCGGGATCGCAGGGCTGCACTAACGTTTCTGAAGCGCGCGATGAAGCGTTATGGTCGGCCGGCTTCGATCGTCACGGACAGGCTTCGGTCATACCGCGCAGCGATGAATGTGATCGGTAATGCGGCCGACCAGACCTGCGGTCGTTGGCTCAACAACCGGGCGGAAAATTCACACCAGCCGTTCAGACGACGGGAAGGGGCAATGGCGAAATTCCGGGACGTCAAGACCCTGCAGAAATTCGCCGCCGTCCACGCCTCGATCCACAATCACTTTAACCACGATCGCCACCTCAGCCGCCGCGACATCTTCAAGCAGCACCGCTTCGCCGCGTTGGCCGAGTGGCGTCAACTGGCAGCCTGACGCAATCCGCTTCGCGCACTTCGCTGTCTGGTTCGCATTAGTTTGACACTGCCGTTGCGGGGGCTCGAAGCCACCTATACCGAACATGGGTCCATTACGAGCGAGAGGCCCAAAAATAGAATTGACGCTGCTGTCCATTGCGATTTGAGACCAGTCGACAGTTTTTATGTCCGCTGACAAGCGACAGCGAGTCCCCTTCCCTAATGAACATTGGTCTGGAAAGTGCTACGAGCAGACATTGACGCTCCCGTGCCACCTTCGATTTGCAGGGCGAATCGAGGCGGGGCTGAAGCTTACGGCCGGGTTGGTTGCGCTCGAACCTTACGTGGTGCCGACGCCGACGCCGCCCCCAAAACCAGACCCAAGCCTTCCACTGGGTCACAGATCGGCAAAGGTTGCACGCTGCGACAATCAAAAGCCGTTACGCCCGACATACCCATGTGAGGACTGTGCGAACCTAGTTCCGTACTACTACTACTACTACTACTACTACTACTACTACTACTACTACTACTACTACT
>JBBDYM010000018.1:0-40975 GCA_040901485.1 Methyloceanibacter sp.
GGGTGGCCCATGCTTCGAGACGCGGCCTGACGGCCGCTCCTCAGCATGAGGATTTATGTTGTGCTGGATACCGGCTTTCGCCGGCATGACGCGGCGCAGGGGTTACGGGATGCCTGCTTTCGCGGGCATGACAAGGCATGAGAAGAAAAATCGCGGAACGGGGATAGCGAGGGCTTATCCCCCGTTCGCGGGTTTTCATTCAACGAGCCCATTGACGCGCGGCCGGGAGCAGGCGGAGGATGGTTTGGCGCCGTTTCGCGCGCTGGGGGCGCCGATGATCATTGGCCTGTCGCTGCAAGACTTCACCACGCTGCATGTGGTCATCAGCCTGATTGCCATCGTCACCGGGCTGATCGTGGTCTGGGGCATACTTAACGCGCAGCGCATGCCGGCGATGACGGCGCTGTTCCTCGTCACCACCATCCTCACCAGCGTGACCGGCTTCCTGTTTCCCGTGACCGCCTTCACGCCGGCGCTCGGGGTCGGCATCGTCTCGATCGCCGTGCTGGCGGCGGCGCTGCTGGCGCTCTACGTGTTCGATCTCAACCGCGCCTGGCGCTGGGTCTATGTGGCCGCCGCGGTACTCGCGCTCTACCTCAACGTCGTCGTGCTGGTGGTGCAGGGCTTTCAGAAAGTGCCGGCATTGAACGCGCTGGCGCCTAACGGCAACGAGCCGGCCTTCATCGTGGCGCAGACCTTGGTGCTTCTACTCTTCACGTGGCTCGGCACCCTCGCCGTGCGCCGCTTCCATCCGGAGCCGGTGCGGTGAAGGCCACCTGTAGCCTGTAGCCTGTGCCGGCAGTGGTGGCTGATTTGCGGGGCTCATGTGGGAACAGAATCGCCCCCATCCGCGCTGTAACAACTGAAACAATTGAGGGGCTAACCATGCGAGTTCCGACCATGCTCCGAGCCGCTTTCATCGCGCTGATCGCCTTGTGCGCAGTCGGGCTTCAGGAGGCGCGCGCGGATACCGGCACCATCACGCTGACGATCTTCAAGGGCGGCTGGTTCATCGGCGGCACGGCCGGTCACGGCAGTCTCAGATTCCGCGGCCGGACCTATCCGCTATCGGTCGGCGGCATCGACTACGGCCTCCTGTTCGGCGGATCGAAGACGGTGCTGCGCGGCCAGGCGCGCAACATCAGGCACGCGTCCGACGTTGCCGGCGTCTATGCCGCGGCCGGCGCAGGCCTTGCGATTGGCCGAGGCGTCCGTGGCATCGTGCTCACCAATCAGAAGGGCGCGGTGCTGGAGCTTTCCGGCCGGCAGGTCGGGCTGATGGCCAATGCCGATCTCAGCGGCCTTGCCATCACCATGCGGTAGCAAGACCTTACGCGAGGAGTAGCCCTCAGCCGACAGGTTGATTACATGGAGTTGCCATGTGGTCTCGTCTGCTCGCCCTCGCCTGTGCCCTGTTCCTGCTGCCCTCCCCGGCGCTCGCCGGCGCCAAGGGGAGGGTCGCGGCGCTCGCTCCCGCCGCTCTGGTGTTCGTGATGGACGAAAAAGGCACCGAGCTGGTTGCCCAGAACGCCGACAAGCCCTTCGTCCCCGCTTCCGTCGCCAAGATCGTGACCGCCTGGCTGGCGATGGAAGTTCTCGGCCTCGACTACCGCTTCCAGACAAGCTTCTACCTGGACAGCGACCGGAAGCTCTATGTGCGCGGGGGCGGCGATCCCTTTTTGGTCTCCGAGGAACTGGCCCTGCTTGCGCCGGAGCTGGTCGCCGCGATCGGCAAGGAGCCAATCACCGGCATCGTGCTCGACGCGAGCTACTATCCCTCGGACCTCCGCATCCCGGGCGTGGAGGACACCAATGAGGCCTACGATGCGCTGAACACCGCGCTCGCGGTGAACTTCAACACCATCGCCGCCGTGCGCAAGGGCACGACGGTCGTCTCCGCCGAGAAGCAAACGCCGATCACTCCGCTCGCCATTAGCCAGTTCAAAGCGCGGGGCCCGAAAGGCCGCGGCCGCATCAGCCTGGCCCAAGATCCCGAGCTAAGCTTGCTGTATGCCGGCGAGCTGATCGCCGCGTTCATCAGCCGCGCCGGCGGCAGCGTAAAGGGCAAGATCACGACCGGAGCCGTGCCCGCGGGCCTGGAGCCGGTCTATGTTCACCGCCAGTCGCGCAGCCTCGCGGCGATTATCAACCAGCTGCTTATCGGCTCGAACAACTACATCGCCAACCAGGTCTTCCTGGAGATCGGCGGGCACCGCCTGGGCGGCCCTGTCAGCCTCGACAAATCGCTCAAGGTCGCCAACGAGATCCTCGCCACGAACGGACTCGCCGATGCCATCCATATCGAGGAGGGCTCGGGCATCAGCCGGGGCAATAGCTTCACGGCGCGCGGCCTCGCCAAGGTGCTCAACCTGTTCGTGCCCTACGCCGAGCTGCTCCAAGGCCGCGACGGCGGCACGAACAAGACCGGCACCATGTTAGGGGTCCGCACACTGGCGGGCTACGCCGACACCGCCAAGAACGGGCGCGTGCGCTTCGTGATCTCGCTGAAGGGCAATGACGGCGCGATGCGCTACCGGCTGCTCAAGGCAATCGAGGCTGGGCTTTAGGGGCCGGGCAGTTGACCTGGAAGGCCGTTCGGACAAAGGATGCTTAGGGACGCGCGACTTCGTGGCAGCCCAGCAGGGAGCGGTTCGGCGGGCAGGTCCCCAAGCGAAACGAACTTGAACGCGGGGCACGTTTGTCAAAGTCGATAAAGGCGGACAGCTTCATCCCAAGAAGCCGGCTCGAGTCATTGACGGATGGCGTTTACGCGTTCGCGATGACGTTGCTGGTCGTCAACATCGAGTTGCCGGAAGGATTTGAGCCCAAGAGCAATCAGGAGTTCCTCACGAGACTCTCGGGCCTCTCCGACACGTTCATTGCCTATCTCATCACATTTTTCGTCCTCGTCAGCTTCTGGTTCGGACGGGCACGGACGGACGATGAACCGGAAATGGCCAGCGCCGCCTATGCTTGGACCGTGCTTATTCATCTCCTCTCGATCACTTTTCTACCGTTCTCGATGCTCGCGGTTGGCCGATACGACGTCGCCGCTGCCGTCTGGATCTACGGCGCCAACATGATTGTGTTATCCTTGTCGGCGCTCGCCATCTCTTGGGCCGCCGAGCGAGATAGCGGCCGGGCGCGCCAGCCAAGCGGGCGCATCGAACTCACGATCCTGATCGCGTCCGCCATTCTTTCCATGATCACGAGCCTTTTCGCGCCGGATTACGCGATGCTCCTCTATCTCCTCAATCTTGCCTCTCCACTCGCGGCACGCGCCGTCTATCAACGCTAACGGCGCGATGCGCTACCGGCTGCTCAAGGCAATCGAGGCCGGGCTTTAGGGCTGAGGCTTGCCTACCGCACGAATGTTTGATCGAAGCCGGCCCTGCAAGACGTCGCATCTAGGCTACACTCCGGGAATGACCATGCTGTCACCCTATCTGTGCCCTGCCGCCCTCGCGTTCATCGCACTCCTCGCCGGATCGGCGGCCGCGCAGGCTCCCGATGAAAAGCGGATTCCCTGCACCGAGGACGCGATGATCGTGTTCGATGCGTCGGGGTCCATGGCCGGCAACATGGTCCAGGGACTGTTCAGCGCCATCACGCGCATCGACGAGGTCCGCAAGGCGCTCGCGCAGGTTTTGCCGAACGCCGCGAAGTTTCGCAAAATAGGACTCATCACCTACGGTCCCGGGCCGTACGCGCAATGCAATGTCAAGCTCGACTTCCCGCCGATGCCGAACGCGGCCGAGCGCATCATGAGTGTGGTGAACGCGATCAACCCGGCCGGAAAGACACCGCTCGCGGAAGGGGTGAAGCAGGCCGCGGAGGTTCTGAACTACCGATCAGAGCAGGGCGTCGTCGTCTTGCTGACCGACGGCGAGGAAACCTGCGGCGGCGCGCCATGCGAGCTGGGTAAATTTCTCAAAGCGAACGGCCGGCGGCTGACCGTCCATGTCATCGGCTTTCAGATGAAGGCTTTCTCGTGGACCGGCGCGCAGAGCATCCTCGACGTGAAATGTCTCGCCGAGGAGACAGGCGGTCTCTACATCACGGCGGAGAACCGGCAGGATCTGATCGAGGCGTTCGAGAAGACGCTCGGCTGCCCCATGATGTCGGAGGTTGGTGCTAAAGAGTTTTTGGATATCAGCAAGGCTAACCACGAGGGCATGGAATGAAAGACGCGGCCCATTTCGACCTAACACCGCCCAGCAAAGACGCGTTGCGGGCCTTGGTCGCCGATCTCAGCGAGGACGAAAAGCACGTGCTGCTCGAGCACGGCACCGAGGCGCCCTTCTGCGGCATTTTCCTCGAGGAGAAACGGGGGGGAGTGTACACCTGCCGTCTGTGTGGACTGCCCCTGTTCAAGGCCGGCACGAAGTTCGAAAGCGGCACTGGCTGGCCGAGCTTCACCAATCCCTTTTCAGAAAACCACCTCCGATCTGTTCGCGACACCAGCTACGGCACGATCCGCACGGAGATTGTCTGCGCTCGTTGCGGTGCGCACCAGGGGCATGTCTTTCCCGACGGCCCGCCGCCAACCGGCGAGAGATACTGCATCAACTCCGTCTCGCTCGAATTCACGCCGAACGGCGAGCCACTGCCGGACAAACTCGGCCGGGGCGCGCCCGAGGGCGAGGTGTGGAAGAGCGAATGAGCGGGGGACGAGAAGACGCTCGGCTGCTCCATGATGTCGGTCGTTGGTACTGTGTCTCGCTAAACGCGAGGGTCGAGTGCCATCCCGCGATCAAGACGCCTCATGAGTGCGCCCCTCAAGTGGACGAGGTGAGGCGATGATACGGCAGGCTCCGAGGCCGGGGATAAGTTACGCGTTTGAGGTCCGCTAAGTGCCAACAACGGAAGTGGCTAGGGGTCACGCCAGGGGCATTTCCGTGGTTACAGAAGTGCTGAAAGCTGTATCGTGCGGAAGGTAGATCCTCTCTCGTCTCTCGGTCGGCCACTGCCGTCGCTATGGGAGAGGAGCGAGCACGCCAAGCTGCTGCATGACCGAGTAGAGGTTCGCGACGCCCCAATGCTCGGTGATCCTCCCATCGACGACACGCATTGCGTCGACCGTCTCGAAACTCACCTTCCGGCCGGTTCCCGGAACACCGAGGAAGTTACCGAGATGGGTGCCGTGATAAGTCTTATAGGTCGTGACCACATCACCGTCGGCCTTCTGCCAATGGATCTCCGGAGTGAAGTCGGGAAATGCTTCCCGCAGCCGCCGGTAGAGTTCGAGTACGCCAGCCTTGTCGGGCTTACCGCCTGGTTGCGGCGTATGATCATGGAAATCGTCGGCGAATATTTTGTCGAACAGCTCCCAATTACCACCGCCCTGCACTTCGATTGTGTTGCGACGGACAACCGCCTTGGCGCTCTCGCTGATGTCGTTGGTCATCATCATCTCCATTTTCGTCTAGAGTTCGATACCGCCGATCGTCATGCTTCCGTTGGCACCCAACCATTTTCCTCACACACAGACCAGTCGGGAGCGGAGGACAGAGATCATGAGCACAATCGAAGGAAAGGTCGTCGCCATTACTGGTGCCTCAAGTGGCATCGGCGAAGCCGCAGCAAGGCTGCTTGCCGAACGCGGCGCAAAGGTTGTCGTCGGGGCGCGCCGCAGCGAGCGGCTCGAAAAGCTCGTGGCAATCATTCAGGCGAAGAAAGGTGAGGCTCGATTCCGTACTCTTGATGTAACGAGCCGCGAGGACATGAAGGCATTCATGGATTTCAGCAAAGCCGAGTTCGGCCGCGTGGATGTTCTCGTGAACAATGCTGGCATTATGCCGCTGTCGCCGATGACTGCGCTTAAGATCGACGAGTGGGACCGGATGATCGACGTCAATATCCGCGGTGTCCTCAATGGCATTGCCGCGGTGCTGCCCGACATGAAGGCACGAGGCTCGGGTCACATTGTCAATGTCGCGTCAATCGGCGCGCACGTCGTAGTGCCGACCGGCGCCGTCTACTGTGCCACAAAGTTTGCTGTCTGGGCGCTTTCGGAAGGCTTGCGCCAAGAAAACCCTGACATCCGCGTCACGACCATATCCCCCGGAGTCGTGGCGACAGAGCTCGGCGATGACATCTCCGATCAGTCGGCCAAGCAGCTGCTCGGTGATCTGCGCAAAACTGCACTCACCCCTGACGCCATCGCGCGGGCCATCGCCTACGCTGTCGAGCAGCCGGATGATGTCGACGTCAATGAAGTAATCGTGCGACCGACGACCAGCTCATTCTAGCCTGTGACGGATCTCACGAACCTCGAATGTCAAACATAGGAGCCGCCCGCCATGACAGCAGATCCACGAAAAGAAGTGGAGGACAAGGTGGCGATAGTCACCGGGGCCGCTAGTGGAATAGGTCGATCCATTGCCGAGTTGCTCCATGCGCGCGGCGCGAAGGTCGTGGCGGAGGATATCAACCCCGACGTTGAGAGACTCGCGAAGCCGGGCCTTGTGCCGCTCATTGCGGATGTCTCAAAGGAAGACAGCGCCACCAAAGCAGTTGCAGTCGCGGTGGATAGTTTCGGCAAACTCGACATCCTCGTGAACAATGCCGCTCGTATCATGAGCAAGCTCGTGGTCGACATGACGCGCGACGACTGGGAGTCGATCATGTCAGTGAACGTCACGGGCGCATTCCTTCATTCGCGCGAGGCGATGAAGGTCATGATCCCCAACAAGAGTGGCGCAATAGTCAACATTGCGTCTTATGCTGCTTACTTCGCCTTCCCGCAGATCGCCGCTTACACATCATCGAAGGGCGCGCTTGTACAGTTGACGCGAACGCTTGCGCTTGAGGCTATTGAGCACGGTATTCGGGTTAACGCTATCGGCGTTGGCGACGTGGTAACGAATATTTGGCGGGGTCAAATGGATGATGGACAGGCCTTCCTTGCTGATCACGGCAGGAAGGCTCCAATCGGCCGCGCCGCGAACCCGGACGAGATCGCTGAACTCGTCACGTTCCTCGCGTCTGATCGCGCGAGCTTCATCGTGGGCTCGGTAGTTATGGCCGACGGCGGTATGAGCGTGAGAATCGGCTGACCCATTGACACGAACAGCGCGCGGGCAACAATCGAATCCAAGTGCCGAGTTTTTTAAATCGATATTGCGCACCAGACTCCTATCTTGACTCAATGTTGCTCATTCGCCCCTCGAAAAACGCTTATCGACAGCATCGGTCAGTAGCCGACGTTGGGGGTCCCGGTCGCGTCGTCCGCTTAGTCGAGCGGACAACAGTCTCACTCGGCCAGAACTAGTCTTGGGCTGCGTTGCGCGGGGGACCCAAGCATGGATTTTTGCCGGAAATTAAGGCGCGTCGTTCGCCTGAATTGGACGCACTCAATGTCCGTTTTGGGTCAAAACCGGACTTGATCACTCCTCCTCCACATAGACCTCGCCGCCCAGAGCGCGGAACTTGGCGCTCATCTCTGCCATGCCCTGTTTCCTTGCCTGCTCTACCGCTTCGCTGCTCGAGAGCGACTCCTTCTCGGCGAGCTTGGCGGCGTAGTCGCGGACTTGCTGCGTGATCTCCATCGAGCAGAATTTCGGCCCGCACATCGAGCAGAAATGGGCGAGCTTGTGCGCTTCCTTCGGCAGCGTCTCGTCGTGGAAGCTGCGAGCGGTCTCGGGATCGAGCGACAGGTTGAACTGATCCTCCCAGCGGAAGCCGAAGCGCGCCTCCGACAGCGCGTTGTCGCGCGCCACCGCCGCCGGATGGCCCTTGGCGAGATCGGCCGCGTGGGCGGCGATCTTGTAGGCGATCACCCCCGCCTTCACGTCGTCGCGGTTGGGGAGCCCGAGATGCTCCTTGGGCGTGACGTAGCAGAGCATGGCGGTGCCGAACCAGCCGATCATCGCGGCGCCGATCGCGCTGGTGATGTGGTCGTAGGCGGGCGCGATGTCGGTGACCAGCGGCCCGAGCGTATAGAACGGCGCCTCGCCGCATAGCTCGATCTGCTTCTCGACGTTCACCTTGATCTTGTGCATAGGCACATGACCCGGCCCCTCGATCATCACCTGGCAGCCGTGGTCCCAGGCGACGCGCGTCAGCTCGCCAAGCGTCTCGAGCTCGGCGAACTGCGCGCGGTCGTTGGCATCGGCAATCGACCCCGGACGAAGTCCGTCGCCGAGCGAGAAGGACACGTCGTAGCGGCGCATGATCTCGCAGATGTCCTCGAAGCGCTCGTAGAGGAAGCTCTCTCGGTGATGCGCGAGGCACCACTTGGCCATGATCGAGCCGCCGCGCGACACGATTCCCGTCACGCGAGGGGCTGTGAGATGGATGTAGCCGAGCCGCACCCCGGCATGGATGGTGAAATAGTCCACGCCCTGCTCGGCCTGCTCGATCAGCGTGTCCTTGTAGACCTCCCAGTCGAGCTTGACCGGATCGCCCTTGACCTTCTCCAGCGCCTGATAGATCGGCACCGTGCCGATCGGCACCGGCGCGTTGCGAATGATCCATTCGCGCGTCTCGTGGATGTTGCGCCCGGTGGAGAGGTCCATGACAGTGTCGGCCCCCCAGCGGATCGCCCACACCATCTTCTCCACCTCCTCCTCGACCGACGAGGTCACCGCGGAGTTGCCGATATTGGCGTTGATCTTGGTGAGGAAGTTCCGGCCGATGATCATCGGCGCGGATTCGGGGTGGTTGATGTTGGCGGGGATGATGGCGCGGCCGCGCGCGACTTCCGAGCGCACGAATTCCGGCGTCACGAAGTCCGGCAACGACGCGCCGAAGCTCTCGCCGTCTTCGAGCCGTGCCGCCGCCTCCTCGCCCGCGCGGGCGCGGCCGATATTCTCGCGATGGGCGATATAGACCATCTCTTGCGTGACGATGCCGGCGCGCGCCAGCTCGAGCTGCGTCACCAGTCCCCTCCCACCTTGCAGGGGAGGTGAAAAAAGGCTTCTGCGGGCTTCGATCCAGTTCTCGCGCAATGGGGGCAGCCCGCGCTGCACGTCGATCTTAGCCTCGGGATCGGTGTAAGGCCCCGACGTGTCGTAGACAGGGAAGACGTTTTGTTGGCCTACCGCTTCGCTACTTGAGGCCGATATACCTTCAGCGAGCCCGATCTCGCGCAACGGCACGCGCAGATCGTCATGGCCCGCGGGCGAGGAATAGACCTTACGGCTCCCGGGCATCGGGCCGCAGGTCACGTCTGGAGATTTGATCGGCTTGTCGTGGAGATTCATGGCCTCGGACTCCTTCGCCTCAGGCGAAATAGCCGTAGAAGCAGAGTACTGCGGCGATGACGAGCCACAGCACCCCGCCCACGGTGGTCACCCACGGTTTGCTGAGCAGCGCCGCGCCGACGCTTTTGACACTGCCCGGCGACAGCATCCGCGCCGCGCCGCCGATGGTCCCCGCCCAGCCGAACAAGGTGATGATGACGCGCCAATCGGCGGCCCACACATTGTGATAGAGCACGATGGCGAGTCCGGCGACCATCGCCAGCACGCCGGAGAGAAAGATCAGCGGCGGACTGTCGAGAAAGGCGAGGCTCATGGCGCGGTTGCTGGCCGGATCGAGCAGCATGCCGATGGCGGCGATAAGCATCACCGGGCCGATCAGCGCGGCAAGAAAGACGGATGTCTGCATAGTTGTCCTGTCCCTTCGCCGGCATGACCCGGATCAGGTTCAAAGGGTCTCCGCTCGGCTCTGGATAACCAGGGCAACGGACTCTCAGCCCCTTCCTGGGGCTCCCCTCGGAACGGCGTCAGTGTAGACCCAAGGCAGCGCCTGTCAAATAGCCTGCATCGCCTCACTCAAAGCGCGCCGGCGAACATCTGCCGATAATGGCGATACCATTCGCTCTGGAACACTTCGCCCGGATCGAAGCGGCGCTTCGCGGCTAGAAATTCGGGCATTTGCGGATAGCAGGCCTCGACCTGCGCGCGGGAGGCCCAGCGGTGATAGGTGAGGAAATAGCTGCCGCCATGCTCGATGGCGCGGTCGATCAGGCGGCGGAAATCCTCTTCCGCCTTGGCTATGCCCGCCGTGCTGTGCTCGACATGCAGATTCATCACCGTGCACGCCCATGGCTCCCGCGCCCAGGCGAGCACGCTTTCGTCGTCGCGCTCGATCAGGCGGATGGTGCCGTAGATGAGCTTCGTCCCCTGGACCTTGAAGTCCGCACGCACCGCGGTCAGGAACGAGGCGAGCGCGTCGCGCGGCACGTAGAGCTCGGTGATCATTTCCGAGCCCTTGTAAGGCGCGTTGAGCTTTAAGTCCAATACGGCGTGGTAGTCGTCGATATAGACGCCGAGCTGGCTCAAATCCGACCAGTAGCGCTGACCGGATGTGGAAAGATAGTAGGAGGTGTAGATGTCGTAGGCGGCCTTCGGGTCGGCATGGGAGAGGTAATAGAGGTCGCGCCACGCCTGCTCACCGAGCTCCTTCGGCTCCTCGGGCATCGGCGTGTCGGGCGGCAGCGGGCGGTAGCAGGAGAACACGCCCGTGCGGAGATAGGTGTCGGAAGAGGGATCCGTGGAGAACTGGCAGTCGCCGTAGAGGAAGCCGTCGGCGATGCGGGCATCGAAGGCCGGCATCAGCTGGTCGACGTCGATAAGCTTCACGATGCGCTCGAGCTTCGTGCGCGGCATGAGCCTGAGCTTGATGCGAGTGACCACGCCGAACAGGCCGTAGCCGCCGATGGCCAGGCGGAACAGCTCCTCATTCTCGGTGCGGCTGCAGTCGTGCAGCGCGCCTTCCGCGTCCATCATCGTAAAGGATTCGACGTTGCCGATGATCGGTTTGAAGGTCAGTCCGCGGCCGTGGATATTGGAGCCTAGCGCGCCGCCAAGCGTCAGCCGGTCGGCGCCGGTCTGCTTCTGGATGATGCCCCATTGGCGCGGCTGTCCCTGTTGCAGGGCGATGAGACCCTCGATGAGACCGGGCCATTCGATTCCCGCCTCGATCTCGACAATCCCCCGCTCTGCGTCGAGACCAAGAATTCGACGCATCGAGCGCGTGTCGATGAGAACGCCGGCGGCGGCGAATTGCTGGCCCCCCATCGAGTGTCGCCCTCCGCCGATGCTGACCGGCTTGCCGCGTCCCCGCGCGTCCACAATCGCTTCTCTGAGGCTGGCCTCGGACTCGACCGTGACGATGCTGTCGACTTCGGTCGGATTGAGCTGAGAATGAACGTCATTGACAAGGACGCTCCCCTGCGCCCGCCCGCCGATATAGGGCAGCATGGTGAGACCGATCCCGGTCTGTGCCACGAGTCTGAGGAGTTGCCGGCGTGTAGGCATGCGTTCCCGGACCTAAGAGCCGATCGAGGATCGAAGCTTAGGCGAGCGGGATTAGGGATTGTCAAGCCGAGGTCCCAGTCGGGCACTCACCTTAGAAGCGCACCTGCGCCGATCTCCGGTTATTTCCGCTTGCGCGACCTGGCAGACGCGGTAGACGCGCTCCGCGCCGTCGCGGCGCGGCGCTTCGGCTTCTCCCGCCATAAATGCTCGTAGCCGTTATAGGACAGCACCGCGCCGAGCACGACCACGGCGAGACCGCTGATGACCGTGGCGGGAATGTTGGCCGCCAGTCCGGTGCCGAGCGCCTGCACCTGACCCGGCAGTAATATTCTGAGCAGCCCGCCGACGATGGCGAGCCAGCCAAAGATGGTGATGATCACCCGCCAATCGTCGGTCCACAGATTATGTGCATTGACGATGGCGAGCCCGGCGAGCAGCGTCAGGATGCCGGCGAAATAGATGAGCCCGCGATTGGACAAGAATTCCTGCATCAGCTCGCGCATGGTGTCGTTCTCGATCACCATGCCAAGCCCCATGGCCAGCAACACGGGGCCCATCAGCCGCGCGATGGGTTTCGATGTGGTCATTAGCCGTTCCTCCCGGTTATTTTTTCAGATGCAAAGACACGCCCGGCCCTCCGGCCGCGAGCGCAAAGCCGGAGCTTGAGACTTTCGTCCCATGCCGCATCGCCAGGAAATCGACTGTTCGACTAGAGGCCGGGGCCCCTCTTGTTGCCAAGCTTCCTTGGGCCCCGGAATGAGCCTAATGTGAAACCGAACCGGCTGGATAGCAAGCCGAAGGAAGCCTGCGGAATGGCCGGGCCGCGCGGGTTTCGGTACGCCACCAAACCCTTTATGAATAAGCCAATTCTTGCGATAGAAGCCCAAGCAGTTTAAGCCTCTGGCCATCATTCTGCCGTGCTTCACCTTGATCTGCGGGGGGCTGGACCCCTTTCGGCCGGTCCATATCCACCGACACGCCTGAGGGAAAAGACGTGAATCAGGAAGCCACGACCGCCACGCGCAAACCCACAAAGAGCCGCAGCTACTTGCGCTGGGTTATCCTTCTCGCACTTCTGCTGATCACGATCGTCGGCGTCATCGGCTATTGGCGCTATGCCGAGCTCTACCCGTCCACCGACAATGCCTATACCGGCGCCAACGTGGTGCGCGTGGCGCCGCAAATCTCCGGCCCTGTGGCCCGGGTCTATGTCCGCGAAGACGACAAGGTCGCGACCGGCGATCCCCTGTTCGACATCGACTCCACCCTGTACGACGCGGCGCTGCGCAATGCGCGCGCGCAGTTCGACGCCGCCGCCAATGCTGCCGGCACTGCCGCCGATCCACTGAAAGCAGCCGCGGCCAAGCTCGAGGAGAAGCGCGCGGCGCTCGAAGACGCGCTTGCCGCCTATCGCACGGCAAAGGAGGCGCAGCGCGAAGGCGAACCGCCCTCGTCGGCACTCACCGGCGCGCTGACGGGCTGGCATGGCGCCTTGAAAGCGTTCAGGGACGCCCAGGCCGAATTCGACACCGAGCAGGACAAGCAGCTGACAGTGACCACACCGACGGTACAGCTGCGCGCGGCTTCCGCCCAGCTCGACAAGGCGACCCACGACCGGGTGCAGACCCATGTCACCGCACCCGCCAGTGGCTGGGTCTCGAACATCAATATCAGGCCGGGCTGGGTGGTCCAGGCGGGCTCGCCCGCCTTCGCCCTTGTCGAGGACGGCCAGTGGTGGGTCGATGCCAACTTCAAGGAGACCGATCTCGGCCGCATCAAGCCGGGACAGAGCGCGACCATCCGCCTCGACATGTATCCGGGTGTCACCCTTGAAGGCGTGGTCGAGAGCATCAGCGCCGGCTCGGGCTCTACCTTCTCCGTGCTGCCGCCTGAGAACGCCACCGGCAATTGGGTGAAGGTGACGCAACGCTTCCCGGTGCGGATCAAGATCACCGGCGCGACGGACCCCGATAAGCCGCTGCGCCTGGGCGCGAGCGCCAGGGTGAGAGTCGACACCACCGAAGGACAGCAATGACCCGCCGGAAAGCTTCCGGTAGAGGGGGAAGTGGGCGAAAGCCGC
Source organism: Methyloceanibacter sp. (assembly GCA_040901485.1). Taxonomy (GTDB): domain Bacteria; phylum Pseudomonadota; class Alphaproteobacteria; order Rhizobiales; family Methyloligellaceae; genus Methyloceanibacter. Next base: position 13,348 of record JBBDYM010000018.1, read on the forward strand.
CTGAGCGAAGCGAGCCTGTACTCGGCGAGCCTGAATCCGATCGGGTGCCGATCGCGCTGGTGGTGGCTGTGGTGCTCACAGCATTCCTCGAAGTGCTCGACATCACCATCGTCAATGTCGCCCTCCCCCATATGCTCGGCGCCTTCGCCGCGACCCCCGATCAGATCACCTGGATCCTGACCTCTTACATGGTGGCAGCCGCCGTGGTGATGCCGCTCACCGGTTTTCTCTCCAACTGGCTCGGGCGCAGACGGCTCCTGTTTCTTTCCATCGTCGGTTTCACCGCGTCGTCAGCCTTATGTGGCCTGGCGTGGAACCTCGAGAGCATGGTGCTGTTCCGTCTGGCGCAAGGGGTGTTCGGCGCGCCGCTCGTCCCCTTGAGCCAGGGCATCATTCTCGATGCCTTCCCGAAGGAACGGCACGGCCAGGCACTGGCCATATTCGGTCTCGGCATCATGGTGGCGCCGGTGGCCGGTCCCGCACTCGGCGGCTATCTGACCGAGCTATATTCCTGGCGCACGGTCTTCTACATCAATATCCCGATCGGCATTTTCGCCCTGGTGCTGGCCATGGGGCATTTGCCGAAGCGGGCCATCAAGGACATTCAGACCGATTGGGTTGGCCTGGGCTTGCTTGTGCTTGCCGTCGGAGCGCTGCAATACGTGCTCGACCAGGGCCAGACACGCGATTGGTTCAATTCGAAGGTCATCGTGGTGGGAACCATCATCGCCGTGTTCGCCAGCACAGCCTTCTTTCTCAGGGGCTGGAACAAATCGAACAACATCATCGACCTGTCCCTGCTTAAGAACCGGAATTTCATCGCCGGCACGCTGGCCATCACCGCCTATGGCATCAGCCTCTATGGCTGGATGGCGGTCATGCCGCTGTTCACGCAGCGGCTGCTCGGCTATCCGGCAGACTTGGCGGGAACGTTGTTCATTCCACGCGCCCTTGTCAGCGCCCTCACCCTCGCCATTACCGGCAGCATTCTCGTGCGCATGTTCGATGCTCGCTGGCTGGTGACAGCCGGCCTCATTTTCACGGCACTCGGCACCTTCCCCATGGCGTACTTTTCCCTCTACGTGGACTTCTGGGGAATCGCCACGCCGGGCATGATTGCCGGCATCGGTACCGGCCTGTTCTTCGTGCCTCTGACCGCCACCGCTTTTTCCACCGTTCCCAACGCGAAATACGACGAGGCGTCCGGCTTCTATGCCCTCATGCGCGGCATTGGCGGCTCAATCGGCATCGCCGTGGTGAGCTGGCTGCTCGTGCGCCAGTCGCAAATCCATTTCAACGAGTTGACGGCGCATATCACGCCATTTAACCGCGATCTGGTCCCGTATTTGGCTGAGCGCGGGCTGAGCCCCCTCTCACCGGAGGCTGGGCCGGCCGTGGTGCAGGAGATCACACGGCAAGCCTATATGCTCGCCTTCAACGACATTTTCTGGTTCATCGCCGTGGTCACCCTGGCGATCATCCCGCTGGTGTTCTTGATGAAGCGGCCGGATAAGGTGTCGCTGGTGCCGGCGCAGGCGTAAAGTCTACCAGCAGAGCTTGGCGCCCGAGGTGCAGACAAAGGGCGAGACCACGCCCGACCAGCATATGGTGTGGGATCTCGCAGTCACGATATCCGGCTTTTGGAAGAGATTGTCGCTAACGCTGTCGCGCCAATAAGGCTGCGGCTTGGCGCGCATCGGCCTGACCGTAGTGGCGCCTAGCCTCTTCGCCGCTTTGTACTCATTGATGGCTTCATTCACGGCGTTTTGCGACCGCGACACGGCCGTCGCCTTGTTGACCCCGTCGGCGGTCCCGGACAGTCCGACGCAGCCCGCATACGCCTCTGCGCCTTGAACCAAATAAAGCCCTGCCGCGACCAATCCCAGCGCGCAGAGCCGCGCAAACGATCCCATCGGACCACCTCCCTCAGAGCCCCCGAACACGCTAAGCTAAGCGCGCCGAAACGCGGTGACTAGCCTCTTTTCATACCGCATTGGGCATGCACGCGGGTCTGTAACCTTTGTGCCACAGTGTCGCGCCCTAGGAGCGAACGACCATGGCGGCCAAACTCGTCCTGGTAACCGGCGCGTCGAGCGGGATCGGCGAGGCCACAGCCAAGCTTTACGGCGCGCGCGGCGCCCATGTCCTCCTGCTTGCCCGCAATGCCGCGCGTCTCGAGGCCACGGCGCAAGCGATCCGCAAGGACGGCGGCACGGCGACGGCCTTCCCCCTCGACCTTGCCGATGCCGCCGCCACCGAGGCGCTCGCCCAGCGCATCGCGGGCGAGATCGGCATCCCCGACATCCTCATCAACAATGCCGGCGCCGGGCGCTGGAAGCCGTTGCTGGAAACCACCCCGGAAGAAGCCCGCGCCATGATGGCGGTGCCGTATTTCGCGGCCTTCGATCTCACGCGCGCCTTCGCCCCCGGCATGATTGCGCGCGGCACCGGCAGCCTCGTCTTCGTCACCTCCCCCGCCTCCTATCTCGCCTGGCCCAGAGCCTCGGCCTATACCGCCGCGCGCCGGGCGCTCGCCGGCCTCGCCGAGACCTTGCAGAGCGAGCTTAAGGGCACGGGCGTCAACGTGACCGTGGTCGCGCTCGGCACGGTCGAAACTACGTATTGGCAGAACAATCCCGGCAGCCGCGAGAACCTGCCTCAGACCGATCCGCGGCTCGTGCCGGTCCTGACCCCGGAACAAGCAGCCGAGGCCATCGTCGACGGCGTCGAGCAGAAAAAGCGGTTCGTGGTGAAGCCCGGCATCTTCCGGGCGCTGTTCGTGCTCAACGCGCTCTTTCCGCGCCTCGTCGCCCGCGAGCTCAGCCGTTCCGCCAAGAAACCTTCGGCTTGAGGCCAAGCCAATTCAAGAAGCAAGCTCGAGATCGGCGCGCCGCATGCCGCCGGTCTTAGGCTGAGGCGCGGTGAGTGTCGGTGCGTCTCGATCCGCGGCGTCGAATTTCCTGAGCAGCCATCTGAGATAGCGGCGGAAGCGATAATGCTGCACCTCGAAGCGGTGCCACGGCGTCGCTTTGAAGGGAATGCCGTGGCCGATGTCAGGCTTGGCCGTCGCCTTCAGCCTGCGGAACCAATTCGCGCGCTTGGGATCGTTGGCGCAAGACAGGATGAAATTGGCGATCACGCGCGCCTGATAATCGGCAAGCTGCCACACACCCCCTTCTGCCGGCTCGAACAAGCCTGCCACGAACAGATCGTCGAACTCTCGGTGGAAAGTGTGGATGAACAGCTTCGAATTGCCGTCCTCATCGAGAATGTACGACTCGTCCATGAAGGGGAAGCTCACCTGGAAGCCGGTGGCGTAGACGATGAGGTCGATCTCCTCCTCGCTGCCGTCGGTGAAGCGCACGCGCTTGCCCGCAAGCTTCTCGATACCGGGCTTCACCGCGATGCGCCCATGCACCAGATGGTCGAGATAGGTGGTGCAGGCAGTGGGATGGGCCTCGAACAGGCGATGATCGGGCGCGGGCAGGCCATAGCGCCAATGCGGGCCCACCATGACGAGCAGGCCGAGACGATATAGTCCCCGCAGGACGGAGCGCGGCAGCGGCCAGCGGCTGGTGAGATCGATGATGACGTCGGTCGGCTTGCCGAACACCATCTTGGGGAAGAAATAATAGGTGCGGCGCATCGAATGCACGGCGCGCGCGCCGTCGAGCGCCGCATCGTCCAGGATATCCACCGCCGAATTGCCCGCGCCAACCACGAGCACGCGCTTGCCCTTGATCTGCTCCTTCGACTTCACGTCATGGGAGTGCAGGATCTCGCCGTCGAATTGGCCGGGATAAGACGGCTGGCTCGGCTGCCAATGGTGGCCGTTGGCGACGATGAGCCCGTCATAGATGCGCAGCTTCGTCTCGCCGTCTATGGCGATGTGCCAGTGCCCGTCGACGCGCTCCGTCGAAAGCACGCGCGTGTTGAAGATGATGCGGTCGTAGAGCCCGAAGGTCTCGGCATAAGCGCGCAGATAGTCGAAGGCCTGGGCGCGGCTCAGATAATGCGGCAGCCCATCGGCGAAGCGAAAGCGCGGGTAGCGTGACAGCCTCTGTGACGAATTGAGGAAAGTCGAGGCGTAGACCGCGTGTGGGCTTTTGGGGTTCCAGATGCCGCCGACGTCGCCCTCCGCCTCGAAGCAATCAAACTCGATGCCGCGATCGGCGAAATTCTTGGCCACGGCCAAGCCACAAGCCCCAGCGCCGATGATGCAAAACCGCTTCACCTTCGTCGTCCTTGTTGTTGCGCGCCCGTCGCCCAAACAACATAAAAATCGACCTAAGCATCCCCGGGAAAGGGGTTCAACCCATACAATCCTTCTCCAACCACATTGATCTGTGTCAAATCTACCGGCCCTATGCGGGCCTCTCCAGGTCCTTGGCCGCGACGCTTGGAGCCTGGATTCGCCGATACTTTGCTTTATGGTCTGCGCCCGGAGGAGCGGGGGACTTCATGGACATCAAGCGGGATGTCAGCATCCGGAGCTGGGACGGCACCTGGACCTACCACCCAGGCGTGATCGTCACGCCCGAGAGCGTCGAGGACCTGGTCGAGATCCTGTCCGACGTGGTGCGCTTTCCCTCGCCGGTGCGTCCCGCTGGCTCCATGCATTCCACCGCGCGTATGAACGGCGACGACGGCGGCACCATGGTCGACATGAAGGCCATGAACCGTATCCTGCACTTCACCGACGACACGGTAACGGTGGAGGCCGGTGCCAACTATATCACCGTGTCCAAAGCGCTGAAGGAGCGCGGCCTCCAGTTCCACGTCACCACCGAGATCGGCAACGTGACGCTCGGCGCCATGGCTTGCGCCGCCACCAAGGACAGCTCCTTCCCCGGCGGCTTCGGCCAGATCAGCTCCTATGTGACGCGCGTGCGGCTGGTGACGCCGCAAGGGAAGCTGCGCGAGTACAGCGAGGCGGAAAATCCGAAAGAGATGCAGCTCATCCGGTCGAGCTACGGGCTGTTCGGCATCATCTACGAGGTGACCATCAAGGTGCGGCCCACCACCGCGCTCGCGGTGCGGCACTACTCGTTAAGCCTCGATAACTTCCGGCGCTATTTCCCCATCTACCGGGCGCGCGGCTTCGCCGTGATGTACTACATCTTTCCATATCAGCGCCGGGTGATCGTCGAGCTGCGCAAGGACAATCCGGACGTCCAGCCGACATCGCGCTTTCGCTGGAATTACCGCAACCGTTTCTGGCGCAAATACGCGCCCGCCGTCGCGGTCTGGATCCACAGCTACATCAAGAGCCCGAAATTGCGCGCTCTGGCGGACCGGCTTCATTTCTTTCTGCTGGGGCAGCTGATCGTGCTTTGGGTGCGCAGCGACCGCACCTGGCCCCACGGCCAGATCATCAACTATCCGCGCGATCCCGGCCGCAACAAATATCTGTTCAGCATGTGGGCGTTCCGCGAGCTGGGCTTCTTCGACATCCTCGAGGAGTATTGCGATTTCTGCATCGCCTACGAGGCCCATACCGGCTACCGCTGCAACCTGCCGAGCGTGGGCTACGCCATCGCCAAGGATGTCGAGGCGCTTCTGTCCTATAGCTGGGAAGGGGCGACTTTGAGCATCGACCCCGCCTCGACCGGGGGGCCGGAATGGGAGCAATTCCTGCACGTCTATAACGATTTCTGTAGCGAGCGCCACGGCGTGCCGCTGTTCAACCAGACACCCTTCCTGACGCGCGAACAGGTCTTGCGTGCCTTCGGCGTCAGGCTCCAGCAATTCGCCGCCCGCCGCAAAGAGGCGGACCCCAAGGACCGCATGCTCGATTCTTATTTCCGCGAGCTGCTGTCGTAACCCCGCACCGCGCTACGACTGCAATCTGCGGGTGAACCAGCGGATCAGCGGGAAGGAGACGGCGCGCGGCAGCGAGCGCACCGTTTTCAAGAACAGCTCCACCTTGGTCGGGAAGGCGATCTCGTAAGGCTTGCGCGGCAGCTTCTTGAGGATGCGGCCGGCGCAGACCGCGGGTGACATGACGAAGAGCTTCTTCTTCGGGTCATAGGCGGCGTTGAGCGGCGTATCGACGAAGCCCGGATTGATGAGGGTCAAGTCCACGCCCGTCCCGTGCAACTCGAGAGCGAGGCTTTCGGCGAGATTGATCACCGCCGCCTTGCTCGCGCCGTAGCTGCCGTTCTCCGGCCAGCCGGAATAGCCGAACAGAGAGCCCATGATGGCGATATGGCCGCCGTTCCGCGCCAGCATCGGCGGCAGCACGGCCGCCGCGGCGTTGATCACGCCATCGACATTGAGCGCCATGGTGCGGTGGAAGCCGTCGAGGTTGATATTGCGGATGTCGAAGGGCACATACATGCCCGCGCCGAGCAGCGCGAGGTCGATCGGCCCGAGCGTGCTCTCGATCTTGGCCACTGTTGCCTTCAACTCATCTGGCTTCAGCACGTCGGCGGGGAAGGCGGTAATGCGCTCGCCCGAGGCGGCGAGCTGGTCGAGTCGCTCGCTTGGCCGCGCGGTCGCCGCCACGCTCACGCCGGCAGCAGCCAGCTGGCGTGCTACCTCGCCGCAGATCGCCCCGGACGCGCCGGTAATCCACGCGATTTTCCAGGGATATTGTCGCCCGCCCATCGGCCTATATTAATCCACGAAGGGATCGTGCACGAGGATGGTGTCCTCACGCTTGGGGCTGGTGGAGAGCAGCGCCACCGGTGCGCCGATCAGCTCCTCCAGCCGCCTGACATATTTGATGCATTGCGCCGGCAGATCGGCCCAGCTCCGCGCCCCGCGCGTCGATTCGGTCCAGCCTTCCAGCGTCTCGTAGATCGGCTCGACGCGGGCCTGCGCGCCTTGCGCCGCGGGGAGATGGTCGATGCGCTTGCCGTCAAGCTTATAGCCTATGCAAATTTTTAGTTCGGGCAGCTGGTCGAGTACGTCGAGCTTGGTGAGCGCGATGCCGTTGATGCCGCCGACTTTGCGCGCCTGGCGCACGAGGCAGGCGTCGAACCAGCCGCAACGCCGCGCGCGGCCCGTAACCGTGCCGAATTCCTGGCCGCGCTCGCCGAGCAGCTTGCCGGTCGCATCGGTCAGCTCGGTGGGGAACGGCCCCTCCCCCACCCGCGTGGTGTAGGCCTTGGTGATGCCGAGCACATAGTTGATCGCGCCCGGCCCTAGCCCTGAGCCGGTCGCCGCCTGCGCAGCCACGGTGTTGGAGGAGGTGACGAACGGATAGGTGCCGTGGTCGATGTCGAGCAGGGCGCCTTGCGCGCCTTCGAACAGGATGCGCTTGCCCTGGCGGCGCTTCAAGTCGAGCAGCGCCCACACCGTATCGACAAAGGGGAGGATCTTGGGCGCGATCTCGGTGAGCTGCGCGCAGAGCTCGTCTGCGGAAATCTCGGGCTCGCCCAGGCCGCGGCGCAACGGATTGTGGTGCGCGAGGATGCGCTCGATCTTGGGCTTGAGGCTCGGCAAGTCGGCCAAGTCCATCACGCGGATGGCGCGGCGCCCGACTTTGTCCTCATAGGCGGGGCCGATGCCGCGCTTGGTCGTGCCGATGCGGCCATCCCCGGCGGATGCCTCGCGCAGCGCGTCGAGCTCGCGGTGCAGCGGCAGGATGAGCGTGGCGTTCTCGGCGACACGCAGATTGTCGCGGCTGATCTTGACGCCGAGCTTCTCGATGCGCGCGATCTCGTCGGCCAAGGCCCAGGGATCGACCACGACGCCGTTGCCGATCACCGAGAGCTTGCCCTGGCGCACCACGCCGGAAGGGAGCAACGACAGCTTGTAGGTGGTGCCATCGACGACCAGGGTGTGGCCGGCATTGTGGCCGCCCTGAAAGCGCACCACGATATCGGCGCGTTCCGACAACCAGTCGACGATCTTGCCCTTGCCTTCGTCGCCCCATTGGGAGCCGACGACCACGACGTTAGCCACTTGAAAATCCTTGTGAATTAAGGGCCAGGACGCACAAACGGCCCCGCTCGGAAGGCAGGGCCGTGTCGCGTTATAGCGCGCCGCTCGAGGGGATGCGAGCGTTAGCTAAGCGGCTTTGGCGAGAGACTGCCTAACGCTGGCGAAGGCCCAGTCGAGCCAGGGCAGCAGCGCCTCGAGGTCGCTCTTCTCCACGGTGGCGCCGGTCCAGATGCGCAAGCCGGAAGGCGCATCGCGGTAGGAGGCGATGTCCTTGGCCACGTCCTCCTCGTCGAGCAGCGCCGCCATGCGCTTCGCAAAGGCGTCGCGCAGCTCAGGCGGCAACGCCAGAACTTCGGGAGCGACGATCGTCAGGCACGCCGAGGTGTTGGAGCGGGTCTCGGGTGCTTTCGCCAGGAAATCGACCCATGGCGTCCGTGCCACCCACTCGGCAATGACAGCGGCGTTGGCGTTGGAGCGGGTGATGGTGCCAGCCACGCCGCCGAGGCTCTCCACCCAGGTCAGCGCGTCGAGATAGTCCTCCAGGCACAGCATCGACGGCGTGTTGATGGTCGAGCCCTCGAACAGGTCTTCGTTAAACCTGCCGTCATGCGTCATGCGGAATAGCTTCGGCAGCGGCCAGGACGGCGTGTAGCTTTCCAGCCGCTCGATGGCGCGGGGCGACAGGATCAGAACGCCGTGTTGCGCCTCCCCGCCCAGCACCTTCTGCCAGGAGAAAGTCGCGGCATCGAGCTTCCGCCAGTCGATGTCCACCGCGAACACGGCGGAGGTGGCGTCGCAAATGGTGAGGCCTTTGCGGTCCGACGGGATCCACTCGGCATCCGGCACGCACACGCCCGACGTGGTGCCGTTCCAGGCGAACACCACGTCTCGGTCGAAATCGACCTGGGCGAGATCGGGCAGCTCGCCATAGGGCGCGAGCAGAGTGCGGACGTTCGTCAACTTGAGCTGCTCGACGATGTCCATCACCCAGTCGCGGGTGAACGCTTCCCAGCCGAGCACGTCGACGCCGCGCGAGCCGAGCAGAGACCAGAGCGCCATCTCCACCGCGCCGGTATCGGAAGCCGGCACGATCGCCGCGCGATAGCCTTGCGGAAGTTTGAGCAGGTCGCGGGTCTTGGCGAGCGCCAGCGCGAGCCGCGCCTTGGGCTCGGACCCGCGATGATAGCGGCCGAGCAGCGCACCCTTGAGCGCGCCTGGCGTCCAGCCGGGCCGCTTGGTGCAGGGCCCTGAGGAGAAGCGCGGGTTCTTGGGCCGCAGCTTCGGTTTTTCAATCGTGTTCACAGACAATCTCTCTCACTTGGCGAGATGTAACGGCTTGAGTGCCCGGATCAAGTCCGTGCCCGACGATGGTGTTGAATAGATCGGGTTTTAAGCGGCAGCGTCAGAGAGGGCGTGGACGATGTCCGATACGACCGTCTTGACCAGGCGCTCGTCGTCGCCTTCCGCCATCACCCGGATGACCGGCTCGGTGCCTGACGGACGGATGACGAGGCGCCCCGCTTTGCCGAGCTTGGACTTGCCGTCGCTGATCGCCCGCTGCACCCCGACATTGTCGAGCGGCTGGCCGTTCTTGTAGCGGACGTTTTCCAGGATTTGCGGCAGAGGCTCGAAGCGGTTGCAGATCTCGCTCACCGGCTTGCCGCTCTGCGCCACCACCGCCAGGAGCTGTAGCGCGGTGATGAGGCCGTCGCCGGTGGTGGAGAAATCCGACAGCACGATATGGCCGGACTGCTCGCCGCCGACATTGTAGCCGTGGCGGCGCATATGCTCGACCACATAGCGGTCGCCGACCGGGGTGCGGGCCAGGCCGAGACCCAGGCCTTCGAGATAGCGCTCGAGCCCGAGATTTGACATCACCGTGGCGACCACGCCGCCACCGGCGAGCCGTCCGCGCATCAGCCAGGACTCGGCGATCACCGCCATCAGCTGGTCGCCGTCGATGATGCTGCCCTTCTCGTCGACGATGACCACGCGGTCGGCGTCGCCGTCGAGCGCGATGCCGATATCGGCGCGCACCTCGTTGACCTTGCGGATCAGATCCTCGGGCGCGGTCGTTCCGCAATCCTTGTTGATATTCAAGCCGTTAGGATCGACGCCGATCTTGATGACCTCTGCGCCGAGTTCCCACAGCGCCTCAGGAGCCACCTTGTAGCCCGCGCCGTTGGCGCAATCGATCACCGCGCGGATGCCGTCGAAGCGGATGTTCTTGGGTAGCGTGCGCTTGGCGAACTCGATATAGCGCTCGCGCGCGCTGTCGATGCGGGTCGCCCGTCCGATCGACTCGGCGGCAGCGAGCAGCTCGGTGGAATCGCCTTCCATCATCTGCTCGATCTCGGCCTCGGTCTCGTCGGAGAGCTTGTAGCCATCGGGACCGAATAGCTTGATGCCGTTATCTATGAAGGGATTGTGTGAGGCGGAGATCATCACGCCGAGATCGGCGCGGAGCGAGCGGGTCAGCATGGCGACGGCGGGCGTCGGCATCGGGCCGAGCTGGAACACGTCCATGCCTACGGCGGTGAAACCGGAAACGAGCGCCGACTCGATCATGTAGCCGGAAAGGCGCGTGTCCTTGCCGATCACCACGCGATGGCGGTAGGAGCCGTTGGTGAACAGCTTGCCGGCGGCCATGCCGACTTTCATCGCCACCTCCGAAGTCATCGGAAAGGCGTTGGCGCTGCCACGGATGCCATCCGTGCCAAAATATTTGCGCGTCATGACGGTCGCTTCCCCCCGTCCAATCCCTCGATCGGTGCCGGCTTTCGCATGGGAGCCGGCTGGTGCCTGCCCTTGCTTGGGGTCTAGCAGGCGCCGCCTAAGGATTATGCTACTCCGGCAAGTCTAGCCCAGTTCAATAAATGTAAGCAAAAATTACACTCAAGAGGCGCACCGACACGATTTTTTCCTTAATTTTCAGTCCCAAATGTGGCGGCGCGCCACACGCCGAGCGCCTGGCGGGCTCCCGCCACGTCATGCACCCGCAGGATCTGCGCCCCTTGCGCCGCAGCGGCGATGGCGGCCGCGTGGGAGCCGGGCTCGCGGGCGCGCGGGTTCTGCTCCTGGCCGAGGCCGCCGATGAAGCGCTTGCGCGACGCGCCGACCAGGAGCGGCGCACCGAGGCCGTGGAACAGGCTGAGATTGGCGAGCAACGCGAGATTGTGTGCGAGCGTCTTGCCAAAGCCGAGGCCCGGATCGGCGGCGATGCGGGCGCGGTCTATGCCCGCCGCTTCGGCTGCTTCGATGCGCGCCCGAAGATAGTCGAACACCTCAAGCACCACGTCGTCATAGGTCGGATTGTCCTGCATGGTCTTAGGCTCGCCTTGCGCATGCATCAGCACCAGGCTTAAGCCCTCTTCCACCGCTACCGCGAGCGACGCCGGGTCGTAGGTCAGCGCCGAGACGTCATTGAGGATCTTGGCCCCGTCCCTGGCGGCTGCTCGCGCCACCGAGGCCTTGCGGGTGTCGATCGAGATGACGGCCTTTAATCCTGCGAGCCCGCCAATGACAGGAAGAATGCGGGCAGCCTCTTCCGCCTCATGCACGGCATCGGAACCCGGCCGCGTCGATTCTCCACCGATATCGACGATGTCCGCGCCGGCGGCGGTCAACTCCGCGGCACGCGCGATCGCCTCTTCCGTGGTGTCGTAAAGACCGCCGTCGGAAAACGAATCCGGGGTGACGTTGACGATACCCATCAGCACCGGCCGCTCCAAGCTGAGGCCGGCAAAGGGGCGGCGCGGCGACGCCACGCGCTTGAGCAGCGCCTTGAGATCGGGATCGCGCGATTCCGCCAGCGTCCGCGCGGCGAGAAGCCGCCTATTGCTGTTTCGCGGCGTCCCTTCGATCAGCACGGCGGCGGTAAAGGCGATCGATCCCCCCACCAAAGGCAAAGCGAGCCGATCGGCGACCGCCGCCTCGGCGGGCGGACCGTAGAGCAGCCCAATAGGTCTCAGATAAAGCTTCGCCTCAGCCATGCACGAGCCTTAGCACACGCTCGCTATAGGCTTAACCACCCTCTCCCCTGTGGGGAGAGGGCTTTGCGCCGCGATCTTGCGCGAGCCTAGCTAAGGTGAAGGTCAAGTCGAGGGCTGGGGCTCCATGCCGCCGGTATCGGGCGCGGTGCGTGGCTTCTTCTTGCCGCGCCCCGTCGCCGGCACGGCCGAAGCAGGACCCGGCCGCGGCGCGACCTCGGCGACGAATTCGCGCACCGGAGGCTTGCCCTTGATCAGGTCCTTGATCTCCTCGCCCGACAGGGTCTCGTATTCGAGCAGCCCGCGCGCCACCGTGTGCAGATCGTCGATATTCTCCGACAGGATCTTGCGCGCATGCTCGAAGCCCTCATCGACGATGCGGTGAATCTCCTCATCGACCCTGGTCTGGGTCTCGTCCGAAAGATTCTGCTGCCGCGCGATGGAGTGACCGAGGAACACTTCTTCCTCGTTGTCGCCATAGGCGAGCGGACCGAGCTTATCGGACATGCCGAATTGTGTGACCATGGCACGGGCGAGCTGCGTCGCCATCTTGATGTCGGCGGCGGCGCCCGAAGTCACCTTGTCGTGGCCGAACACGAGCTCCTCGGCTACGCGCCCACCCATGGCGACGGTGATGTCGGCATTGAGCTTGGCGCGCGTATAGGAGAGCTGATCGCGCTCGGGCAGCCGCATGACCATGCCGAGCGCACGGCCGCGCGGGATGATGGTGGCTTTGTGCACGGGGTCTGACGCCGGCAAATGCAGCGCCACGAGCGCGTGCCCGCCTTCGTGATAAGCGGTGAGCGTCTTTTCCTCCTCGGTCATCACCATGGAGCGGCGCTCGGCGCCCATCATCACCTTGTCCTTGGCGTCCTCGAACTCGACCTGCATCACAAGACGCTTTGACCGGCGCGCGGCGAGCAGCGCCGCCTCGTTGACGAGATTGGCAAGGTCGGCGCCGGAGAAGCCCGGCGTGCCGCGCGCGATCACGCGCAGATCGACGTCGGGCGCGAGTGGCACCTTGCGCACATGCACTTTGAGGATCTTCTCGCGGCCGATGATGTCGGGACGCGGCACCACCACCTGGCGGTCGAAACGGCCGGGCCTGAGCAGCGCCGGATCGAGCACGTCGGGCCGGTTGGTCGCGGCGATCAGGATGATGCCTTCATTGGACTCGAAGCCGTCCATCTCGACCAGCAGCTGATTCAGCGTCTGCTCGCGCTCGTCGTTGCCGCCGCCGAGGCCCGCACCTCTGTGACGGCCGACCGCGTCGATCTCGTCGATGAAGATGATGCAGGGCGCGTTCTTCTTCGCCTGATCGAACATGTCGCGCACGCGGGATGCGCCCACACCCACGAACATCTCGACGAAGTCCGAGCCCGAGATGGTGAAGAACGGCACATTGGCCTCGCCGGCGATGGCGCGCGCGAGCAGCGTCTTGCCGGTGCCGGGAGGGCCGACCAAGAGCGCGCCGCGCGGGATGCGCCCGCCGAGCTTCTGGAATTTCTGGGGGTCGCGCAGGAACTCGACGATCTCCTGCAAATCTTCCTTGGCCTCGTCGACGCCCGCCACGTCGTCGAAGGTGACGCGGCCGTGGCGCTCGGTCAGCAGCTTGGCCTTGGACTTGCCGAAGCCCATGGCGCGTCCGCCACCCGACTGCATCTGGCGCATGAAGAAGATCCACACGGCGATCAGCAGCAGCATGGGGAACCAGGAGACCAGCACGCCGAGCAGCGACGGTACGTCGTCCTCCGACGGCTTGGCGGTGATCTTCACGCCCTTCTGGTTCAGCTTGTCGACCAGGTTGGGATCGTTCGGCGCATAGGTCTGGAAATTGCGGCCATCGGTGTAGTGGCCGGTGATCTGATTGCCGGCGATGGTCACGTCCTGGATGCTGCCGCTCTCGACCTCGGAGAGTAGCTGCGAGAAGCTGATCTCGTTGCCGCGGACCTGGACGCCCGGGCTCTGGAATAGGTTGAACAGCGCGACCAGGAGCAGGCCGATGAACACCCAGATGGCGAAGTTGCGAAAATTCGAATTCATGGACTGACCTGACGGCTCGATCTAGGCGCGGCTACGGCCGCGGCCCCTGGTTCCTCGTATGGCGGGGAAAGACATTATGTCCCCGTAACATAGGAACATGCACCCTTTTTGCCAAGTTAGGCTAACGCAAAGAGGCTCATGCTTTGTCAACGGCTTAGGCCGGTCGGCGTTCCGTATTCACAAAGGTGGCACGGCAATCGACGCCCACGGATGAGGCACTGCCAAACGCTGGCACACCGATTAATTCGTCGTTTCGCCAGCATGCCGGCAGCGTTCGCCCCGCGAATCGCGGCAATGCGGCGGCAATAGTCGAGCGCTCCCGAAGCTCTTTCAGGCCCGCTTCGCCGAGTGCCCTGACCATGATGGGCATGGGCTCACCCCGTCCCAATTCGATACGGAAGCGATTGTCCCACAGAGCCCGCTCTCCGGGCTTGAGGCTAAGCACGGGCAGGCCGCGCGCCCGTGCCTCCCGGAAGATGCCGAGCCTCCCGGAGACTGGCTCGAGCCGGCAGCGCCCGAGCGTATGGGTCTTGTCCGGGTACTCGGCCAATGCCGCGAGCAACGCTTCGAGCTTGACGAGCCGCACAGGCTCCTCGCCGCCGCCCACCGCGCCGATGAGACGGGCGAGCGCCCTGAGCGCAATCTCCTGGGGCGCCGCGGCCAGCGCCGCCCGATCGACGATCGCATAGCCGGCCTCGCTCACCTCGCTATGACGGCTAAGGAAATCTTGCGCCGCCTGATCGAGCGCTTCGCGCGCGCGGCGCAGACGCCGCGCCGAGAGCGCCAGTGCCTCGGGGGTGAGACCCAGTTGGGTGAGCGCCTCGATGCTGTCGCGCATGCGCGCGCGCTCGAAACGTGGATCGGCATTGCTCGGGTCGGACGCATAGGGAATTTTTTGCGCGGCGAGCGTGGCGACGAGGCGCGCCTTCGGCACGTCGAGCAACGGCCGCAAAATGGCAATGCCGGCCCAAGCGCCTCTCTCGGGAATGGCGGCGAGCCCGTCGAGGCCGCTGCCGCGTTTGAGCCGCATCAGGAAGGTCTCGGCCTGGTCGTCGAGATGATGGGCGGTGACGAGCGCCGGAATGTCGTGCGCGTGGCAATAGGCGGCCATGAGCTCGTAGCGCGCCACGCGCGCCCTCGCCTGGATGTTGGCGCTCACCGCGCCTTCGCGTTCCCAGGTGAGGATCGTGTGCGGCAGGCCAAGTTCGGCAGCCAGCCGTCCAACCGTCTCGGCTTCATCGCGCGATTCCGGACGAAGGCCGTGATCGACGGTGAGCATGCTGAGCTTCGGGCTCTGCCCGCACTCGTCACGCCAGCGCATGGCGAGATGCATCAACGCAAGACTGTCCGGTCCGCCGGACACGGCAAGCGCCACATGCGGGAAGGTCGCGAGCGGCGCGAGCAGCTTCCGCGCTTCCGCTTCGGAGATCGGCAGATCGTTCATGGCGTCAGTATAGCGCAATTCATCTGATGACTCGTCATGCCCGGCCGAAGTGCCGGGCATCCACGAATTTCTAGCCCGTGGATGGCCGGGCCTTCGCCCGCCGAAGCAATAGCTGCTCGCGTGTCTACCAAGGCTTCGGCCCGCGTAGGCGGGACAAGCCCGGCCATGACGAGTTTTGTTTTTATCGAGGCAGATGCCGCCGCAGAGTGGCGTGTGCCTAGTAGCCGCGGGCCACGGCTTGGTTGTTCAAGGCCGTCTGCGCCCGGCGGTTCTGCGACCAGCAGGAGATATCGTCGCAGGTCGCGACCGGCCGCTCCTTGCCGTAGGAGATGGTCTTGATGCGTCCCGCGTTGACGCCATTCTGCGCGAGGAACGTCTTGACCGCGGTGGCGCGCCTGGCGCCCAGCGCAAGATTATATTCGCGCGTGCCACGCTCGTCCGCGTGGCCTTCGACGGTCACGCCGTATTGGCCGTATTGATTGAGCCACATGGCCTGGTTGCGCAGGATCGACTGCGCCTCGCCGGTCAAGGACGAGCTGTCGACCTGGAAATGGACGACGTCGCCGACATTGACGGCAAAATCTCGTGCCGATCCGGGAGTGGCCGGACCTTCCCCGCCAAGCCCGTATTGCTTGGGCTCTCCCTGCCGCGAGCAGGCCGCGAGCACCAAAGCGATCAGGACAACGCCGGCGAATTTGCAGGCGTAGCCAACTCCACTGCGCAAACGCATGTACTGGACTCCCGCACGCCAAAAATTAGGAAAATCGTAAGGGCCAATTCCTTAACGATTTCCTAGTGCCCTAGGCGGGCTGGCGAATTGCGGGAGCTAGAAAAGGAAGGGATGCCTGGAACGCCGCCGCATCTCGCTACGGCGTTCCGGCATCCATGTCCCATTTCGCGGAAGTTACCTTCCGCGCGAATTTCCTAGGTCGCGAGTTTAGACGCGAACAACCTGCTCAACCACGACGTCGGCTGACCCGAGCTTCAGGGGCTCGGTTACGACTGCCTTTTCGTGATGGCCGAAGCAGCCACCAAGCGCGACGGTGGCGGCCACGAGCGTGGCGACGATGACGACGCCCTTCAAACCCTGCATGGTCTTCTCTCCTTTTGTTAAACGGCAGTAGCCGTCTTTGCATGTACCGGTGCGGCGTTTTCAGATCAAGACGGGACTGCTGTCTCCGGACCGTTTTCTCGGCCATAGATGCCAAAATGCCACGCCGAATCTCAACCTCCAGCCTGGTCAAGCTATCGCCCCGGAGGGCCCTGATCAAGCATGGTTAACAGCCTGACGGAGTTTGCTTAATAAAGAGTAAGCCACTGTTGCAAAATGGCCGCAGGGCCCAGTTATGCGACAAAATGGCTAGTTTATCAGCGGCGACCAGGCCGGATCGGAGCCAAAAGCCGGGGTGGCGATCTGGCGCTCGTTATAGCCGGTGAGGTCGATGGTGTAGAGCCGTGGACCGCCCCCAGCGCCAGGTGATTCTCTGAAGAACATCAAGACCCTGCCGTTGGGGGCCCAGGTGGGGCCCTCATTGTGGAAGCCTTCGGTGAGGATGCGCTCGCCGGAGCCGTCGGGCTTCATCACCCCGATCAGGAACTGCCCGCGCAGCATCTTGGTGAAGGCGATGAGATCGCCACGCGGCGACCAGACCGGGGTCGAATAGCTGCCCTCCCCCTGGCTGATCCTGCGCTGGTTTGTCCCATCCGCATCCATGACATAGAGCTGCTTGGAGCCGTCCCGGTCGGTCTCGAACACGATCCGGCCACCGTCCGGCGAATAGCAAGGCGCGGTGTCGATGGCGTTGGTGTTGGAGAGCTGGAGCGTGCGCCGGTTGCGCAAATCCATGGCGAACAGGTTGGAAACGCCCCCTTGCTCAAGGCTCATGACGATGCGCTGGCCATCGGGGGAGAAACGCGGCGCGAAGGTCATGCCCGGGAAGGCGCCCACGATCTCCTTCTGTCCCGTCTCGATGTTGAGCAGGTAGACCTTGGGCGTGGCGCCCTCGAACGACATGTAGGTGATTTCTTGCGTCGACGGGCTGAAGCGGGGCGTCAGCACGAGGTCCTGGCCCGTGGTCAGGAGGCGGATATTGTGGCCGTCCTGATCCATGATCGCCAGACGCTTCACGCGCTTGTCCTTGGGCCCCGATTCATCGACGAACACGATGCGCGTGTCGAAATAGCCCTTCTCGCCGGTGATCCGCTCATAGATGGCGTCGGCGATGATGTGGCCGATGCGGCGCGCGTCCTTGGGCCTGGCGAAGAATTGCTCGCCGGCAAGCTGCTTGCCGGCGAAGGTGTCCCAGAGGCGAAACTCGGCTATCAGCCTGCCGTCGCCGCTGCCGATGCGGCCGACCACCAGGGCCTGGGCGTTGACCACTCGCCAATCCTCGAAATTCGGCACCTGGTCCATGCCGACGCCCCGTTCGATGAAGGCCGCCTGATCGATGGGGATGAACAAGCCGGAGGAGCGGAGGTCGCGCGCCACCACCTCTGAGATCTCGCGCGCGACTTGGGGATCGATCGATCCGTCGCCGGCGAAATCGGGAATGGCGATGGGCAGCGGCTGGACATTGCCTTGGGTGATGTCGAGCTCGAGCACGGCTTGCGCCGGCTTCACCGCGGCAAGCGTGCCAAGGAGCACCAGCAATAGAAGGGCGCGGGGCATGTTGCGTTTCATGTCGAATTGGCTCTAGCCGCTCCGATACATGTCGCTTGGGTCAAAATTGAGGATCATGTCGCGCCACAGCGCATATTTCTCGCCGGGCAGGGAATAAGGCTGGCATTGGAATACGGCCCTGACCGCGCTGTCGGCCGCGGCCTGGAAGAAGGGCGAGGCGCCACGATTGGCGACGGTGGGAAAACCGACCAGCGTCCCGTCCTCGTTGAGCTTGAGCCGGATTTTCACCACGATCTCATCGGCGCCGAGACCGCCGGGGGGCGGGCTCCAGCATTCGGCGATGCGCGCCCTTAAAGCATCGATCTCATTGACCGACATGGTGGCCTGCCTGCCGTCGGACTGGCCGCGCACCGGCTTGATCTCCTCGGCCAGTTCTTGCGGCTCGGGCTCCTCGACCTCGTCCGGGAGCTTGTTGAGCAGCGCGGCGATGCGGTCGGCGTTGGCCTCCTGCTTCTTGGCTGGCGGCGCGGGTTTCGGCTTGGGCACCGGTGGCGGCGAGGCCTTGGCTTGCGCCGCGGGCTTATTCTCGGCTGCCTTTTGAGTGGCAGGCTTGGGCGCGGCCTCTTTCAGTTCAGCCACTTTTTCTTTTGGCTTCGGGGGCTCCTCAGCCTTTTTTGGCGGGACAGGAGTCTTTTCCGGCTCGGGCTTGGCCGCCTTTTCCTTCACCGCCGCGGGCTTTGGTTCCTTGGGCTTGGCGGCAAGCGGCGCTTCGTCCTTGGCATCCTTCATGCCCGCCTTGATCTTGGTGATGTCACTGGGCGAGGCGAGATCGACGGGAATGGCCACGAGCGGCGATCCGCCACCCGACGGGAAGGCAACCAGCGCCCAGATCAGGATCGCCACATGCAGCGCGGCCGAGATGAGTGTGCTTCTGCCCATGCTACGCGCGACTCCGGGCGCTCCGTCAGAGTTGGTCCAGCGGATCGGTGACGAGAGTCACCGGCAGCCCCACCTCCTTGATCCGCACCAGCACCTTGGCGACGTCGCCGTAGGACGCGCTCTTGTCGCCGCGCACCCACACCTGCGCGCCGCCGCCGGCCTCGCGGATGGCGGTGAGCTTCGTCACCAGTTCGTCGAAACCGATCTCGGTGTTCTGAAGAAAGATCTTTCCTTCGGCATCGACGGTGATGCTGAGCGGCGCTTCTTCGGGCGTGACCGGTCCGGCCTCGGTCTTCGGCAACTCGATCTCCGGCAGGCCGGCCTTCGCGTCGATGTCGACGCCGACGGTGAGCAGCGGCGCCGTCACCATGAAGATGATGAGCAGCACGAGCATGACGTCGACGAAGGGCGTGACGTTGATCTCGCTCATCGGCTGGCTCGAGCGCCGGCGCGCGCGACGGCTCCCCAACGCTCCGCCAAGCTGCAGTCCCGTTCCCATGGCTTAGGCCCTCACTGGGTCTTGTCGATTTGCCGCGACAGGATGGCCCCGAACTCGTCGGCGAAGCCTTCCAGCCTCGCGGCGTAGCGCGCCACTTCCGCATTGAATTTGTTATAGAAAATGACCGCGGGGATGGCCGCCAACAGGCCCAGCGCGGTGGCGAACAGAGCTTCCGCGATGCCCGGCGCCACCACCGCGAGAGAAGTGTTCTTGCTCACGGCGATCGCCTGGAAGCTTGTCATGATGCCCCACACCGTGCCGAACAGGCCGACGAACGGCGCGGTCGATCCGACCGTGGCGAGGAAAGTGAGCCGGCGCTCGAGCCGCTCGACCTCGCGCGAGATGGTCACGTCCATGACCTTCTCGACTCTGAGCTGCACGCCGGGCATGGGGCGCGCGGCGCGGTCGCCGCCTTCGCGTTCGGTCGAGCGCTTCCATTCGCGCATCGCCGCCACGAACAACGCCGCCACGCCGGTGTTCCGGCGTTGCGCCAGCGCCTGGTAAAGCTCCTCGAGCGACTGGCCCGACCAGAACACCTGCTCGAACTTGTTGGTCTCTTTCCGCGTCTTGGCGAAGAGAAACAATTTCTCGATGATGATGGCCCAACTCCAGATCGAGGCGAGCAGCAACCCGACGATCACCAGTTGGACGACGAGATGGGCGTTCCTGAACAGCTCGATCAGCGAAATATCGGCGGCGACATCCGGCGGAGTCATGATGGCCTCATGGCATGAGCTATCGCCTCGCGAATCGGCGCGGGCGCATTCCGGTGCGGTCAGACGCTTGCCGGCAGTCTCTAGGTTTCACGCGTAGGGTTAACGAAGCGTTGAAGGGCCCCGCGGACCAATTGTCCGAGCCGTTGCGGCTTGCCGGAAGACGAGACTAGTACGACCGTTACCTTGGCCTTCGCGAGCAGGAGATCGCCTCGCCGCACCTCCTGGTCGAGGACAAGGCTCGCACTGCCGATTTCCGCGCAGGAGGTGACGACCTCGAGCACATCGTCCATGTGGCCGGGCTTCAGATAGTCGATCTCCACCCGGCGCACGACGAAGATGGACGGCTCGCCTTTCCCCGGATCGGCCAGCGCCTTCGCCTCGATACCGAGCAGACGGATGAAGTCGGAGCGGCCGCGCTCGCAGAATTTGAGGAAATTGGCGTGATAGACAACGCCGCCGGTATCGGTGTCCTCGAAATAGACACGCACCGGAAGGATGTGGGTCTCGCCCTCGATCCGCCCGGCCAGATCAGGCCACTTGCTCACGATTCGTCGCTGCCGTTGAAGAGGGGAAACTGCGTGGTGGACTGCGCCGGCGCATCGAGCCCGAGATGAGCGTAGGCGTGCGCCGTGAGCATGCGCCCGCGCGGTGTGCGCGCGATGAAGCCCTGCTGCAGGAGGTAAGGCTCGATGATTTCCTCGATGGCGTCGCGCGGCTCCGACAGGCCTGCGGCGATCGTCTCGATACCCACCGGCCCGCCGCCATAGTTCAGCGCAATCAGGCGCAAATAGCGGTGATCGAGCGCATCGAGCCCGCGCTTATCGACTTCGAGCTGCGACAGCGCGCCATCGGCGAGCTTGGCATCGACGGCGTTCGCCCCATCGGCGGATGCGAAGTCGCGTACCCGGCGGAGCAGGCGTCCCGCTACGCGCGGTGTGCCGCGCGCGCGCCGCGCGATCTCATGCGCGCCTTCATCGGTGAGCGGCAGCTTGAGCAGGCGTGCACCGCGCCGCACAATCTCTTCCAACTCCGCGACCTCGTAGAATTCGAGCCTGATGGGAATGCCGAAGCGCTCCCTGAGCGGCGTGGTGAGCAGGCCGGTGCGCGTGGTGGCGCCGATCAAAGTAAAGCGGGCGAGGTCGATACGCACCGAGCGTGCCGCAGGCCCCTCGCCGATGATGAGGTCGAGCTGAAAGTCCTCCATGGCCGGATAGAGGATTTCCTCGACCGCCGGATTGAGCCGGTGAATCTCGTCAATAAAGAGAACGTCGCGGTCTTCGAGATTGGTGAGCAGCGCGGCGAGGTCGCCCGCCTTGGCGATCACCGGGCCGGAAGTGGCGCGGAAATTCACGCCAAGCTCGCGCGCCACGATCTGCGCGAGCGTGGTCTTGCCGAGACCCGGTGGCCCTGCGAACAGCACATGGTCGAGCGCCTCGCGCCGCGCCCGCGCCGCATCGATGAATACTTTGAGGTTCGAGCAGACCTTGGCCTGGCCGATGAACTCGCTCAGCACTTGTGGCCTGAGCGAGGTCTCGCCCTGATCCTCGTCGCGTCGCACCGCTGCCAACATCCTCTCAGCCATTATTGCGCGAGCTCCCTAAGACCGAGGCGGATCAGATCCTCGGCACGGGCCTCGCGCCCCGCTTTGCCGATCGCCGCCGAGACCGCAGCAGCAGCCTCGCCATGGGCATAGCCGAGATTGAGCAATGCCGAAACCGCGTCGCGCGCCGCAAGCCCCTCGGGCAGCGTGGCGACCGGCGCGAGCCCGCCGCCCGGCCTGATGGCGGGCGCGAGCGTTGGCATCTTGTCTTTCAGCTCGGCCACGATGCGGGCGGCGACCTTGGGCCCCACGCCTGGCGCGCGAGCAACATAGGATTTGTCTTGCAACGCCACCGCATTGGCGAGGTCGCCCGCGGAGAGCGTGCCGAGCACCGCGAGCGCCACCTTGGCGCCGACGCCCTGCACCGTCTGCAGCGCCCTGAACCAGGCGCGCTCATGCTCGCTGGCGAAGCCGTAGAGCCTCACCCCATCCTCGCGGATATGGGTGTCGACGGAGAGCGTCACCGTCTCGCCGACTGGGGGCAGACTAGTCAGCGTGCGCGCGCCGACCGTCACCTCGTAGCCCACGCCGCCAACGTCCACGATCACCGTGCTGGGCGTAATGGAATCGAGCCGGCCTTTGAGTTTGCCGATCATGGCGCGGCCCTCGTCCCCAGCACCATCGCCGCTTCCAGCCGTGCCCAGCGCCGCGAATGGGCGTGCGTGATGGCGATGGCGAGCGCATCGGCGGCGTCGGCGCTGTCGGGGCTCGCGCGCGGCAGCAGGCACTTCACCATGGCGCGGATCTGGCCCTTGTCGCCGTGGCCCGCGCCGACCACGGTCTTTTTCACCGCGTTCGGGGCATATTCGGCGATAGGAAGCCCGAGCAGCGCCGGCACCAACAGGGCGATGCCCCGCGCCTGGCCGAGCTTCAGCGTGGCCACGGCGTCGCGGTTGACGAAGGTCTGCTCGATGGCCGCCTCCGCGGGCGAGAGCTCCGCCAGAACCGCCTGCAAGCCATCGAAAATCTGGCGCAACCGCAGTCCGAGGCTGTCCGCATTGTCGGAGACGACCGAGCCGCAGGCCACGAACCCGAGCCTCGTGCCGTCGGTGTCGATGACCCCCCAGCCCGTCCGCCTGAGCCCTGGATCGATGCCGATAATGCGAATCGCTTGGGCCATGCACGAATCGTAGCATGAACGCCCTCAGGCTGGAGGCCATCAACACTGGCTGCTCAGCGCTTTGCGGGTTAGGATTCGCGCTTGCCCCGGTACTGAGTCGCGGGAGGTAGCGCGTAGGGAACGGCCAACGGGACTTGGCGTTAGGCCGTGGCAAGGGGAGATCCAGGATCACACCCATGGTGATCTCGAGACGCTGGCAGACGGAAGCTGGTCTCGCGTCCGGGAGAGAAAGCGCCCTGATGCCCGGGGCGCTCGATCCGATCGACGCCGCCAAGAACGACATCGCCGGCTCGAAGGATCTCATCGCCTCGGTCAGCGACGATCTCAGCCAGCATTACCGCTGGCTCGAGAGCTATCGCAGCTCCGAGATCAAGCACAAGCGCCGGCTCCAGCGCCAGGAGGTGATGTACCAGATCGAGGTTCGGCGCCGCCGCCTGATGCGATTTGCCAAACGCGCCGCTTTGACCTCGTTCCGTTGGGCGCGGACGGCATCCCTCTTTTTGTGGCAGCACCTCAACGCCGCCTTCCTCTCTCTGCGTGCTTTGTTCTTGAGAGCCGTGGCCTGGGCTACGCCATACATCCGCGCTATCGCCAAAGTCATCGTGATCGGCTTCGTCTGGCTCGTCCTGGAGTTCCGGGCGATCCTGCTCGCCTTGGGGAAATGGTTTGACGCGGGGTGGTCTTTGCTTCGGGCGAAGAGCGGCGTTCTCGCGCGCGACATTGCCAACGCCGCTTCAATCGGCTTCGCCTGGCTCGTGGTGAAGCTCCGCGTCTACGCGCTGTTATCGCAGCGATGGCTCACCGCCGCATGGGCCTGGGCTCGAGTGCAGGCCGGCGGAGTTGCGCGCGCTTCAGCTAACGCCGCTTCGACCGCCTTCGCGGGGCTTACGGTGAAGGGCAAAGCTCTGGCGCGCAGTATGCGTGGATCGTTCTCCACCGTCGCAGCCTGGCTCAGCATGACGTTACAGGCGGTGATCCGCAGCACGTTCGGGATGGTTGCGGCCGTTTCTACTCGTGTCGCCATGAAGAGCCGGGAAATTTCTCGCTCAACTGGTCGGGTCGCGCCGCCGATCGCCTCCGAGACTCTTGAGCATCAAGCCTTAGCGCCAAGACCCTCAACCGAGCTGGTGTCCAGCGAGCCGTTGCACGCGGCACTGCCGGTCGTGCAAACCGGACCGCAAAAAACCGTTCCGCGCACGCCGGCACGGGCAAAAAAAACCAAGAAGACCAAGCGAACGTCCGCGCCGCATAAACCCCGGGCGGGCCGCGCGTCTTCCTGACTTCGCCGGCACCTCGCCGAGGCGCTTGGCAATCTCGTCGAGAATGCCGCGCGCCACGCCAAAATGCGCGTCGCGATCTCGGGAAACATCGAGGCCGACATGGTGACCGTGAGCGTCACCGATGATGGGCCGGGCATCCCGCCCGAGCGGCAACAGGAAATGCTTGCCCGCGGCGCCCGTCTCGACAATTCGGGCCCCGGCGCCGGGCTCGGTCTCGCCATTGTCACCGACATCGCCGATGCCTGGGGCGGCACGCTGTCCTTCGAGACGCTGGAGACCGGTTTCAGGGTCGATCTTCGCCTGCCCACTGCCCGCCGTCCGGCCCGCGCAGCGCGCAAATAACCGCGGCTCAGAGCGGCACGGCGTTGGCGAACAGCGTCTCGCCCCATTCATGGAGCGGCCGCCCGAAATCGGATTCGGTATGGATCGCGCGGCCTTTGCGCTCCGTCCATTTCTTGCCGTAGGTGTCGAACGGGAAATAGCGGATATAATAGTCGCAGGTCTCCTCCCAATGGGCGACTGAGAGCGACTTGCCGTAATGCTGGCAATAGAGATCGGTCTTGACGCGCTCCATGCCGATTGGCGTGCGCCCATGGCCTTCGGCAAAGACGATCTCCGGGCGGTTTCGCCACAGCATGAGAATGTCGCGCTGCTCGGGGCCAAAGAAGCGGCGAAAGTCGAGTAGCGCGCGATCGGAGGTATAAGACGCGTGGTCGTCCGGCGTCATATAGGCGTCGAACAGCCTGACCCGCACCGCGTCACACTCCTCCGCGCCTAGGTCCGCCACGAAGCCGCGCACATCGCCGGTCACGCGCTCGTCGGGATCGAAGCAGAATATCCAATCGTGCGGCAGTCTCTCGCGCGCAAGATCGAGCAGGAGGCCGCGATGCCGCCCTTCGGCGAGCTTGCGCGCCGCAACATCCTCTTCCCATTCCTGGTTGGCGACGATCAGAGCGACCTTGGGATGCGCGCGCAGGATCGCCACCGTTTCGTCGGTGCTCGCATCGTCATAGGCGACGATCGCGTCAACCTGCTTGCCGAGATGATCGAGCGTATCGGGCAGGAGGAGAGACTCGTTGCGCACGCGCGTGATCGCCACCAGGAGGTGCTTACGGCCGAGCAGCGCCTCGTTGCCGGTGATCATCGCCTCCGAGTCGCGAAGCTGCCAATTGCCCGCCATGAGTCAGAAGATTCCGAAGCGGGCGAGCAAAGCCGCGCCCCAGATCAGCCCAGTCAGCGCGATGGCGAAGAACACGCCGGCGGAGGCCAGGTCCTTGGTCACGCGGATGGCCTCGTGCCGCCCGGGATGGAGATGGTTGCATAGGCGTTCGATGGCCGTGTTGAGGAACTCGATCGAAAGCAAAAGCAGCAGACTGCCGATCAGCGCCACCCAGACCCAAAGATCGGTGGCGACGAAAAAGGACACGGGGAAAGCGATGAGTGCGATCGCCGCCTCCTGCTTGATCGCCGCCTCGGTGCTCAAGCCTTCGCGCAGTCCGCCGACCGTGTTCCAGAAGGCGCGGCCGATCCGCGCAAGACCGCCATTGCCGGGCAGGGCGGACTGCTGACCCTTATGTCCGCGTGCGCCCTTAGTCGATGAACGGCGTGGCGTCATGAGGGTCCTGTCTACGCGGCGGTCAGTCTTTGCAGCACGTCCTCGGCGACGTCGAAATTGGCGTAGACCTGCTGCACATCGTCAAGCTCTTCGAGCGTGTCGATCATGCGCAACAGCTTCTGGCCGGCTTCCTCGTCGATCGGCACCTCGGACTTTGGGCGCCATACGATCTGCACCGTGCGGGGCTCGCCGAAGCGCGCCTCGAGCGCCTTGGCCACCTGATGCAGCTCGTCGGGGTCGCAATAGACGGTGTGTCCCTCCTCGCCCGATTCGACGTCGTCGGCGCCAGCCTCGATGGCCGCTTCCAGCATGTCGTCGGCCGTGGCACGCGCGGCGTCGAACTCGATGGCGCCGAGCCGGTCGAAATTGAAGGAGACAGCGCCGGTCTCGCCGAGATTGCCGCCGAACTTGGTGAAGATCGAGCGCACTTCGCTCGCCGTGCGATTGCGGTTGTCGGTGAGCGCCTCGACGATGACGCCGACGCCGCCCGCGCCGAAGCCCTCGTAGCGCACCTCCTCGTAATTGGCGCCGTCCGCCTCCTGGCTCTTCTTGATGGCGCGTTCGATATTGTCCTTGGGCATGTTCTGCACCCGCGCCGCCTGGACCGCGGTCCTGAGCCGCGCATTCATGGCGGGGTCTGGCATGCCCATCTTCGCCGCCGCGGTGATCTCGCGCGCGAGCTTGGAGAACAGCTTGGAACGCTTCTTGTCCTGCGCGCCCTTGCGGAACTGGATGTTCTTGAATTTGGAATGGCCGGCCATGACCCCGATCCCTATTGGCTCGCGGGCGTTCGATCAACCCCCACCCTTTAGCGAAGCCTTAACCCTAAAGGCCTGACATTTGAAGGGTAGAAGACCGAGTAGTGTTTCGCGTAACCGATGGGGGCCACCATGCCGCAGAAGTCGAAAGCGCATGACCAAGTCATGCCGCCTTTGAGCCTTTCCGAGCTTTGTTCGGAGGCCGCAGATCATGTCGCCAAAGCGCGCATATCCCTCTTCAATGACAGCTACGACGCGGAGGTCGCTCTGCTCCATCTCGACGAGGCCATCTTCTGCTTGAAGCGCCTCCTCGCCCATGGCCGCTCGACCGACGTCAACGGCGCGAGTGTCAACGGCGTCAGCGCTACGCTCCGCTCGGCCTAAGCTTCCGATAGAAAGAAGGCGGGCTCGGTCTGCGACAGCCTGCCGCCGAGCCGCAGAGGCGCAATCGCGCGCGCGAGCCCCGTGGCGTCGTCGATATCGATGCCGACGCCGCAAATGGTCGCCTCGCCGAGTGCGGGCGCGAACCGCGCGCTGGGTATCTGGGTGAGGAAGCGCGACAGCGGCTCCTCCTTGTCCATGCCGAGCACAGAATCGAAATCGCCGCACATGCCGGCGTCGCTGATATAGGCGGTACCGCCCTTGAGGATCTGCTCGTCGGCAGTCGGCACATGAGTATGGGTGCCGATCACCGCACTTGCCCGTCCATCGACGAAATGCGCCAGCGCCTCCTTCTCGGACGTCGCCTCGGCGTGGAAGTCGATAAGGATAACATCGGCGCCGGTCTTCAATCCGCAGGCTTCGAGCTCACGCTCTACGGCGCGGAAAGGATCGTCGGTATCGGCCATGAACACACGCCCCTGGGCGTTGATCACCAGCACGTCCGCGCCGTTCTGAGCCTTGTAAAGTCCGACACCTTTGCCCGGTGTGCCTGGTGCGAAATTAATGGGCCTGAGCAGGCGGTCGTGGCGCTCGATGAACACCAGAGCCTCGCGCTGGTCCCACACATGGTTGCCGGTGGTCACCACGTCCGCCCCGGCATCGATCAGCTCAGTCAGGATCGGTTCGGTGATGCCGAAGCCGCCGGCGGCGTTCTCGCCGTTCACCACCACGAA
>JBBDYM010000019.1:0-6342 GCA_040901485.1 Methyloceanibacter sp.
ACGAGAAGACCACCTTCACCGACGCCTTCGCCATGGCCGACGACGTGTTGCGCGCGGGCGTCGCCTGCATCACCGATCTCATGGTGAAGGAAGGCCTGATTAATCTCGACTTCGCCGATGTGCGCACCATCATGGCCGGCATGGGCAAGGCGATGATGGGCACCGGCGAATCGAGCGGCGACCGGCGCGCCATCGAGGCGGCCGAGGCGGCGATCTCCAATCCGCTGCTCGACGACGTGTCGATCAGTGGGGCGAGCGGGCTCCTGGTCTCCATCACCGGCGGCAACGACCTCACCCTCTACGAGGTGGACGAGGCGGCGAGCCGCATCAGGGCCGAGGCCGACGCCAACGCCAACATCATCGTCGGCGCCACCTTCGACGACGAGCTCGACGGATCGATCCGCGTGTCGGTGGTAGCGACCGGCCTTGGCCCGATCGGTGCCGAGATGGGCCGGCCTGTTATGCCTCAGCCCCAAATGCAGATGCCGCAACAGGACAGGGGCCGGCTTACGCAGCGTCTCGCGGGCCTCGCGGCGCTGCCCGGTATTCCTGTCGACCTCGACGAGCCGAGCCTCGTGCTCACGCCGAGCGAAGTGGTGCAGGAGCCGCCGGTTTGGCGCGCTTCCGGCAATGTAACGATCGAGAAGCGTCCGGCGCAGATGACGCGGACCGCGCCTCCGCCGCAGAAGCCGGCTCTCGCGCCCAAGCCAAGCTTCCAGCCTGAACCGCCCTCCACGATCCAGCGCCCGGTGCGGCGCATGCCGAGCGTCGAGGAGCTGCCCATTGTTGCCCAGAAGGAAATCAAAGCGCGAGCGGGTGAAACCCAAGCTACCGGCATCGAGGCCCAAAAGCGAAAAGTGGGCTTTCTCGAAAGGCTGGCAGGCGTCGCGCGCAGCCGAAAGGAGACTGACGACGAGATGGATACAAAGCTAGAGCCCGATTTCGGCCAGGAGCCGTCATTCGCCGAAGCGCCGGCGCCAGCGCCGCGAGGCGTCCGCATCGAGCGGCCGCGCAGCGAGGAGCCCGTCCGCGCCATGCCGAAGCCGGTCGAGGCCCAGCCCCGCATGGCGGCAGTCGATTATGATTCGTCTCCAGGCGAATCGTATGACGAGGACGATCTGGAGATTCCCGCCTTCCTGCGCCGCCGGGCGAACTGAGCGACGGAAGCAAGACTATCCGAAGCTCCTCCGGAGCGGGAAAAAGCAAGGATGTTAAGCGATTAGGAGGTTACGCAGAGCGTAATACAGTGAAAGAAACCGTGATTTGTCGCCCCTGAGTCAGAGCGTTAAGGTTCTTCAAGATTGATCAGCGGAACCAATAAGGCACTACAAGGCCGACGAAGTAATACGGTCTAAAGTGCCAGGGAGCGCTGATCGATGGGGGCTCGGGGGCTCTCCCCGAGCATGCAGGGAACCATAAGACGGCACGGGGGCCATGAAAGGTTTCATAGGGGCACGCCAGACTACGCTTGCCAGCGAAATTTCACTGACGGGGACGGGTGTCCATAGCGGCGCGCCGGTCTCTATCGTGCTTTGTCCCGCTGACGGCGACACCGGAATTCGTTTCCTTCTTTCCAACGGCACCGAGATTGTTGCCGACCAGGGGTCGGTGACAGGCGTTACCCTTAGCACCGTGCTGGGCGATGGCAATGGCGCCGCTGTCGCCACCGTCGAGCATTTGCTCGCCGCTCTGCACGGCCTCGGCATCGACAACGCCCTGATCGAGATCGACAACCCCGAAGTGCCGATCATGGACGGCAGCGCCTCTTGCTTCGTCGAGGCCATCGACGAAGCCGGCTTTACCGAGCTTGACAGCCCGCGCCGCTTCCTCAAAGTCCTGAAGCCGGTGCGTGTCGAGGACGGCACCGCCTACGGGGAACTGACCCCCCATAACGGCTTCCGTCTCGACGTCGAGATCGAGTTCGACACCCCGCTGATCGGTACTCAGAGGATCGAGATCGACCTCAATCCCGGCTCCTTCCGCCGGGAGCTGGCACGGGCCCGCACGTTCGGCTTCATGAAGGATGTCGAGCGGCTGTGGGCCTCCGGACTTGCCCTTGGCGCGTCGCTCGAGAATACCGTGGCCATCGGCGACGACCGGGTCATCAATCGCGAAGGCTTGCGCTTCTCCGATGAGTTCGTGCGCCACAAGGCGCTCGACGCGGTCGGCGACCTCGCTTTGGCGGGCGCGCCCATTCTCGGCGCCTTCCGCTCGCATCGCGGCGGCCATCGGCTGAACACGCTGGTGCTCAAAGCCCTGTTCGCCGATGCCGAGGCCTGGACCATGGTCGAGGCTCCGCGTTATCGCGAAATCCGGCATGCCGAGCTCAGCCACCGCCTTGCGGCAGCGAACTTCGCCGCCGAGCGTAGCTGATCTTTACATCCGAGCTGCCAAGCTTGCCGGAAGGACGCTTTTCGCTCCCGCCAAGGATTCAGCCTTGTTCAAGGGATGGCGCGGCGGCGGAATTGAGCAAAAAAACACCATAATCCGCTAGTTGGGTGCGGGCAGTCTGCGATAGCCTGCCGGTGATTGTGATTTCGCGCGGCCTGTGCTTGGCGCAAGGGGACGCTCTTGAAGGGTAGCATGTCCGCACCGGTTCACCCGATATCGGGTGCCATAGGCCTTGGCGCGCCCCGTTGCCGCCCATGCTCGCCCTTCGGCCTGGTGGCGCTCGTTCTCGCCGCCGGCATGGTCGCGGGCTGCGGCTCACTGTTCGGCAAGAAGGCCGAGATCGAGGACAATAACCCCCCCAACGTGACTTACGGCGCAGCCGAGCGCCTGATCGACAAGGGTGACTTCAAAGAGGCCGCCCGGAAATACGAGCAGGTCGATATCAGCCATCCTTATTCGCAGGAGGCGCGCCGGGCCATCGTCATGGCGGCCTACGCCTATTACAAAGCCGGCCAGTATGACGACGCCGTTTCCGCCGCCGACCGCTACCTCACTTTGCATCCGGGCACCCAGGAAGCGGACCTCGCCCAGAACATCATCGGCATGTCCTATTACGACCAGTTGCTCGATCCGAAGCGCGATCAGAGCTATGCCCGCCGGTCGCTTACCGCCTACGACACGCTGCTGCAGCGCTATCCCAATTCGCGGTATGCCGCCGAGGCGGCCAACCGGACACGCATCCTGCGCGATCTCCTGGCGGCAAACGAGATGCAGGTCGGCCGTTATTATCTCCGCAAGAACAACTTTCTCGCCGCCATCAACCGCTTCCGCACCGTGGTCACCAACTATCAGACGACCGAGCAGGTGGAAGAGGCCTTGATGCGGCTGACCGAGGCCTATATGGCGTTAGGCATCGTCAACGAGGCTCAGACGGCCGCTGCCGTGCTTGGGCATAACTTCCCGGATAGCAAGTGGTACAACCAAGCGTACAAGCTCTTGGCGAAGAGCGGCGTGCAGCCGCGGCAGCACGAGGGCTCGTGGATCACCCGCACCTGGAGGGGCAACGCCCCCGCCTGATACGTTTGCCATGCTAGCCGCCCTGTCGATCCGCGATATCGTTCTGATCGACCGGCTCGATCTCGAATTCGGCCAAGGCCTGTCGGTGCTCACCGGCGAGACCGGCGCCGGCAAATCGATCCTGCTCGACGCTTTCTCGCTGGCCACCGGCGCGCGCGGCGACGCGGCGCTGGTGCGGCAGGGTGCGGCGCAAGGCCAGGTCACCGCGACCTTCGAGCTTGCGTCCGGCCATCCCGTGTTCGTGCTTCTCGCCGGGAACGGCATCGACGCAAGCGAGACCTTGATCCTGCGGCGGGTGCAAGGCGCCGACGGCCGCAGCCGCGCCTTTATCGACGATATTGCGGTCAGCGTGCAGCTGTTGCGGCAGGTGGGCCAGGCGCTGGTCGAGCTGCATGGGCAGCATGACGAGCGGGCGTTGATCGACCCAAGCGGCCACCGCGACCTGGTCGATGCCTTCGGCGGCTTGAGCGGCGCGGCGCGACGGGTTGGGGACGCTTACGAGGCTTGGCAGCAGGCGGAGTCCGAGCGCGTGCGCCATGAAAGCGAGATCGCCACCACCCGCGCCAATGCCGACTATGTCAATCACGCGCTGGAGGAGTTGCGCGCGCTCGCGCCGGAGAGCGGCGAGGAAGAGACGCTCGCCTCCCGCCGCCAGCTGATGATGAATGCGGAGAAGATCGCCGGTGAGCTTACCGAGGCGCTCGATGCCTTGCAGGGGGAAGGGACCAACGGCACGCGGCTCGCGGCGGCGCTGCGCCGCATCGAGCGCCAGGCCGAGAGCGCGGGCCCGGTGCTCGGCCTCGTGGCCGAGGCAATCGAACGTGTGCTATCGGAGACCGACACCGCCCGCACCAGAATCGATGAGGCCCTGGCCTTGACCACCTTCGAGCCGAAGGAGCTCGAACGTGCCGAGGAGCGGCTGTTCGCGCTGCGTGCGCTGGCCCGCAAGCATCGCGTCCAGGTCGACGGTCTGCCGGCTTTGGCCGAGAAGCTCGAATCCGAGCTTGCCGCGCTCGACCGGGGCGAGGGGCGGGCGGAGGAGCTGGCAAAGGCGGCAAGTGCCGCGCGCAAGATCTATGAGACCGCGGCACTTGCCTTAAGCAAGGCCCGCAAGGAGGCCGCCAAGCGTCTCGATAAAGAGGTTCAAGCCGAGCTAGGCCCCCTCAAGCTCGAGAAGGCGAGCTTCGTCACGTATATCGAAGCGATAGACCTCGCCGAAGGTGGGCCGAACGGGATCGACCGCGTTTCCTTCCTGGTCAGGACCAATCCGGGCACCGAGCCGGGGCCGCTGATGAAGGTGGCCTCAGGCGGCGAGCTTGCAAGGTTCATCCTCGCGCTCAAGGTGGTGCTGGCCGCACGCGGCTCCGCGCCGACGCTGGTCTTCGACGAGGCCGATGCGGGCGTGGGGGGCGCGACGGCGGCGGCTGTCGGCGAGCGCCTGGCGGGACTTGCCGCCCGGGTTCAGGTGTTGGCCGTGACCCATGCCCCGCAGGTGGCGGCGCTTGCCGACGGTCATCTCTTGATCGCCAAGGAGGCCGTGCGCGGCAAAGGCGGCGAAGCCATGGTCACGCGCGTTGCGGTGCTTGAGGGTGCCCATCGCCGCGAGGAGATTGCGCGCATGCTCGCCGGCCAGACCATTACCGACGAGGCGCGCGCCGCGGCCGACAGGCTGATGAGCCGCTCCGCATAACGGCGACACATGAGCAAGAGCAGATCGAAAAAGAAGGGCGGTACCGAGTCGCCTCTGGCGGCGAAGCCCGTTGCAGAGCTTGGCGAGGCGGAAGCGGCCGAGGAGTTGACGCGGCTCGCCGCCGAAATCGCCCATCACGACGCGCTCTATTACCGGCAGGACGAGCCGGAAATCAGCGACGCCGACTATGATGCGCTGCGCGCCCGCAACGAGGCGATCGAGGCGCGATTCCCCAATCTCGTGCGCGATGACAGTCCATCGCTCAAGGTGGGCGCCGCGCCGGTCGAGAGTTTCGGCAAGGTCACGCACCGCGTGCCCATGCTCTCGCTCGGCAATGTGTTCGACGAGGAAGGCTTGCGCGATTTCCTCGACCGCATCAGGCGCTTTCTCGGGCTGCCTTCGACCGAGGGTTTAGCCTTCACCGCCGAACCCAAGATCGACGGCCTCTCTATCACGCTCCGTTATGAGCGGGGCGTGCTGGTGCAGGGCGCCACGCGCGGCGACGGCTATGAGGGCGAGAACGTCACGCCCAATGTGCGCACCATCGCCGACATTCCCAAGACCGTCGAAACCAGGGGCTTCCCCGACCCGTTCGAGCTGCGCGGCGAGATTTATATGAGCCGCCGCACCTTCCAGCGCCTCAACGAGGAGCAGTTGAAGCGTGGCGACCGATTGTTCGCCAATCCGCGCAACGCCGCCGCCGGTTCGCTCCGCCAGCTCGATTCTACTATCACCGCGCAGCGGCCCTTGCGCTTCTTCGCCTATGGCTGGGGCGAGGTGGCGGATTTGCCGGTCGAGACGCAGTGGGACGCTTATCAGATCCTGCACGCCTGGGGCTTTCCGCTCAATCCGCTGATCAAGCTCACCCACACGGTCGAGGAAATGCTCGCGACCTATCGCGACATCGAAAGTGGCCGCGCCGGCCTCGATTACGACATCGACGGCATCGTCTACAAGCTCGACCGGCTCGACCTGCAGCAGCGGCTCGGTTTCGTCTCACGCTCGCCGCGCTACGCGGTGGCGCACAAATTTCCCGCCGAGAAAGCGACCACCAAACTGCGCGACATCGACATCCAGGTGGGGCGCACCGGCGCGCTGACCCCCGTGGCCAAGCTCGATCCGGTCACGGTCGGCGGCGTGGTGGTGCAGAACGCCACGCTGCATAACGAGGACGAGATCGCGCG
>JBBDYM010000020.1:0-37979 GCA_040901485.1 Methyloceanibacter sp.
CGCGCGCCTGCTTGGCCGAGCCGCCGGCGGAATCGCCCTCGACGATGAAGATCTCGGTGCCTTGCGCGCCGCTTAGAGAACAATCGGCGAGCTTGCCGGGCAGGCGCAAGCGGCGCGTCGCGGTCTGCCGGCCGATCTCCTTTTCCTTCTTGCGGCGAAGTCGATCCTCGGCGCGGTCGATCACCCAATCGAGCAGGCGATTGGCCTGGGACGGATTGCCGGTCAGCCAATGGTCGAAAGCGTCGCGCAGGACGCTCTCCACGGTGCGCGCGGCCTCGGCGCTGGAGAGCCGGTCCTTGGTCTGGCCCTGGAACTCCGGCTCGCGGATGAAAACCGAGAGCATGGCGGCGGCTGTGCCAAGCACATCGTCGGCCGTCACCTGCGCCACCCGCTTATTGCCGGTAAGCTCGCCATAGGCGCGCAAGCCCTTGGTGAGCGCGGCGCGCAGACCCGCCTCATGCGTGCCGCCGTCGGGCGTGGGCACGGTGTTGCAATAGGAGCTCAGGAACCCGTCGTCGCTGGCAATCCAGGCAATCGCCCATTCCACCGAGCCGTGGCCGTTGGTCCTGTCGATGCGATCCGCGAAGATATCGTTGACGACTTTTGTCTGCCCCTCGATGCGGTCTTCGAGAAAATCCTTCAAGCCGCCGGGGAAGTGGAAGACGGCGCTCTCCGGCGTCTCGCTGTCGCCCGCGAGCGCGGCCTTGACGCACGACCAGCGGATTTCGACGCCGCGAAATAGATAGGCCTTGGAGCGCGCCATGCGGAACAGGCGTGCCGGCCGGAACGCCGCGCCATTACCGAAGATTTTGGGATCGGGGCGGAAACGGACGCGTGTGCCGCGCCGGTTCTTCACCGCACCCAGGCTCTTCACCGGGCGGTCGGGTTTGCCGCGCGTATAGGTCTGCCGGTAGAGCTTCTGCCCGCGGGCAACCTCCACTTCCATGCTCTCCGACAGCGCATTGGCGACCGACACGCCGACGCCGTGCAGGCCGCCGCTCGTCTCATAAACCTTGGAGTTGAACTTGCCGCCCGCATGCAGCGTGGTCATGATGACTTCGAGCGCGGATTTCTTCTTGAACTTGGGATGCGGATCGACGGGAATGCCGCGGCCATTGTCGGTCACGGTGAGAAAGCCGTCGGCCTCGAGCGAGACCCCGATGTGGCTCGCATGTCCGGCCACCGCCTCGTCCATGGCGTTGTCGAGCACCTCGGCGAAGAGGTGATGCATCGCCTTCTCGTCGGTACCGCCGATATACATGCCGGGGCGGCGGCGCACGGGCTCAAGACCCTCCAGCACCTCGATGTCGGCGGCGGTGTAGCGATCCTCGCCGCTTCGACCGCGCGATTTCGCCTCGGCCTTGGCGGGGCGCACGGGCGCGCGCTTCAGCTCGTCTTCGAGCTTGGCGAAGAGGTCGCGCGCGGCACTGCCTGTCTTGCGTTTGGCGCTCATCAGCGAATCTGTTGCCGGGGACTGCTCGTTAGCTCGCACGCGAAGGCGGCTTTTTCAAGAGTCGGGAGCAAAGCGCATGAACTTGAGCCTGTTGCAGAAGCCGTCAGGTTTCGCCATATGCAGAACAAGGCGAAGAGAATAGGTCAATGGCGGAAGAAACCCCTGTTTGCGATTTTGGCTGGAAGGCGCCGTCCTTCACACTTCCCGGCGTCGACGGCAAGACCTACAGCCTTGCCGATTTGCGCGGGGACAAAGGCACGCTGGTGATGTTCATCTGCAACCACTGTCCTTACGTCAAGGCGGTGATCGACCGCATCGTGCGCGACGTGAAGGAACTCGAGGCGCACGGCATCAAGGCCGTGGCCATCTCATCCAATGACGCGGAACATTATCCGGACGATTCCTTCGATGATATGAAGCGGTTTGCGCAAACGCACGGCTTCCCCTTTCCGTATCTCTACGACGAGTCCCAGGAAGTGGCTCGTGCCTATGACGCGGCCTGCACGCCCGACTTCTTCGGCTTCAATGCCGACCACGATCTGCATTATCGCGGGCGGCTTGACGAAAGCCGCAAGGAGGCCGCGGACCCAAACGTCCGCCGCGATCTGTTCGAAGCCATGAAGCAGATCGCCAAGACGGGGCAGGGGCCGCGCGAGCAGATCCCCTCCGTCGGCTGCTCCATCAAGTGGAAGGCCGCTTAGCGCCCGTCATGGTGAGGTGCCCGGCCGTCCTTCGAGGCTCGGGCTTCGCCCTCGCACCTCAGGATGACGGCCAGGCCTCGAACCCACGGGCGCGCATTAACTCCCACTTAAGCCTACCGCTTTCCCGTTTCTTTACTGTGTTCCTTCAGAGTCATCGCGGAAAGCGGTGGAGTCTGAAGCGCATGGTGACGCGTTACGCCATGTTAGTGGCGCTGGCGGGTGCAGCGGTCTGGGGCGTGATCGCGCTCAGCGCGAGCAGCACCCAAATGTATGTGGTCGATTTCGACCAAACCGCCTCGTTTGCCACGCAGAACACTACATCGTTCTGGCTGCTCGCCGCGGTCGCCACCCTCATCACGCTGTCGCTCTGCCGTTTCGTGGTCTTCGGGCTGCCGTCGCTGGTCAACACCTGGTGTCAGGGCAACAAGACTTGGCTCTACATGGCCGTGCTGGGCGGCGCGGCCTACGGGGTGCTCTATTTGATGTAAGCGCGCGCTTGAGTTTTGGGGGAGCCTGGCGAGAACCTTTCTGCCGCATCTGACGGGGGAAGCGGGACTTGAGGTTCGGCAGGCCGGGCAAAAGTGGGGCGGACGCTTTCCAGCGCCCGCCCCATCTTTTCGACGGCTGTGTTTCGCGTCAGATGCTGTAATACATGTCGAACTCGATCGGGTGGGGCATCATCTCGTAACGCTCCACCTCCTCCATCTTGAGCTCGAGATAGGAGTCGATCGCGTCGTCGCTGAACACATTGCCCTTCTTGAGGAAGGCGCGGTCGGCGTCGAGCGACTCGCACGCCTCGCGCAGCGAGCCGCACACGGTCGGCACCTTCTCCAGCTCCTCGGGCGGCAGATCGTAGAGATTCTTGTCGATCGGGTCGCCCGGATGGATCTTGTTCTCGATGCCGTCGAGCCCGGCCATGAGCATGGCGGCGAAGGCCAGATACGGATTGGCGCCCGGATCGGGGAAGCGTACCTCGACGCGCTTGGCCTTCGGCCCTGAGCCCAGCGGAATGCGGCACGAGGCCGAGCGGTTGCGCGAGGAATAAGCGAGCAGCACCGGCGCTTCGTAACCAGGCACCAGCCGCTTATAGGAGTTGGTGGTCGGGTTGGTGTAGGCGTTGAGCGCCTTCGCGTGTTTCAGGATGCCGCCGATATAGAACAGGGCGGTGTCCGACAGATCGGCATATTTGTCGCCGGCGAACACGGGCGTCGAGCCCTTCCAGATCGACTGGTGGGTATGCATGCCCGAGCCGTTATCGCCGAACACCGGCTTCGGCATGAAGCAGGCGGTCTTGCCGTAGACCTGCGCCACCTGGTGGATGACGTATTTGTAGATCTGCAGCGCGTCGCCGGTCTGCACGATCGGCCCAAACTTGATGCCGAGCTCATGCTGAGCGGCGCCCACCTCATGGTGATGCTTCTCGGTGACCACGCCCATGTCGGACATGACGCTCAGCATCTCCGAGCGCAAATCCTGCGCCGAGTCGACCGGAGGCACCGGGAAGTAGCCGCCCTTGGTACGGGGACGGTGACCGAGATTGCCCATCTCGTATTCGGTGTCCATGTTGGACGGCAGCTCCATGGAGTCGATCTTGTAGCCGCAATTGTAAGGCTCCGCGGCAAAGCGCACGTCGTCGAACACGAAGAACTCGGCCTCGGGCCCGAACACCGCTTTATCGCCGACACCGGTCTGCTGCATATAGGCTGCCGCCTTGCCGGCGATCGAGCGCGGGTCGCGCTCATAGGGCTCGTTGGTCAAGGGCTCGAGCACGTCGCAGAACACGGCGAGCGTGCTCTGGGCGAAGAACGGATCGAGCACCGCCGAGGAGGGGTCCGGCATGAGCTTCATGTCGGACTCGTTGATCACCTTCCAGCCGGCGATGGACGAGCCGTCGAACATGATGCCTTCGGAGAAGGCTTCCTCGTCCATCAGCTTTGAGTCCATGGTGACGTGCTGCATCTTGCCCCGCGGATCGGTGAAGCGCAGGTCGACGAACTTGATCTCTTCGTCTTTGATCTTCTTGCTCACACTCTTAGCGTCTGCCATTTTTCTCCCCTGTCATGCGTGAATGCCGCCCGGCCACGTTGGGCGGCGTGAATGAATCTCCAATACGTTGCTAAGCTCGGCTATCGTCAGATGGCATCGTTCCCCGTCTCGCCCGTACGGATGCGCACGGCTTCTTCCACATTCGATACGAAGATCTTCCCGTCCCCGATGCGGCCGGTCTTGGCCGAGGCGATGATGGCATCGATGGCCTTCTCCACCATGCTGTCGCCGAGCACGAGCTCGAGCTTCACCTTGGGCAGGAAATCGACGACATATTCGGCGCCGCGGTAGAGCTCGGTATGGCCTTTCTGGCGGCCGAACCCCTTGGCCTCGGTGACGGTGATGCCCTGAAGCCCGATCTCTTGCAGGGCCTCCTTCACCTCATCGAGCTTGAATGGCTTGATGATCGCTTCGATCTTTTTCATTCTTCCCGTTGGACCTCCCTGGGACGCAAAGCGGCGCTTAGCCGCGCGCTTCCGTTCGTTATCGCTAACACTGTGCGCCAGCCAAAGCACGCCCTATGCCAATCCCTTGGGCGATAGTTTTATCTGTTATTCCAAGGTATTACAGTCAAAGGACGGAATCCGGCGGCGACGCGAAAGATGTTACCGCCCAAGAATTGAGCTGTCTGCACAGAAATTGAGCATAGCCCATGCGAGACGGTAAACGGCGATGGCGCTAGTGATGGCGAACGATGCTTGAGCTTCTGACCGTCGAGGAGATGGCCGAGGCCGACCGCCTCGCCATCGAGGGGGGCGTGCCCGGCGCCGATCTCATGGAGGCTGCCGGCCGCGCCGTGGCCGACGAGGTGTCGCGGCGCTTTCCGGATGCCGCCACGGTCGCGGTCCTGTGCGGCCCCGGCAACAATGGCGGCGACGGCTTTGTCGCCGCGCGCCACCTCGCCGAGCGCGGATACAAAGTGAGGCTTGGCTTCGACGGCGACGAGAGCCGGCTGCCCGCGGATGCCGCCGCCATGGCCAAGCGCTTCGGTGGCAAGCGAGAGACGCTCAGCCCTGACCTGCTCGCCGGTGCCGATGTCGTGGTCGATGCGCTGTTCGGGGCAGGGCTCGGACGTCCAATCGCCGGCGATCTTGCCGCGCTGATCGACGCCGCCAACGCCTCGGGCCTGCCGATCGTCGCCGTGGACGTGCCGAGTGGCATCGACGGCACCACGGGGGAGGTGAAAGGCGCCGCCATCAACGCCGTCACCACGGTGACCTTCTTCCGCCTGAAGCCGGGCCATCTTCTTCTGCCCGGGCGAAGTCATTGCGGGGAGCTCAGCGTGGCGGATATCGGCATCCCCGATAGTGTGCTGGCAGCGATCCGCCCCAAGGCCTTCGCCAACGAACCGGCACTTTGGCTCGCGCATTACCCTTGGCCGGAGCCGGACGGACACAAATATGCCCGCGGCCATGCGGTGGTGGTGTCCGGGCCGCTCTGGAGCACGGGCGCGGCACGGCTCGGCGCACGCGGCGCCTTGCGCGTCGGCGCGGGGCTGGTCACCGTCGCCTCGCCGCGCGATGCGCTTGCGGTCAATGCGGCGCAGCTCACCGCTATCATGGTGCGCGAGGCCGACGATGCGCGCGCGCTGACACAGCTTCTCGCCGATCCGCGCAAGAACGCGCTCCTGATCGGACCCGGCGTAGGGGTAGGGGAGCGCACCAAGGCCATGGTGCTTGCCGCGCTTGCCTCGCAGGCCGCCGTGGTTCTCGACGCCGACGCGCTGACGGCATTTGCCGGCGATCAGGGCGCGCTCTTCGCCGCCATTCGATCGCGCGCCGCCCCCGTGGTGCTGACGCCCCATGACGGCGAGTTCGCCAGGCTGTTCGGCGATCTTGCCTCACTGCCCAAGCTCTATCGTGCGCGCGTGGCGGCCGTCCGCTCAGGCGCCATCGTCGTGCTCAAAGGCGCCGACACCGTCGTCGCCGCGCCCGACGGGATGGCCTCGATCAACGCCACCACCAGCCCCTGGCTCGCCACCGCCGGCACCGGCGACGTGCTTGGCGGCATGGTCCTTGGATTGCTGGCACAAGGCATGTCCGGCTTCGAAGGCGCGAGCGCCGCAGTCTGGCTGCATGGGGCGGCGGCCAAGGCCTTCGGCCCCGGCCTCATCGCCGAGGACCTGCCCAAAATGCTGCCTGCCGTCCTTCGTGACTTGACCCGGGAGAGTGGGAGACGGGAATAGCCCGAAAACCAGGGTGATCCCTCTGTTGACACAGTTCGACCTTATGGGAGACTTGAAGGCGAAAGCCTTGAGGAAAGCGGGTCACATCGCGGCCATGGCCTCTTTGCGCGCTAAGATTTGCCTGATCCTGGCCGTCCTCCTGGTGGCTGGCGTCGACGCTCACGCCCAATCCGGAGACAAGACCCTGCTGCGC
This sequence comes from Methyloceanibacter sp., assembly GCA_040901485.1. Taxonomy (GTDB): domain Bacteria; phylum Pseudomonadota; class Alphaproteobacteria; order Rhizobiales; family Methyloligellaceae; genus Methyloceanibacter. The sequence goes on from JBBDYM010000020.1 coordinate 6,579, forward strand.
GCCCGCGAAGGCGCGGCGGCGCTCATGCGCGGGCAGTATGACAAAGCCATCGACTCTTACGACGAGGCGCTGACCGCCCCCGAGATCGCCGATTTCGTCGAGGCGAGCATCTACAGCGATCGCGGCCTTGCCAAATGGCGGCTGGGACAGACCAAGGAAGCGATCGACGATTTCAATCAGGCCATCCAGCTCTCGCCCGAGAACGCCACCGTCTACAACAACCGGGGCAATGCGCTGATGGATCTCGGCCATCCCGACGAGGCGGTGAAGGATTTCGACCGCGCCATCGCGCTCTCCGCCAATTACGGCGCGGCCTACAACAACCGGGGCAATGCCCGCGCCACACTTGGCCAATACAAGCCTGCCTTTCACGATTTCCGCAAAGCCGTCGAGCTGATGCCGGAAAGCGCGGTGCCGTTCAACGGACGAGGCAAGGCCCATGCCGAGCTGAAGCGCTATCACGCGGCGGTGCGCGACCTGACCCGCGCCATCAGCCTCGACGCGAAATATATGGCGGCCTACCAAAATCGCGCCCAGGCCAATCTCGCCATCGGCAAGTACCAGGAGGCGGCCGAGGACGCTACTCAGGTGCTCGACTCCCAAGGCGAGCAGCCCGAGCCCGAGCTACTTTTGCTGCGCGGCCGCGCCTATGCCGGCGAGAAGAAATTCAATCCGGCATTGGAGGATCTGGATCGGGCGATCGAGCTGAAGGCCGATCTCGTCGACGCCTATATCGAGCGCGGCATGGTGTTCACGCAGATGCGCCGTTTCGACGACGCCATCGGCGATTTCACCCGCGCCATCCAACTCGATCCCCAGAACGCGAAGGCCTATATCCTGCGCGCCGAGGCGCGGCTTCAGGGCGGAACTCCGGACGAAACCCAGAGCAACGTTTATGCGGCGCTGAACGACGTCAATCAGGCGTTAGGCGTCACACCCAACGAGCCGCTCGCTTTGCGTGTCAGGGGAAATGTCTACGAGGCGTTCACCCGCACCAGCGAGGCCATCGCCGATTACCGCCAGGCCTTGGCGCAAGACCCGTTTCAGACCGAAAGCCGCGAGGCGCTGGTGCGTCTCGAGCAGGAGGTGCCGCCCGAGCCGGGACTGGCCTTGGGAGAACCCGTCGAGGGCTGGGTGGTCAGGGAGCCCTCGCCGGGGCGCTATGTCGCCAGCAATCCGAAATATCCCTCGCTCCGGGCCGAGCTCGAGATGTTCGGCGCGGGCCAGCCCAAGATCCTGGAATGGAAGTTGTTGAAGGATGCGCTCACCGGTATTGGCCTCCTGAAATATTACGCCGGCGATTTCGAGGACGAGCAGAATACGAGCCTGGAATATGTGGCCATCGTCGACACGCGCGCCAGCAAGGTCGTTTCCATCGAGCCGCATAGCTGGGGTAAGGACCCGGCAAAGTGGAATTGGCAGACGGCCTCCGTGGTGGTCACCGCGCCTGACGGCAACGCCAACGAGATCACGCTCCGCCAGCAGCGGCAGAGGGCGGCACCGGCCCCCGTTGCGCGCGATTTTTGGGGCTTCGAGGTACCGCGTACCACCGCCGCACCGCGGACCGAGCGGCGCCGTGCGCGTCGCGGCGGGGAAGGTGGCGGCGGCGGCAACCCGTTCGGTTGGCTATTCCGCTGATGCCCGCCGCGCGCTATGACGCGCACCCATGACCCTATTCCTGGCGAGCGTGCGCAATACGGACGAGGCCGACACGGCGCTCGGCGCAGGCGCCGACATCATCGACCTGAAGGACCCCGGCAGAGGCGCTCTCGGCGCACTCGACCCCGACACGATCGGGACATGTGTGGAGCGCGTCGCCGGCCGTGTGCCGGTCAGCGCGACCATAGGCAATCTGCCGATGCAGGCCGAGATTGTACGAGATGCCGTCTGCGCCACCGCGTCCATGGGCGTCGATTACGTCAAACTCGGCCTGTTTCCGGAAGGCGACGCGCGAATCTGCCTTGATCTGCTTGGGCAGGTGACGCAAGCGATCCCGCTCATCCTCGTCGTGTTCGCCGATGCCTTGCCCAATTTCGACGCGGTGGCGGAAGCCGCGCGCATCGGTGCGCGCGGGGTCATGCTCGATACGATGGGCAAAGAGTCGGGCTCGCTGCTCGATCGTCTCTCCCCCGACGCGCTTGCCGGTTTTATCGCCGCCGCCAAGGCTAAGGGATTGAGCGTTGGTCTCGCCGGGTCGCTGAGAGCGGTGCAAGTGCCGTTTCTGCTTCCCTTGCAGCCCGACTTGATCGGCTTTCGCGGCGCGCTCTGCCGCGGAGGGGCGCGCGATGCGGCCCTCGATCCGGAAGCCTGTGCGGCAATCAGGGAACTGATTCCGCGATGCTCGGAGAGTTCCATCAAGCCCGGACTTGCCGCATGAGCAAAGCGCTCAAACACCGCGCGAACAGATCCCGCTCGGACAAGACCGAACCCCTGGACCGCGTCTTCATGCACGATCTCGTGCTCGACGTGGAGATCGGCGTCTACACCCACGAGAAGGGCGTGACGCAACGGGTGCGCTTCACCGTCGATGTCGATCTACTGCCCGCGACTGGCGCGCTTGACGACGATATCGGGCGCGCCTTCGACTACGACACCATCATCGGCGGTATCAAGACCATCGTCGCCCGCGGCCACATCAATCTGGTCGAGACTTTGGCCGAGGAAGTGGCGGCGCATTGTCTGGCCCATCCGCGCGCCGCCTCCGTCACGGTCAGAATAGAGAAGCTCGACAAGGAGCCCGGCGCCGTCGGCGTGGAGGTCGTGCGCCAGAAAGGACGCGCTTGACCATGCGCGGCCAAGTCTTGCGCTCACGCACCACGCCGCTTGCCGCTGAGAAGCGGCCTGTCGTCGTCAAGCTTGGCGGCAGCGTCGTGCGCTCGGGCGCGTTGCCCGCCTGGCTCGATGCCATCGCCGCTGTGCGGGAGCCACTCATCGTGGTGCCGGGGGGAGGGGCATTGGCCGACGAGGTGCGCGCCTGTCAAACCGAGCTCGGCTTCGGCGATCCTGCCGCCCACCGAATGGCGCTGCTCGCCATGGACCAGCTCGCCTGGGCGGTGGCGGGGTTGCGGCCCGGCTTCGTGGTTGGCGCCACCGAGGCCGAGCTGCAACGCGCGCTCGATCAGGGTCAGGTGGCGGTGTGGGCGCCTTACGCCGCGATCGCCGGGCGCACCGACGTCGAAAATTCCTGGCGACTCACTTCCGACAGCCTCGCGCTGTGGCTCGCGGGGAAGATCGGGGCGGCGCGCTGCTATCTGATCAAATCCATCGCGCGGCAGGGAACGCGGATGAGCGCGGCGCAGCTTGCCCGCGACGGTATCGTCGATGCCGCCTTTCCCGCCATGCTCAAGGACACCGGCGTCGCCTGCTTCCTGCTCGGACGCGGCGACCAGCAGGCCTTCGCTTCCACGCTTGTCGAGAACGCCCCTTGCGGCGCCGAGATCGACTAGCGACTTACGCTCGCCCTTGGCCCGCGAAGCGGGTTAGAACGGCACATGGCTGAAAGCATCCTGTTCCTGACCGGACATCTGGCGAAGCCGAGGCTCGAGGCCGTGCTCACCAGCATGGATGCCGACTTCGCGTGGAAGGTGCTGGATATCGGGGTCAAGGTCGCGGCGCTGATGACCGAGGATATTATCCTGCGGCGCCTGCCTAAGCCTGTCGAGGCCGACAAGATGATGCTGCCCGGGCGCTGCCGTGCCGATCTCGACCGCCTGAGCGCGCATTACGGCTTGCCTGTCGTGCGCGGCCCCGACGAGGTGAAGGACATCCCCGTCTATTTCGGCCGCGCGCGCAAAGCCTCGGACATGACCAAGTACGACATCCAGATTTTTGCCGAGATCATCGATGCCACGGCGATGTCCATCGAAGCCATCCTGGAGCGCGCCGAGGACTATTCGCACAAAGGCGCCGATGTGATCGATCTCGGTTGCCTGCCCGACACGCCGTTTCCGCATCTCGAAGAGGCGGTCCGCGCGCTCAAGGACCACGGCTATAAGACCAGCGTCGACTCCGCCGATCCTGACGAGTTGCTGCGCGGCGGCAAGGCCGGCGCCGATTTCCTGCTGAGCCTGAACGAGGATACGCTTTATATCGCCGATGAGGTCCAATCGGTGCCGGTGCTGATCTCCAAGGACCACAGCGACATGGACTCGCTTTACCGTGCCATGAATGCACTCGACGCCAAGGGGCGCAAATATCTCGCCGATCCGGTGCTCGACCCCATCAATTTCGGCTTCATGAAGTCGCTCGAGCGTTATGCGCGGCTCAGGCGCGAGCGCCCCGAGGTCGAGATGCTGATGGGTACCGGCAATCTCACCGAGCTGACCGATGCCGACAGCATCGGCACGACCGCCATGCTGATCGGCATCGCCTCCGAGCTGCACATCAAGAACGTGCTCGTGGTGCAGGTGAGCCCGCACACGCGGCGCACTTATGAAGAGCACGACATGGCGAGACGCATGATGTTCGCCACGCGCGCCGATGGCGAGCTGCCCAAGGGTTATACGGAGGCTCTGCTTGCCATGCATGCGCGCCGGCCCTTCCCGCTCAGCCCCGAGGAAATCGCCGAGGCGGCGGCTGAGGTGCGCGACAAGAATTTCCGCATCGAGATCGCCGAAGACGGCATCCACATCTTCAACCGCGAAGGCCATCATGTGGCGCAGGACGCGTTCGCGCTGTTTGCCAAGCTCGGCATAGACGACGACGGGCCTCACGCCTTCTATCTCGGCGCCGAGCTGGCCAAAGCCGAGATCGCCTGGCGTCTGGCCAAGCGCTACGCCCAGGACGAGCCGCTCGATTGGGGCGTCGCCGCCGATGTGCCGATGGACGACCGCACGCGGCTCAAGGAAGCGGGACACACGCTGGTCGCCAAGAAGAAACGCAAAGCGTCGTAAGGACGTTTAGGCCATGCCGCCATGCCCATGATCCGGGAATGCATCGTCACCACCATCAACGCTGAGGGGAAGGTACATATCGCCCCGCTCGGCCTGATTGCCGAGCCTCTAGGGGCCGATGGCGAGGGCTGGATCATCGCGCCCTTCAAGCCTTCGACCACGCTCGACAATCTCCGCGCCACCCCCTTTGCCGTGGCTAATTTCACCGACGACGTTCTGGTGTTCGCCGGCTGCCTCACCGGCAACAAGGATTGGCCGACCCGCGCCTCGACCCATGTGCCGGGCGCCGTGCTCGACGGCGCGCTCGCCCATGCCGAGCTCCAAGTCGCCGAAGTCGAGGAGGACGAGCAGCGCCCGCGCTTTCATTGCCGCGTCGTGCATGAGGCGACGCACGCGCCGTTCAAGGGCTTCAACCGGGCGCAAGCGGCGGTGATCGAGGCGGCGATCCTGGCAAGCCGCCTGCACATGCTGCCGCGCGAGAAGATCGAGCGCGAGCTCGCTTATCTCCAGATCGCGGTGGAGAAGACCGCGGGCCCGCGCGAGCACGAGGCCTGGCGCCTCTTGGTCGAAAAAATCGAGGACCACTACAAACACGTCCCACCGGAACGAAATCCCAATTGACTCGTCATGCCCGGCCGAAGTGCCGGGCATCCACGAATTTCCCCTACGGTGCTCAAAGACGTGGATTGGGACCGGCATCCGCCCTTCATCGGCCTGGTTCAGGCCGCGCTCTCATTGATGCTGTGGCTGTCGATCGGCGCGCTCGGGCGCTGGATTGCCTACGCCTGATCGGGCGCTACGGGCTCGGTCCGAGATAGGGGTCGTGGTAGCGCGCATCGACGCACGCCACGCCGTTCCAATAGCGATATTGGCCGCAACTCGTGGGGCGAAGCGGCACAATCACTAGACCTCCCTCGATCACGACTGGCGGCGCATAGACCTCGGGAGCGGGGATATATCCACGCCGCGCCTGACGCCGATAGTAGCGACGCGAATATTGGGCCTTCTCCACCGCATTGGATTTTACGGATAGGTCTGTGAGTACCGGCAACGGTCCTGCCGCGGCGCTCCGCGGCGCGAGGGCGGCGATGAACGCGCCCACCAGGGCGACCAGGAAGAAAACGAGACTGCGACTCATATGACGCTCCAATCCATTGCTGCAAGGCTCTCTTATATAACGCACAAAGCCTGTCCAAGTGCTGCTCTGAAAGGCAAATAATTCCTCCCGTCGTATCAGTCGCTTGATCGGTCTGCCCGGATTGTCGCGGCGTTGCGCGTGGGCCTGTCTCTCTATTCGAGACGAGGGGCGAGATGCGGCAGGGATGTCGCTATTCGCTGAGCAAAGCCACGGCGACGGCAGGAGCACAACGTGCCGCCATGTCGCGTGCTTCTGGCGTGCAATCGATCGTCTCGGCGAAATCGCGATAGGGCCGCCCGAGCCTTTCGGCGAGGCGTTTGGCGAGGAAGCGCCCGCAACCCCCGCCGATTACCGGCGCTGTCGCATCGAGTTTCTCGCGGGCGATCAGCTCCCGCGCGGCGGCTTGGATCTGCGCGAGCTGGCACGCGGCGAAGTAGCGCGCGACCTCGACCCAAGCGGGAAGGTCCGCCTCGCTTGCATCGCGGCCAAGCATGCGGGCGAGGCGCGCGGCGCTCTCAGGCACGGTCTTGCCGCGCAGATCGGCTGCGGGATAGGGGTCGGTATCGTCCGGAAGGTCGCCGGTGAGGCGGTAAATGTCGGCCATTATGGCGAAGCGCTCGCCCGCGATCCTCTGCATCAAGCCTTGGAATGGTGCGACCTGCGCCACCGCCATCACCGGCGTGCGCACCACACCGCTATAGACCAGCTCGCCTTCGGTGAGCCGCTCGCCGTCGGTATGACCGCGTGCGACAGGTGCACCTGCTTTCAGGGGAATGAGGTCGGTGGTGGTGGTGCCGATATCCACGAACAGCCCTTCGGCGCAATACGCAGCAGCGTGCATGGTGCTGGCAAGCCAGTTGGCCGAAGCCACGTCCCGCCAGCGCTCGACCGCGCAATCCGCGTCGAGGAAGCCCGCTCTTCCTCCGTAGAACAGCGTCTGTTCGCCGGTCGCCTTGCGCATCAGCGCGACGAGATAGGCGACACCTTCGGCGCGGTCGGCAAAGACATCGGACAGCTCGCCCGTCATGGTGACGGCATGGCGCGCGCCAGGAGGACAGAGCTTCAGCGCCTCGGCGAGGGCTTGGTCGAACTTGCTGCTGTCCGCGAGAACGGGGCAGGGGATCTGGTCAACGCGCATCACGCGTCCATCCTCGACGCGCGCCAGCTTGACATTGGCGCCGCCTAAGTCCCACCCGATGACGGTTTCTTCGCTCATTCGTCAGGGACTTACCACACCTCTCCCCGATGGGGAGAGGTCGCGCCGAAGCCACTTGTGGCGAAGGCGTGGGTGAGGGGTTTTAGGACTAATATGCCTGGGTTCCCCCTCACCCTTTCCGCCATGCGACTTGCGCAAAAGCTTCGCTTGCGCAAGATCGCGGCGGAAAGCCCTCTCCCCACAGGGGAGAGGAGGTAACAAGGTTTTGGAGCCCATGAGCGAATTTGCGGTCATTCCGGTACTCGACCTCAAGGGTGGCACGATGGTCCATGCCAAAGGCGGCAAGCGAGCCGACTACCGTCCGCTCGAGACCCCGTTCGGCCCCGCCGACGATCCGCTGGTCATCGCTCGCGGATTGCTGGACGCGACCTTCTCGCCGTTCCTCTATGTCGCCGATCTCGATGCCATAGAGGGCAGCGGCAACAATTACGAGACCTGCCGCGCGCTGGCCGATGTGCTCCCCACAACCACTCTATGGATCGACGCCGGCTTTTCCGATGCCGACGAATGCGCTTTCTGGCTGCCGCTCGACGCCACTTTGGTGATCGGCAGCGAGACCCTCGCCTCGCATGACGCTTGGAAGGACATCCATGCCAATCTCGGCGATGGCGCTTTGTTGTCGCTCGACTTCGACGGCGATGCGATGCGCGGTCCTCAGCCTTTGCTGACGGGATCGGAGATGTGGCCCGATAGGCTGATCGTCATGAGTCTCACGCGCGTCGGCACCGGGGAGGGGCCGGACTTCGCGCAGCTCAAGGACGTTATCGGCAGGTCAGGCGCGCGCGGGGTCTATGCCGCCGGCGGCATGCGCAATATCGAAGACTTGAAACGAGCCAGGGATGAAGGCGCGCGCGGCACGCTTATCGCCACCGCGCTGCACTCAGGCGCCGTCACGCAAAAAGAAATCGCCGCCCTCACGTGAGAGCGGCGATCTTGATCGTAAGATGCGCCTAAGCGCCCGTCGTCAGAAACCCAGCTTATGGAGCCACCGCCGAATCGGGCCCGGACTTCCTGCGCCGGATGATCCCCGACCTGGGGGTTCTCCGTTTCAACCGGCGGCGAACGGGTGGTGGGCCGAGTCCTTCTTCGCGGTTACCTCGGCGGTCTTCGGCTCGCCCTTCACGGCGCGGGCGAGGGCTTCCTTGGTGGCGCGATAGTTGAAGTCCTGGATCTTCTTGTCGTCCTTGGCTTCCCAATGGATGAACACACCGACCGTGACGTAGAGATCGTCGGCCTCGTTCGCGGCGATGACGCCTTCGGCGACGCTATCGGCGACCGCCTTGGCCACGGCATATTGCGCCGGACCGAACATCTGCACCGCCTGTCGCGCGTCCTTGATGGTCACCTTGTTGTAGAGGATCGTCGGGGGCTTGCACAAAAGGTTCGGCGCGACCACCGCAAGCAGGGTGGTGAAGCCGTCCTTGTTGTTGGTCAGCGCATTGCAGAATGCCGTCTCCACGGCGCTGCCGCGCGGGCCGATGAGCAAATCGATATGGGCAACCTCGTTACCGTCACCGACGAGAGATTCGCCGACGCCTACTCCAGTGATTTTGGCCATGAAACCCCCTCCCTAGTGGGCTGATACAACTGAACAAAACAGCAGGCGCTGCGGGTAACACCACCGGCTGAAGGAAGACGAAAGTGCGTAAGCCAAGCGCCTCCGTCCGCAACTCCTGGTTAGAGCTTCGCGGAGGAGAAGATAGTCCGGGGCTGGAAGGCGGGGCAAGTCGATTGTTCGCCGTACGGAAACGGCCGATTTTGCCGCTCAGGGGGCCTTTTCTACGTCCTGGAGGGCCTTGGCGAACAGCGTGGCGACGGTGAGATCGGCCGAAGTGCCGGGGTTCAGCCCACGTTCCTTCAAAGAACGGTCGAAGGCAAGCAACGGAGCGGCCATGGTTTCGGGCGCATCGCATTCGATCAGGCCGGATTCGATGGGCCGCGCCTCCTCCGCCACCTTGGCCGCTACGCGCGCGCCGAATTTCCGCTCGATCAACGTGTCGGGGATATGGGCGAGGAAGCCGAGATAGACCGAGGTGACCGCCCAGGAGCCGTTGCCCCAGCGCTCCTCGCTTTGTCTCAGCCAACTCAGGCCGAGCTCGAAGATGTCGACGAAGGCGTGGGTGTAGTTCCAGGCGATGCGGTCGCGCGTCTCAGCCGCGCGCATGGCCTCGAGCAAAGTCACATTCGGCTCCACGGCAACATCGTGCTCGGACACTTCGCCGAGGCCGCCGGGCTTCACCGCGCGGATGGCGGAATAGGTCTCGCCTGCATCTTCCACGGTGAGGCTCGAAAGCACGCGCGCTAGCCGCTTGCGCAAATCGTCTTTGCCGGGATCGAGCGCGGCGCTGGCCAAGGGCGCAGCAAGCAGGACGATGCCGAGATTGGTGTTCTGGCCGACGGCTTCCGCCGTCGCCTCGACTGCGAGCCTGATGCGCGCCCCCACCGAGAGTCCCGCACGTCCGATCGCGGGCGCGGCGGCATCGGCGCTCGCCATGAAATCGGCTATCGTCATGCGATGACCATCGCCGTGGCGATGCACATTGCCGGGCTTCAGCGCGTCGAGCTCGGCAAGGCAGGCGTCATGAAAGACTCGAACGATCGTCTCGGGCTTTAGGGCCCCGGTCACGCGCCCTCTTGACCCTTGCGGCGGGCGGAGGGAAGGGTCGCGTCGAGGAAAGCATCGACCACATGATCGGAAATACGGATGCGGGTCACGCGCTGCAATCCGTTCCAGGCCGGCATGGAGTTCACCTCAAGCACCAGGAAACGTCCGTCAGGCGTCTGGATGATATCGACCCCGGCATAATCGGCGCCGACGCAATAAGCGGCGCGGGGCGCGAGGTCGATCAGCGCCTGGCTCGGGATCGCGGCCTTGGCGCGCGCGCCCTGCTTGATGTTGGTGATCCAGCTCGACCCATGCCTGATCATGGCGGCGACGACCTTGCCCGCGCACACGAACAGCCGCCAATCCTGGTGCTGCTCCTGCGCCGGGGGGATAAACTCCTGGAGATAATAGACCCCGTTCACCTCTTCGGGCGGCGAAAGATCGGCAATCGACGCAATCAGGCGCAAGCCTTTGCCCTGGGCGCCGAACAGCGGCTTCTGCACCAGTCGGTGCCCCTCAGCGAGCAGGGTTGCCGCGATCTGCTCGGCCTCGCTGCGATTGACGCCGGCAAATGTGCGCGGTGTCGGCAGGCCCTCGCGTTGCAGGAAGAAGGTGGTGGTGGATTTATCGACGCAGCGCTCGATGGCGCGGGCGTCGTTCCACACCGTCACACCGAGCTCGCGCAGCGCATGCAGCACGCCGAGATAGAGCGTGACCTCCTCGAAGCTGCCGCCCGGCACGAAGCGCACGAAAGCGCCCTCGGGACGATGGTCTCCGAGGCCGGGAATAGCGAGGCCGGTCGCCGTCTCGGTGGAGAAGCCGCATTCGTTGAGCGGCGCGAGCAGCGGCGCGATGCCCCGCCGCTTGAATGCCCGGAGCAGACTTTTGCCATGCCAGTCGCGCCCATCGCCGAACACCACAATGGCCGGGCGGGCGGGACTCTCTTTTGGCATCGGTTTAGGAGAAGGAGCGGGACAGCACCGCGGTGTCGATATGGCCCGCCTCGAAGCTCTCGCCGGTCTTGAGCGCCGTCACCGTCACCTTGGCCGGTGAGAACAGCATGCGGTCGATGGCGTAGAAATCGCCCTTCACCGCCGCGAAGATATCGGCGAACGGCTTGCCGTAATCCTTCGACTTGAGGCTCGGCAGATTCTCGGCCAGCACCTTCGCGGCCTTGGCGTCGCCGCTGACATAAAGCTGGGCGCGGCCGCCATAGATGATGGCGTCGTTGGTGCGTCCCATGGCGGCGATGAAATCCGGCGCAGGTGGCGGGATCGGCGCGGTGGCGATGCCGTCGACGATATGGTCGAGGGGAAAGTGCAGCTCGTGAGCCTTATGCAGCGCGACCTCGAGGCAGCGCGCGGCGATCTGCACATTGCCGGCGAGGCTCGACGTGGGCGCGTAGATAAAGGTGAGGCGGTTAGGCGGCAGTTTGCAGGCATCCGCCACATGCTGAACCAACGTCTTCGGGGGTGGACGATCGGCTTCGAGCACGAGCACGGCGCTCGCCGCCTCGTCCCGGTAGCCAAGCTCATCGAAAAGCTTCTCGGAAGAGCCCATGGCGCGCGCCGGGCCTGAGCCAAGCACGCTGTACTTCTTGCCGTTCTCCTCGGTGGAAAGACTCCAGCCCGCATATTGCGAGCCGAGACAGGCGAGCACCGGCTGGCCGGTATGCACAGTCACCATGAAGGGCCAAGCCGCATCGGGGTTGGCGGTCTCGAGTGTCACGCGGCCAAGCCCGGCAAGGCAGATCTCCGCCATGCGGCGTCCAGCCTCAAGTCCGCCTACCGCGCGCACGCCGCAATCGATGCGGCATTCGCCGAGCGATCCTTGGCTGACGTCCACTCGCAAGGCCTCGGCGTCGTCGATCAGGGCCTTTACGAGCGGTGCGACCTTAGTGTTGACGCTCGGCCAGTCTGCCCGGGACGACTCGATCTCTTTCTGCTTCACGGCCTTGTCCACTGATCTCCCCTCTCGTCAAATCACGTAAGGCACTAAGAATATTGAAATTTCGTTGCTCGACCAGCTGCCTGGCCTTGGCCCCGGTGGCGGCGCGGGCACACACAGTGCATATCGGGCGCGATTTGTCGATTCTGTCTCCGGGCTTGGGACGATCTGCCGCCCAATCGGGCCAGATCATCCTGGTCGGCACGGCGATCTCCTCGGGCGCATAGACGATGGCCGAGGCCATGCCGCCGTCGAGTCTGAGCCCAATTCGCGGCAGCTTCCCTTCCATCGCCGCGTCGAGATGAAGCTTGAGCAGCGGCGTGGAGTCGCTGTCGAAGATATCGAGCGTGGCGCCGGGGCGCGGGTTGATCTCGAGCAGAAGAGGCCCGTCCTCACCCACCAGAAAATCGGCGCTGCCAAGCCCCTTGAGCCTGAAGGCGCCGGCAGCCTGTTCGACCGCCCCGGCCATCTTGCCTTTGGCGGCAGCGGAAAGGGCGGCGGGTTGCATGGCGCCGCCATAGCGCCAGGGACTGCGCGGCGTGGGAGCGGTCCATTGTTCGCTGAAGCCGAGCACGCGCGCGTTCTCGCCGTTGGCGACGAACAGCGCCGAGACGGCGCGGCCTTCGACACGTTCCTGGTAGTAGGTGTTGCAGCCAGCCTTGCCGAGCCGGCTCGGGACGACATGGCTGCCGCCCGCGGCGCCCCGGCGTTTGGCGAGCCAGCCTGAAGTTTTCGCCGGCCGCATCGTGCCCGTCTTGGGATGTGGAATGTCGAGACGGTCAAGTGCGGCGAAGAAACTCTCCGGCGCCTTGACGCATTCGATCGTCGCCGCGTCGTTGCCGAGCACCGGCCAGCGTTTGGCGATCTTGGTCAGCAGGTCGGGCCGGTCTTCGAAGCCCGCGCCATAAACGAAGCCGATAATGGGGGAGGGCGCAGCCAGGGTAAGAGCCTCAAGCGCGGGGCCGAGACTCTGCCACCGTATGCCTCGGTTCATGTCGCCCTTCAGCTTGCGGCATGCATGCGCCATCTCTTGCGTGTCGGCGTCGGCGAAGAAATCGGCGACCAGCGGCGTGAGCCCGGCGCGCCGCGCGGCGCGCGCCAGCGCCCGTCCCGAGACCGCCGCGATCAGCAGCGACCCCCGCTCAGGATGTGATTTTCTTGGCAAGAGTGTAGGCGTCCCGGAAATCGAGATAGACCGGCTTGTCGGAGTCGATCATCTGTTTAAACAGGCTGGCCTCGGTTTTGTACTTGACGTTACCCACTGCCAGCGCGCCGATCGCCACCGCGTTGGTGCCGGGGATGGGCTTCGACTTGTCATTCACCTCGACGCCTTCGACGCCGGCGGGAGGAACCGCGTTGACGTCGGTCACCACTTTCAGGTTCTTGGCCTGCTTGACCTGTGCGGCGGACAGCAACTGGCGTCCGGCGGGCCCGGCGGAAAACACCACATCGGCCTCGCGCACCAGATCCGTCTTTTGCTGCTCGGTCGAGCCGTCGGCATAACCGACATCGATGCTGAAACGCGAATTGATGTCCTCGGCAAATTTGCGCACGCGCTCGGGACCGTCATAGCCGACGAGGGTGACCTTGGCGCCTTCCAGCGCCGAGATCACCGCGGAAGCGAAACCGACCACGCCGGTGCCGCCATAGATCACCACGCTCTTTCCCTTGAGGTCGGTCGAGAATTTCTCCTTGAGGGCCTTCATGGCGCAGGCGACCATGGCCGCGGCGGTGGTGAAGGATCCGGCCGGATCGGCGAACACCGACATCTCGAAGGGCGGCACCATCGACTCTTTGGCGCGCTGCATCATGTCGAGTGCCTCGACCGCGCGCTTGCCGGCGATGAACATGCCGGTGCGCTTCACGCCGTCGGGACTGCGCGAGAAGATCGCGTCCTGCACCAGACCTTTCACGTCGTCGATGGTGACATTGGTATAGGGGATCGCGGCGTCGAAGCCTGCGTCGAGCGCCATGTTCACGTCGAACGGGCTCATATGCTTGAGCGGCGTGATCATGTGCAGAATGCGGGGGATACTCATAGGCGTGGCGTCTCCCTGCTTAGGCATGATCCGGAAAAGTGGGAACCGGTTTTCCGAAAAGATCATGCTCAATAAGTAACCTAGAGCGCTATCGCGGTAGCGCTCTAGGCTGGCCTTGAGATGCCCCGCTTTAGCACAACCGGCGAGGTGGCAAAGCGTCTCAATGGCCGGGATTTAGCGAATTTCCTGAGGGTTTTTCTCGATCACAGCGCCGATGTTCCGCCCTTGCGCCAGGGCGAAATGGAGATGTCCGCTGTTGGCTCGAGCGCGCAGGCGGGCGAGCAGGACTTCGCCTTCTTCCGCCGAAGCCACGAAGGCGAAGCCGGTCGGCCCCCAGGAGCTTTGCCCAAGCCCGGTGACGCCCTGGCTTGCGAGCCAGGCGAGCACGTCATTCACGCCGGCGCTGACATAAGGCCCGCCCTGCAAGGGCGCGAAGTAGGCCCCCATGTAGGCTTGCAAATGCCCGACCTGCCGACTGAAGGTGGCGAAGTCGCCTGCGGCGAGCGCCGGCAAAGCACTTTGCGTGATCCGCCGGTGAAGCTCGTCTGCCTCGCTTGCGGGAAAGTCGTGCATCGAGTCGAAGGCTTCTGTTTCGCTCTCGCCGGCGAGCCCGCGTGACTCGGGATCGAGGATCAGGATCACCCGCCAGTCCGGTGGGAAGGGGACGCGCGCGACCATTTGGGGAAGGTCGCCGTCACCGGGGCCGCTGTCGAGCACGACGCCGCCATGTTCGAAGGTGAAGATGCCGATGCCGGAGCGCCCGCCGCGGCCGAGCCGCGCTGCGATCTCCTGCGGCGAAAGGGCGAGATCTTCGAGCGCAGCGAAGGCGGAACCTACGGCAAGCGCGAGCTGCGTGCCCGAGCCGAGCCCGGCATGTGGCGGGATCGATTCGTCGATTTGCAGCGCATGAGTGTCGGACACGCCGCAGCCTGCCGCGATGCTCTTCAGATAATGCGTGGCGCGCTCGCGCTCCGGCCCGCTGACCTTAAGCTCGGCGGCGCGCTTAAGGGTAAGCCGCGTGCGCGGCCTATCGAGCGACAGCCCGAAACTGCCGAAGGGGCGCGCGCCCCGCCCGCTCGGATCGAGAAAGCCGAAATGCAGCCGCGCCGTCGCCGTGACCGTCACGCTTGGTGGGACGATGCGAGGCTCGGGCAAGCCCGGCGATGTGGCGGGAAAGGCCTCCATTGATCGGACCGGCACCTCTCGATATGCTCTTGGCTGGCGGGGAGTGTCTCACTTTTTCAGAGGACGGAAGCGATGGCAACGTCCGAACGTACCTATACCGACGAAGAGGTCGAGGCGCGGCTCAAGAAGGAGCTGCCGCACTGGTATCTAGAAGGCGGCTGGATCAGGCGAAAATACAAGACCAATAGCTGGAAGGGCACGCTGATGGTGATCAACACCGTCGGCCATCTGTCCGAGGCGGCCTGGCACCATCCCGATATCACCGCGTCCTATGCCTGGGTCGAGGTCAGGCTGATGAACCACGCGGCCAAGGGCATCACCGACAAGGATTTCGCGCTCGCCAAGAAGATCGAGGAGGTGGTGCACTGGCAGCCGGGCCTCGACGGCGGCGCGCTCGAAGGCTGTCCCAAGGACGACATGCGCTTCGCCTATATCAAATACGACAAGCCCAAGGCTTGAGCGCTTCCCCGGCCACGAAAGCTTGCGCCGCCTAAGCCACCTGTTTAATGGTGCGCGGCTATGACGCCGATCCTTCCGGCTCGGCGTACCCCACCAATATCGCCCGTCGCTGCGCCATGCCCGAATTGAAGATCAAAGGCGTCACCATCGTCGAGACCTTCGCCGAGGCCTTTCCCATGGTGGCCACGCGGGTCATCATCACGGCGCCGACCTTGGAATGGGCGCTGATTTCCGCACGCACCATGACCGGCTTCGCCACGTCGGTGATTGCCTGCGGCGCGGAAGCCGGCATCGAGCGCATCCTCCCGCCGAAGGAGACGCTGGACGGACGCCCCGGCGTGGCGGTGCTGCTGTTCACCATGAACGCCGACAAGCTCCAGACACAGCTCCGTAATCGCGTCGGCCAATGCGTGCTGACCAGCCCGGGCTCCGCCTGCTTCGCCGGGCTCGAAGGCGAGAAGAAGCTCAAGCTCGGCGCCTCGCTCCGTTTCTTCGGCGACGGCTGGCAGGTGTCGAAGATGATTGGCGGGCGCCGCTTCTGGCGCATCCCGGTGATGGACGGCGAGTTCGTGTGCGAGGCAACCACCGGCCTCACCAAGAAGGCCATCGGCGGCGGCAATCTGCTCGTGCTCGGCAAGTCCCATAAATCGGTGCTCACCGCCTGCACGCGCGCGGTCAAGGCCATGGCAGAGCTTCCCGACGTGATCACGCCGTTTCCCGGCGGCATCGTGCGCTCGGGCTCCAAGGTCGGCTCCAAATACAAGGGCCAGATCGCCTCGACCAACGACGCCTATTGCCCGACCCTGAAAGCGGCGGTGAACACCGCGCTCCCGCTCGACGTGGAGGCGGTGATGGAGATCGTGATCGACGGGCTCAGCTTCGAGGCCATCCACAAGGCCATGCATGCCGGCATCCATGCCATCGCCAAAGGCGGCTCGCGCGAGGGCGTGACTCATATCAGCGCCGGCAATTACGGCGGCAATCTCGGGCCGCACCACTTCCACCTCAAGGAGATCGTGGGGTGAGCGCGCTGACCTTCAAGCTCAGGGGCAAGCCCGACCAGCGGCTCGATCTTTCGCCGCTGGTCCCTGCGCGCCTTGCCAAGCTCAAGCAGAAGGAGATCGAGGCGCTCGTCGTCGGCACCACGCGCGCGAAGCTCACAGTGGGCGATGTGTTCAAGGTCAAGGGCGACGACGCGAGCAAGCTCCGCTTCGTGGGCACGGACGGACGCTGTGACAATATCGGTCGGGGCCTCACCGACGGCGAGATCGTGGTGGACGGCAATGCCGGCGCCTATCTCGGCGCGGCCATGAAGCGCGGCAAGATCGAGGTCAAGGGCAATGCCGGCGCGCTCGCCGGCGCCAGCATGGCGGGCGGCAATCTCACCATCGGCGGCAACGCGGGGGAGTGCGCTGCCGGCGTTCTCGTTGGCGAAACGCAAGGCATGAAAGGCGGCGTGCTGACCATCGGCCGCAATGCCGGGCCGCTGGTCGGCGAGCGCATGCGCCGGGGCCTGGTGATCGTCGGCGGCAATGCCGGCGACTATGCGGGTGGGCGCATGATCGCGGGCACCATCCTGATCAAGCGGGACGTCGGCCGTCACGCGGGCTTCGGATTGCGCCGCGGCAGCCTCATCTTCTTGAGGGAGCCCGAGGATATCTTGGCCACTTTCGGCGATTGCGGCGTGCTCGAATTCGACTATCTCCGGCTGCTCGAGCATTGGCTCCGCGGGACGGGCAGGCCGGTTCGCCTCGGGGGCCGCGCTCGCCGCCTGATGGGCGACATGTCCGTGCTCGGCAAAGGCGAGATGCTGATTGTCGCCTGACGCTTTGGTATGAGTGGTGACGAGTCCGACAAATAAATTCGTCCTGGACGGGCTTGTTCCGGCCATCCACGTCCTTGGTTGTGGCTTAATTCGTGGATGCCCGGCACTTCGGCCGGGCATGACGAGTATATAGTATTGGCTGAGATGACCGCGTCACCCTATGTGCTGCTCGACGACAGCCTGACCCAGGACGGAAGGAGCCTGCTCTTCACCGCGCCTGAGCAGGTGGTCGTCGCGCTCAATCCTGAAGACGTCGAAGCCGCGCTCGCTATCGTCTCCAAGGGTCTGGCGCGCGGGCTGCACGCCGCGGGCTTCTTCTCCTACGAACTCGGCTACTGTCTTGAGCCGAAGCTCAGCGGTCTCATTCCCGACGAGCGGCGCGTGCCGCTGTTGTGGATCGGGCTGTTCCGCGCACCGCTACCGATCGACGATGCCGGCACGCGTGCCTGGCTCGAGGCCAATGGCGGCGCGGAGCGGGCCAAGATCTCGGACTTGAGGCTTTCCTGGACGCGCGAGCAATACCGCAAGGCATTCAACGCGGTGCAAGATTACATCGCCGCCGGCGACGTCTATCAGATCAATCTCACGGTGAAATATCGCTTCGCCTTCGAGGGCAATCCGGTCGCGCTCTACGCCGCGCTCAGGCGCAAGCAGCGCGTCGCTTATGGCGCGCTGATCTCGACGCCGGAGCTCTCCGTGCTGTCGCTGTCGCCCGAATTGTTCTTACGCCGCGAGGGCAAGCATATGTCCACGCGCCCGATGAAGGGCACGGCGCCGCGGGGCCGCACGCCGCGCGAGGATGCCCGCATCAAGACCTGGCTCGCCATGGACGAGAAGCAGCGCGCCGAGAATTTGATGATCGTCGATCTCTTGCGCAACGATCTCGGCCGCGTGGCCAGGATCGGCTCGGTCGAGGTCACCGACCTGTTCACGGTGGAGACCTATCGCAGCGTGCATCAGATGACCTCCAGCATTTCCGCGGAGCTTCGCTCGGACATGGAGCTCAAGGACGTGCTGCGCGCGCTGTTCCCTTGCGGCTCGGTCACCGGCGCGCCCAAGGTCCGCGCCATGGAGATCATCCGCGAGTTGGAGACCGGCGCGCGCGGCGTCTATACCGGCGCCATCGGCCATATCGCGCCGTCGGGCGATCTGCAGTTCAACGTGGCGATCCGTACCGTGGTGCTGGACGGCGCGAGCGGCGAGATGGGCATCGGCGGCGGCATCGTCGCCGACTCCAAGGAAGAGTCGGAATTCGAGGAATGCCTGTTGAAGGCGCAGTTCCTCACGCGGGTCGATGCGCCGTTCGAGCTGATCGAGACTTTGCGTTTCGAGCGGGACAAAGGCTTCCATCTGCTCGAGCGGCATCTGGCGCGGCTGCAATCGTCAGCCGCCCATTTCGGCTATCCCTTCGCGCGCGAGGCGGTGCTCGCCGCGCTCGACCAAGAGGCCGCGCGGGTTCAGGCGCCGGTCGCCTTGGTGCGGCTGCTGCTGGCCGAGGATGGCGCCATCACCGTGACCTCGACGCCGATCGAGCTGCCGACGCGCGACACGGTCTGGCGCTTCGTGATCTCGGACCAGCGCCTCGACGAGAAGGACCCGCTGTTCTACCACAAGACCACGCGGCGTCAGTTCTTCGACCGCGAGATGGAGCGGCAGAAGGCGGCGACCGGCTGCGACGAGGTGATCTTCCTCAACAAGAAGGGCGAACTGACCGAAGGCACCCGCACCAATCTCTTCCTCGAGCTTGACGGGCGGTTGTTCACGCCGGCGCTGGCCTCAGGTCTGCTGCCCGGCACGTTGCGCGAGGAGCTGCTCGATCTGCCGCGCGCCGCGGCAAGCGAAGCGGTGCTGACGCCCGCCGATCTGCTGCGCGCCGACCGCATCTATCTCGGCAATTCGGTGCGCGGTCTTGTCCGCGCCGAACTGATGCAACCCGCGCACGAAGAAACCCGCGCCCCTGCCCACGCTGTCTCTTAGCCGCTAAGTCGTCTCGCGGCGGTCTTCGGTGGCTGACGGCGTGGCGTCGGTGGTGGACGAAGCCTCGGACTCCGTCGCCAGGCGCTGAGCCGCCTTGCCGAAAGAGGTGCGAAGCTCGCCCCAGGCGCGCGCAAGTCCTTCGCCCACGTCCTTGGCTCCCTCGCGCAGCGGCTGTGCCTTTTCCCAGATCTCCCGCGCGGCGTCTTTCGCCGCCTCGGTGGAATGGGTGCGCGCATCCTTGAACGTACCTTCGGCCGCTTGCCGCGTGCGCTCGATCTGTTCCTCGGTCGCCTGCCTATAGGTGGTGGCTTGGGCCTGCACGTCCTTGAAGCGGGCCTGAAGGCTGTCCAGGAAATGCTCGCCTAGGGCCGCGCCATGGGAGCCGAGCTCGGCGAGCTGGCGGCCGAGCGTGTCGAGGTCGCGCTGGAACGCCTCCCATTCCTTCGCTGCCTTGGTTTCGCTGGTGCCGGAGTCAGACGCGGTCTGGCTGCCGGAGTGTTTGGGGGTCTTGTCGGTCATGTCTCGCCTCTCGATCGCAAATCCTAAGCGTAGATTTGCTCTCGGGGCGTGCCGATCAAGGGGTGCGGCTTATGAGGGAAGCGAAATCCATCCCAATCCCAGCAAGAGCCCGGCAATGACTGCGAGCGCGATCGATATGAGCAGAACCCAGAGCATGGCGCGCGGGCGCCCCCCTTGGCGCGCTTCCGTGGCGTTGAGCACCGCGCCTTCGGTCCCTTCGGTGTGAGTCTTGGCGGCCATCGGGTCCGTCCTTTCGTGGATCCGTCAGGTCAGCCAAATACAACGCGTTGGGCGCGCGCCGGTTCCCTCGCCAACAGGGAAGGGGGTCTAGGGATGGTGGCCGTCGCTAGCGAGCGTTTGCAGCGCCGCCTGCACCTCGCGCAGCAATTCTCCCGGACCGCGGTTGTCGGAGGGCGGCATGCCCTCCTCGGTCGCGCGGATCAGCGCCTCGGCATCGGCCTCCCAGCGCAGAAGGATCGCCTTCTTGTCTTCCGGCGACACGCCGTCAGCCCGAAGCACGTCCTTGGGACGGCGGAACACGGTGGCCGGGTCGAGCATGGCTTGTTCGACGTCCATGGGCCGATGTCTATAACCAAGGCCCCGACTCGTTGCCAAGGTGGAAAAGCGCGAGGGTGGCAAGCCTCAGTCTGCGACGGGGTGAAGCTCAGGCGCTCTTGCTGAGGCTTTCTTTCGTGGCGGCCTCGGCCTCGGCCTCGGCCAAGCCGAGCATGCCGGCGAGGCGGTTCCGCGCGCGGTTGACCCGGCTCTTGATGGTGCCGACGGCACAGCCGGAAATTTCCGCCGCCTCCTCGTAGGAGAAGCCGGCGGCGCCCACCAGGACCAGCGCCTCGCGCTGATCGTCGGGCAGACGTACGAGCACCGCGCGGAAATCCTGCATGTCCATATGGCCGTGCTGCTCGGGTTGGGTGGCGAGCCGTGCCGCGTAGCTGCCGTCGGCATCTTCCACCTCGCGCCGCCGCTTGCGCCGCTCGGAGAAATAGGTGTTGCGCAGGATGGTGAACAGCCACGCCTTGAGGTTGGTGCCTTCCTTGAAGGAATCGAGATGGTTCCACGCCTTGAACAAGGTCTCCTGCACGAGATCGTCCGCGCGCTCCCGATCGCCGCAGAGCGACACCGCGAACGCCCGAAGATTACCCATCTCGCCCACGAGCGACTCCCGCAGGCTGGCAGATACCTTGCGTGGCAAGTTATTCGTCTCCGCTTCGCTCGAGGTCTTTAAGAAGCCGCAGGAGATGCTCCGGAATAGGTTCTCGCGCGACCTCGTCGAAGGCCGCACGCACATGGCGGCCGATATGAGCTTGCAGGGTAGGGGACAGTCCTTCGTCCCTCTCCGTTCCTGGCGGTGCTCCACCTGACGACTTGCGGGCGCCGCTTTGAGCTGCTTGGTCCATTTTCTTGCTTGCGCCTGGCATTTTTGGCCGGCGGTCCTTTTTGTCTGCGCTGCTGTCCACGGTCGTGCCCTATCCGCCTTCTACGATAACGCTGAACATAGCGGATTCTCTCCAGCCTCAGGGTCCAAAAACGCCTAAGAGGTCAAATAGTTCCATCTTCCGGGAACCTCCTGACCTGCTTCCGCGTTTATTCAAGCTGACATGCATGCGAATTTGAATCGCACCCTTCCTCCCGGTTTGTGAGAATATGGGGTCCACCGGGCTCACCAACGAAAGCGATGATGTGATGCCGATGACGACAGCGATCGCGCCTCATCTTCCTTATCTGCGCCGCTTCGCGCGCGCCCTTTCCGGCACGCAAGGAGCGGGCGACGCCTATGTGGCGGCGACACTCGAAACCTTGATCGAGGATCCCTCGCTGATCGATGCGAGCCTCGATCCGCGTGTGGCGCTGTACCGGACCTTTCTCAATCTGTGGAACTCGGTTGATCTCAATCTGAAGCCCGAAGCGGCGAACGGTCAGCCCTTGGCGATCGACCGCAAGCTTGAATCGATCACGCCGATGCCGCGGCAAGCCTTTCTGCTGTGCTCGGTGGAAGGATTTTCCCAAAGCGACGCGGCAACCATCCTCAACGTCGATGTCAGCGATCTGGACGCGTTGATCGACACGGCGGGGCGCGAGATTGCCGCGCAAGTGGCGACCGACGTGCTGATCATCGAGGACGAGCCGATGATCGCCATGGACCTCGAAAGTATTGTCGAAGGACTCGGCCACCGCGTCACCGCCACCGCGCGCACCCATGACGAGGCGGTCAAGGCCGTGCGCAAGCAGGTGCCGGGCCTGGTGCTGGCCGACATTCAGCTCGCCGACGGCAGCTCAGGACTCGACGCGGTCAACGAGATGCTCGGCTCGATCGAAGTGCCGGTGATCTTCATCACCGCCTATCCCGACCGGCTCTTGACCGGCGAGCGGCCCGAGCCCGCTTTCCTCATTACCAAGCCGTATCAGCCCGACACGGTGAAGGCGATCGTGAGCCAAGCGCTGTTTTTCGAGCGCCGCGCGCGTCTGCGCGACCGGCCGTCAGTGAGCGCCTAGGCGTCGCGCTAAATCTTGCCGAGCAGCAGCAGGATGAGAAGGATGATCAGGATCAGTCCGACCACGCCGGACGGTCCGTAGCCCCAGCCGCGGCTATGCGGCCAAGCCGGGAATGCGCCGAGCAGGATCAAGATCAGAACGATGACGAGAATTGTGGTCAGCATTGTTTGCCCCCATGAAGCCAATGCGGACCGGCCAAGCCGGCCAGGCCCACGCGTGGGCTAGAATGCCTCAGATCGGGCTCCGAGGCGCTAAATTTTTCCGAGCGGCAACAGAATTCAGTCCGCCGCGGCCCAACCCCGCGGCGGACTTTAGTCTGATTACATATTGCTGATCCAGCTGTCGACCTGGCGCTCCGCCTCGTCTTTGGCGATGCCGTATCTCTCCTGGATCTTGCCGACCAGCTCGACGCGACGGCCTTCCACCACCTTGAGGTCGTCTTCAGTGAGCTTGCCCCACTGCTGCTGCACCTTGCCGCTGAACTGTTTCCAATTGCCTTCGATTCGATCCCAATTCATGGACTGCTTACTCCTCTTGTGGACCTCCCCTGTCACGCGGGGGTCTTGGCTTGTTCACGGATTCGCTTAGAGTCCTGCTTGTGATGCAGGTTGTGGGCGGAAAACGCGTGCGGCGAAGTCTTGTTCCGCTCATGACCTGGAACCTTGCCCGGAGCGTTGCTTAAGTCTCCATGAATTCAATAGGTTGAAAAACCATGGCGGCGTCACGCATCCTCGTGGTGGAAGATGAGTTTCTCATCGCCCTCGATATCGCCAGCGTGCTGGAGCAGGCCGGCATCGCCGTCATCGGACCGGTCAGTACGGTCACGGAGGCGATGAACGCGATCGCGCATGAGGAGATGCGTGGCGCGCTACTCGACGCCCATCTTGCCGGCGAGCCGGTCGGCTGCATCGCCGACGCGCTGAAGGCGAAGGCGATTCCCTTCGCCTTTGTCAGCGGCTATGGTCTTGAGCAGCTTCCGGCCGCTCATCGGGGGGTGCCGCTTGTGCGGAAACCATTCACCGGCAAAGACCTGCTCGATGCCGTGGCGCGTTTCTGAAGCTGTCGCTAAGTTGCAACGAATTGGTCCATGGAACGTTTGAGCCGCGTGGGAGGGGCCTTGCCCCAACCGGCGGACAGGCAAAACTTAGGAACGCAGCATGCTGCTGACTTGGGCACTCATCTTTGCCGTCATCGCTTTGGTGGCGGCCGTATTCGGTTTTGGCGGGGTTGCTTCGGCC
The DNA here is from genome assembly GCA_040901485.1 of Methyloceanibacter sp. GTDB lineage: Bacteria > Pseudomonadota > Alphaproteobacteria > Rhizobiales > Methyloligellaceae > Methyloceanibacter. The sequence goes on from JBBDYM010000020.1 coordinate 30,127, forward strand.
GCTGCCGGCGTGGCGCGCATTCTGTTCTTCATTTTCCTTGTGATCTTTCTCGTCACCCTCATCGCCGCCATCCTCTAGGTCTCTTCAGGCATTCGGATAGGCCATGAAAAAAACGCCCGCAGCCGGGGGAGGACGGCTACGGGCGTTTGGTTCGAGTGCCGCTAGGGGAGGGGCGGGAGTGATGTGCGCGAGCCCTCGAACGCCAAATCAACGCGAGTGGTGAGGATTGGTTCCACCACAAATTAACCCGCGAAAAACCTGACGCCGCGGCCAGAACAATCGGCCTTTGGCGCGGTTTAACAATGCATGGGCACGGATAACCGCCTGCAGGACGAGATCGCCGCTCATGCGCGCACGCTGGAGGAGTTGGTGGAAGCGCGCCGGCAACTCGATGCGCGCACGCTCTTGAGACCTCTCGACGTCAGCGAGCGAAAGGCCAACGAGGACCAGCTTCGTTTGCTGCTCCGGGAGCTGACCCATCGCTCCAAGAATCTGCTTGCGGTGATCCATGCCATCGCCAGGCAGACCGCTTCGCGCACGCGCTCGGTGGACGACTTTCTCGAGCACTTCAGCGCGCGGCTGGTCGCCATCGGCCGCTCCCACGATCTCCTCATCGCCGACAATTGGCACGGCGCCTCTCTGCGCACGCTGGTCGAGCAGCAATTGGGGGCGCATGCCGACCGCATCGGCGACGGCATCGCCATCGAGGGCGAGGATGTCATGCTCAAGCCGGAGGCCGTGCAGAATCTCGGCCTCGCGCTGCACGAGCTTGCCACCAACGCGCAGAAATATGGCTCGCTCTCCGATCCTGGCGGCCAGGTCCGCATCGACTGGCAGTTCTGCGAGGAGGCTTCCAAGCTGAAGCTTACCTGGCAGGAGAAAGGAGGGCCGCCGGTGAGCCCGCCCGAGCGGTCGGGGTTCGGCCGGGCCATGATCGAGACCGTGGTCGGCAAGGCCTTGGAAGGCAATGTGCGGCTGTCATTTCCGCCGAAGGGGGTGCGCTGCGAGATCGTCATCCCGGCGACGCAAGTCACCTCGCGCGGCTAGCGGTCAACAAGGTCGTGAACGGCCGTGCGCATAAGTTGAATTGCCGCCGCGCCCGGAATGCCTACATTCCTGTCAGGATTTGCGAGGAGAGATCATGTTTACGCGACGCGATATTGCTTTGGGCGCCGTGGCCTTGGCGGCAACCGCTTCCGTCGGGCTTGGCGCCTTGCGATGGGGAAACGCCCGGGCGACAGGCGCCAAGGGCGAGTTCGAGATCGTCAAGTCACCGGAGGAATGGCGCAAGCTGCTAACCCCCGATCAATACGCGGTGCTGCGCGAGGAAGCCACCGAGCGCGCCTTCACCAGCAAGCTGAACGACGAGAAGCGGGATGGCACTTTCATCTGCGCCGGCTGCGACCTGCCGCTCTTCGCCTCCAAGACCAAGTTCGAAAGCGGCACCGGCTGGCCGAGCTTCTACGCCCCCATCGAGGGCGCGGTCGGCACCGGCAAGGACTATGCCTACGGCATGGTCCGCGTGGAGGTGCATTGCCGGCGTTGCGGTGGCCATCTCGGGCACGTGTTCGACGACGGGCCGAAACCCACGGGCTTGCGCTATTGCATCAACGGCGTGGCGCTGAAATTCCTCCCGGCCTAACACCGCATATCCGCTTTGCGCTGATGCCGGATTCCGGGCAAGGTTCGGCGCATGACGGATAAGCCATCGGCGCGCCCCTCGGAGGCGCAGCTCCTTCTCAGCCAGCTTCTGTTCGGCAAGCAGCTCACCTATGCGCTGTCGGGCGTGGCGCGGCTCGGTGTCGCCGATCATATGGACGCCACGCCGCAAGCGATCGAGGCGATCGCCGCCAAGACCGGCGCGCATGCGCCCTCGCTCTATCGCGTCATGCGCCTGCTGGCGAGCATGGGCGTGTTCAAGGAGGCGCCGCCGCGCCACTTCGCGCTGACGCAGGCCGGCGAGCTGCTCAAGAGCGATGCACCCGGCACACTGCGCTACTTCGCCATGATGTTCGGCGACCAATGGACCACGCGCGCCTACGAGCATTTCACCGACATCCTGCGCGACGGCGGCGATGGCATCACCAAGGCTTACGGCAAGCACGTGTTCGATGTTCTCGCCGATCATCCCGATCAATTGGCGACGTTCCAGGCGGCGATGACCAGCGGCTCAACCATGGCCGGGCGCGCCATCACCGACGCTTACGATTTCAGCGGCATCGTACGGCTCGCCGATGTCGGCGGCGGGCACGGCGCGCTGCTCGCCGCGATCCTCCGCCGATACCCGGAGATGCAGGGCGTGCTGTTCGACCGCGCCGAGATCGTCGCCGGCGTGCCCAAGGACCGGTTCACCGGCTGCGAAGGGCGCGTCGAGATCGAAGCGGGAAGCTTCTTCGAGCGCGTGCCGCAAGGTTGCGACGCCTTCATCATGAAGCACATCATCCACGATTGGGGCGACGAGCAATGCCGCACCATTTTGCGCCTGATGCGCGACGCGCTGCCCGCCGACGGGCGCGTGCTGGTGTGCGACATGGTGGTGAGCGGCGATTCCGGTCCGAGCCCCGCCAAGATGCTCGACATCGAGATGCTGGTGATGACGGTCGGCGGCAAGGAACGGACCGAAGAGGAGTTCCGCGACCTGTTCGCCTCGGCGGGCTTGCGCCTCAGCCGCATCGTGCCGACCGAACGCCCGATCTGCGTCGTGGAAGCGGTACCGGCTTAAATGTCTCTCGGGGCTTTATTCTGCCCTGCAACACGATAAACTGAAGGCTCGCATGCAAGGGGAGGGACCAAGCATGAAACTGATGACAGCAATCGTCGCCTGCATCGGCGCTCTATTTATTTTCTCCGCGACGGTGAGCGTGTCCACGCCTGCCGAGGCGAAGCGCTACGTCAAGGATGGCCGCTATTACGTGAAGAAGGGCAACCATCACTACCGTTATTATCCGGCGGGCCGCTGGCTCTGGGTCGGCTCGGGCTTGGGCTACGGCGCGGCCGCCATTACGGGGAACTGCCGCTACTATCACCGGCAATGGGTGATCAGTGGTCAGGACCACTGGCGCCGCAAATATAATTACTGCATCGACTAGGGCTTCGCTTTCGCCGTCGACTTAGCGCGCGGAGATAGGCGACATGCTTTCTCCGGGACAGCGAACGCGCATAGAAAAACTGGCTCCCCGGGCCGGATTCGAACCAGCGACCCAGCGGTTAACAGCCGCTTGCTCTACCAGCTGAGCTACCGGGGATCAGGGCGTGCTCTTAAAGCGAACAGCGCCTGAACCGTAGATAGCAAATGGGCGGCGGGCTTTCCAGGGCTTTGCGCGGGGATCATTGGTTGCGTGGCCCGCCCCTAATCCTTAAGTGGGGTGGACCTGCCGCAACCCTCAAGCGCTCCGATGGCCAAGGTCAAAATCTTCGATCGCCACTGGCACCTGCCCAAGTCGAAGCCGATCCGCATTGGGCTCGGCATCATCTTGGTCGCGCTCGGGCTACTCGGCTTCCTGCCGGTGCTCGGCTTCTGGATGATCCCGCTTGGGCTGCTGGTGCTTTCGGTCGATCTGCCCATCGTGCGCCGCTGGCGGCGTCAGCTCACCGTGTGGTGGCACAAGAAGCGCGGCGACGCGGAAGACATCCCCGCCTCGAAGCAGAAGGCGGACTGAGACAGTCTTGTCGCTTGAGGGATATTGGAGGCCACGCCCGGAATCGAACCGGGGTGCACGGATTTGCAGTCCGCTGCGTAACCACTCCGCCACGTGGCCAATGTGCTTAACTAGGTGATCCACCCCCTCTTATGTCAATACGTTAGGCGAAACCACTCAAAGCTTCGTTGAGAGGTGCGCGGGAAACCGGTACGCCTATCCAGCGCGTAGCGAGGGGAAGAGAAGGGAGCGATGGCCGATTTCGAGCGCCAGCGGGACGCAATGGTGGAGTCGCAACTCCGCCCGAACGAGGTGAACGATCCTGGCGTGCTGTCCGCCATGCGCACGCTACCGCGCGAGCGTTTCGTGCCGCCCGCTCTACGCGGGCTCGCTTACATGGACGATGCGATCCAGGTCTTTCCCGCCATCGACGGCGCGCCGGCGCGCTTCCTCCTGGCGCCCATGGTGCTGGCGCGCCTCGTCCAGCTCGCCATGATCGGGCCCAAGGACAAGATCCTCGATGTCGGCTGCGCCACCGGCTATTCGACGGCGGTGCTCGCGCGTCTCGGCCGTTTCGTGACCGGGCTCGAGCCAGAGCCCGAGCTGGCCTCCGCCGCGCGGGCGACCTTGCGCGGGCTGGAAATCGCCAATGTGGAGATTGTTACCGGCGCCCTGGCCGGAGGCCACGAGACGGGTGCGCCTTACGACGTGATCCTGCTGAACGGCAGCGTGCCGGTTGTGCCGGAGACGCTGCTCTCTCAACTCAGGGACGGCGGCAGGCTCGCCGCCGTGCTAACGCGCGGTCCTAACCTAAGCCAGGGCAAGGCATATCTCTTCGTCAAGGTGAGTGGAGAGGCGAGCCGCGTGCCACATTTCGACGCCGGCGCACGCCCGCTTCCCGGCTTCGCGCCCGAGCCCAGTTTCACCTTCTAGCGTCTTTTCCCCAAGGGGCCTGTCTCAACCCCTTGGTGCTTTGAGTTTTTGCCGTCCCTGCTTAAGCTGCACAGGTGATTCTTGCCGCAGTGGAGGCGGTGTGGCCCCACTGACTGCGGGGGAGTGCGAGTGCTCGAGGTCGTCGACAAACGCGACAGGTCGTCCTGCGCGATAATGTCATGGCGGCTGGGAGGCGGGGCTGCGCTCTTCGTGACCCTCCTCGCGGTTGCTTCCTTTGGCCGTCCGGCAGCCGCCGAGACGCTCCAGGAAGCTTTGTCCGCCGCCTACCTGATCAATCCCATCCTCAATGCCGAGCGGGCGAGGCTGAGGGCCATCGACGAGGAGGTGTCGGTCGCCAAGTCGGGCCTCAGGCCCTTCATAAGCGGCACCGCCGACTGGAACTACGTCAAGCAGAACAGCGAAAGGGCCACCGGCAGACGGAGCACCGGGGGAGTTGACGATTTCGATTTCGGCCCGGCCGGGATCACCACCGACGGCACCACCCATCCGCACGGCTATGCCGTCCAGCTGTCGCAGCCCCTGTTCGAAGGCTTCCAGAATCTCAATGCCATCCGCGAAGCCAAGTCGACCGTGCAGTCGGCGCGCGAGAGCTTGCGCATCGTCGAGCAGACCATCCTGCTCGACGCCGCCACGGCCTATGTCAATGTCGTGCGCGACCAGGCCGTCGTCCGCCTGCGCGAGAACGATGTCAGCGTGCTCAGCGAACAGCTCAAGGCGACCCGCGACCGCTTCGATGTCGGCGAGGTGACGCGCACCGATGTGGCGCAAGCCGAGGCCCGCCGCTCCGAGGCACTCGCCACGCTCGCCGGGGCGCAGGCCAATCTGAAGACGAGCCGCGCCGCCTACGAGCAGATCGTCGGCCATCCCCCGGAGAATTTGGTGACGCCACCTTCGATCCGGCATCTTTTACCGAGAACGCTGGACGAGGCCATGACGCTGGGCGACGGGGAAAATCCCATCGTGCTCGCCTCCGTCTATCAGGAAGAGGCCTCGCTCTATGCCGTCGAGCAGATCATGGGCGAGCTGCTGCCTTCGGTCACCCTCGAGGCGCAATACGAGAAGCGCTTCGACCAGAGCCAATCTCTTGCCGAGCTCGAGACCACGACGGTCACGGGGCGGGTCAATGTGCCCTTCTATCAGGGCGGCGGCGTCTCGGCCCGGGTGCGCCAGGCCAAGGAGACCAACAACCAGCTGAAGAAGCAGGTCGAGGACGCGCGGCTCCGCGTGCATGCCGACGTCATCGCCAATTGGGGCATCTTGCAGTCCTCGGGACCGGCCATTTCCTCCGCCGAAGCTGCCGTCGGCGCCAACAAGATCGCGCTCACCGGCGTGCGCGAGGAGGAGAAGGTCGGCCAGCGCACCACGCTCGACGTGCTCGATGCCCAGCGGGAGTTGTTGAACTCGCAGATCGGCCTCGTCTCGGCGCTCAGAGACCGGGTCGTCGCCGAATATTCCCTGAACGCGGCCATCGGCCGGATGGACGCGCAAACTCTTGGCCTATCGGTGCCTTATTACGACCCGATCGAGCACTATGATATCGTCAAGAACAAGTGGCTGGGCCTGCGCCCGCCAGCGCCGCCGGCTCCCGACGAGTGAGCGGGCGAGCCCCGGGCGTTAACCATGGACCGGGCCCGGCCAACCAAATCGAGACTTGAGCGTTAACGGTGTGTTAAGTTAGGCGGCTACACGCGTCCCTGGTGTCTGACCGCCGGGTAGTTTGCGGTGGTTTTGTTAGTGGCGGCAAGGGGTTAAGTCATGAGCAGCACTGAGCGCGCTCCTGAGCCGACCATGGAGGAGATACTTGCCTCCATACGTCGGATTATCTCGGAGGACGAGCCGAGCGCGGCGGAACAGCGGACCGCACCTAAGAGCCCACGGCCCGTGGAGACTGTGGAGGAGGCGGAAGGCGAAGCCGACACCCAGATCATAACCGACATTGCGCGCGTCTTGAGCGGCGGCGCGCCGACGCCGGTGTCCGTGGTGGTCGAAGAGGAGGAGATCCTCGATCTGACCGCCGAGCTTGGCGGCTTGGAGTTCGTGGAGGAAGAGCCGCAGGTTATGGCGGACGAGGCGCCGCTTAGCCTCGAGACGGAGTCGGCGCCAAGTCTCGAATTCGAGCCTGAGCCGGATCTGGAAATTCTGGATATGGAAATCGTGGCGCTTGAGACTGAAGCGCCACCCGAAGCGTTTGCACCGGCTCCCCCGGCGCCACCGGCCCCTCCGATGATGGAGGCGCCACAACAAGCGACCCGTTCGGCGAGTGAGGAGGCCGCATCCGCGCTGGAAAGGGCCATTGCCGCCTTGCGCGCCGGTCAAGTGCCGACCTCGTTGAGCGAGCTTGATCAACCGGCTTCAAGCCAGTTCGAGCCTCAAATGCAAGCTCAACCCGAGCCTATGCCGGAACCGGAACCTTTCCCGGAACCCGAGCCTATCCCGGAGCCCGAGCCGATTCCGGAGCCCGAACCGATCCCGGAGCCCGAACCTGTCCCGGAGCCGGAACCAGTCCCCGAGCTCGAGACGGCGCCAGAGTCCGAATTCGTGCTGACCGAGTTGGAGATGGAGGTCTTCGAGGAGGAGACCGTTTTCGCCGAGGACCCGGAAGCCGAGATCGAGGATACTTGGGCGGCCGAGCAGGCCTCATGGAGTGTGCCCTCTGAGCCTAGGCCCGAACCCGTTCAAGCCGCCCGCTCCAATGGATCGGGTGCGGCGCACGAGGACGATCCCAAGACGCTCGAGGACAGCGTCAAGGACATGCTTCGTCCGATGCTCCGCCAATGGCTCGACGAGAACATGTCGCGCGTGGTGACCGCGGTGCTCAAGGACGAGATTGAGAACGACCCGGCGCGGTTCCAACGCGACTGAGGCGCTCTTAGGTTGACAGCGCAAAAGGCAAGCGCGTAGGACGCGCGGGCATCCGTTCACGCCAATTTCCCGCGTCCATGCTCGACAAGACCTATCAGCCTCAAAACATCGAAGGCGAAATCTATCGCAGTTGGGAGAGCGCCGACGCGTTCGCCGCCGGGCGTCCCGATCGCGCCGGGGCGAGGCCCTTCGCCATCGTCATCCCGCCGCCCAACGTCACCGGCTCGCTCCATATGGGGCATGCACTCAACAATACGCTGCAAGACGTGCTGGTGCGCTTCGAGCGCATGCGCGGGCGCGACGTGCTGTGGCAACCGGGCACCGACCATGCCGGCATCGCCACGCAGATGGTGGTCGAGCGCCAATTGATGGAGCGGCAGGAGCCGAACCGCCGCGCGC
>JBBDYM010000021.1:0-37926 GCA_040901485.1 Methyloceanibacter sp.
ATGCCGATTGCCTCCTGTTCTACCGCATGGGCGATTTCTACGAGCTGTTCTTCGACGATGCGGAAGTAGCCTCGCGTGCGCTCGGCACCGCGCTGACCAAGCGCGGCAAGCATCAGGGCCTCGACATCCCCATGTGCGGCGTGCCGGTGCATGCCGCCGACGACTATCTCCAGCGACTGATCGCGCAGGGCCATCGCGTCGCGGTGTGCGAGCAGATCGAGGACCCGGCCGAAGCCAAGAAACGTGGGCCCAAGGCCGTGGTGCGGCGCGACGTGGTGCGGTTGGTGACGCCCGGCACGCTGACCGAAGAGACGCTGCTCGACGCGCGCTCGCATAATTTCCTCACAGCTTTGTTCCGCGGCGCGCCGAAGGACGGTGAGGCGGATTACGCGCTCGCCTCTCTCGACATCTCGACCGGCGATCTGATCGCGGCCTCTTCCAAATGGAGCGATCTCTCAGGAGAGCTTGCCCGGCTGAAACCGGGCGAGGTTCTGGTCGGCGACGATTTGGCGGGAGAGGCCGAGCTTCGCCGCCTGATCGAGGAGGCGGGTGCGGCGCTGACGCCAACGCCGCGTGCCCATTTCGATTCCCAGCGCGGCGAACGCGCCTTGAAAAGCCGGCTCGGCGTCACCGCGCTCGATGCGTTCGGCGAGTTCACCAAGCCCGAATTGGCGGCGCTTGGCGGGCTGCTCACTTATGTGGAGATCACCCAGGTCGGCAAGGCGCCGCTGCTCCGACCCCCGCGCAAGGAAAGCGCCGGAAGCCTGCTGATCATCGACGCCGCCACGCGCATGAATCTGGAGCTTGCCCGCTCGAACCAGGGCTCTCGCGCCGGCAGCCTGTTGGCCACGATCGACCGCACCGTCACCCCTGCCGGCGCGCGCGAACTAGCAAGCCGCATCGCCAGTCCGCTGACCGACGTGGCCGTGGTGAACGCCCAGCTCGACGCCGTGTCTTATCTCGCCGAGGAGCCGCGCCTGCGTTCGACGCTCAGGGAGGACTTGAAACAAGCGCCCGATCTCGCCCGCGCTCTAGCCCGTCTGGCGCTTGGCCGCGGCAGCCCGCGCGATCTCGGCGCCGTGCGCGATGCCATCCTTTCCGCCCATGCCCTTGCCGCCCATCTCGCCCGCGCCGGCGGGGCGCTCGGGCTGCCGACGGTGCTTACAATTGTCGTCGAGCGCCTGAACGGCGCGCCCGCGTCAGTCGAGCAATCCCTGTCGGCGGCGCTCGCCGAAAGCCTCCCCGTCAACGCCCGCGACGGCGGCTTCATCCGCCAGGGCGCGAACGGCGATCTCGACGAGCAGCGCCACTTGCGCGACGGCAGCCGCCAGGTCATCGCCGGACTGCAAGCGACCTATGCCGACGCCACCGGCATCAAATCGCTGAAAGTGCGCCACAACAACGTGCTTGGTTATTTCGTCGAGGTCACGGCGACAAATGCGGGGGTCTTAAGCAAGCCGCCGCATGTCGAGACCTTCATCCACCGCCAGACGCTTGCCAATGTCATGCGTTTCTCGACGCCTGAGCTTGGTGAGCTAGAGGCGCGCATCACCTCGGCCGCCGACCGCGCGCTCGCCATCGAGCTCGACATCTTCGCGCAGCTCAGCCGGCAGGTCTTGTTCGAGCAGAACGCGCTTGCGGAAGCGAGCGCCGCGCTTGCCGAGCTCGACCACTTTGCTGGCCTCGCCGAGCTCGCCATCGAGCAAAACTATGTGCGCCCCAGGATCGACGAGAGCCTGATCTTCGCCGTCGAGGAAGGGCGTCACCCCATGGTCGAGCAGAATTTGCGGCGGGGCGATGGCGTGAGCTTCGTCGGCAACGATTGCCGGATTGGCGACGACCAAGCGGAGGGCCCGCGCATCCTGGTGGTCACCGGCCCAAATATGGCCGGCAAATCGACCTTCCTCCGCCAGAACGCTCTGATCGTGGTGCTGGCGCAATCTGGATCATTCGTTCCGGCGCGAAGCGCCCATATCGGCGTGGTGGACCGGCTGTTCAGCCGCGTGGGCGCCGCCGACGACCTCGCACGCGGCCGCTCGACCTTCATGGTGGAGATGGTCGAGACCGCCTCGATCCTCAATCAGGCGACGCCGCGCTCCTTCGTGGTGCTCGACGAGATCGGCCGTGGCACCGCGACCTTCGATGGGCTGTCGATTGCTTGGGCCACGCTCGAATATCTGCACGAGGTGAACCGCTCGCGCGTGCTGTTCGCCACGCATTATCATGAGCTGACGGCGCTCGCCGACAAGCTCGCGCATGCCGCCAACGCCACGGTCGAGGTCAAGGAATGGCGCGACGAGATCGTGTTCCTCTATCGCGTGGTGCAGGGCGCGGCCGACCGCTCTTACGGCATTCACGTGGCGAAGCTTGCAGGCTTGCCTGGACCGGTGCTGACCCGCGCCGGCGAAGTGTTGAGCGCGCTGGAGAAAGCGGACGGGCGTCCGAAGCCCGCCGACTTGGCCTCCGATCTGCCGCTGTTCAGCGCGGCGAAGGGCGCGGCCGAACCGAAGCCGGACCATGCCTCACGGGTCGAGGAGGCGCTCGCGGCGCTGAGCCCCGATGCCATGACCCCGAAGGAGGCGCTGGAAGCCCTCTACCGGCTCAAAGCTTTGCTTGCGGACCAAAGTTAAAGAGGCCATGTGCTAAGCTCTTGATAGCGTTGCCATGGACCAGTCTGCACCGAAAAAAGCGCCCTATTTCGGCCTCGACCTCCTGCGCCACGAGGCGGCGGAGCTTGCCCGCGCGCATGCTGGCCAGGATTCGGCGCTGCGGGCTGCGCTGGTCGAACGCCTGCGGCCGTTGGTCGACGAGGCGCGGACCGCCGCCAGGGAGCAGCTCGAAGAGGACGGCGACGGCAGGGCCTGCGCCGAGCATCTCTCAGCCTTCCAGGACGCGCTGATCCGGCTCGCCTACGACTTCACCACCACCCAAATCTATCCGTCGAAGAACCCGTCGGCCGCCGAGCGCATGGCCATCGTGGCCCAAGGCGGCTACGGCCGCGGGCTGCTGGCGCCAAGCTCCGACATCGATCTCCTGTTCCTGCTGCCCTACAAGCAGACCGCATGGGGCGAGAGCGTCGCCGAATACATTCTCTATCTCCTGTGGGATCTCGGCTTCAAAGTCGGCCACGCCACCCGCACCATCTCCCAATGCGTGCGCCTTGGCCATTCCGACATGACCATCCGCACCGCGCTGCTCGACGCGCGGCTGATCCTCGGCGATGCGGCGCTGTTCGTCGACTTCCAGCAGCGCTTCCGTAGCGAGGTGCTGATGGGCAACGCGCGGCCGTTCATCGAGGCGAAGCTCGCCGAGCAGAACGCGCGTCATGCCCACGCCGGCACCTCGCGCTATCTCGTCGAGCCCAACGTCAAGGACGGCAAAGGCGGCTTGCGCGATTTGCACACGTTGCATTGGCTGGCCAAGCATCTCTATCCCGACAAGGCGGAAGAAGAGTTCGTCGAGGCCGGCGTGTTCACGTCCCACGAATATCGGAGTTTCCGCCGCTGCGAGAGTTATCTCTGGTCGGTGCGCTGCCATCTGCATTTCCTGACCGGCCGCGCCGAGGAACGGTTGAGCTTCGACGTGCAGCAGGTGATGGCCGAGCGGCTCGGCTATCGTGGCCATGCGGGCTTGAGCGCGGTCGAGCGCTTCATGAAGCATTATTTCCTGGTCACCAAGGAGGTCGGCGAGCTGACCCGGATCGTCTGCTCGGCGCTGGAGATGAAGCAACTGAAATCGCTGCCCTCTCTCGGCACGTTGCTCGCGCCGTTCGGCTGGCGCAAGCGCGCCAAGCTAAGGCGCACCTCCGATTTCCGCATCGAAAACGGGCGCGTCTATGCGGTGGACAAGGATGCCTTCGCCAAGGATCCGGTGAACTTTATCCGCCTGTTCGTGATCGCCGACGAGCATCAGGCCTCGTTCTCGCCCGAGGTGTTGCGCCAGGTGCGCTCGAACTTCCGCCTGATCGACGACGATCTGCGCGCCAGCCCCACCGCCAACCGCCTGTTCATGCGCCTTCTCACCGACGCGCGCGATCCCGAAGGCGCGCTCCGCCACATGAACGAGGCTGGCGTGCTCGGCCGCTTCATCCCGGATTACGGCCGCGTGGTGTCGATGATGCAGTTCAACATGTATCACCACTTCACCGTCGACGAGCATCTGATCCGTACCATCGGCTATCTCTCCGGCATCGAGCGTGGCCGCTACGCCGCCGAGCATCCGGTCTCGAGCGAGATCGTGCGCACCATCGACAATCGGCGCGCGCTCTATGTCGCCGTGCTCCTCCATGACATCGCCAAGGGCCGTGACGAGGACCATTCGGTGGCCGGCGCGCGCATCGCCCGCGAGCTCGGGCCGCGCCTTGGCCTCAACGCGTCGGAGACCGAGACGGCGACATGGCTGGTCGAGCATCATCTGACCATGAGCCTGTTCGCCCAGAGCCGCGATCTGAACGACCCCAAGACCATCCGCGATTTTGCCGAGATCGTGCAGAGCCGCGAGCGGCTCAAACTTTTGCTTCTGCTCACCGTGGCCGACATCCGCGCCGTGGGGCCCGGCGTGTGGACTGGATGGAAAGGCCAACTCCTGCGCACGCTCTATTTCGAGACCGAGCCGCTGCTTGGCGGCGGCCACACCAGTTTGAGCCGCAGCGAGCGGGTGTCTCAGGCCCAGGATGCGCTGCGCGAGCGGCTCGCCGACTGGCCGAAGCAGGAGCTCGAGCGCTTCATCGACCGCCATTATCCGTCTTATTGGCTGAGGACCGATCTCGACGTCATCGCCGAGCATGCGAGGCTAGTGCGTGACGCCGAGGCGCAGTCGAAGACGATCGTGACCCATATCGCCACCGACGCCTTCCGTGCCGTGACCGAGATCACCTTTCTCGCGCCGAACTACCCGCGGCTGCTGGCGATGGTCGCGGGCGCTTGCGCCGGCGCCGGCGCCAATATCGTCGGCGCGCAGATCTCGACCACGCGCGACGGCATGGCGCTCGACACCATCCATCTTGAGCGCGAGTTCGACCAGGAGGACGAGGAGCGCCGCGCGCGCAAGATCGCCACGACCATCGAGAAACTGCTCCGCGGCGACGCACGGCTCGACGACGTGGTCTCCACCAAGAAGAAGCCCAAGGCGCGGCTGGCCGCCTTCACCGTCGAGCCGCAAGTGGTGATCGACAACACGCTGTCCGACGCGCTCACCGTGATCGAGATCAACGGGCTCGACCGGCCGGGCCTGCTCTACGACGTGACGCGCGAAATCTCCGACCTCAATCTCGACATCGCCTCGGCCCATATCGCCACCTTCGGCGAGAAGGCCGTCGACGTGTTCTACGTGACCGACTTGACCGGCAAGAAGATCACGAGCTCGAGCCGCGAGACGGCGATCCGCGAGCGGCTGATGAAGGCGCTTCAGGCGCGGCAGGACGCGCCGCTCGTCCCGGCTTGAGCCTCCCCTTGCAAAAACCTCATGCTGAGGAGCGGCCGCAAGGCCGCGTCTCGAAGCATGGGGTCTCACCCTTCGAGACGGCCACGTTCCGTGGCCTCCTCAGGGTGAGGAATTATTCGTAATGAAGCTCTATCGCGGCTTCGCCACCGTGGGCGCCATGACGGTGATCAGCCGCGTGCTCGGCTTCGTCCGCGACGTGGGCATCGCCGCCGTGCTCGGCACCTCCTATGCGGCCGATGCCTTCTTCGTCGCCTTCCGCGTGCCCAACATGTTCCGCCGCCTGTTCGCGGAGGGCGCGTTTGACGCCGCCTTCATCCCCCTCTTCGCCAAGCGCTTTCACGCCGATGGGGCGGAAGCCGCGCGCGCCTTTGCCGGACAGGCGATGGCCGGTCTCACAATGCTGCTCGTGGTCCTGGTGGTGCTGGCCGAGATCGCCATGCCGTGGCTCATGCTGCTGCTCGCGCCCGGCTTCAGGAGCGACCCGGCGAAGTTCGACCTTGCCGTGCTGCTCGCCCGCATCGCGCTCCCTTATCTCGTCTGCATGGCGCTGGTCGCGCTCTATACCGGCATGCTCAACGCGCTCGGGCGCTTCGCCATCGCCGCCTTCGCACCCAGCCTGCTCAATGTCGTGCTCATCGCCGTGCTGCTCGCCATGATCGCCACAGGCATCGACGAGAAGGGCACGGCGGGCATCGCGCTGGCCTGGGGCGTCACCGTCTCAGGCGTGCTGCAGGTGCTGCTCGTCATATATGCCGCCGCCAGGTCGGGCATGCGGCTCGCCTTCGAGCGCCCGCGCCTCACCCCTGAAATGAAGCGGCTGATGCAGCTTGCCGCGCCGGGCCTCCTCGCCGGCGGCATGGGGCAGATCACCTTGGTGATCGGCACCATCATCGCCACGCTTCAGGACCGCGTGGTGTCGTGGCTCTATTACGCCGACCGCATCTTCCAGCTGCCCCTGGGGGTGATCGGCGTCGCCATCGGCGTGGTGCTCCTGCCCGATCTCAGTCACAAGCTCCGTTCCGGCGATCACCAGGCGGTCGTCTCGAGCGAGAACCGCGCTTTGCAAGTCGCGCTGCTGCTCACCGTCCCCGCCGCCACGGCACTCTATATTGCCGCCGAGCCGATCATCCGCGTGCTGTTCCAGCGCGGCGCCTTCGCCGCCACCGATACTGAAGCCACCGCCGCCATGCTGTCGGCGCTCGCGCTCGGGCTTCCCGCCTATGTGCTGATCAAGGTGCTGCATCCGAGCTTCTTCGCGCGGGAGGACACCAAGACGCCGATGATCCTGGCCGGCATCTCCATGGCCGCCAATGTGGTGCTGAGCGTCACGCTGTTTTTCACCATCGGCGCCATCGGCATCGCGCTCGCCACCGCGCTCGCCGGCTGGATCAATGTCGCGCTGCTGGCGATCATGCTGAAGCGCCGCGGCGAGTTCACGCTGAATGCCACTTTCCGCCGCGCGCTGCTCGGCATCGTCGCGGCGAGCGCGCTCATGGGTTTGGTGGTGTGGGGCTTGGCGTCCTGGCTCGAGCCGTGGTTTGAGCCCGGATCGGGGCTCTTGGTGCAAGGCGCGGCGCTCGCCGTTCTCGTCGGGGCGGGACTTCTGATCTATGCCGCCACGGTTGAGCTGCTCGGGGCCGTCAGGCTCAGGTCCCTGCCCCAGATTCTGGCGGGCCGCTGATTTGCCGCGACGTTTCCCCGATGAGTGAGCATGCTTGCGCCTGGGGCGAGCCCGCGCCATAAGGCGCGAGCGTTAGGGGCAAGCCATGCAAAAGACCAAGACCAAGACCCGCGTGTTCTCAGGCGTGCAGCCCACGGGCAATCTGCATCTCGGCAATTATCTCGGCGCCATCACCCGCTTCGTGGCGTTGCAGGCCGAGCATGACTGCCTCTATTGCGTGGTCGATCTCCACGCCATCACCGTGTTCCAGGACCCCGACGAGCTCGCCCGCAATACGCGCGAGGTGACCGCGGCGTTCATCGCCTCTGGCATCGATCCCACCCGCCACATCGTGTTCAACCAGAGCCAGGTGTCGGGCCATGCCGAGCTTGCCTGGATCTTCAATTGCGTGGCGCGGATGGGCTGGCTCAACCGCATGACCCAGTTCAAGGAGAAGGCGGGCAAGGACCGCGAGAATGCTTCCGCGGGTCTCTATGTCTATCCGAACCTGATGGCCGCCGACATTCTGCTTTATCACGCGACGCATGTGCCGGTCGGCGAGGACCAGAAGCAGCATTTGGAGCTTGCCCGCGACATCGCGCAGAAATTCAACAACGACTTTTCAAAGACCATCGTGCGCGCCGGCTACGCGGACGGTTTCTTTCCGCTGCCCGAGCCGCTGATCACCGGCCCGGCCACGCGGGTGATGAGCTTGCGCGACGGCACCAAGAAAATGTCGAAGTCTGACGAGAGCGACATGACGCGCATCAATCTCACCGACGATGAAGACGCCATCGCCAAGAAGATCAGAAAGGCCAAGACCGATCCTGAACCGCTGCCGTCGGAGGTGAAGGGGCTCGAGGCGCGGCCCGAGGCCGAAAATCTGGTCGGCATCTATGCGGGGCTTGCGGGGATCACCAAAGAAGACGTGCTGCGCGACTTCGGCGGTTCGTCCTTCTCGGACTTCAAGAATGCCCTGGTCGAGCTTGCCACGACGAAGCTCACGCCGATCGGCGACGAGATGCGCCGGCTGATGGCCGATCCGCACGAGATCGACAACATCCTCGCCGACGGTGCGCGGCGCGCGCATGACATCGCCGACCCCATCCTCGCCAAGACCAAGGACATCGTCGGCTTCATCCGCAGCTGAGTGCTGTATAAGCTTCTTGATGCTCTCGCCGCTTCGTAACCGGACCTACCGTTCTCTTTTTGCCGCGCAAGTAATTGCTCTGGCTGGCACCGGGCTGGCGACCGTTGCCCTCGCTTTGCTCGCCTATCAGCTTGCCGGGGCCGATGCTGGCGTGGTGCTCGGGACGGCGCTGGCAATCAAGATGATCGCCTATGTAGGCGTTGCCCCGCTCGCCAATGCCTACGCCGACAGATTGCCGCGCCGTTCCTTTCTCGTGGCGATGGACGTGGTGCGCGCTGCCATTGCCCTGCTGCTGCCTTTCGTCGATCAGGTCTGGCAAATCTACATACTGATCTTCATGCTGCAATCTGCCTCTGCGGCCTTCACGCCTGCATTCCAAGCAACCATTCCCGACATCCTTCCGAATGAAAGAGAATACACGCGGGCCCTATCACTTTCGCGTCTTGCCTATGATCTTGAAAGTCTGTTGAGCCCGGCCCTGGCCGCCGCCCTGCTGACGGTCATGAGTTTTCACTGGCTGTTCGGCGGAACGGCTATCGGCTTCATCGTTTCCGCCTGTCTCATCCTGACCACAATACTTCCTCAAGCCCAGGCGAATGACTCAAGCGGCGGCATCTATGAGCGCACGACGCGGGGCATGAGGATTTACCTCGCCACGCCGCGCCTGCGCGGCCTCCTGGCGCTTAACCTGTCGGCCGCCGCGGCAGGCGCGATGGTGATCGTCAATACCGTGGTCTATGTTCAAGGCATCTTTCAGCGCTCAGAGACTGATGTGGCGCTGGCGCTCGCCATGTTCGGCGGCGGTTCGATGCTGGCCGCGCTTGCGCTTCCACGCGTGCTCGACCGGCTGCCCGATCGGCCGATCATGCTTTCGGGTGCGGCGCTGATGACGACGGCCATGATGTTTATGGGCGCGCGGTCTATCTCTGACGCGGCGGGTTGGCAGCTATTGCTTGCCATCTGGTTCCTATTGGGGCTCGGCTATTCGGCGGTGTTGACACCCTCGGGGCGGCTGTTGAGGCGCTCCTCCACCCCACAAGACCGGCCGGCGGTTTTCGCTGCGCAATTTGCGCTGTCCCATGCCTGTTGGCTTCTCACCTATCCGCTGGCCGGGTGGCTCGGAGCGGAAGCGGGTTTATCCATAACGTTTCTTGTTCTCGGTGGTCTGACCGTTTTGGGAGTTTTGCTGGCGCTCGCGCTTTGGCCGGCTGACGATCCGGAGGTCCTGGAGCACATCCACCGCGACTTGGGGCCCGAGCATCCCCATGTGCGCGATGCTGTGGACTCCGGTCGTGGTCTCAAACATGCCCACGCCTTCGTGATCGACGATTTCCACCGGAGCTGGCCTGCGCGCGGGTAATCACCTTCGGTGCACGGAGTTCAGGTCGCAGCGCTCACTATCAGCCATAGGCCGAGTGTCAGCACCATCGCTGCGCCGGCAATCTCGAGCACTTGCCCTGCACGATGGCGCCACCCTTCCGTCCGCGCGAGCAGACTCATGAACCGGCCTCGCGCAAGCGTTGCTATCAGGGTCACCCCTGCGATGGTGACGATCATGCCGAGCGTCATCGCGGCCGTGACGGCGAGCCCCGCGGCGAGCAGGCCACGCGCCAGTGCATAGCTCATGATGAAGGTCGTCAGGGGGCAGGGGATCAAGCCTGTCACGAAGGCGAGCGTCTTGCCGCTGTCCTCGGTTTGCGTGTCATGGCTCCCCTTCAATGCCCGCCAAAAAAGAAAGGCACCGATCAGCGCGACAAGGACCCCGCTCGCCGTTTCGAATTGCGGTGTGCGTCCGCCATAGGCAAATGCCCGGCTGATCACCGCGAATCCTGCGAGCACCAGCACAAGTGCAAGACCGACATGGGTGAGCGCGAGGATAGAGCCGTTAGCGATGGATCGGGCGAGTGTGGTCTTTTTCCCAAGGTGATAGGAGACCAGAACCATTTTGCCGTGGCCTGGCATCAGCGCGTGGACGGCGCCGAACAGAATGGCTGCGGCCATCGCCATGAATACGGCGCGGGGTTGGCCGCCGGCGACTTCGCCAAGACCGCTTGCCATGCTGCCATAGAGCCACCGCTGAATCGCAACGATCTGGTCCAAGCTTCGTACTCCGCAAGCTCGTC
This sequence comes from Methyloceanibacter sp., assembly GCA_040901485.1. Taxonomy (GTDB): domain Bacteria; phylum Pseudomonadota; class Alphaproteobacteria; order Rhizobiales; family Methyloligellaceae; genus Methyloceanibacter. Next base: position 10,376 of record JBBDYM010000021.1, read on the forward strand.
TCGATTAGTGCCGCGAACTATTGACAGCCTTTATGATTCCGGGCTCTGATTTGGACATGGGGTAGGCGAGCACCCCGTGAGGCGACAGCCCAAGCTTCGCGTCCGCATCTTTTTTTAGCGAGGACGCATCATGACGTCGCCTACTGCCATAACAGTTTCTCAGCTTTCTCGTCTCGTCGGAACACCGGCCGCTCCGCTCGTCATCGATTTCTCTTCCGATGATGATTTCAAGGCCGATCCCCGGCTAATCCCAAGCTCGTTTCGGCTGTCTCTCGATCAAGTGCCCCTTCTTGCCCCCGAAATTCGTGGGTCAAAGGTCGTAGCCGTCTGCCGGGACGGCAAGACGCTGAGCCAGGGCGCAGCAGCCCTGCTGCGCGCACAAGGTATCTCCACTGAAAACCTTGATGGTGGCAAGCTTGCCTGGCGCGACGCCGGCGAACCTCTTGTGCCTTGGGCTAAACTGCCGAAGGTAGAAGGAGGGCACCAAACCCTATGGGTTACGCGGCAAAGACCCAAGATCGATCGCATCGCATGCCCCTGGCTCATAAGGCGCTTCGTGGACGCTCGGGCTCGATTCCTGTTCGTTGCTCCTGCGGAAGTCCTGAGCGTCGCTGCCCGCTTGGATGCCACGCCATTCGATGTCGAGGGTGTGTTCTGGAGCCATCGCGGCGCCCGGTGCACCTTCGATACGATGATAGAGGAGTTCGCCCTCGAAACCGAACCGCTCACACGACTGGCAGAGATTGTGCGGGGCGCGGATACCAACCGCCATGACCTCGCCCCTCAAGCGGCTGGACTGCTCACCATTTCGGTCGGGCTATCGCGCATGTACCGTGACGACCTAGAACAGCTCGAAGCGGGCATGCTGATCTACGATGCCCTTTACCGATGGTCGCGGGATGCCGTCGACGAAGGACACGACTGGCCCGCCCCAACCAGAACCTGAGGTACGCGAGAGTTAAGCGCCGGCCGTGACTCCAGTGCCGATGGGGCAGGACACGCCGGTGCCGCTGAGCCCGCAATAGCCGCGCGGATTCTTGGCGAGATATTGCTGATGATAATCCTCGGCGAAGTAGAATTCCGGCGCCGGCAAAATCTCGGTGGTGATGGGACCGAGGCCGCTTGCGGCCAGGGCGCGATTATAGGCGTCCCTGGAAGCCTCCGCTTCGCGATGCTGCGCCTCGGTGAAATAGTAGATGCCGGAGCGGTATTGCGTGCCGACATCGTTGCCCTGGCGCATGCCTTGCGTCGGGTCGTGACTCTCCCAGAAGGTCTTGAGCAACGCTTCGAAGCTCACCTGCTTCGGGTCATAGACCACGAGCACCGCCTCGGTGTGTCCGGTGCGGCCCGAGCACACTTCCTCGTAGGTCGGGTTCGGCGTGGGGCCGCCGACGTAGCCGACCGCGGTCACGGTGACGCCGGGCAGTTCCCAGAATTTGCGCTCGGCGCCCCAGAAGCAGCCGAGCCCGAACAGCGCCTGCTCGGTGCCTTGCGGGTACGGACCTTTCAGCGCCGCGCCGTTGACGAAGTGTGTCTTGGCGGTGGGGATAGGGTCGGGCCGTCCGGGCAGCGCCTCGGCGGCTGAGGGGATGGTGAGGGGCTTGGATTTCAGGGTGAACATGGATGTCTCCGTAACTTGCGGTATTTCACTGCAAAGGGCGTCAATTCCGCGTCATTCCCCCGCTATTTCTCCGCAATTTTCGTCAATTTCGCTAATTGATGAACACCTCGACGGGCTTGCGCTTCTGACCCAGCCAGTAGAGAAAAACGCCAAGGATTCCAAAGACTAACCAGGTCGGCGCGGCCAGAATTGTGGCAAGCACCGGATCCCACAACCACGTCCCGACCGTTGTTTGGATCCACCCCTGGAAGCCGGTAAGTGTCTCAGGACTCAAGGCTTTCCACTGCTCGCCCATGGGCGTGACCACCCACGCGCCGCCCCCCGCCAAACTCTTGGTGGCGTCGATGACGGCGGCGACCATGGCAAGCAACAGAAGCCAGACGCCGAGAATGCGCAGTAGCGTAAGCATGGGCTATATGGGTAGTTGCACTCTACTGCATACATAAGCCATTGGCCCGTCACGTTCAAATCAGCTTCGCTTGAGTGGACCGTGAACGGGTCAGGCAGATGGCGGAGGGGGAGGGATTCGAACCCTCGAGACGGTTGCCCGCCTACACACTTTCCAGGCGTGCGCCTTCGACCACTCGGCCACCCCTCCTCAAAAGGGAAACGCGGGAAAAGGCCGCAACTATAGGGAAGCGGCAGCCCGGTCAAGCAAGCCCACCGGCAATTGAGCACCAACCGCCGCGCCGCCCCGCCCCGCAACGTAGGGCAGCGCCGTATCAGCGATGTAGGAGTGTCCGCCGAAGCGCGTCTAGTTCTTGGTGCTGGCGGTAGGTCGCGTTGCGAAGCGAGACAGGGGCGATGCGAGCGGCTAGAATGGCCTCATGGCGCCCGGCCGCGGTTCTGCCGGCGGCGTCTTTCGTAACCAGTTCTGCGTACTTGCCGCATGGTGGCCGGCGGCCCTTTTAGGGCTCGCGGGAACTCCGACTCGGCTCGGTCGTTAGGTTGAGGTCAGTCAATTCAGGGGGCATTCGATGCGTGATATTCGCGGGGACCTGCAAGATCGGGCCAATCTGCTTGAGGAGCAGATCAAGGCCCAGCGGGGGCAATTCGAGAAGCTTATCGAGCAGATTAAGCGGGAGCACGAGTCCAGGCTCGAGGACATGAGAACCGAGCTCGAGGCCGTCAATACGCTGATGGAGATCGAAAACCGGCGGATCGGCGTCGCCTCTGCCGTGCCTCAGGGGCAACCGCAATCTTATCCGCAGCACCACGCTCAACCACAGGCGCACGCGCAGCCACAGGTCCACCTCCAGGTGCAGCCCCATCAGGCGCAACCTCAACAACCGCAACAACCCCACCAGCCGCTTGCCGATTTCCTCATCCGCAAGCTGGGCGAGGTCGGCGCCATGTCGCGGGACGACCTGCGCCGCTTGGCGGTGCAGGAGGGTTATTTCAACGATGGCGATAGCGCCGAGCGCGGCGTGCACGCGACCCTCATCAATGTGGTGAAGGCAGGCTTCATCCGGCAATTGCCGAACGGCAATTTCGCCCCCGCCACGGTCCTGGACACCATCAGGATGCGGCGGGCGATCTAGCGTCAAGACCGATCCCTAAGGCGAGACCGGCGCCGGCCCGCGCAGCAGATCCACCACGTCGTCGCGGACTTTGCCTTCGGCGTAGCGGGCCAGCGCCTTGCGGTCGGGAAACGCGTCGAGCGGCACGGGCGGCCCGATGCGGATATGCGCGTCGAGCGGCCCGAGGCCCAATAGCCGCCAGGCGTGGCTCGCCAGATCCATGTCGCCATACCAGGCAACCATCGGGCGCCCACGGCGGCAAAGCGGCAGGCCGTAAAGCTTGGTGTAGGTCAGCGCCAGCGTCTGGGCCGAGACTTTGGCCCCCATGGCGCGGCCGCCGGCCGGCTTGGCGGCTGCGAACAGCGCCGTCTTGAACGGCACCACGCAATTGCCGTCGCTCGACGTGCCCTCTGCGAACAGCACGACATGGTCTCCACTCTCCAGCCGGCTCAGGATCTCGTTCGCCTTGTCGCCGACCTCGTTACGCCGATTGCGGTCCACGAACACCGAGCGCTGAAGCTTGGCGAGCCAGCTCACGAACGGCCACGATGCCACCTCCTGCTTGGCCACGAACGAGACCGGCGCGACCGCCGAGAGCACGGCGATGTCGATCCAGGAGACATGATTGGAGATGAGCAACACGCCCTGCTCTTCGGCGATCTCGCCTGCGACGTTGAGGCGGATGCCTACGATCTTGCACACCTGGCGATGATACCAATACGGGAAGGTGCGGGCGTAACGCGAGCCGGTCCACACGAACAGAAGCTGAAGCGGCATCAGCGGCAAGGTGAAGGCGAAGAAGGTGGCGAGCACCAGGAAGGCGCGCACGCTCCTCATGACGCAATTCTCTCTTTGGGAATGGGCATGCGAGGGGGCGCTTCCGCCACTCAGCTCTTCTTGATCGGCCGGCCGAACAGTTCGAGCCGGTGTCCGATCAGCTGAAAGCCGAGTTCCCGCGCCACCGCTTCTTGCAGGCGCTCGATCTGCTCGTTGTGGAACTCGATGACCTCTCCCGTCTTGATGTTGATAAGATGGTCGTGATGGCCGTGCCCGGCCGGCTCGTAGCGGGCGCGCCCATCGCCGAAGGCATGCCGCTCCAGGATGCCGGCGCCTTCCAGAAGACGCACGGTGCGGTACACGGTGGAAAGCGAGATGCGCGGATCGAGCGTGCTCGCGCGCCGATAGACCTCTTCCACATCGGGATGGTCCTCGGCCTCAGACAGCACGCGCGCGATGATGCGCCGCTGCCCGGTCATGCGCATGCCCCGCTCGGCGCACAGACGCTCCAGCCTGCTTATATGTGTCTCCGGTTTGGACATGGTGGCTTGCCGGCGGCTCATATCATCGGAGCCTGAGCCTGAAAGGGCAAGGCTGAAGATCGCGGCATCGCCGCCCTGCTCGTAATAGGCGCTGCGCCTGCCCACCGGCTCCGCGCCGAGGCCGAGATAAAGCGCCTGCGCCGCACCGTTCCCCTCCTCAACTTCCAGGAACAGATGTTTGATCCCACTCGCGCGCAGCGTCGCGATCGCGGCTTGAAGGAGGCTCCGCGCCAAACCCTTTCGGCGATGGGCCGGCAGCACGCAAAGCGTGAGAAGCTCGGCTTCGTCAGCAGCAGCGCGGGCGATCAGAAAGCCTTGCGGGGGCAAGTCCCCTCGCGTGGCGATGAGGACGAGGCAGCCGGGAACCCCCAGGAACCGGGAGATGGCTTGATCGTCCCAGGGCCGGGCGAAGCAGCGTGCATGGATCGCCGCCAGGGTCGCGGCGTCGGCGGGAAACGCCTCACGTATCACGATAGACCCGGTGTCGAGCAATTGTCCCATCAGCGCCTCGTGGCCATGAGCGGCGTTTGCGGCTTGGCGTCGGGAGGTCGCAGATAAAGTGGGCGCAATGTGGTAAACGTCTCGTTGGATGCGCGCGCGATTTCGGCCAGCGCCGCGGCGCTCGGCTGCAGCTCCGGCAACTTCGCTTCGATTCGCTTTCCGCGTCGCGCGGCCGCTTCGGCAAGGAGCGCCGCACCGCTACCGACCGCAACGCTCGGAGCGATCGGCAGCAAGTCCACGGCTTCGTCGGGCGCGATCAGCCGCGGGCCGTCGAGCCGCTGTCCGGTTTCGTCATAGAGTCCGAAATAGAGCATGCCCCGCCGAGCATCGGCCGCCACGGCGAACGGACCATTCGGCTTCATGCCGGCTGCAAGCGCAACCCGAGCCATGACCGTGAGACTGTCGGTGCCGTAAAGCTTGGCGCGGGTGACGAGAGCAAGGCCCAACGCCGCGGCGATGGCGATACGCACGCCGGTGAAGCTGCCGGGTCCCTGCGTGGCGGCAATCAAATCGAGTTCATCGAAGCGAAGCCTCGCTTCCGCCATCGCCTCGGCCACCATCGGCATCAGCGCCTCGGCATGACCGCGCGTCATCTCCACATCCCGCGCGATCGGCGCGCGGCCTGCGCCGTCGTCGCGCAGCACCGCGACCGAGCAAGCGCCCATGCTGGTATCGAGCGCGAGAATGTTCATACGCGTGTCTTAAAGGATGCGCGCCATTTCGTCGAAGGCGAAGCGCGGCGAGCGTGGCAACAGCTTGGCGCCGTCGCCATAGCCTAGATTGCACAGGAAGTTCGACTTGACGTTGGTACCGGCGAAAAAGTCGCGATCCACGCCCTTGTTGTCGAAGCCCGACATCGGCCCGCAATCGAGCCCGAGCGCCCGCGCCCCTACGATCAAATAGGCGCCTTGCAGCGTGCCGTTACGGAAGGCGGTGTCGAAGATCTTCTGCTCGTTGCCGGCGAACCAGCTTCTCGCATCGGTATGAGGGAAAAGCTTGGGCAGGTGCTCGTAGAAATCGAGGTCGTAGCCGATGATGGCGCAGACCGGCGCCTTCATCGTCTTGTCGCGATTGCCTTCCGACAGATGCGGCTTGAGCTTGTCCTTCGCCGCGCGCGACTTCACGAACAGGATGCGCGCCGGACTGCAATTGGCGGAAGTCGGCCCGAGCTTGACGAGATCGACGAGCTCATGCAGCAGCGCGTCGGGCACATCCTTGTCGAGCCACGCATTATACGTGCGCGCCTCGCGGAAGATCAGATCGAGGCAGGTGTCTTTGACCCGCTCCGTCAAATCGGGCGGACTTCCTGCACCTCGGGGATGAAGTGCCGGAGGAGATTCTCGATGCCATGGCGCAAGGTCGCCGTCGAACTCGGGCAGCCCGAGCAGGCGCCGCGCATGTGCAGGAACACGATGCCGTCGCGATAACCTTGGAAGGTTATGTCGCCGCCGTCCTGGGCCACGGCCGGACGCACGCGCGTCTCGAGCAGTTCCTTGATGGTCTTGACCGTCTCCTCGTCCTCGGGCGCGAAGAACTCCTTCTCGGACAAGGTTTCCGACCCAGACTGCTCGCCCGCGGTGACCGCGTCGCCGGAGAGGTAATGCTCCATGATGGCGCCGAGGATGGCGGGCTTCAGATGCTGCCACTCGCTTTCGCTCTTGGTCACGCTGATAAAGTCGGGACCGAAGAACACACCCTTCACGCCCTCGATCTCGAACAGGCGGGAGGCGAGCGGCGAGGCCTTGCCTTGCTCGGCATCCAGGAATTCAAGCGTGCCCTGGTCGAGCACGGGCCGGCCCGGAATGAATTTCAGGGTGGCAGGATTTGGGGTGGCCTCGGTCTGGATGAACATGGCTGTCTCTTTAGGGCTCCTAATGCGCGGATAAGTCAAACGTCCGCCGCCAGCTTAGAATTATTCTAGTCCATATTTGGCCTCGTTCAGGCCAAAGTCAAGGCTGGTTCAGGCATGCCTCTTCGTTGCCGCGATGCGCTTTCCGCATCCGGGGTTTGCTCTTTTCCCCTCTTGGCATAGAGGGGGGCCGGCGCGCCGAAAGACGCAATCCGTAACAATGGTGCACGCACCCTTGTGGGATGCGCGGCGCCTCTCGGCGCGCCGATCGCGGCGTCTCCGGCACCGGGCCCTGCTTCAGGCTTACGGTCGGCTCGAACGCCGCCGCAAGCGCAATCAGCTAGCTCCTAGCGGGACCTCGTATTGGGTCCGGAGGGAGCTCCGATGCCGCCCGAGTGCTCATGCTGCGTGCATGAATCCGCGGGCGCCGCACCTCGTCCCGCCTCAAGATCGCCTCGAGAAACGCCCTTCAACTAGACGAGGTGAGGGGAGTGTAATCGAGGTTTGGAGCGCGGGGATAAGCCGCCCCTATCCCCGTTACCTTATCTTCCGTCGTGACCGGGCCTAGCTACGGGGTGATGTCGGGCGGGGGCAGACCGTTCTGGGCGCAAGCCGCATTCAAGGTGTTGAGCATAAGACAGGCGATGGTCATGGGGCCGACGCCGCCAGGCACCGGCGTGATGGCGCCAGCGACCTCGGCAATTTCCGCGAACGCCACATCGCCGACGATTTTCGTCTTCCCCTGGCCGGCCGAAACACGATTGATGCCGACATCGATGACGGTTGCGCCGGGCTTGATCCAATCGCCGCGCACCATCTCCGGCTGGCCGACAGCGGCAAAGACGATATCGCCGCGGCGGCACACCTCCGGCAGATCTCGCGTCTTCGAGTGCGCGATGGTCACGGTCGCGTTCTCCATGAGCAGCAGTTGCGCCAGCGGCTTGCCGACAATATTCGACCGCCCGATCACCACCGCCTCGAGCCCGGCAAGCGAGCCATGCACTTTCTTGGAGAGCAAGATGCAAGCGAGAGGCGTGCACGGCACGATGCCCGGCAAGCCGGTCGATAGCAGGCCCGCGGTCAGCGGATGAAACCCGTCGACATCCTTGAGCGGCGCGATGGCCTCGATCACTTTGCGCGAGTCGATCTGCGGCGGCAGTGGCAACTGGACCAGAATGCCATGCACGGTCGGGTCCTGGTTCAGCCGCTCGATCTGCTCGAGGAGTTCGGCTTCCGGGACCGTTGCCGGTAATCTGTAGAACAGCGAGCGCATATTGACCGCGGCCGTCTTGGCCGTCTTGCTGCGCACATAGATTTCGCTGGCTGGATTGTCGCCCACGAGAACCACCGCCAGTCCCGGTTCGATGCCATGCTCTTCGGTGACGCGCTTGACGGCGTCGGCGACGGATTGGCTCAACTCGGCCGCGATGGCTTTGCCGTCGATGATGCTTGCGGTCATTCTCTTTCCTGTCGGTATGCAATGAAGGGGGTCAAGCCAGCGCGAGGATTTCCTCGATGGAAAGATGGCCGGGCACCACGGTGATGGGCACCGGGAAGGTGCCGGCCAGTCTGCCGCCCGCGAGCGTCGAGACCAACGGCCCCGGGCCTGACGGGTCCTTGGAGGCGCCGAGCACCAGCACGCCGATATCCTGGTCCTCCTCGATCAGCGAGGTGATCTCCTCGTCCTTCATGCCTTCGCGCACGATCTCCTCGGGCACCAGCTGCTCGAAGCCCATGGCTTTGAGCTTGCGGCCGAACAGGCGGAACACCGCCTTCGCCTTGTTCAGCCCTTCCTCGCGCGCCACTTCCTCGATGCCGAGCCAATGCTGGAACTCGACGCCCGGCTCTATGACGTAGAGCAGCGCAAGCTGGCCGTGCGTGCGCTGGGCGCGGCTCGCGGCGAAAGCGAGCGCGCTCTCGCATTCGGGGGTCTCGTCCACCACCACCAGGAATTTGCGTTTGTGGCCTTCCGCGTAGATCTCCCGCTTCCTGCGCGGTCTTGGCGGGGCGGCGGGAGAGGGCTTCTTGGTCTTGGACTTGGCAGGCGGTTTGGTCTTGGCCATGAGGGGCATGCTGCCACCACTCCACGCCGCCAACAAGCGCGCGGAATCGGTCAGGCGAGGTCGATGGCGTAGCGCTTGAGGTCGTCGAGCGTCACGATCTCAAGCGTCGCCTCATGCGTGGCGCCGAGGATGACGCGTGGCGGGTGGCCGGCTTCCAAGGCCTCGCGCCAGCGCGCGGCGCACAGGCACCAGCGATCGCCGGGTTCAAGCCCAGGAAAGCCGAACTCGGGCTGCGGCGTGCTGAGATCGTTGCCGGCCGATTTGGAGAAGGCGAGGAACGAAGCCGTCACCACAATGCATACGGTATGCAGACCGAGATCCTCAGGCCCGGTATGGCAGCAGCCCGAGCGGTAAAATCCGGTGAGCGGACGCTCCGAGCAGCTTTGCAGCGGCTCGCCATAGACGTTGCGTTGCCCTTCGAGCGGATTTGCGCGCCGTTCCAGCATGGCGTCGATTGTGCCTGATGCAAGCGAAGAGGTGAAGCGTCAGCGGATGGGATTGCGGTCGGGCAGCGGCATCCCCGAGGCCGCCGCGGTTGCGGTCATCACGCTGCCGCCGCTAATCAACGTCTTTAGCGCTGCCTGGTCGAGGATTGGAACGGGGGGTCCGGCCTCCTTGCTGGCCAAGGCCGCCGCGACCAATGCGGGCACTTCGGCGGCGTCTGCCGCGGCGACCGGCGTGTTGCCGCCAGCGGCGATCACCGTGGCGCAATCCTTCGGCAGATCGCCCATCCTGAGGCCCGGCTTCTTGGGTGCCAGCTTGGTATCGGGTTGGATCTGCTGCTCGGCTGCCCAGATCGCGGACTTTTTCAGCATCGCATACCAATTCTTCAGCTCCTGGCCGCAGCCATCGTCACCCAGCACCGGCTTCTGGTTGTCGCAGTCCGCGGCGCCTGGCGGGCAAGAGAGCCGTACATGGAAATGATAGTGATGGTTCCACCAGGGCCGCACCTTGCCGAGCCACGCCCGGTCCTTGCCCACGCTCGCCGCCTGCTCGCACAGCGCCTTCTTGATCGCGGGGTGGACGAAGATGCGTTCGAGCTGCGGATAGGAGGCGGCACGTTTGATGAGCTTTACATGCTGAATAGTAAAAACGTTGGGATCGACGCTGAAGGGATCCTTCAGCATCGACACGGCGCTCATGTCCTCACGCTCCTGCCGGGTCAGGATGCGGTCAGGCATGGGGGTAAGCCAGATGTCGCCGTCGAGGCCGATCTGATGGCTGGTATGGCCGTTGAGCATGGGGCCGCCGCGCGGCTGCGACAGGTCGCCGAGCAGCAGTCCCGGCCAGCCGTCGAGCGCGCGCGCGTCGCTGGAGAGGCGTTCGAGATAATCGACCAGGCGCGGATGGCCCCAATTGCGGTTCCGCGACATGCGCATCACCTGCCAGTTGGGGCCGTTGAGGGAGAGTGGGACGCCGCCGGAGAGGCAGCCTTTGGAATAGGCGCCGATCGCGCGGGCGGCGAGAGGCGCCGGTCCCGCCACCGCGGCGAACAGTTCCTTGGCGGGCGGACCCTTGGGCACGGGCTTCTTCTTGACGGGCTTGGCGGTCTTAGAGGTCTTGGCCGTTGCCGCCACCGGTTTCGTTCCCGTGGTCTTGGGCCTGAACGGCTCGGCCGAAGCCGTCCAGGAGAACAGCACGAGCGAAAGGCTCAGAATCAGCTTTAGCATCGGCCCGCGACCCCGTGAGGCCCCTTCAAAGCTCAAGCCTAGCACAAATCATGGCGGCAATTAGAACGCGAGACCCCTGTCCAAGGCTTGCCGCCGGTCCGCCCCGTTCATTCGCTATTCAGACGCTCGACCCTAGGCTCCGGCTCTATTCCAACCCTGCCATGAGGGAGATGCAACCCATGAGACGCCGTTTTCTGCTGGCCGTGCTGCTCGGTTTGGTCCTCGCTCTACCAGGCCTCGCCCAAGCCGCCGTCGTCGCCAAGATCAACCTCTCGACCCAGCGGATGAGCGTTTATGTCGATGGCGAGGCACGCTACAATTGGCCGGTCTCGACTGCCCGGCCCGGCTATCGCACCCCCACTGGCAGCTTCAAACCCACGGCTCTCGTGCGCTATCACCGCTCGACCATCTATGACGGCTCGCCGATGCCGCACTCGATCTTCTTCCTGCGCGGCTACGCCATCCACGGCTCCTACGAGATCAAGCATCTTGGGCGGCCCGCCTCGCATGGCTGCGTGAGGCTGCACCCGGCAAACGCCGCGGCGCTCTATTCCCTGGTGCAACGTTACGGCCCCGGCAAGACCCGCATCCAGATCACCCCTTAGCGGTCCCCTGCACCTCTCTGTGGCATTGGCGCGGCGCGCCTTATTGCGTACTGAAGCGATGAGCTTTCGCGACCCGCCAAGGGAGGAACACGATGAATTTGCTGATAGGGGGCGCTTGTCTGTCTGGCGGTCGCTGTGGTCGCCTGGATTTTCGGTTATTCGCGATACGCAGGCGGCACGGCCCCCGCGGCCAAATTCCTGTTCGTCCTCTTCCTTGTGCTTTTCGTCACAATATTGATCCTGAGCCTCATCGGCGTCGAACCTGAGATGCCGCCGGTCTAGCGCCCGCAACTCGACGGCGCCGGCGCGCCGCGGAAACGGTCGTCCATCCAGGTGAGCGCGGCCTGCACGCTGTCCCTGGCGGCGAAAGTGTGGGTGACGCCGGGCAACTCCACGAAATGGACCTGCTCGCCTTGTTTGCACAAGGCATCGCCGAACTGTTTGGTGATTTCGGGACGTACCGTCGTGTCGGCGGTTCCTTGCGCGAGGAATACGGGCGCTCCCGCCGGAGCCTGACCCGGCGTGTTGCGCAACATGATCCCGCGCCACGGCTCGATCTGGGTGGGATCGGCCTTCAGGTACTTTTCCTGGGCGAGCGGTGTCTCGGCCTTGTCGAGAGCGACGAACTGCGCCACCGACTCGATGCAGTCATGCGCCATCTTCTCGAAGACGTCCATGGCATCGGGCTCGACGAGCGTATCCGCCGGCGTGTTGTAGAGTTTCGACCAGGCATAGAGCGCCATGGCCGTGAGCTCCTTCCCCGTGGCGCTTGCCTTGTCGGCATCGAACAGTTCGACAAGATAGGTGGCGGGCGCGGCGGCGGCGACGCCGACAAGCTTCAGATCGGGCGCGTAGCTTGCGGCAAGCTCCCCGGTATAGAGCGAGGCATGACCGCCCTGGCTGTGGCCCCACACCACGAAGCGATCGGACGCGCCAGAACGCGGCATGGCGCGCGCGGCGCGCACCGAATCGAGCACCGCGCGCCCTTCGCTCACACCGATCAGATAAGGATGAATACCGGGCGAGCCGAGGCCGGGATAATCGGTGGCGACCACGACATAGCCTTTGGCCAGCATGTCGGGCAGGCCCCAGATCATGCCGGCGACGTCCGGCATCAGAGATGGCGCGCAAGTCTCGACCACGCCGCTGGTCGGGTGCGCCCAGGCGATCACGTTGCGTCCACCCGCTGGCGGATCTCCAGGCGGGATGAAGATCGCCGCTGATACGGAGATCGGCTCACCGTTCAAGCCGGTCGAGCCGTACATAATGCGGAAGGTGTCACCGCCGCCCGGTCCGCCGCCGGTGAGCGGCCAGACATTGAGGATCGCTCCAGGTCTGTCGGCCAACGCCTCCTGGCTAAAACCGACGCCAAGGCAAAGAGCGATTAGAGCCTTGGCCGCAAACCTTGAACAGCGTCCGATTTTGGGCATTCTCTGCTCCCGATATGGATGGCGCCCGATCATAGCCTCACCGAACGGGTCCGAGGCAACCCGAAGACCGGGCTCTTCCGCCCTAGACGAGGCCATTTCATTCCGCCAATTTCCGGGGCACAATTAGGCCCGAACGCCTAAATGCGGCCCGTGCGGCGAACCCGGCGGGCGCTTTCGAAGTCGGGGAACGAGAGAATGTCATCAGCCGCCAGCACCATCGACGCCTTGATCAACCGCGTCGGCCAGGTCGCCACACCCTTCTCCGTCGAATTGCCGGACGGCGAGAAGCGGACCATCGGCGAAGGCAAGCCTGAGTTTCATATCGGCTTGCGCAACGAGCGCGCGCTTCGCGCCGTGCGCTCGCTCGACGAGGGCAATATCTCCGAAGCCTATCTGCATGGTGATATCGACATCGAAGGCGACATGCTGAAGCCCTTCACGCTACGCAACTCCTTCCACGACCGCCATCCGCTGGTGCTGGCATGGCGCTTCATCGAGCCGCTGCTGTTCGGGCAGGTCTATACTAACAAGCAGGCCATCGCCTCCCATTACAACATCGACCCGAAATTGTTTCTGAGCTTCCTCGATCCGGTGTTCCCCGCCTACAGCCAGGGCGTCTACGAGCACGACGACGAGCCGCTATCAAAGGCGCTCGAGCGGAAGTTCGATTGGGCGATCGAGCAATGCGAGCTCGGGCCCGGCAAGACGGTGCTCGAGATCGGCCCCGGCTGGGGTGCGTTCGCCGGACACGCACTGCAAGCCGGCGTGCGCTTTACCGGCATCACCAACTCGGAAGTGTCGCAGTCCTATCTCAAGGGCAAGCTCGCCAATTTCGGCGACAATTTCGACATCGTGTTCAGCGATTTCTACGATTACGAGCCGAAGGAGCCGTTCGACTCGATCGTCATCATGGGGGTGATCGAGCATCTGCCGGATTACGAGCGCGTGCTGAAGAAATTCAACCGACTGCTCAAGCCGGGCGGCCGCGTGTTCCTCGACGGTAGCGCCGCCAAGAAGAAATACGAGTTGTCGACCTTCATGGTGCGGCACATATATCCCGGCAACCACTCCTTCCTGGTGCTCGACGATTTCCTCAACAAGCTCGCCAAGACCGATCTCGAGGTGATGGAAGTGCAGAACGACCGCTGGAGCTATTTCCTCACCTTCCGGCAATGGGCGCGGAACCTCGACGCGCATAAGGACTATGTGCGCTCGACCTTCGGCGATTTCGAATTCCGCAAATTCAGGCTGTATTTATGGGGCGCGACCTATGAGTTCCTGACCCGCAGCCTCGATTGCTACCGGATGATCCTCCACAAACCCAAGGACGCCACCTAGGCGGATCCCATTCTGGTCCGATCGGCCTATGAGACCCCGGCACGGCACCTTGCGCCGGAGCTGCCCCCTCGCCATCTAAGCTGAAGCGAGTCACCCTTTAAGCGGGTGGAACCCTTTGAAGGGTCGTGCATTTTTAGCTGCATGGTCTCCCGAAAGTGTGAGAGGCAGGAGTTGCATGACCAGTCTGGCGTTTGACGACCACGCTGCGCCGGCGCTGGCCACTGCGCGTGCCTTGCAGCAGGCGCTGCGCACATGGGATCAGCTGCTGGAGTGGCTGCCCATCGGCGTCTTCGCCTGCGACTGCGACGGCAATCTCATCCAATACAATCAGCGCGCCGCCGAGCTTTGGGGCCATGCCCCGACAGCAGGAGACCGGCGCTATCTCTATGGCGGCGCCTATGAGACCTACCGCGCCAACGGCGAATTGCTCGAACGGGCCGAAATGCCGATGGCCGAGATGCTTGCCACGGGGCGGCCGATCCGCGACCGCGAGTTCATCATCGGACGCCCGGACGGCTCGCGTCTCACGGTTCTTGCCAATATCGATCCCCTGTTCGACGAGGACGGGAAGCTTGTCGGCGGCGTCAGCTGCTTACAGGACATCACCGCGCGCAAGCTCGCCGAGGAAAGATTGCAGGAGCGCGATCGATGGTATCGCGCGATGCTCGACGCCCTTCCCGCCGCGATCTACACCACTGACGCGGAGGGACTTCTCACCTTCTTCAACCAGGCCGCGATCGATCTGTCGGGGCGGACGCCCGTCCTCGGCAACGATGCCTGGAGTGTCGGCGGAAAACTGTTCAGGCCCGACGGCACGCCGATCGCGCCCGAAGATTGCCCCATGGCCATGGCGATCAAGACCGGGCAGCCGGTGCGAGGCACGGAGAAGATCGTCGAACGTCCCGACGGCACGCGCGTCCCCATCCTGCCTTATCCGACCCCGCTCCACGATGCCGATGGTCGCTTGATCGGCGCGGTGAACATGCTGGTCGACATCACCGAGCGTAAACAGGCCGAGGAGCAGAAGACACTGCTCCTGCGCGAGCTTGCGCATCGCGTCAACAATACCTTCGCGGTGATCCTCGCCATCACGCAGCAGAGCTTGCGCCACGCCACGTCCCCCAAAACCTTCGCTGCGGCCTTCACGGGGCGGCTTCAGGCGCTGGCGCAGGCGCACAGTCTGCTATTGGCGAGAGACTGGGCCGGCGCCGATCTCGCCGAGCTTGCCAAGGGACAGCTGGCGCCGTTCTGCTTAGACGCGGCGGAACGCTGCGCCATCGACGGGCCGAAGGTCAGGCTCCTGCCTACCCAGGTGATCGCGCTCGGCGTGGTGCTGCATGAGCTTGGCACCAATGCCGCGAAATACGGCGCGCTTTCCAGCAGTCGCGGCAAGGTGGCGCTGAACTGGACGTTCGAAGACGGACGCATCCGCCTCACCTGGACCGAACGCGACGGGCCGCCGGTGAAGCCGCCCTCGCGCAGGGGCCTCGGCAGCAAGCTGATCGAGCGCGGCCTGCCCACCGCCACCATAGACTGGCGCTTCGAGCCTGACGGCGTGGTCTGCATCATCGACCTGCCGCTCGACGACCGTCCCTCTCCCGCGGCAACCGTTTAGCCACCATAGGACTTGACCCGTTTGCCTTGTCGGGAGAGGTTCAGCGCTCGCGCCAATGGGGAGGATCATCATGTGCGAACAGTGCAAGTCTTCGATGCCGTTTCTATCGCGGCGGAACGTCATGGCCGGAGCGGCGGCTTTACTCACCGCAGGCGCGCTGCATCTTCCGGCACGTGCCGAGGATAAGTCATCTACAGATGCGCAGAATGCCATTCCTCCCGCCGAGGCGCTCAAGCGTTTGGTGGAAGGCAATGCCCGCTACGCCGCCAACGCCCCTAATGAGAGAGATTTCTCGGCGACACGCGCCGCGCGCGCCGAGGCGCAGTTCCCGGTTGCCGCGATCGTCAGCTGCTCCGACAGCCGCGTGGTGCCGGATCTTGTTTTCGATCAAAGTCCCGGCGACCTGTTCGTGGTGCGGCTTGCCGGCAATATCGTCGATGACGACGCCTATGCCAGCCTCGAATACGCGGTGAAGTTCTTGGGCGCGCCGCTGATCTTTGTGATGGGACATTCCAATTGCGGCGCCGTCGAAGCGGCTATCAAGGTGGTGATGGAACGGGCCGAACTCCCCGGACATCTACCGGGCTTGATCGCGGCCATCGAGCCCGCGGTGATTGCGGCGCATGGACGGCATCCCAGCGATTTGCTCGCAGCCGCCATCGAGGAAAATGTCCTGCATGGCATGAAGGAAATGAGGAAGGATTCGGCGATCATAGCCGAGGCGTTTGAAGCCAAGAAGATCGACATCGCGGGCGGCGTCTACGACATCGCGACGGGGAAAGTGGGTCTGCTAGGTTAAAAGCACCGCCATGTCCCTGATGGTTTGGTGTAAAAAGAAGCCCTTCAGGATGCTCCGTTTTCGGACTTGGGAGGAAACCATGATCCGCCGCGCCGCGACCTTCGCGCTCATCGCCGCTTTCAGTCTCGCCACCACGCCGAGCTTCGCCTGCACTGGCATCAGCCTGAAGGCGAAAGACGGCGCCGCCATCCGCGGCCGCACACTCGAATTCGGCTTTCCGCTTCAATCCAACGTCCTTGTGGTTCCCGCCGGCAAGGAGTTCAGTGCCGCCCTGCCAAACGGCGGCAAGGGCCTGACCTACAAGACGCGTTACGGTATCGTCGGCGCCAATGCCCTCGGCGCCGTGGCAATCATCGATGGGCTGAACGATCAGGGTTTGTCGATCGGTCTGTTCTATTTCCCGGGCTACGCCCAGTACGCCGACGCGAGCCAGGCCGACGCCTCGCGCGCGCTCGCGCCCCAGGACTTCGGCATGTGGGTCCTGGGCAACTTCGCCACGGTCGATGAGGTGAAGCGCGCGCTTGCAGATGTGGTCATGGTGCCGACGCCGTTTCCGGGCCTCGGCAGCGCCGACGGCATGGTCGCCGACGTGCATTTCTTCATTCAGGACAAGACCGGAAAGTCGATCGCCGTGGAGCCGATAGGCGGCAAGCTCAAGGTAACCGATGCACCGCTCGGCGTGATGACCAACGCGCCAACTTACGATTGGCACATGACCAATCTCAACAACTACATCAATATGTCCACCAAGGATATTGAGCCGGCAAATCTGGGCGAGGTGAAGCTCCAGGCCTTCGGTTCGGGTAGCGGCATGCTCGGCCTGCCCGGCGATTTCACCCCGCCGTCGCGCTTCGTGCGCGCGGCGTTCTACAGCCAGGCGGCGGTCCCCAACGATACGGGCGCCGATGCTGTCCTTGCCACCTTCCACATTTTGAACCTGTTCGATATCCCCAAGGGCTCTGTGATGAATGCCTCCGTCGGCGGTACGATGGCCGAGACCACCGAGTGGACCAGCGTCAACGACCTCCAGAACCTGCGCTGGTATTTCCGCACCTTCGCCGATCAGTCGATCCGCATGGTCGATCTCAAGGAGGCGATCGATGCCGCCAAGGGCGAGATCGGGACGATTACCATGGAGGCGTCCAAACAGCCGATCGCCAACGTCTCGGCCAATGTTGGAAGCGGCAAATAGGCGCTCCGAGACCTGTTTCCGAAAGCGAGACAGGAGGCGATTTGCCGAATAAGATCGGCGCCCAGGGGCAATTTCAGGCCGTCGTTCTTCCCATGTCACACCGCTTTCCGCGCACCTCTTTGGCGGGCTTGGCCGCCCTTCTGTTCGCTGCTCTGGCCATGGCCGGCATCACGGCCGTGGCCCAGGAGGACAAGCCGCCGCTATGGAGCGCGGAGAAGCCTTGCGAGAATTACCGCCACCCTTACGAGGCCGATCTCTGCCAGCAATGGCGCCAAGCGCAAGCCGCGGAAAAAGCGGCTGAGGCTGCCGACAGGACCGCTATCGCGGCCGAGCGCACCGCTTCGGCGACACAACGCAGCGCGCGGCTTGCCCGCTTGCAGACCTTGATCGCCGCGGGCGCCGCCACGCTGCTGGCGCTGATGCTTCTCTCGCTCATCGCCGCCGCGCTGGCGGCCCGCAAGATTGCCCGCGCGCTCAGCCTGGCGCGCCGGCAGAAAGAGTCGGAGCTTCGCGCCTATGTCGACGTGGAGAAATTGGAGTTCGTGGAAGCGCCGGAAACCGAGGGCGTGGTCAAGATCAAGCTCGTGTACAAGAACAGCGGCCAGACACCTGCCTTCGACCAGCGCAGCGTCGCCGAGGTCAGCGTTCACGAGCCGGTGGACGGAGAGGACATTCCGATCATGCCTCTACCGGCGCGCGCGGCGAATTCCGGCACGCCGAGGCTCGGCCGCGACGCCACGAGCGCGAGCATCGTGGAGTGTCAGGCTACGCGCAACATCGCCGACCGTGTCACCAAGGGTAAGGCGGTGATCCTGGTTTGGGGATGGACGGAATATGTCGATATCTTCGACAAGGAGCGCAAGACGGCGTTCCAATATCTGTGCGACGCCGAGACACTGAAATCCGGCCTGATCTTCAAGCCGATGCATCGGAGCGGCGCGGCCGCCTGAGCGCGAGTGCGCGCCCCCGAGAAATGTCAGCGGGCCCCGCAGGGCCCGCTGGTTCAATGTCGTTCTGCTAGCAGGCATACCGCCATGCGCCACGACGGCCGACCCGCCAATAACAGTGCGGACGATGGGGTGCACCCCAGCCGTACGCGTAAGGGGGGACGTAGCCGGTATAGCCCGGCGTCCACCAGCAAGCGCCAGGGCCGCAGCGCCAGCGGGCATCGGCCTCGCCGGTCTGGGTGAGGAACAACAGCCCGGTAGCTAAGGCAAGCATAACAAACAGATTTTTGACCACGTGGGTCCTCCTTTTTGGATAGGCGTCGATGGCGCGGAGCATAGCATTGCATCGGCCATGAGCGGGAGACCCCTCGAAAAATCGCGGTTAAGGCCGCACGAAATAGGGAATTTACATGGTTCTCGCGGAAACCTCGCAGGTGCATTCCGGTTTCGGCGCCGATCCGCTAGTTTGATCCATCATGCCGACCCGCTCGCCGCTCCCCCTCCTCACCAAAGCCTCCGACTCGCGCGGGGCGATCCTGCAAAGCTTGCTGATCGCCACCATCGTCATCACCGCGCTCTATGTCGGGCGCGAGGTGCTGCTGCCGCTCGCGCTCTCCATCCTGCTCGCCTTCGTGCTCACCCCGCCGCTGCTGCTGCTCCGGCGCCTCAAGGTGCCGCGCATCGGCGCGGTCGCCATCGTGGTGGCGTTCGCCTTCGCCATCATCTTCGCGCTCGGCTGGCTCCTGTCGCGCGAGGCGACGCAGCTCGCCGCCGACCTGCCGGCCTACCAGCAGGCGCTCAGCGACAAGGTCAAAGGCTTGCGTGAAGGAACCTCCGCCTCGCCCGTGTTCAAGAAGGCGGGCGAGGTGCTCTCCGAGCTTGAAGAGCAGCTCATCGATCCGCAAGCAGACGGGCAGGCCGTCAGCCCCACGCCGCAAACCGATCTCGAGACCGGACGCGACGACGGCAAGCCGATCCAGGTCGAGATCCGCCCGCGCGAGCCGTCCGGGTTCGAGCTCTACCGCATTATCGCCGGTACGGTGCTGCCGCCGCTCGTCATCGCCGGTATCGTGCTGATCTTCGTGGTGTTCATGCTGCTCCAGCGCGAGGATCTGCGCGACCGCCTGATCCGGCTCGCGGGCTCGTCCGACATGCAGCGCGCCACCACCACCATGAACGACGCGGCGCACCGCTTGAGCAAATTCTTCCTGCGCCAGCTCCTGATCAACTCGGCCTATGGCGCCTTCATCACCCTGGCGCTGTGGGCGATCGGCATACCGAGCCCCATCGTGTGGGGCGTGCTCGCCGCCCTGATGCGCTTCGTGCCGTTCATCGGCTCCTATATCGCCGCGATCCCGCCGGTCCTGCTCGCGGCGATGATCGATCCGGGCTGGTCGGTGGTGCTGCTCACGCTCGCGCTCTATGTGGTCGGCGAGATGACCATGGGCCAGGTGATCGAGCCGCTGATATTCGGCCACGGCACCGGCGTGTCGCCGCTCGCGCTCGTGGTGTCGACCGTGTTCTGGACCTGGCTGTGGGGCCCTCTCGGCCTGATGTTGGCCATGCCGCTGACCGTGTGCCTCGCCGTGCTCGGCCGCCACGTCGAGGGTCTGCAATTCTTCGACGTGCTGCTCTTAAGCCAGCCGGCGCTGACGCCGCAGCAGAGCTTCTATCAGCGCACGCTCTCGGGCGACGCGGCGGAAGCCACCTATCAGGCCGAGCTCGCGCTGAAGGACGAGAGTCTGCAAGCCTATCTCGGCACGGTGGCGCTTGGTGGGCTGAAGCTTGCCGAGCGCGACGAAGCGCGCGGCATGCTCGACGTCGAACAGGCGGGGCGCATCGCCGCCACGGTCAAGGAGATGCTGGTCGATCTCGCCGATTTCGAGCCCGGGCGCTGGTTCGCCAGACTGCGCGGCAAGGCCGAGAAGGACGATGGCGCGGTGGCGCAAGGAGGCCTTGCTTCGCTCGAGGCGGGCGGCGACGACGACGACGGGCACTTGCCGGTGGTCGAGCGCGGTGAGCTTGCGCCCGGATGGGCGGTGAAGGAGCCGGTGCTGTGCCTCGGCGGCCGCAGCGTGCTGGACGAGGCGGCGGCGGCCATGCTGGCCGAGGTGCTGAACAAGCGGGGCATCGCCGCCGCGGCGCTGCCGCACGAGACGCTGTCGGCCGGCCATATCGCCAGCCTCGAACGCACCGAGGCCAAGCTCGTGTGCCTCTCATATCTTGGGCTCGGCACCGGCGCGGCGCATATCCGCTATCTGGTGCGGCGGCTCCGCCGCATCCTGCCCAAGGGCACGCTGATCCTCGTCGCCTATTGGAGCGAGGAGGACGACGCCAGGGCGGCCAAGGAGAAGCTCGCGGCGGCGGAGGCCGACGCTTACGCCACCTCGTTAGCTGAGGCGGTGGAGATCTGCGTCAAGGCCGCCAAAGGCGAGCTCAAGAGCGAGGAGGCCGCCGAGGAGGTTGAGGAGCCAACCCCGCCGCCGAGCCAACCCGCATCGCGCAGGGTGGCTTGAAAGTTCAGTCGTCAATTGAATTGGCCCGATGCACGTTCGCAGGCCGTGTATCGACCTCAATTGCGATGAGCCACCGAGAGGGCTTATAGTGGTCCGGCAATCCGGCGAGAGATTGCCGAGACTGGAGGAGGATGGCCATGGCCAAGGGCCGCTTCATGCTTCAGATCGCGGTGGAGCAGCACTTCAGCGCGCCCGTGACGGACCTGCCGGAAGTGTGGGCCGTCGTGCTCGAGGGACTTGACGGCGACCGCACCATCGTTCGCGAGATCGCCACACAGAAAAGCCAGGCGATATATCTTTTCGCCACCTCGTCAGGTCACGAGGCGGGGCAATTCTCCCTCTCCGACAATGCGCATTCCGATCTCTGGCTCGCATTTTCCGGCCGGCAGCCGGTCAAGATTCTGCACGCGCCGTCCCATGTGCAGTCGCCCCCCTTCGACGGCGCGCGCCTCGTTCTGCTGCGTCTCCGCGATTACGGCTTCCACGTCGAATCCCCGGGTGTGTTCTCGACCCTGCGCCTGGTGTCGTCGCATGCCTATGTCGATGAAACGGTGCCCGCCTGATCCGTCCAACTTGAAGCTGGAGCTAGCCATGGAGATCGCGATTGCTGGTGAGGGAGCGGTCGTCATCCGCTTCATCGACAAGTCGGGTCGGACGCTGCTGGAGGAACGCATTTCCGTCTCGGGCTCGCCGACTATCCAGGCGATGCGCCTGGTCGATCTGAGCCTGAACACGACCGGGGGGCGCGCCTTGCTGGCGCCAGTGTTGATGCAGCAATCCAATCCCGAGCAGCGCGTCACCTTCGACCGCGAGACGCCGTCCCGCTTCACGCGCGCGCGTTGCAAGAAAATCGGTTGTAGCGCGAAGGTCACGCAAAGCGCCGCCCGCGGCAAGGCGCCGGCGCCGGTCAAGGGGCCTGCCGGCATGACCGGCGACCGCCGGCTCGATCGCATGATCCGGTCGGCGGCGCGCGAGGACTCGCGGCGGCGGTAGCAAAGGGCGCGTCATTCCCGCGAACACCGGGGCCACGGCCACCCGCCTTCCCGAAAGCGAAGATCATGGATTGCCTGATGGCCCGGGGCTTCCCGTGCGCCTCGTGTGACAGTAATGTGACGCCTGGGGCGGACATGAAAGTCTAGTGCGGGTCACATGGGGGGCAGCCTGCAAGCGGGGAGAGTGCGGCGGATCGCCGGTGTCGTGGGGCCGCTCGCCGTGCTGGCGGCAACCCTCATCCTCCTGTTCTTAACCGAGCCGATCGCCGTGCGCTTCTGGTTCGCGGCCGCGGTCACGGCCGGCCTGGTCTTTCTCCTCACGGCGCTGACGCGGCGCCTGCTGTTCGCCAGCGCCATCGCCGTCTCGCTCGTCGCCATCGTTCTGCTCGTCTCGCTCAAGAAGCAGACGGCCATGAACATGGGCCTGCATTCCTACGATCTGTTCTTCTACCTGACCGCCGACACGCTCGAATTTCTGTGGGGTGATTATCGCGGCATCGTGGTCAGCGTGCTCGCGGCCTGCGCCGTCGCCATTGTCCTCGGATGGGCGGCGTGGTGTTGCGATGCCGCCCGGGTCTCGCGCTTGGCCTCCGTGTCCGCCTTGATCGCCGCGGTGGCGGTAGCGGTGGCGGTCGAGCCGCGCGCCAGCGCCGAGAGCGGCGCATTCCGCCTGTTCACCCAGGGCAACTCCTATGTTTCCGCGTTCTATCTCTCCTGGGGCGAGACCTGGCGCACGCTGTGGCGCGGCCAGTTGATGGCCGCCGCGGCGGGAACGACGCTGCCCGATTTCGCCAGCGAGTACCGCTGCAAGATTTCGGCGGGATCGCCGCATATCGTGCTCGTCCATCAGGAATCGCTGGTGCCCCCCGCGCTGTTTCCCGGCCTGCAATACGACCGCGCGCTCGACCGGTTCTTCCTCTCCGGCGACAAGACGCTGCACCGGCTGCGCGTCGAGACCTTTGGCGGCGGCTCATGGGTCACCGAGTTCGCGCTTCTGACTGGCATCTCGACCAAGGCCTTCGGCGACATGCGCATGTTCGTGCAGGTGCTCATGGAGGGCCGGCTCAACGAAACCCTGCCTCAGACGCTCAGGAATTGCGGTTACCGCACGCTGATGCTGTTCCCCATGAACAACGGCTTCCTCCGGCTCGACCGGTTCTACCGCTCGATCGGCTTCTCCGAGATTCTCGATCAGACCGCCCAGAAGGCGCCAACCAACCGCGAGCGCGACCGGGTCTATTTCCAGAACGCGCTCGACGCCATGGAGCGGCACATCAAATCCTCCGAGCAGCCGCTCTTCGTCTATATCCAGACCATGGCCTCGCACGGTCCCTACGACCGCGTGTACAAGCCGGAAGTCGATGTGCCGGGCGGCGGCCCGGGCACTTCGGCGGAGATGAGCGAGTATCTTCGCCGCGCCGGCATGGCCATGCGCGACGGTGAGTTCCTGATGGCCGAGCTCAAGCGCCGCTTTGCGCGCGAGAAGGTGCTGGTGGTGCGCTATGGCGATCATCAGCCGAGCGCGGCCTACGATCTGATCAACAAAGTATGGGGTGACGACAGTCCCGATATTGGTCCGGACGGCGCGCCGGGCCCCTTCGTCAGCTTCTATACGATGGAAGGGTTGAATTATCCCGTGCCGCCTCTGCCACATTACGACCCGCTGGACATCGCCTATCTCGGCACGGTGATGCTCGATGCCGCCGGCCTGCCACTGTCAGGCATGCAGCGCGAGCGCATGCGGCTGATGGTCGAGTGCGCCGGCCGCTATTTCGGCTGCGACCCGCGCAGCCAGATCCTCGCCTTCCACCGGCGGCTGATCAATTCGGGGCTCGTGGAGACTGAATAACGTGCGCGAACGAAGCTCAGTCAGAGCGGGTCGATGCAGGCTGGCGTGTCGTTCTTGACGCTGTTGACGGCGCGGCTCACGGCGTAAGCCTGCATCAGCTTGGCGTCGTAGGGCTTGAGCAGCGCGCGCAATTCCTCGGGCGTCGCGCTCGCGCCGAGCCAGCGATCGTAACCCTCCGGCATGAGGATGACCGGCATGCGGTCATGCACGCGGGCGACAAGGTCGTTCGGATCGCCGACGATGATGCACGCCGACACGATTTCCTCGCCGCCTAGCCGCGCGAACTCCCACAGGCCGGCGAAGGCGAACGGCTCCAGGTCCTTGCGCCGGTAGCGGTAAGGCTGCTTGCCGTCGGCGCGCTGCTCCCACTCATAGAAACCGGTCGCCGGTATGAGGCAACGCCGTTTGGCGAACGCCTCGCGGAACAGCGGCTTTTGGTGAACCGTCTCGGCGCGGGCGTTGATGTGCGGCGCCTTCGGCTTCTCCTTCATCCAGCCCGGAATGAGGCCCCACCGGGCCATGACCACCTCGCGCTGGCCGTCGCGCGGGGCGATGCGCACGATCGGGATCTGGTCGGTCGGGGCGATGTTGTAGCGCGGCGGGAAATTGGATTGCGGCAGGCGGACGGCCTTGAACGCGCGGGCGTAGATTTCCTGGGCGATGACGAGATCGTAACGCGCGCACATGGCTTCGCTTTTCTACTCCGTGTAAATCTCGGAGCGGTTCGATGCGAAACCGTTTGTGGTGAGGAGGCTGGCGACGGCGCGGGCGATCTTCTCGCCGCCCTTCGCCGACGGCTCGATGGGGTTGGCGTAGTCGGCCTGCTCGTCGAGGATCAGCCTGAGATCGACGAGCGGCAGGCCGCGCGCGAACGCCTCCCGGGTGACGACGTCGTTGTAGACGGCGAGCGCGGTATTGGCGATGCCGTTCCGCTCCGCATCGCTGTAGCGAGAATCGTGGATGGTGCTGATTGCGGTCGGCAGCTTCCTGGCGAGCACGCCGTCGAGCATCCGGCGATAGCTTTCCGCGAACGCGTCCCTGATCTCGGCGAGCGCATCGAGCGCGTCCTCGACCGTTCCCGCCTCGTCCGTGAACAACGCTTCGAGGCCGAGCGTATTGTCGCCGCCGACCGAGACCACGAGATGGCTCGCACCCTCGGGCAGCTGCGCGAGCTGTGCCGCGATATCGGCATTGGTGGCGGTATCGGCGGCCAGCAGCGTAACCTGCCAGCCTTCAGGCAAGAGCTTCTTCAGTAGCGCCGCGACGTCGGGGGCGCCTTCCGTATAGGCCTGATTGGCGAAAGCGGAATCGCCGAGCAGCACCACATGCTTGCCCGCTGCGGCCCTGGCACGCGCGGGCAGCGCCGAGGCCCCGGCAATCAGCGCCAAGCCTGCCAATAGGCCGCGCCTTGTCGGCGCGAACGTTGCTTTACTCATGTTTTCACGCTCCAGGCGTAGACCTCGTAACCGTCGACGACAGTCTCTGTCGGCGAAAAGCCCGCAACATCCATGAGGGGCTCCACAATGGTCCGGGAAATCGCGATCGTATTCGGTGCGGCGTATTTTTGCATATGACCGGCGATATCGATGACACGTTCGCTCATGGCCTCTAGCGGCATGCTGTCATCGAAAAAGACACGGCCGGAATTCACCCCGCACCGCACGGCGAAATTGGTCCGGATCAATTTCACCGACCGATTGAAGTCGGCGAGCCGGCTGATGACGTCCTTTCCGGCCTGGACTGCATCGTCGATGTTTGCAAAGCAGGCCATCACGCCATCCGGCGTCCAGGCTGCCTTCATCACGTTTTGCTCCTTGAACACGCTCTCGACGAGTTTCCGGTAGGCAAAGAAATCATGCTGCACAGCGGCAGGCTCCTCCGATTCCTTCATTTGCGTCGATCCGACCACATCGACCGAGAGGAAAGCGAGGTCGCGCGCCAGCCCATCGAGCTTCCGCTTCGTCTCGGCAAAGATCTTCAGCAGTTCCTGCTGGTCGATGTTCTTGCTGGCCAATTGCAGCTTCTTGACCTTGGCGTCGAGGTCGGCGGCAATGCGCGACTGGGCCGGCACTTGCATCTTGTTCTTCCATTGATCGGCGACCCGGCTCACGTCGCGGCGGCTTAAGCTGGTCTTGATCCGCAACTGAACCGCGCCCAACAGGGCGAACAAAGCTAGGAGACCGGCGATCAGGATCCAGTCGATCCGGTCCTTTCCCGCAAACTTGGTTGGGATATGGCGGCGGACCGCCGGGGCCACCACGGTATCGATATAGGCGCGGCCCGCATAAACGAGATCCGTTGCCTCATTTCCGCGCTTGGCGCCGAAATAGTTCAGCACCGGCGGTCCCAGAAAGAACAGCAGAAGCACCAAGGCGATTGCCCATCTGAGCGCCCTGATGACGAACTGCAGAATGGCCGTTGTTCGTGATCGTTTCGGCATTCGGATAGCCCCTTCGACGCCCCGCCAGGGGGGACCTACGCCAAGCCCGGGAAGCGTGTCAATTCGACCGTCGTCTCAGCTTGAGGTTAGGCAACGCGGTGGGTGAGGGGGCGACGCGTAGCGTAGCCGAACAGAAGGGTGAGGGCCGTGCCCAGGATCAGACTCCCGGCGAGGAAGAACAGCGAAGCGGTGAAATCGCCGGTCCCCTCGCGCAAATAGCCGACGATGGCCGGCGCAAGTAGCCCGCCGAGATTACCGATCGAGTTGACCAGGGCGATGCCGGCCGCGGCGCCCATGCCCGTCAGGATGGCGGTGGGCAGCGACCAGAAGGCGCCGAGCGCGGCATAGATGCCGACCGTCACCAGCGTGAGCGCGAGCATGGTGGGGAGCAGCGGGCCGCTCACCGCGGACCAGATGAAGGCGAAACCCGCCAGCGCGAGCGGCAGGGCCACATGCCAGATGCGCTCGCCGCTTCGGTCGGAGCGCCGTCCCCACAGCACCATGAGAATGGCGGCGAAGACATAGGGAATGGCGGTGAGAAAGCCGATCTTGAGCGGGGTGAAGCCGAAGGTCTGGATCACCTGCGGCATCCAGAAGGCAATGCCGTAAAGCCCGGCGCAGAGGCAGAAATAGATGATGCCGAGCATGAGCACGCGCGGGCGGGTGAAGGCGTGACGGAGCTGGTGATAGCCCGTCACGCGCGTGGCTTCTGCTTCCGTGGCGATCTGCGCCGACAAAGCCTTTCGCTCTTCCGGCGTGAGCCATTTGGCATGTTCCGGCCGGTCGTCGAGGAATCGCAAGGTGACGAGCCCGAGCAGCACCGCCGGCAGGCCTTCGACGAGGAACATCCACTGCCAACCCTTGAGACCGAGAACGTCGTCGAGCTCGAGCAGCGCGCCCGAGAGCGGTCCGCCGAACACCGTGGCGAGCGGGATCGCCGCCATGAACAGCGCCACCACGCGGGCGCGCTCGCGGGCCGGGAACCAATAGGTGAGATACAAGACGATGCCGGGGAAGAAACCGGCCTCCGCCACGCCGAGCAGGAGGCGCAGGAGATAGAAGCTGGTCGTGTCCGTCACGAGCGCCATGGCCATCGACACGATGCCCCAGCTGATCATGATGCGGGCGATCCAGATGCGCGCGCCGAAGCGGTGCAGCGCGAGATTGCTTGGCACCTCGAACAGGATGTAGCTGGCGAAGAAGATGCCGGCGCCGGTGCCGAACACGGCGGGGGTGAAGCCGAGATCCTCGTTCATGGCGAGCGCGGCGAAGCCGACATTCACCC
>JBBDYM010000022.1:0-37787 GCA_040901485.1 Methyloceanibacter sp.
GCCGCTAACCCCTCACCGCGCGCCAAAGGCGCGCGTGCTCTCCCACAAGGGGAGAGCGGGGTATGTGTGGCTTCGTTCGACATCCAAAAATTCGCGGGAACGGGGATAAGGCGCCCTTATCCCCGTCACTTGCCGGTGACGCAGCCGGAATAGGTCTCCTTGCCGTCCTTGCCTTCGGTGACGAAGGCGGTGTCGCCCTTGTTCCAGAACACGAAGGTCTCGTCCTTGTTGGCGTAACGCGCGCCGGAGGCGGACATGGCCTGCGGCACTTTCATGCTGCGCCCGTCGCTGAGCTTCAGATCGACCGAAGAGGCATAGAAGGCCGCGTCGATCGACTTGCCGCCGTCGCATTTGAATACCGCGGTGGCGACCGGCGTCTCGGCCACAGCCGGCATCACTGCCGCCGCGACGGCGAAGATGGCGAACAGTGCGAAGCCTGAGCGGCGCGTCATGGCACCCTCCTCTGCAAACTCGATCTTAGCCGATGAATCCCTACCTGAAGACGTAGACGATTCTCCTCGGGCCGGGCTCGACCAGAACCCTCTGCCCGTTGATGTAGGAATAGACGTAAGGCGAGGCCGGGATGGTGTAGACCGGCGCGGGCGCGGGCAACACCGCGCCGACCATTACTTCGCCGTCGACGATCACCGGCGCCACCGTCTGCTGCGTCACATAGGTGATGACTTCGGGGGGCGGCGCGATCGGCTCGATCAGGCCGACTGTGTGCGGAACGCCGACCATGACGCCGACCGGCGGCGTGGCGACGACGTTCGAACCGGTGTTCGTGGGCACGATCACGGGAATGTTGAGCGAAGCGCCGGCGACCTGGAGATTCTGGGGCGGCGTGGTGGCGCTGGTGACGAGATAAGGACCAGACGCCCAGCCGGTGGTCCCGTCCGGGAGGGCGACGGCGCACCAGGAATAATCGGACACGCAGCCGGTGATCTGGGCCGGAACGTTGGCCCCGATCTGATTGACGATCGGGAATTGGAAACCGGGGCCGCTCCGCACATTGAGATGACCGGTGGGGGAAAAGGCGGTCACCGCCAGGGCCGCGCCTGAGGCCAGCGCGATACCCGCGAACAAAGCCAAACCGATCATTGCATGCTTACGTCTCATTCTACTGCACTCCCCTTGGTGTTTCGGGCGATACTACTCGCATTTTCACGGGTCATATTAAAGTGGGATATTGTCGTGCTTCTTCCAGGGGTTCTGAAGCTGTTGGCACTAAATAAGAAGGCTAGTGTTGTGTAGGTGCATCCGCTTCTTCTAAACGAGGCACGGGCAGCGTCTCTTCATCGATGATTTTAGCAAACACATCGCGTCCAAGCTGGACTGTCTCCTTGAACTTGTCGGGCGGGATTTCTCGTGCCGCATGAGTAAAACTACCACGCGCCTCATAGAGCGATTTGATTTTTGGATAAAGGCGGTCTCGATCAGGCTAATTGTCCCTGAGGAAGTCGGCAACACTGCGTGCGAGGACTCTTGCCTTCGAACGCGCCGCGCTGAGCCCGAAGACGGTTTCAAGTGCCGTCCAAATTAAAGAGGTTGATTGCTCGATGGATCGCATCCATGAGGCTTCGTCGAAGATGGTGAGGGTCCGACTGAAAAGCTCGTTGGTCGAAAGACGCAGCAATTTTGGATAGGTGTCGCGCAATGCGTTGAGACCATGCTCCGAAATGGTTGCGCATTGTCCGTAAAAGAGACCCACCTGATTGGGCGCGGCTTCAAAACTATGACCGAGTGCTTTTTTGTGATGCTCGGCCATGCTGCGGAATGACATGTTGCCGAGGACGGGAACGCGGATCGGCGTGTGGAAATGAATGCGCAGAAGGGCTGCAATAAGCCAAATAATCGAGCGAGGCGGAATGTCGCTGGCTAATTCTGTTGAGAGTTGGAGTTCTGCTCGGCTCTCGAAATTGGAGGTTCCGCGCACGGCTACCCAAGGGCCTGGATGAACCGCACCTGGCTTGGCCGGCGCTCCGAAAGACATCATCGGAATGCCGAACATGTCGATGTAGGCGCGAGCTATTTTGAGTCCAGGAGCGATCTCATATTCGTCGACGGGCAACTCAATGCCAACGATGGCCGCGAAAAGCGGCAGCTGCGACGGATCGAAGGAGTTCCAAGGGTCGGTCACTCGTTCCCCTCCTGATGATTTCGAACTGGTGGCGGCAGCGGGACTTGAACCCGCATCTCCCCGCCCCTACTCTCTCGGTGTCCGCCCGAGACTTCGTCGAAAAGCAGGCGCTCTATCCAATTGAGCTATGTCGCCTCGGAAGGCCGTCAGATCGTATCGTCCTTCTCGAATCTTTTTCTACGCTGCTTACGCTGCTCGTCTTCTTTCTTGAACCGTGGTGCGACGGCCTTGAGTTTGGCGATAAGGCCTTCGAATGAATAACCGTTGCTTGTTTGAGCTTTTCGGCCGGTGAAGCGTTCGATGCGCTTGATGTATCCGGCCTTCTCCAGCTGAGCGATATATCGCTGGATCTGGCGCGGACTTTTCTTCATTCGCGCCGCGATCCTGTCTTTAGCCGGGAAGGGATACTCCTTGGCTTTCCACCAGTGCTCGGTGAGCTGGGCAAGGACATTGAATTGGGATGGCGTGATCTTGAGCCTGGCCTGCGCCCTCAAAAGTAGGTTCGGCAGAGCCGTATAGCCGAATACCAGAACCTCGGGCGACCATTTATCCTCGGCGCGGCGACCCGTCTTCGATTTCGGCTTTACACCGGATTTGGGTGGCGTTTTCATGCCGGGAGATATGCTCCCCGAATCGTGCGAAGACAAGCGATGCTAGGGCGTCAAATCCGTCGCCCCTAGGTGCGTACTGCTGGGTACTATCCGGGAATGTATGTTGCGTAGCCGATGTGTGTTGATTCGCAGGACGCCGGTGTCTAGGGATGGGGCGTCTGGAATGTCCGGGCGGAGGGCGTAAGAACTGTCCACGCCAAAATTTGCAAGTCACCTTTGCAGCGACCGTTATACCCGAAATTCGCACGTAACGCATCAGTTCCTTTCTCAGTGAGCCTCGCCGGAAGGGCAGATGCGAGGTAGCCCACGACGGCGCCCCCACGGCAATGATGAGCCGCAGATGAGGTCGCAGTGATTAAGAATGAAATACGAAAAGGAGGGTTGGAAGGTGACTTAAAGCGGGATGTTGTCGTGCTTTTCCCGAGGGCTCATCATCCCTCCCCTTGTATTGCGAGGGCGGCGAGGACCGCACGTGGCCCGGCGCATGCCCCGGTTTGGTTGCTATACCCCAGCGTTTATGACTTGCTCGGCGGCGCTTTCGCCGGAGCGCACGGCGCCTTCCATCAGGCCGTGCATCTCCTTGGCGTATTCGGTCCCGGCCCAGTGAATGCGGCCCGAGGGCTTGCCCAGCGCTTCGCCATAGGTGGTGAACACGCCCGGCGCGAAGTGCGCGATCATGCCGCCGAGCGACCACTCTTGCGCGGCCCAATCCGTTTCCATATAGGCGCGTGGCGTGAGCGCCTTGGGCCCAAAGCGCGCGGCCAATGCATGGAGCCAGATGTCACGGCGCTTTTCGGGCTCGAGGGCTGCCGCCTTGGTCGCCCCTGGTCCAAACATGTAACTGCTGAGAATGCCGGGCGAGCCTGAGCGCGGCGATTGATCGATGGTGACCGGAACGGACAGGTCCGGGGCGACGCTCATGCCGCTCATCCCGTCTTTGCGCCAAAACGGCTCATCATAGATGGTGATACCGCGGATGACGGAGCCGCTCAACATGCGGCGAAGCAATTGCGTTTGCACGGCGGGAAGCGCCGGATCGTAATCGATGCGGCTGGCAAGGTATGGCGGTACCGCCACGATGACGCGCCGCGCCTCGACCGTCTGCCGGTCGCCAATGACGCGCACGCCGGCGCTTGTCTGCTCGATGCGCCGCACCGGCGACGAGAGGTGCAGCACCTCGCCGAGCTGAGCGGCCAAGCGATCGGCGAGCGCCGGCGATCCGCCGTCGATCAGATGCGTCTCGGTGATCGTGGAGTCGACATAGTATTCGAAACCCCCACCGCCGCGGGCGAGCACCATCGAGCCGAGCAGCGATACCTCATCCGGATCGACACAAAACAACACCGTCATCGTGGTGCGAAGCAGTTTTCGTCCCGTGGGCGAAGGCACGTTCCAAAACGACTCAGACCATGCCCCCAATGTCTGTGCATCGAGCGCGCTCGCCGCGTCTCCCCGCCAAGCCCCGTCACGCGGCAGGCGTTTCAGAATGCGATCCAAACGCCAGAAGGCGAGCCCCAAGCTGACGAGGGCAAACGGACCCACGTTGGGATATTTGCGATAGCGACGATTCTTGCCGTCGAGGTGCGCGACATTGTCGCCCTGTTCGTACTGGGGATACACCTCGAGCCCGAACTCGCGGCAGAGGTCAAACATTCGATCCTGCCGTTTACCCAGCCATGTGCCGCCGACCGAAACGACACTACCGTCGGCAGCCGTCCGGTTCCAAACGCGCCCGCCGACGCGGTCGCGCGCCTCGACGAGCACCACCGATTTTCCGCTCTGCCGCAGCCGCCGTGCTGCCGAAAGGCCCGCGAAACCTGCACCCACGACGCAATAGTCTGCGCGCAATTGCTCCATAGGGTCTGCTTTCTCTACAGCGGGATGTTGTCGTGCTTCTTGTAAGGGTTCTCGACGCGCTTGTTACGCAGCATCTGGAGCGCGCGGGCGATGCGCTTGCGTGTGCCGTGCGGCAGGATCACCTCATCGATATAGCCGCGCTCCGCCGCCACGAACGGATTGGCGAAGCGCGTCTGATATTCGTCGATACGCTTCTTGATCTTGGCGGGATCGGAAAGCTCGGCGCGGTACAGGATCTCGACCGCGCCCTTGGCCCCCATCACCGCGATCTCGGCCGTGGGCCAGGCATAGTTCACGTCGCCCCTGATATGCTTTGAGCTCATGACGTCGTAGGCGCCGCCATAGGCCTTGCGCGTGATCACCGTCACCTTGGGCACGGTGGCCTCGGTGAAGGCGAACAGCAGCTTCGCCCCGTGCTTGATGAGGCCGCCATATTCCTGGTCGGTGCCCGGCAGGAAGCCCGGCACGTCGACGAAGGTAACCAGCGGAATGTTGAAACAGTCGCAGAAGCGCACGAAGCGCGCCGCCTTGCGCGAGGCGTCTGAATCGAGCACGCCCGCCAGGAACATCGGCTGGTTGGCGACGATGCCGATGGTGCGCCCCTCCATGCGGGCGAAGCCCACCACGATGTTGGGGGCGAACGCCTCCTGGATCTCGAAGAAGTCGCCCTCGTCGACGACCTTATGGATCAGCTCCTTGATGTCGTAAGGCTTGTTCGGGTTGTCGGGGATCAGCGTGTCGAGCGAAGGCTCCAGGCGGTCCCACGGGTCGCGGCTCGGCAGCTCCGGCACGCCGGAGAGATTGCTGCTGGGGAGGAAATCCATCAGCCGGCGCATCTGCAGCAGCGCCTCGAGGTCGTTGTCATAGGCACCGTCGGCGATCGACGATTTGGTGGTGTGCACGATGGCGCCACCCAGCTGCTCGGCGGTCACCTCCTCCTTGGTCACGGTCTTCACCACGTCGGGGCCGGTGACGAACATGTAGGAGGTGTCCTTCACCATGAAGATGAAGTCGGTCATGGCCGGCGAATAGACGTCGCCGCCGGCGCACGGCCCCATGATCACGCTGATCTGCGGGATGACGCCGGAGGCCAGCACGTTGCGCAGGAACACCTCGCCATAACCGCCGAGCGCCGCCACGCCTTCCTGGATGCGCGCTCCGCCCGCATCGAACAGGCCGATGATCGGCGCGCGGTTTTGCAGCGCCATGTCCTGGATCTTGATCATCTTGTTGGCGTGCGCTTCCGACAGCGACCCGCCGAACACGGTGAAGTCCTTGGCGAACACATAGACCACGCGGCCGTTGATGGTGCCCCAGCCGGTGACCACGCCGTCGCCGGGGACCTTGGTCTTCTCCATGCCGAAATCGGTGCAGCGGTGCTCGACATACATGTCGAACTCCTCGAAGGAGCCTTCGTCGAGCAGCAGACCGAGGCGCTCGCGCGCGGTCAGCTTGCCGCGCTTGTGCTGCGCCTCGATGCGGGCCGCGCCGCCGCCGGCGCGCGCCTTTTCGCGGCGCATCTCAAGCTCTTCCAGGACTTCTTTCATAGGGGCTCCCATGAGTCGCGGGCTGACGGTGCATAGCATGGGGGCTAGGCCCCGCAAATGGGCCACTTGCGGGGACGTTGCCCGCGGGGCGTAAACGGGGCATGCTCAATGCAAGGGGGCGGCTTGAGGTTGGGGGCGATTTCATGCGCGTCGGGCTCATCGCCGCTTTGTTGGCTGCCGCCATCCTGCTCGGGATCGGCCTTGGCCTCTATTACCGCGCGGTCGGCGACGAGATCGCCGACATCAAGGCGCGGCTGGTGACCGAGGAGCAGCTCGCCCGGCCCGGCGACTCGGAGACGGTCTCCGGCATCAAGCTGGCGCCGATCCAATGCGCGCGGGTCTACGATCTTCGCTCTCACCCCATCGCCCGCAGGCTGCGGCGGACCGAGATCAAAGCGCT
Source organism: Methyloceanibacter sp. (assembly GCA_040901485.1). GTDB lineage: Bacteria > Pseudomonadota > Alphaproteobacteria > Rhizobiales > Methyloligellaceae > Methyloceanibacter. The sequence goes on from JBBDYM010000022.1 coordinate 6,556, forward strand.
GTGGCGGCATTGCGAACGGATCGCCGATATCGCCTCGGGCCTCGACAAGATCGAACGGCAGCGCGCGCCTTAGTCCATCATTCGTCATCCTGAGGCGCTCGGCGCCACGCGCCGAGCCTCGAAGGATCGAAACTTATCTGCATGACGCCATCCTTCGAGGCTCGCTTCGCTCGCACCTCAGGATGACGGTTTCATTTTTGACAATTGGAGCACCCGAACGGCGGCGGCGAAATCGCGCCGGCGATGAGCACGGCGTGCGGCTGCTTCCGCATCCTCGCCCCATTTACCGATCTGCCAGTCCTCATCCACATGCGCGGCCTTCCACGCCTCTTCCGGGGTGAGGCGCCCAAGTGCCACGGCCAGCGCCAACAGGGCCGAGCCGGTGAGACCTGTCATCACATGCAGCGCGGCGAGGCTGAAGGCATCGAGTCCCTGAAGCCGCTCCTTGATCCGGTCGAGCGAAGCTTGCGGCTGCGTCGCATGCACGACGCCTTCGGCAATTGTGAACGGCGCGGCGAACGCGTCCTTGGCCCAGTCGAGCACCGGGTTCCACTCCGCCTCTTGCGCCGCGACCAGCCCGTGCGGCCCGTCCGCGCGGTAGCAGAGCAGATCGGACGCGGCATGGGCCACGATGTCGTCGATCACCGCGTCCTCGTTGCCATGCACGCCGTCGATAACGCTGTTGGCGAGCTTGGTGAGCGGCATGGTCTCGGGGTCGATGCGTTCGCCTTGCGCGCGCCATTCCTCGGCCACCGCCTCGGCCAGTGGGCGCGTCGGCAGCGCCAAAGGATTCTTCAGCGGTGTGCGGACAGGCTTACCGTCGAGACGCAAGGAGACGCCGTCGCCATCGTGCTCCACGGCAACGTCCTGATAGAAGCGCTTGGGAAGTGCAGCCTTTCGTCCCGCGCTCGCACCGTTTGGCCCCTTCCCGCTCACGCTAGGAACGCCCCCGCTTTTTCCGTTTCGATCTCTCCTGGCTCGCGAGCTTCTCGTAATCGAGCCGGAGCGCCTCAAGGGTCTTATCGTCCAGCTCCTCGAGATCGAGCAGTGTATTTCGCGCCGTCTTGCTCACGCGGATCAATTCGTCGAGCTTGATCTGCATGGCGATGGTGTCGCGGTTCTGCGTGTTCTGGATCACGAACACCATGAGGAAGGTAATGATCGTCGTGGTGGTATTGATAACCAGCTGCCACGTGTCGCTATAGCCGAAGAAGGGTCCCGAAAGGCCCCAAATGAGGATGGCCGCGAGGGCGACGGCGAAGGCAGTCGAGCGTCCCGTGATATGGGAAACCCATTGGCGAAGCGCACGAACCAGAGCTTGTGATCGGGCATTTTTCATTCCCTTCTTCTTTTCCTGAGCGGAATGCTCGCGATTATAACGCGCTTCAGCCCTCATCCTTCCCCTTCTCCTCGAAGCCGAACAGGGCGAAGCTCTGCCGCATATGCTCCGGCAGCGGCGCGGTGACATCGACCACCCCCTCCCCCGATGGATGCGGAAAGCTGATGCGCCGCGCATGGAGATGCAGCGTGTTGGGCACGTTTTCCGGCAGGTCGCGGTCGCCGTGATATTTCGTATCGCCCAGGATGGGATGGCCGAGGATCGACATATGGGCACGGAGCTGGTGCTGCCGCCCCGTGACCGGCTTGAGCGACACGAAGGAAACCTTCGGCCCGGCCCGGTCCACCACGGCGTAATGGGTCACGGCCGACTGCGCCCGGTCCTGCTCGCCGGGCCGCGCCTTGCGCACGCGGTCGCCCTCGGGCCCCGCGGCCTTCACCAGCGCCGCCTCGATCTTGCCCTGAGGCGGCTTGGGTGCGCCATGCGTGAGGGCCCAATAGATCTTGCGAACCGAGCGGGTCTGGAAGGCCCGGCCCAACTTCGCCGCCACCGAGCGCCGCTTGGCGATGACCAGCACGCCAGAGGTATCGCGGTCGAGCCGATGCACCAGGCGCGGCCGCGTCTCAGGGCCGTCGCCCATGCCTTCGAGCAGCCGGTCGATATGGTGAGCGGTCTTGGTGCCGCCCTGCACCGCGATCCCGGACGGCTTGTTCAGCACCAGCAGATCGTCGTCCTCGTAGAGGGTGATGGATTCCAGGAACGCGCGGTCGGCTTTCGACAAAGCGCGCCTCGGCGCGGGTGGAGGGGCCACATCGGGAAGTGGCGGCACGCGCACGGTCTGGCCGGCGGCAAGCCTGGTGCTCGCTTTGGCGCGTCCGCCATCCACCCTCACCTGCCCGGTGCGCAGCAGCTTCTCCAGCCGGCTATGCGGCAGCGTGGCGTAATGCGTCCTGAACCAGCGGTCGAGACGCATGCCGTCCTCGTCGCGGGCTACCTTTTTCGTCTCGACTCTGGCCATGCGCCGTCAACTGGCGCAAATCGACATGAAGCGCCAGTTATTTCACGACCAAAGTCGCGCAAGGGGCAAGTTCCACGAGCCGGTCCGTCTTAGAGCCGATGACGCGATTATAGAGGGCCGAATGCCCCATGAACCCGATGATAAGGAGGTCGAATCCATCCCGCTCGATAAAGTCGACAATGGTCCGAACCGGATGGCCCACCACCAAATGGGACACGAGCTTGACCCGATGCCGCTTCGCTTCGGCCTCTGCCTTCGCCACCACTTCGGCGAATTTACGGTCCGCCATCTCCTTCTCGCCGATGACCTCCTCACGCGAGCCGGCGGGCATCCATGGAATTTCCTCGACGCAGATCATGTGCACTTGGGCCTTATGCGAATGGGCCAGCCTCAATGCGGCGACCAAGGCCTTGTAGGCGCCTTCAGACCCGTCATTAGCGATCAGGATTTTCTTGAACATGGACGTCCTCCTTGGCAATCGGCTTGAATGACGGCTGGAACCAGCGCTGGGCGATCAGGGTCGGCACCACGGCGCTCGCGATCACGGCCGTGACCAGGATCGTATATTGCTCCTGGTCGATGATCCCGTTGGTCAGGCCGAACAGCGCCGAGATTGTGCCGAAGGTCAGCCCGGTGCACATCATCAAGGTCGTGTACATGCCTTCGCGCCGGTCGAACTTGAAGGCGCGCGTCAGCGGCAAGATGCCCACGAATTTCGTGACCATCTTTACGGCAAGAAAGATGGTGATCAGACCGATCGTCGCCGCGATGGTCTCGAACTTCACGAGCGAGCCGGCCTTCAGAAAATAGAAAGGCGTAAGGATGGTGAAGGTGATGGCGCGCAAACGTTGCGCCAAGACGCGCTCCTTGATGAAGAACGTGGCCAGAGTCATGCCGAGGAGGTAGGCGGGAAGCACGGCCTCGCTCCTGGAGATGGCCGCAAGCGCCGCAAGCGTAAACAGGATCAGTAGCAAGAACTTGGCCTCCGGCTCGCTGACGCGCCCGCCAAAGCTCTTGGTAAACCAGGGCATGATTTTCGGCATGAGCCACATGGCAAGCGCCGTCGCCACGGCGAACAGCACAAGCCAGACATTGTAGTTGGCAAAGACAATACCCAAAGCGAGCACGGTGCCTACGTCATTCACGAAACATCCGGCCAGGATGATCTTGCCGATCTCGGTCTGGTTGAAGCCGGTCTCGACCATGACGGCGTAGACGACAGCGACCGACGTCGTCGACAGAGCAATCCCGGCAATCTGCGCCTGCGGCCAATCCCAGCCGAGCCCATAATGGGCGTAGGCGAGGACGCCGAGATAAGGGGCGAGAAAGCCGGCCACGCCGATAGAAAGCGTGGAGCCGAGATGCTTTCGGACGATAACGGGATCGAGTTCGGTGCCGGCGAGAAAGGTCAGCAGGACTGCCCCGAGTGCCGCCAAATAGCTGATCCAGTCGGTCGGCGTGAGCCCAAGCAGATTACCGCCAAAGCTGCCGATCACGATCTCGATTAGTGCGACGGAAATCCCGACGCGAATGGAGATGAGCGCCGAGACAAGGGCAAGCCCGATCCAGAGCGCGGAGGTGAGCCAGATGTCTTCCATTCCCGTCCTTTCGTCACCGGCCCAGCCGGCGGTTACGCGCAAACGGCCCTGCTGACGCGGGGCGCGCGATGCGCATGGAACTCATCTTGGCGGGAAGTGAAGGACACGACCCGCCTGGCGGCGGGTCACAAAAAACTCCCACCGCTTGGACAGCGGCAGGAGTCATCAGCCCTTAGGGCAGTTTTGGGGGACTCCATCCCCGTAACCTGAACCTAGGGAAGCGCTCGTCTTCGGTCAAGCCGCCACTTGGCCACAGCGTTGAGTCGGTGGCTCAAGGAACGGGGAGGTCGCGCTCGCTCTGCGCCGCCTTGTAGACCTTGCGCGCGGCATCGGCATTGATGGCAGCGATACTCAAGCCCACGATGAGGTCTGGCCAGATCGACAGCGTATAGGCGGTGATTAGGCCAGCCAGGATGATCGCCACATTGGCGAGCACGTCGTTCCGCGCCGAGAGGAAGGCGGCGAGGCTCAGGCTGCCGCCGTGGCGCCGGTAGCGCATCAGCATCGCCGCGCAGATGAAATTCACCATCAGCGCGCCGGTACCGGCGAGCGTCAGCGGCACGGGCGCGGGCGCCACCGGTACGGCGAGCTTCTGCGCCGCGGTCCATAGCGTGGCGATGGCGGGCACCAGCAGAATGCCGGCCAGAACCTTGCCGAGCAGCTTGCGGCGCCGGGCCGGCCAGCCAAGCCCGACCAGGATCAGCAGATTGAGCGAGGCGTCTTCAAGGAAATCGATCGAGTCGGCGAACAGCGATACCGAGCCGATGGAAAGCGCCACGGCGAACTCGACGCCGAAATAAGCGAGATTGAGCAGCGCGACGATGAGCACGACACGGCGCAGCCCAGCATGCGCCGTTTCCGCCGGAGTCATGAGGCGAGCCCCTGTAGCAGCCTAGCGAAGGTCCCGATCACCTCGTCGGCGAGCTGCTTCTGCCGCGTCTTCGGCACGCCGACCTTGCGTGCCAGGCTGCCTTCGAGAATGAGGGTCGCTAGCCCGTGGACCAGAGCCCAGCTTGCGACCGCGAGCTTTCGCCTTGTCTCGGCCGGTTGGCCTGCCAAGGCTTTGTCGATGCCCTCGACCAGCCTGCCGAAGGCCTCGTCTTCCTGTTTGCGCGCCTCCGGATAGCTCTCGAGCGGCACCGCGTCAGCGCGGAACATCACCTGGAAATAGGCCGGGTGGCGCAGCGCGAACTCGACATAGGCCCGGCCCATGGCCTCGACGGCTTTGCTAGGGTCTGATCCGGAGCCGGCGGCGCGCGTGAGCGACTGACCGAGCTTGGCGAAACCCTCGCCGGCGATGGCGGCGAGGATCGCTTCGCGGTCGGGGAAATAATGATAGGGCGCCTGGTGGCTCACTCCGGCTTTGCGTGCCACCTCGCGCATGCTGAGCCGGTCGAGCCCCGCCTCCTCGATCACAGCAAGGCTCGCTTTCAACACTTTTTGGCGGAGATCCGTGGGTTTTCGCATGGCAGAAAATTATTTGGCCCCTGACCTTGACACTGTCAAGTGCTGATCCCAATTACTGGACACTGTCTAGTTAACCCACACTTAGAAAGGATGCCCCGATGAACGCCGTGACCCATACCGACCAATTCGACAATTCCTTCCCCTATGTCCTCGTGTCGAGCCTGTCAGCGACCCTCGTCAGCCTGGCTACCGTCTGGATGTGGGCCGTCACCACGCTTGGTCCGGTGACCGGAGCCTAGGAGGATATGAACATCGAACTCAGCAGGAAGCCCCTTGACACTGTTAGTACCGAGCCTAGATTTAGACAGTGTCAAGTGGGTTAGTCTTGCGAAAGGATGCCCAATGAACGCCACCAAAGAAACAGTGCCGACCCCCGGCGCAGAACGCGCCTTGCATACAAAGCTTGCACTTCAGCGCACTGCCTTCTTGCGCGACGGTCCGCCGACGCTGAAGCAGCGCCGGGACGATCTTACGAAACTCAAGGAAGCCATTCTGGCGCGCCAGGATGCATTCGTCGCCGCGCTCGACGCCGATTTTGGCCACAGGTCGCGCCAGGAATCCCTGATGCTCGATCTCGGCTCCACGGTCGGCGCCATCAACTACCTGCACAGCAAATTGCGCCGCTTCATGCGGCCGGACCGTCGTCACGTGGGAGCGATCTTCCGGCCGGCCTCGGCCAAGGTCGTCTACCAGCCACTCGGCGTGGTGGGCGTCGTCGCGCCCTGGAACTTCCCTGTTTCCCTGTCCTTGACTCCGCTTGCCACGGCGCTCGCCGCCGGCAACCGTGTGATGCTGAAGCCGTCGGAGATGACGCCCGCAACCACCGCGCTGCTGGCTGCCATGCTCGCCGAGACATTCAATGAGGAACAGGTCGCCGTCGTCACCGGCGATGCCGAGACCGGCAAGGCGTTTTCTTCACTGCCCTTCGACCATCTATTCTTCACCGGCAGCATCCCTGTCGGCCGCGCCATTATGCGCGCGGCAAGCGAGAATCTGGTGCCGGTGACGCTGGAGCTCGGCGGCAAGTCGCCCATCCTTGTCGATGAGGTCTATTCGCTGCAGACCGCGGCCCGACGCATCGCCTATGGCAAATGTGCCAATGGAGGGCAGATCTGCACCTCTCCCGACTATCTGCTCCTGCCCAAAGATAAAGCCGAGGATTTCGTCGCGGCCTACCGGCAGGAGATCAACAACCTCTATCCGAATGTCCCGGGCAATGCCGACTTCACCTGGACCCTCAACGACAGGCATTTCGCGCGGCTGACGGGACTGGTCGAGGATGCGAAGGCCAAAGGCGCCCGCGTCATCGAGCTCGGAACCAGGGAATCGAGCGATTCGCGGCAGTTCCTGCCGACCGTGCTGCTCGACGTCACGGACGAGATGGCGGTGATGCAGGAGGAAATCTTCGGTCCCATTCTGCCCATCGCCACCTATGAGCGGCTGGACGACGCCATCGCCTATGTCAACAAGCGGCCGCGGCCGCTGGCGCTCTACCTCTTCAGCAACGATGCGGAGACGCAGCAACGGGTGCTCGAGCGGACCACGTCGGGCGGGGTGTCGGTCAACGAGACGATTCTGCATTACGCGCAGGACGATTTGCCCTTCGGCGGCATCGGACCGAGCGGCATGGGCGCCTATCATGGCTTCGAGGGCTTCAAGACCATGAGCCACGCCAAGGCCGTGTTCCACCAGGGGCGGTTCAATCTCGCCGATCTGTTCCGTCCGCCGTTCGGCAGGGCCTTCGACTTTCTGCTCAACATCCAACTGCGCTGAGGAATGCGACGATTGCGCCGCCAAATGAGCGTGGTATGGTCGGCAGACCGAGATCGCGATGCCCTTTGAAATCAAAATCAATGGCACCGATCATACGGTCGACGTCGACGGCGATATCCCCTTGCTTTGGGTGCTGCGCGACGTGCTGGGTATGACCGGGACCAAGTTCGGCTGCGGCAAAGCGCTGTGCGGAGCATGCACGGTGCATTTGAACGGCAATGCCGTGCGCTCCTGCGTCTTCCCCATCGGAAGCATCGGCGACTCGGCCATCACCACGATCGAAGCGGTCGGAGCGACGCCCGCGGGCCAGAAGGTGCAAAAGGCGTGGCTCGATCTTGAGGTCATCCAGTGCGGCTATTGCCAGCCGGGCCAGATCATGTCCGCGGCGGCTTTGCTCGCAAGCAACCCCAATCCAACCGACTCCGACATCGATGCCGCCATGTCCGGCAATATTTGCCGCTGCGGCACCTATCCGCGCATTCGCGAGGCGATCAAACAAGCAGCCCAGGGATCTCAACCCGCCGAGCAGGGAGGCTGACCGTGCTGCTCGAGCGGAGAGATCCCCAAACCGGCCATTCCGACAACGCGGCGCGTGAGGGCGGCCTGTCGCGTCGAACGTTTCTAGCGGCTGGAGCCGCCGCGGGTGGAGGTCTGCTGCTGAGTTTCAGCCTGCCCTCCCTCTTCTCGCCCGTTCGCGCGGACCCCGCCGGCAGTTTTGCACCCGACGCTTTCATCCTTATCGATCGCGACGGCCTGGTGACGCTGAGCATCCCTCAAGTCGAGATGGGCCAAGGGACTTTCACCTCCTGCCCAATGCTGGTGGCGGAAGAGCTGGAGGTCGACCTTGAGCAGGTGCGGGTCGCGCAAGCGCCGCCGAGTGACAAGCTCTATACCAATCCTTTGGTTGGATTCCAGGTGACGGGCGGCTCGACATCGATCCGGGCGTTCTTCCAACCGCTACGCCAAGCGGGCGCCACGGCACGGACCATGCTGATCGCCGCCGCGGCGGCCACCTGGGCCGCCGATGCGAGCACCTGCCGCGCCGAAAAGGGCGAAGTGATCCACGTGCCGACCGGGCGGAAGCTTACTTATGGCGCCTTGGCCGACAAGGCCGCGAAGCTGACGCCGCCGGACAAGGTCGCGCTCAAGGATCCGAAGGACTTCAAGCTCATCGGCACCTCCCCGAAGCGTCTCGATACGCCCGACAAGGTGAACGGGACGGCCGTTTACGGGATCGACGTCAAATTGCCCGGCATGAAGTTCGCCACGGTCGCCGCCTGTCCCGTGTTTGGCGGCAAGCTGAAAAGCGTCGACGACAGCAAGGCACTTGCCGTCAACGGCGTGCACCAGGTGGTGCATATCGACGATGCCGTATGCGTCGTCGCCGCGCATATGGGCGCGGCCAATAAGGGCTTGGCGGCGCTCGAGATCGAGTGGGATGAAGGCCCGTACGCAACACTCACCACCGCCGACATCGTCGCCGACATGGAGAAGGTGTCGGAAGCGGAAGGCGTGGTCGTCCGCAATGACGGCGACGCCGCCGGCGCGTTGACCGGCGCGAGCACCAAGCTGGACGCCATCTATGAGGTTCCCTTCCTCGCCCATACCACCATGGAGCCGATCAACTGCACGATCCATGTCCGCAAGGACGGCTGTGACATCTGGGTCGGAAGCCAGGTCCTGGCCCGTGCCCAGGGGCCGTGGCCGCCGAGATCACCGGCCTGCCCGTGGAGCAGGTCGCGGTCCATAACCACCTTCTCGGCGGCGGCTTCGGGCGGCGGCTCGAAGTCGATTTCATCGCTCAGGCGGTGAAACTCGCCATGCAGGTCGAGGGGCCGGTGAAGATCATCTGGACCCGTGAAGAAGACATCCAGCACGATATGTACCGCCCCTATTTCTACGATCGCCTGGCGGCCGGTCTCGACGCGCAGGGCATGCCGGTGGCGTGGAGCCATCGCATCTGCGGGTCGTCCATCATCGCGCGCTGGGCGACCCCGGCATTCAAGGACGGCTACGATTTCGACACCGTCGATGGCGCAGTCGATCCGCCCTATTCTCTCCCGAACGTGCGGATCGAATATGTGCGGCACGAGCCTCCGGGAATTCCCACCGCGTTCTGGCGGAGCGTCGGTCCCTCGCACAACATCTTCGTCGTCGAGAGCTTCATCGATGAGCTCGCCGCCGCGGCCAAGAAGGATCCGGTCGAATATCGCCGCGCCTTGCTCGACAAGTCTCCGCGCGCGAAGGCCGTGCTCGATCTGGCAGCCGAGAAGGCGGGCTGGGGGCAGGCTTTGCCGCAAGGCGCGGGTCGCGGCGTCTCGGTGCAGAATGTGTTTGGAACCTTCATGGCGCAGGTCGCCGAGGTTGAGGTTTCCAAGGATGGCGACGTGAGTGTCAAGCGCATCACCTGCGCGGTCGACTGCGGCATCGGGATCAATCCCGACACCATCGAGGCGCAGGTCCAAAGCGCCATCGTCTACGGTCTCACGGCCACACTTTACGGCGAGATCACCCTAAAGGATGGGCGCGTCGAGCAGAGTAATTTCGATAATTATCGGGCTTTGCGCATCAACGAGATGCCGGCGATCGACGTTCACATCGTCAAGAGTGCCGAGGCGCCGGGCGGCATGGGCGAGCCGGGTACTTCGGCACTCGCGCCGGCGGTCACCAATGCGGTTTTCGCGGCGACCGGCGTGCGCTTGCGCAAGCTGCCCATCGATACGGCTAAACTCAAGAGCTGAGAGACTAGCGCGGGCTAGGTGCGCTTCGACCGTTTGGCGCGCAGCTCGGCCCAGCGGTCGAGGCGCGCCTTCACCTCGGCCTCGTAACCGTAGGTCGTAGGCGTGTAAAAGCTCTGTCGCGCCATGCTGTCGGGGAAGTAGTTCTGGCCCGAGAACGCCTCCTCCTCCTTGTGGTCGTAGGCGTAGCCGCGCCCATAGCCTTCCTGTTTCATCAGCCGCGTCGGCGCATTGAGGATGTGCTTGGGAGGGAGCAGCGAGCCGCTCTCCTCCGCCGCGCGTTGCGCCGCGCCGAAGGCGACATAGGCCGCGTTCGATTTTGGCGCGGTGGTCATGTAGACCGTCGCTTGCGCCAGCGCGAGCTCGCCCTCAGGGCTGCCGAGAAAATCGTAGGCGTCCTTGGCGGCATTGGCCTGTACGAGTGCCTGCGGATCGGCCAGGCCGATATCCTCAACCGCCATGCGCACCAGGCGCCGCGCGATATAGAGCGGGTCCTCGCCCCCCGCGAGCATGCGGGCAAGCCAATACAGCGCCGCGTCGGGGTCTGAACCGCGCACCGATTTATGCAGCGCGCTGATCAGATTGTAATGGCCGTCCTGGCTCTTGTCGTAGAGGGGCGCGCGGCGCTGCACCAACTGTACCAGCGCCTCGCGGTCGAGCGGCGTCTTGGCGCCTGATGAAGCGGCCAGGAACACATCCTCGGCGAGGTTGATGGCGCCGCGGCCGTCGCCATCCGCCATATTGATGAGGGCTTCACGGGCATCGCCGGTCAGCGGCAGCTTGCGCCCCCCATGGGCCTCGGCGCGGGCCAGAATCTCCTCGATCGCCGTCTCATCGAGGCGCTTGAAGGTCAGCACGCTGGCGCGCGACAACAGCGCCGAGTTCAGCTCGAAGGACGGGTTCTCGGTGGTGGCGCCGACCAGGATGATGGTGCCGTCCTCCATATGCGGCAGAAACGCATCCTGCTGCGAGCGGTTGAAGCGGTGGATCTCGTCGACGAATAGCAGCGTGCCGCGCCCCTCCTCGCGCCGCGCGCGGGCCGCGTCGAACACCTTACGCAAGTCGGACACGCCTGAATGGATGGCCGAGAGCTGCTCGAAATGGAGGTCGGTGACTTCGGCGAGCAAGCGCGCCACGGTGGTCTTGCCCGTGCCCGGCGGTCCCCAGAAGATCACCGAGGACAGCCGCCCGGCCTTGACCATGCGGCTCAATATGCCTTGCTCGCCGAGGAGATGATCCTGGCCGATCACCTCATCGAGCGAGGCAGGACGCAAGCGGTCGGCGAGCGGGCGCGGCGCGCTGTCGGCAAGCCCGGCAGCCTCGAACAGCGTGGCCACCTTTTTCATGGATCAGCCCTGAACGGTGACGTTGAACACCTTACCGCCGCGTTCGACCGCGAGCCGCCAGGCGCCGCCGCCAAGTTCGAGCGCTACGGTGAGGTTGGCAACCGACGTCACCTTCTCGTTGTTGACGCCGACCACGATGTCGCCGCGCCTGAGCCCCAGGCGGGCAGCGGCGGTGCGCGGCTGGACCTCTATGACCACCACGCCCGCCCGCGTATCGTCACCGATGCCAAGTTCCTGGGCCACGGCCGGCGAGAGATTGGCGACCTTTGTGCCGGCGAGAGGATGGCGGCCCTTGAGCTCGCGCGTGTCGCGCGCGGGCTCCTCGATCGGCGCCACCAAGGCGATAGTGGCCTTGACCGTCTGGCCCTTGCGCAAGACGCTGATCTCGACCTCGCCGCCGACGCCCTGGGTCACGAGGCGATAGTGCAGGCCTTGCGGGTCCTGCACCTGCTTGTCGTCGACGCCGACCACCACGTCGCCAGCCTGGAGCCCAGCGCGCGCCGCCGGCCCCTGGGCGTGGAGATTGGTGATCAGCGCACCGGACGGACGGTCCATCCCGAGAGATTCGGCGAGGTCGGAGGTCAGCGGCTGGAGCGAGGCGCCGAACCAGGGGCGCTGCACCGTGCCGCCCGCCAGCGCCGACTGCACCACCAGGTTCACCATGTTGGAGGGAATCGCAAAGCCGATACCGTCGGAGCCGCCGCTCTTGGAGAAAATCGCCGTGTTGATGCCGACCAGATGCCCGTCCATGTCGACCAGCGCGCCGCCGGAATTGCCGGGGTTAATGGCGGCGTCGGTCTGGATAAAGAACTGATAGTCGGAGATGCCGATCTTGGTGCGCGCGAGCGCCGAGACAATACCGCTGGTCACCGTCTGGCCGACACCGAACGGATCGCCGATGGCGAGCACGAGGTCGCCCACCTCCAGCGTGTCGGAATCGGCAAAGGCGATTGAGGGGAACGCCTCGCCCTTGGCGTCGAGCCTGAGCACCGCGAGGTCGGTCTTCTCGTCCTGGAGGATGAGCTTGGCCGGGAACTCCTTGCCGTCGGCGAGCGCGACTTTGATCTCCGCCGCCGTGCCGCTTCCCTTGATCACATGGTTGTTGGTCACGACAACGCCACTGGCATCGACCAGCACGCCCGAGCCCAGCGAGTTCAAGATGCGCTCGCGCGGAATGCCGAAGCGCTCGCCGAACAGTTTCTCGAAGAACGGATCGTTGAAGAAGGGCGCCACCCTCTGCTCGACCCGGTGACGCACATAGACGTTGACCACCGCAGGCGCCGCCTGCTTCACCACCGGAGCGAAGGACTGCTTCATGGCGGCCTGGCTCTCAGGGACGGCGCGCTGCTGCGCCACCGCCGGGAGAGCGAGCCCGGTCAGCAAGGAAACGGCGCCGAGCATCAAGCTCAGGCCGCGCTTCCAGGTGAGATGTGCCAAAAATCTCATGACTTCACTCTGTTAGGAGAAATCGCCGGGATAAGACAAGGGGGTCAAAGCGTCCAATAAACGAGCCGGTCTCCCAGAGAAAGCGGGTTTTCTTGGGGCCCAAGTCAAGGGGATGTCCATTTTCCCCTCATTGGCTTTCAACTAAGATGGCGCGCCTTTGGCAGGTTTGCCAGTCATAACCGTAAAATATGGGAGAGAAACGATGCGCATGTTCAAGCTGACCCTGATTGCGTTCGCCGCGCTCATCGCGTGGAGCGCCTATGCCGAAGCGATCGAGGTCAGGAAGCGGCGGGAAGCGCCCGGCACGCCGGCCGATGTCTGGGCGCTGGTTGGCGGCTTTTGCGCCATCAAGAACTGGCACCCGGCGGTCTCCGAATGCGAGGAGATCAAGGAAGGCGACAAGGTGTTGCGGATCCTCACCCTGAAGGACGGAGCCAAGATCAAGGAAGAGGAAACCAAGAAGGAAGAGCTGAGCTACAGCTATACGATCCTCGAGGGACCGCTCCCGGTGAAGGATTACAATGCCACGCTCAGAGTGGGACCTGACGACGAGCCCGACCGCGTCGAGATCGTGTGGACGGCCAATTTCGAGGCCAATGGCAAGAGCGACGAGGAAGCCAAGGAGATCGTCGAGGGCATCTTCGAAGCGGGCGTCGCGGGCATCAAGAAAGAGGCGATTGCCGCCGCCGATGCCAAGGAAGGCAAGTAGGCCATCAAAAAAGACGTGCCGCTTAACGGCACGCCTTCTGATTCTTCTGCAAAATGATAGGGCTTAAGCGGCGGCTTTGTCGGTCGCCTCTTCGCGCTCCGGAACAGGGCCTGAATCGAGACCCTTGGCCGCCTCGTCGCGCTCGACCAGTTCGATCACCGCCATGGGCGCGGAGTCGCCGTAGCGGAAGCCGGCCTTGATCACCCGCGTGTAGCCGCCGGGACGGGCGGCATAACGGGGGCCGAGCGTGTCGAACAGCTTGGCGACCATCGCTTCGTCGCGGATGCGGGCGAAAGCGAGACGGCGCGCATGCAGATCGCCACGCTTGGCGAGCGTGATCAGACGGTCGGTGACGCGCCTGAGCTCCTTCGCCTTGGGCAGCGTGGTGGCGATCTGCTCGTGCTTGATGAGCGCGGTGGCGAGACTTGCGAGCAACGCCCCGCGATGGCTTGGCGTGCGGTTCAGCTTCCGGCCGGCTTTGCGGTGACGCATGTTCAACCCTCTTCGTCAGGTCCCGAGTGTCAGAACACCCGGCACCTGGCTAATAGTGATCCTCGAAGCGCTTGGCGAGCTCCTCGATGTTCTCGGGCGGCCAGTCCGGCACTTCCATGCCGAGATGGAGCCCCATCGAGGCAAGCACCTCCTTGATCTCGTTCAGCGACTTGCGGCCGAAATTCGGGGTGCGCAGCATCTCGGCCTCGGTCTTCTGAATGAGGTCGCCGATATAGACGATGTTGTCGTTCTTGAGACAGTTGGCCGAGCGCACGGAAAGCTCGAGCTCGTCGACCTTCTTGAGCAGCGCCGCATTGAACACGAGCTCGGGCTGGCGCTCGAAGGGCATTTCCTTCTTCGGTTCCTCGAAATTGACGAACACCGAGAGCTGGTCCTGCACGATGCGCGCGGCAAGCGCCACCGTATCGTCGGGCCTGACCGAGCCGTCGGTCTCGATCTCCATGGTGAGCTTGTCGTAGTCGAGGATCTGGCCCTCGCGGGTGTTCTCGACGCGATAGGAGACCTTGCGCACCGGGCTGAAGAGGGAATCGACCGGGATGTAGCCAATCGGCGCGTCGTCGGGCCGGTTGCGCTCGGCCGGCACATAGCCCTTGCCGGTCGCGGTGGTGAACTCCATGCGGATGGAGCCGCCCTGGTCGAGCGTGCAGATGATGTGATCCGGATTGAGGATCTCGATATCGGCGCCGCCTTCGATGTCACCGGCCTTGGCCACGCCGGGCCCTTCCTTCTTGAGGACCATGCGCTTCACGCCCTCGGCATGCTGCCGCAGCGCGATCTCCTTGATGTTGAGGACAATGTCGGTGACGTCCTCACGCACCCCGGGAATCGAGGAGAACTCGTGCAGCACACCGTCGATATGCACCGAGGTGATCGCGGAGCCCTGCAGCGAGGAGAGCAACACGCGGCGAAGCGCATTGCCGAGGGTGAGCCCAAAGCCGCGCTCCAGCGGCTCGGCCACGACCGTGGCGAAACGCTCCGGGTCGCGCCCCGAGACGACGTTGAGCTTGGTGGGCTTGATCAGATCTTGCCAGTTCTTCTGCAGCACCGGGTTAGCCCTTTCTTGATCGTTGAGTGGGGCCGCTGGCCCCAGCTTCCGAATGTCCTCGTGCAACATTTAGCGGTAGCCTTGCCTTTCTTAGACGCGCCGGCGCTTGCGTGGCCGGCAGCCGTTATGGGGGATCGGCGTCACGTCGCGGATCGAGATGATATTGAAGCCGGCGGCCTGTAGCGCGCGCAGCGCCGACTCGCGGCCCGATCCAGGTCCGCGGACCTCGATCTCCAGATTCTTCATGCCGTGCTCCATCGCCTTTTTGCCGGCATCCTCGGCGGCGACTTGCGCCGCGTAAGGCGTGGACTTGCGCGATCCCTTGAAGCCCATGGTGCCGGCCGACGACCAGGAGATGGCGTTGCCCTGCGCATCGGTGATGGTGATCATCGTGTTGTTGAAGCTTGCATGCACGTGGGCGACGCCAGAGGTGATGTTCTTCTTTTCGCGGCGACGAACCCGCGCCTTGTCCTTGGCCATGCTCTAATCCCGCATTTGCAAAATTGACGGCGACGAAGCGAGAGCTTGGCCGCGCTTCGAGTTTGTCTACTTCTTCTTGCCGGCGATGGGCTTGGCCGGACCTTTGCGCGTGCGCGCATTGGTGTGGGTTCTTTGACCCCTGACCGGCAACCCGCGGCGATGACGCAGGCCCCGGTAACAGCCGAGATCCATGAGCCGCTTGATGTTCATGGCGACGTCCCGCCTGAGGTCGCCCTCCACGACATAGTCCCGGTCGATGACCTCGCGGATCTGGCTGACCTCCGACTCGGACAGCTGGCTCACCCGCCGCTCCGGCGGGATGCTGACTTTTTCGCAGATTTGCCTGGCGTGCGTGTCGCCAATGCCATGGATATAGGTGAGCGCGACCTCGACCCGCTTATTGGTCGGGATATTAACGCCTGCAATTCGGGCCAATGAGCCGTCTCCTCGTGCACTGCTAACGTGCTGAAATTTAAAGCCGAATTGCCTATGAGAACGCAGCAAGACCGACCGCGGACAGGCTCTACCCCCGGGACCGGTCAGTCCATTAAGCAATGTAGCGGGGCTTATGTAGCGATTCCGCTTGACAAGGTCAACCGGGCGTATTTGGCGGCTTATGGCCCCCTTCAGGGGCGGTCGAGGGCCTGGTTGATGGCCTTCTGTACCAGGGCGATATCGGCCATGCCATCCACCCCCCTGAGCTTCCCCTGCTTTTTGTAGTAGCCGATCAGGGGCTCGGTCTGGGCGTGGTAGGCCTTCAACCTCGCGCGGACGACCTCCTCATTATCGTCCTTGCGCCGCACGAAGTTGGTGCCTCCGCAGCGGTCGCACACGCCCGGCACTTTCGGCATCTTGTACAGATCGTGATAGCCCTCGCCGCAATGGGCGCAAGCGAAGCGGCCGGTGATGCGCTCGACCAGCGCATCGTCGTCGACCTTCATCTCGATCACCCGGTCGAGCGTCTTGCCTCGTTCCGCCAGCAGGTGGTCGAGCGCCTCGGCCTGGGCGATGGTACGAGGGAAGCCGTCCAGAATGTAGCCCTCGCCTGCGTCACCCTGATCCAGGCGCTCGGCGATCAGCCCGATCACCAGATCGTCGGGCACGAGCTCGCCGCGCTCCATGATCGCGCCGGCCTTGCGGCCGAGCACAGTCCCTGCCGCCACGGCGGCGCGCAGCATGTCTCCGGTGGAAAGTTGGACGAGCGAACGCTGCTTGGTGAGCAGATTGGCCTGGGTTCCTTTGCCGGCGCCGGGAGGGCCGAGCAGAACCAGGATCATCGCCGCCTGGCTCCTCTAAGCCGCGCGCGCTTGATCAGGCCCTCATATTGATGCGCCAGCAGATGGCTCTGGATCTGCGCGACGGTATCCATGGTCACGCTCACCACGATGAGCAGCGAGGTGCCGCCGAAATAGAACGGCACGCCCCAATAGGAGATGAGAAGCTCGGGCAGGACGCAGACGGCGGCGAGATAGAGGGCGCCGACCGCGGTGATCCTCGTGAGCACGTAGTCGATATATTCGGCGGTGCGCTCGCCTGGCCGGATACCGGGGAGGAAGCCGCCATATTTCTTCAGGTTTTCGGCCGTGTCCTTGGGATTGAACACGACGGCCGTATAGAAGAACGCGAAGAAGACGATCAGCGCGATATAGATGAGGATGTGGAGCGGCTGGCCGCGTCCGAGCATCGCGGTGATGGTGGTCAGCCAATCAGGTCCCCCGGCCGAAAAATTGGCGACTGTGATCGGCAACAGCAGCAGCGAGGAAGCGAAGATCGGCGGGATCACGCCCGCGGTATTGAGCTTGAGCGGCAGATGCGAGGCGTCGCCCTGGAACATGCGATTGCCCACCTGTCGCTTCGGGTATTGCACCAGGAGACGGCGCTGCGCCCGCTCCATGAACACGATAACGGCGACCACGATCACCGCCATGACGAATAGCGAGATGATCAGCACCGTCGACAGCGCGCCCTGACGGCCAAGCTCGAGCGTGCCGACCAGCGCCGACGGCAGCTCGGCAATGATGCCCGCGAAAATAATGAGGGAGATGCCGTTGCCGACGCCGCGCGCGGTGATCTGCTCGCCGAGCCACATCAGGAACACGGTGCCGCCGACCAGCGTGATGACGGTGGTGATGCGGAAGAACCAGCCGGGATCGGTGACGATGTTGCCGGCCCCCTCCAGGCCGACGGCGATGCCGTAACCTTGCAGCGCGGCGAGGATGACCGTGCCGTAGCGCGTGTATTGATTGATCTGGCGGCGTCCTTGCTCACCCTCTTTCTTGAGCGCCTCGAGATGCGGCGAGACGGTGGTCAGGAGCTGGATGATGATCGACGCCGAGATATACGGCATGATGTTGAGGGCGAAGATTGCCATGCGGCCGATGGCGCCGCCTGACAGCATGTTGAACATGCCGAGAATGCCGGATTGCTGCTGCCGGAACACGTCGGCGAGCGCTTCAGGATTGATGCCGGGGATCGGGATATAAGTGCCGAGCCGGTAGATCAGCAGCGCGCCGAGCGTGAATAGGATGCGCTTCTTGAGCTCGTCGGCCTTGGCAAAGGCGGCGAAGTTGAGGTTGGCGACGAGCTGTTCTGCGGCGGAAACCATGAGGCGCTCTGTTCCCTAGATCGAGGAAGGTGAAGGCTCGGCACTAAGCCGCATCACCTCGCTCGGACTTATCCCTTTTTGTCGGGCTTCGCGCGCGGCTTTTTGGCCTTACCATCGGCCTTGGCCTCTTTCGCGGGCGCCGCTTCGGCTTTGTTGGGCTTGGCCTGCTTCGCCTCTTGCGGCGTGTCCTTGACGGCTTCCGCCGTCTCGGCCTGTGCCGATGTCTCAGCCTCGGCTGCTTGCTTGGACTTGGCCTTTTCGGCCTTGGCTGATTTCGCCGCCTCGGCCTCGGCGGCCTTTGCCTTGAGACCACGGAGCTTCTTCGGCTTGTCGGGTTTGATCGCCACGACCTTGCCGGAGGCATGCGGCCTGGGCGTCAAGGTGACGCTGCCGCCCTTGGCCTCCACGGCCTTGATCGCACCCGCCGAGGCGCCGGTAACCTCGAAGGCGAGCTTGGTCTTGATCTCACCGGTCCCAAGTAGACGCACGCCGTCATGCACGCGGCGGATCAGGCCGGCGGCGAGCAGCACCTCGACGGTGATCGGGTTCTTGGCGTCGAGGCGTCCGGCGTCGATGGCGCTCTGTATCTTGCCGACGTTCACCTCGTTGAAATGCTTGGCGAAAATATTGTTGAAGCCGCGTTTGGGCAGGCGCCGGTGGAGCGGCATCTGGCCGCCTTCGAAGCCCTTGATGGCAACGCCGGAACGGGCCTTCTGACCCTTGGTGCCGCGGCCCGACGTCTTGCCGAGCCCCGAGCCGATGCCGCGGCCGAGTCGTTTCTTGTTCTTGGTGGCACCCGGCCTGTCCCTGATCTCGTTCAGCCGCATCACGATGCTTCCTTACTTTGCCGCTTCGTCTTCGACGATGCGCACGAGATGGCTGATCTTGGCGACCATGCCGCGCACCTGGGGGCTGTCCACCAGCGTGCGCCGCTTATGCATCTTGTTGAGGCCAAGACCGATCAGCGTGGCGCGCTGGATGCCAGGGCGCCGGATCGGGCTGCCGATCTGCTCAACGACGATGGTCTTCCGCTTCGATGTATCGGCCATCTCTCATGAACCCTTATTGCAGGCCTAGGCCTCGGTTGCCGCGACGGCGTCGCCGGCAGTGTCCCTGCGGCGCGACACGATCTCGCTCACCTTCTTGCCACGCCTTGCGGCCACGCCCCTTGGGCTGTCCTCATGCTTCAGAGCGTCGAACGTGGCGCGCACCATGTTGTAAGGATTGGAACTTCCGAGCGACTTGGCGACCACGTCCTGGATGCCGAGGGTCTCGAACACAGCGCGCATGGGCCCGCCGGCGATGATGCCGGTACCGGGAGGCGCGGCCCGCAAGATCACGCGCCCCGCGCCATGCTGGCCGGTAACGTCGTGATGCAACGTGCGACCTTCGCGGAGCGGCACCTTGACCAGATTGCGCTTGGCGGACTCGGTCGCCTTGCGGATGGCCTCGGGCACCTCGCGGGCCTTGCCATGGCCGAAGCCGACGCGGCCCTTCTGGTCGCCAACCACGACCAAAGCGGCGAAGCCGAACCGCCTGCCGCCCTTGACCACCTTGGCCACGCGATTGATGTGCACGAGCTTGTCCACGAACTCGCTGTCACGGTCTTCGCGATCGCGCCCTTGGCCTCTTCCTTGTTGGCCTCGTCCTTGTTGGCCTCTTGCCACGTCGGTTCCTTTCCGCGTCCTAGAAGTTCAGCCCGGCTTCGCGGGCGGCATCGGCGAGCGCCTTGACGCGCCCATGATAGATATAGCCGCCGCGATCGAACACGACGTCCTTCACGCCCGCTTTCAGCGCCCGCTCGGCCACCAGCGCGCCAACGGCCTTGGCCGCGGCAAGGTCGCTCCCCTTGGGCAGCGCGCCCTTGAGGTCCTTGTCGAGGGTTGAGGCCGCCGCCACGGTCTTGCCGTCACGGTCGTCGATGATCTGGGCGTAGATATGCTTCGAGGAGCGAAATACCGACAGGCGCGCGCGCCCGTTCGCCGCCTTCTTCAGCGTGTGGCGCACGCGGCGCGACCGCCGCACAAAGCTTTCGTTCGACGTGCTCATGTCCGCTACTTCTTCTTGCCCTCTTTGCGGAAGATGTACTCACCCGCATAGCGCACGCCTTTGCCCTTATAAGGCTCCGGCGGCCTGAACCGTCTGATCTCGGCCGCGACCTGGCCGACCTTCTGCTTGTCGATGCCCGTCACCACGATCTCCGTGGGCTTTGGACACACGACCTGAATGCCTTGCGGAACGGGATAGGCGATGTCGTGGCTGTAGCCCAGCTGCAATTGCAGATTGGAGCCCTGCACCGCCGCCCTGTAACCCACGCCGGTGATCTCGAGCTTCTTGGTGAAACCTTCCGTCACCCCGGCGATGAGGTTGGCGACCTGGGTGCGCGACATGCCCCATCTCGCGCGCGCCTCCTTGGTGTCCTCGCGCATGGCAATCTCGATCCCGTCCTTGTCGAGCTTGGCGATGATGTCATCGACCAGGACATGGCTGAGCTCGCCCTTGGGGCCCTTGACCTTGACCTCCTGGCCGTTCACCGCTGCGGTGACGCCGCCCGGGAGTGCCACTGGTTTCTTGCCGATACGCGACATGGGTCAAAAGGCTCCGCTAGAACACGTTGCAAAGGATCTCGCCGCCCACATTCTCGGTGCGTGCGCGGGAATCCGACATGACGCCTTTCGGCGTCGAGAGTATGGCAACGCCGAGACCATTGGCCACGTTCGCCAAATCCTTGACCGAGGAATACACCCGGCGGCCGGGCGTCGACACCCGCTTGATGTCCTTGATCACCGGCTCGCCGTCGAAATATTTGAGCTCGATCTCGAACTCCGATTTGCCGCCGCTATAGTCGACGCGGGCATAGCCGCGGATATAGCCCTCCTCGGCCAGCACATCGAGCACATGCTCGCGCAGCTTCGAGGCCGGCGTCGTCACCTTGGCCTTGTACCGCATCTGCGCATTGCGGATGCGGGCCAACATATCGCCTAGAGGATCGTTGATGCTCATCGATCGTCCTTACCAGCTCGACTTGACCATGCCGGGAATCTGTCCCTGGCTACTGAGGTCGCGCAGAGCGATGCGCGACATGCGGAGTTTGCGGTAATAGCCGCGAGGACGGCCGGTGAGATCGCAACGGTTGCGCGCGCGCGTCGGCGAAGAGTTGCGCGGCAGCTCGGCGAGCTTGAGCCGCGCCGCGAAGCGCTCCTCGGCGGGAAGCGTGCGGTCGGCGGCAATCGCCTTGAGCCGCGTGCGCCGCGTCTTGTATTTCAGGGCGAGGCGGCGCCGCTTCTTGTCCCGCTCGATCGTGCTCGTTTTTGCCATCTAAGTCCTCCTGTCGCGCGCTAGACGCCCTAACCGCGGAACGGAAAATTCAAGCCCTGCAACAGGGCGCGCGCCTCGTCGTCGGTGCGCGCCGTGGTGCAGACGATGATGTCCATACCGAGAACGTCTTCGACCTTGTCGTAGTCGATCTCGGGAAAAATGATGTGCTCTTTCAGGCCGATGGCGTAATTGCCTCGCCCGTCGAAGCTTTTCGGGTTGAGCCCGCGGAAGTCGCGCACGCGGGGCAGCGCGATATTCACCAGCCGGTCGATGAACTCGTACATGCGGTTCTGGCGCAAGGTGACCTTGGCGCCGATGGGCATGCCCTCGCGCAGCTTGTAGGTGGCGATCGACTTGCGCGCCTTGGTGATCACCGGCTTCTGCCCGGCGATCAGGCCGAGATGGGCGGCGGCCGCCTGCACCTTCTTGGAATCGGCGACGGCCTCGCCGATGCCCATGTTCAGCACCACCTTGTCGAGGCGCGGCACCTCCATCGGGTTCTTGTAGCCGAAGGTCTTGGACAGCTCGCCCCGGATCACGTCCTGGTAATGCTGCTTCAGCCGCGGCGTATAGGTCTGCTCAGCCATCGATGACCTCGCCCGAGCGCTTGGCAAAGCGAACCTTGCGCCCGTCCTTCAGGAATTTGTAGCCGACGCGGGTAGGCTTCCCGTCCTTGGGATCCTCCAGCGCCAGATTGGAGACGTGGATCGGCGCCTCCTTGGTGATGATCCCGCCGTCCTGCGTGGCGCTCTGACGCTGATGGCGCCGCACCATGGACACGCCCTTGACGATGGCGCGATTCTCCGTTGGCAACATCTTGAGCACTTCGCCCTTCTTGCCCTTGTCCTTGCCGCTAACCACCACCACGTGGTCGCCCTTCTTGATCTTAAGACCCGCCATCAGAGCACCTCCGGAGCGAGCGACACGATCTTCATGTGCTTCTTGGCTCTGAGCTCGCGGGTGACGGGGCCGAAAATGCGCGTGCCGATCGGCTCGCCTTGCGGGTTGACCAGCACCGCGGCGTTGCGGTCGAAGCGGATGATCGAGCCGTCCGGCCGGCGCACGCCCTTGGCGGTGCGCACGATGACCGCTTTCATCACTTGACCCTTCTTGACGCGGC
Source organism: Methyloceanibacter sp. (assembly GCA_040901485.1). GTDB lineage: Bacteria > Pseudomonadota > Alphaproteobacteria > Rhizobiales > Methyloligellaceae > Methyloceanibacter. The sequence goes on from JBBDYM010000022.1 coordinate 29,071, forward strand.
CGCGCGGGATCGCCTCCTTGACGCTCACCACGACGGTGTCGCCGATCGAGGCGTATTTCCGCTTCGAGCCGCCGAGCACCTTGATGCACTGGACGCGCCTAGCGCCGGAATTGTCGGCGACGTCGAGATTGGTCTGCATCTGAATCATGGCACTAACCTTTAACCGACTGCCTGCTCGCGCGGCAGCACCACCCAACATTTCTGCTTCGAGATCGGCGGGCATTCCTCGATCCACACCATCTCGCCCACCTTGAACTCGTTCTTCTCGTCATGGGCTTGATAGTTCTTGGTCCGCCGCACTGTTTTTTGCAGCAAGGGATGGGTGAAGCGCCGCTCGACGCGGACCACCACGGTCTTGTCGTTCTTGTCGCTCACCACGACCCCTTGCAGAACTCGTTTCGGCATCGTCTTCTTCCTAGCCCTTCGCCTTGGCCTTCGCCTTAGCCTTCGCCTTCGGTTTAGCCTTAGCCGTGCCTTTAGCCTCGGTTTCGGCCGGCGGCTTCTGCCGCGAAATCGTCTGAATGCGCGCGATGTCGCGCCTGATCTGTCTCACCCGCGACGTGTTCTCGAGCTGGCCCGAAGCCGCCTGGAAGCGCAGGTTGAACTGCTCCTTCTTCAGCTTGACCAACTCCTCGCTGAGCTGATCGTGAGTTAGCCCGCGGACCTCGTGCGCCTTCATGGCTCAGCCCTCGATGCGCGCGACCACGCGCGTCTTGATCGGCAGCTTGGCGGCGCCGAGCCTGAGCGACTCGCGGGCCACCTGCTCGTTCACGCCGTCGATCTCGAACATGATCCGACCGGGCTTCACCCGCGCCACCCAGAATTCCGGCGTGCCCTTGCCCTTGCCCATGCGCACCTCGGTCGGCTTCTTCGACACCGGCACGTCGGGGAACAGCCTGATCCACACCCGGCCCGAGCGCTTCATCTGCCGCGTCATGGCGCGCCGCGCCGCCTCGATCTGCCGCGCGGTGATGCGCGCCGGCTCCTGCGCCTTGAGCCCGTAGGAGCCGAAAGCGAGCGTGGCCGCGCTCGAAGCGGTGCCCTTGATGCGCCCTTTATGAGCCTTGCGGTACTTGGTTCGTTTCGGTTGCAGCATGACTAACCTTGTCCGGCCGGAGCAGGCTCGCGGCGTCCGGTCGAGCGGCCGCCTTCCTGCGCCTCAAGCGCCTTGTTCTCCTGGGCCATGGGGTCGTGCTCCATGATCTCGCCCTTGAAGATCCACACCTTCACCCCGATGATTCCGTAGGCCGTGCGCCCGAGCGCCGTGCCGTAATCGATATTGGCGCGCAGCGTGTGCAGCGGCACGCGTCCCTCGCGATACCACTCCATGCGCGCGATTTCGGCGCCGCCAAGGCGCCCGCCGCAATTGATGCGGATGCCGAGCGCGCCCATGCGCATGGCCGATTGCACCGCGCGCTTCATGGCGCGGCGGAAGGCCACCCGGCGCTCGAGCTGCTGCGCGATGCCCTCCGCCACCAGCGTGGCGTCGGTCTCGGGCTTGCGCACCTCAACGATGTTGAGATGCACCTCGGAATCGGTCATGGCCGCGAGCTCGCGCCTGAGCTTCTCGATATCGGAGCCCTTCTTGCCGATGAGAATGCCGGGACGCGCGGTATGCACCGTCACCCGGCACTTTCTATGCGGGCGCTCGATGACCACCTTGGAGATGCCGGCCTGCTTGCGCGAGGTAAGGATATGCTCGCGCATCTTCAAGTCTTCGTGCAGCAGGCGTCCATATTCGCCCCGGGTGGCATACCAGCGCGAATCCCAGGTGCGGTTGACGCCGAGCCTAAGCCCGATCGGATTGACCTTCTGTCCCATCAAGCGGGCTCCTCAACTTGGCGCACGATGACGGTCATCTGCGCGAACGGCTTATCGATACGGGCGGCGCGGCCGCGGGCACGGGGGCGGATCCGCTTCAGCACCAGATTCTTGCCCACATAGGCCTCGGATACGACGAGAGTGTCGACATCGAGAGAGTGGTTGTTCTCGGCATTGGCGATGGCCGACTGAAGCGTCTTCTTCACGTCCTTAGCCACCCGCTTGCGCGAGAAAGTGAGATCGGCGAGCGCACGGTCCACCTTCTTGCCCCGGATGAGCTGGGCAAGCAGGTTGAGCTTTTGCGGACTCACGCGGATGTTCCGCGTCACCGCCCTCGCCTCGTTCTCTTTCAGCGCGCGCTCGCGCTTGGCCTTGCCCATTACGCCGCCTTCACCCTCTTGGCCTTGCGGTCTGCGGCATGGCCGTGGAAGGTCCGCGTCGGCGCAAACTCTCCGAATTTGTGTCCGATCATGTCCTCGGTGACGAGCACCGGAATGTGTTTCTGGCCGTTATGCACCCCGAAGGTCAGGCCGACGAATTGAGGCAGGATGGTCGAGCGGCGCGACCAGATCTTGATGATGGCGTTCGAACCCGAGCCGCGCGCATTCTCGGCCTTCTTCAGGATATATCCGTCGACGAACGGGCCTTTCCAAATCGAGCGTGACACCGGCCTTACCCCTTCTTCTTCTGATGGCGGCTGCGCAGGATGAACTTGTCGCTCGCCTTGTTGGAGCGCGTCTTCTTGCCCTTGGTCGATTTGCCCCAAGGCGTCACCGGGTGACGGCCGCCTGACGTGCGGCCTTCGCCGCCGCCATGGGGATGGTCGACCGGGTTCATGGCCACGCCGCGCACCACGGGCTTCCGCCCCTTCCAGCGCGAGCGGCCGGCCTTGCCGATCGACACGTTGGAATTGTCCGGATTTGACACGGCGCCGACCGTCGCCATGCAGTCGGCCGGGACCATGCGCGTCTCGCCGGAATTGAGCCGCAGAATGGCGTAGCCCGCGTCGCGCCCGACCAGCTGCACATAGGTGCCCGCGGCGCGCGCGATCTGTCCGCCTTTGCCCTGCTTCATCTCCACATTGTGGACGATGGTGCCGATCGGCATGTTGGCGAGCTTCATGGCGTTGCCGGGCTTCACGTCGGCTTTCTCGTCGGCGATTACGGTATCGCCGGGGGCGAGACGCTGCGGCGCCAGGATATAAGCGAGCTCGCCGTCCTCATATTTGATGAGCGCGATGAAGGCGGTGCGGTTCGGATCGTATTCCAGCCGCTCCACGGTCGCCGGCACGCCGAGCTTGCCGCGCTTGAAGTCCACCATGCGATAGGTGCGCTTATGCCCGCCGCCGCGATGCCACATGGACACGCGGCCCTGATTGTTGCGCCCGCCGGACTTGGTCAGTCCCTCGGTAAGCGCCTTGACGGGCTTGCCCTTCCACAGATGGCTGCGGTCGACGAGCACGAGATGCCTCTGGCTCGGCGTGGTGGGTTTGTATGTCTTGAGGGCCATGGCGTCAGATCCTCGTGGTCACGTCGATCTTGTCGCCTTCGGCGAGCTTGACGATGGCTTTCTTCACGTCCTGTTGCCGGCCCTTGATGCCACGGAAGAGCTTGGTCTTGCCCTTGCGGGTCAGCGTGTTCACGGCCAGCACCTTCACTTTGAACAATTTCTCGATCGCCGCCTTGATCTGCGGCTTCGTGGCGTCGCGGCGCACCTTGAACACCACCTGATTGGCTTCCGAAGCCGCGCTCGATTTCTCGGTGATCACCGGCGCGAGGATCACGTCGTAGATTGACAGACCGCTCATTTGAACCGCGCCTCCAGCGCCTCGACGGCGGCCTTGGTCAGCACCAGCTTCTCGTGGCGCAGAATGTCGTAGACATTGATGCCCTGGACCGGGAGCACATCGACTTGCGGCAGGTTGCGCGCGGCGCGGGTGAAGGCCTCGTGCAGCTCCGCGCCGTCGATGATCAGCACCGAACCGAGACCGAGCTTGGCAAAGCGCGATTTCAGCTCCTTGGTCTTGGCCTCCTTAAGCTCGCATTTGTCGATCACCACGAGCGTGTCGGATTTGGCCTTGGCCGAGAGCGCGTGCTTCAGCGCGAGCGCCCGCACCTTTTTCGGCAGGTCGATGGCGTGGCTGCGGGGCACGGGGCCGAACGTCTTGCCGCCGCCCCGGAACAGGCCGGCCTTGCGGCTGCCATGCCGCGCGCGGCCGGTGCCCTTCTGGCGATAAATCTTGGCCGTGCTGGCGGTGACCTTCGACCGGTCCTTGACCGACACGGTGCCGGCGCGGCGCTTGGCGAGCTGGTAACGCACCATGCGCTGCAAGATGTCGGGCCTGGGCTCGAGCCCGAACACGGCGTCGGAGAGTTCCACGGTGCCCGCCTTCTTGGCGTCGAGAGTGGTGACGTCGGCCTGCATCACGCTTGGCTCCCACCCTCAGCCGGCGCCGTCTCGGCAGTCGTTTCAGATGTGATCTCGGCGGTTGTCTCAGGCTCCGGCTTGACCTCTTTCGCAGGCTTTGCGTCCTCGCCGGACTTGCGGAAGGCGCCAGGCTTCGGCGCCGCTTCCGGCAATGCCCGCTTCACCGCGTCGCGCAACAGCACCCAGCCGCCTTTGGCGCCAGGCACCGCGCCGCGGATCATGATCAGGCCGCGCTCGGGATCGGTCTTGACCACGCGCAGATTCTGCGTGGTGACGTTCACGTCGCCCATATGGCCGGCCATCTTCTTGCCCTTGAACACCTTGCCGGGGTCCTGGCGCTGGCCGGTCGAACCGTGGCTCCTGTGGCTGACCGACACGCCGTGGCTGGCGCGCAGGCCGGCGAAGCCGTGACGCTTCATGGCGCCGGCGAAGCCTTTGCCAATGGTTGTGCCGGACACGTCCACGAACTGACCCTCGACGAAATGGTCGGCGGTAATCTCGGCGCCCACATCGATCAGATTTTCCGGGCTCACACGGAATTCGGCGAGCTTGCGCTTGGGCTCGACATTTGCCACGGCGAAGCCGCCGCGCGCCGCGCGGGAGAGGCGCTTCACCTTGGGCCTGCCGGCGCCGAGCTGGACCGCGCTGTAGCCGTTCTTCTCGGGCGTGCGCTGGCCGACGACCTGGCAATTGTCGAGGCGCAGCACCGTCACCGGGATGTGCTCACCGGCATCGGTGAAGATCCTGGTCATGCCGAGTTTTTGCGCAATGACACCTGACCGCATTGTTCTTCTTCCTTGCTTCGTCCCTCAAGCCGCTAAAGCTTGATCTCCACGTCGACGCCCGCGGCGAGATCGAGCTTCATCAGCGCATCGACCGTCTGCGGCGTAGGATCGACGATGTCGAGCAGCCGCTTATGGGTGCGTATCTCGAATTGCTCGCGGCTCTTCTTGTCGATATGAGGCGAACGGTTCACCGTGAACTTCTCGATGCGCGTCGGCAGCGGAATGGGTCCGCGCACCTCCGCGCCCGTGCGTTTCGCCGTGTTGACGATCTCCTTGGTCGATGCATCGAGGATGCGATGATCGAAGGCTTTAAGCCTGATTCTTATGTTCTGACTTTGCATCTCGATGGCCTCAAATTAAGGAGCGCGCCGTTTTGTGCGACGCGCCCCTTGGCTTTCCTCTACTCGATGATCGACGCCACCACGCCGGCGCCGACGGTGCGGCCGCCCTCGCGAATGGCGAAGCGAAGTTTCTCCTCCATGGCGATCGGCACGATCAACGTCACCTCCATGGCGATGTTGTCGCCTGGCATCACCATTTCGGTGCCCTCGGGGAGCTGCACCACACCGGTCACGTCCGTGGTGCGGAAATAGAACTGCGGCCGGTAGTTGCCGAAGAACGGGGTGTGACGCCCGCCCTCCTCCTTGGTGAGGATATAGGCCTCGGCCTTGAACTTGGTGTGCGGCTTGACCGAGCCCGGCTTGGCGAGCACCTGGCCGCGCTCCACGCCCTCGCGGTCCACGCCGCGCAACAGGCAGCCGACATTGTCGCCGGCCTCGCCCTGGTCGAGCAGCTTGCGGAACATCTCGACGCCGGTCACGACGGTCTTGGTGGTGGGCTTGATGCCGACGATCTCCACCTCCTCGCCGACCTTGACCACACCGCGCTCGATGCGCCCGGTGACCACGGTGCCGCGGCCGGAGATCGAGAACACGTCCTCGATCGGCATGAGGAACGGCTTGTCCTTGGGACGGTCGGGCTGCGGGATGTAGTCGTCGACCGCCTTCATCAGCTCGGCGATGGAGTTCTTACCGACCTCGTCGTCCTTGCCTTCGAGCGCGGCGAGCGCCGAGCCCTTGACGATCGGGATCTCGTCGCCCGGGAACTCGTATTTGGACAGAAGCTCGCGCACTTCGAGCTCGACCAGGTCGAGCAGCTCGGGATCGTCGACCATGTCGGTCTTGTTCAGATAGACCACGAGAGCCGGCACGCCCACCTGGCGGGCCAGCAGGATATGCTCGCGGGTCTGTGGCATCGGGCCGTCGGCCGCCGAGACCACGAGGATGGCGCCGTCCATCTGCGCCGCACCCGTGATCATGTTCTTCACGTAGTCGGCATGGCCCGGACAGTCGACATGCGCGTAGTGGCGCTTGTCGGTCTCGTACTCGACGTGAGCGGTCGAGATGGTGATGCCGCGCGCCTTCTCTTCCGGCGCCTTGTCGATCTCGTCATAGGCGGTGAATTTAGCTCCGCCCTTCTCGGCCAACACCTTGGTGATCGCGGCCGTCAGCGTCGTCTTGCCGTGATCGACGTGACCGATGGTCCCAATGTTGCAATGGGGCTTAGTCCGCTGGAATTTTTCCTTAGCCATCTTGGCTCTCCATCCTTCAGTACAAAGAACAAACCGTTAGGCGAATTTCGCCTGCACCTCTTCCGCGACCGCTTGCGGCACCTGCGCATAGTGATCGAACTGCATGGTGAACTGCGCCCGGCCCTGGCTCATCGAGCGCAGCGTGTTCACATAGCCGAACATGTTGGCCAGCGGCACCATGGCGCTGATCACCGCGGCGTTGCCGCGTGTCTCCTGGCCGCGCACCTGGCCCCTGCGGCTGGTCAAATCGCCGATAATGCCGCCGACATAGTCTTCCGGCGTCACCACCTCGACCTTCATCATCGGCTCGAGCAGCTTCGGCCCCGCCTTCAAGGCGCCTTCGCGGAAGGCGGCGCGGCCGGCGATCTCGAAAGCCATGACACTCGAATCCACGTCGTGATAGGCGCCGTCGGTGAGGGTGACCTTGACGTCGAGAATGGGAAAGCCCGCGAGCACACCCGAATCGACCACGCTCTGCACGCCCTTCTGCACGCCCGGGATATATTCCTTGGGCACGTTGCCGCCGATCACCTTGTTCTCGAACTCGTAGCCCTTGCCCTGCTCGTTCGGCTCGATCGTCAGCTTGACGCGGGCGAACTGCCCCGAGCCGCCGGTCTGCTTCTTGTGGGTGTAGTCGACATCGGCACGCCTCGACACGGTCTCACGATAGGCCACTTGGGGAGCGCCGACATTGGCCTCGACCTTGAACTCACGCTTCATGCGGTCAACGATGATGTCGAGATGCAGCTCGCCCATGCCCTTGATGATGGTCTGGCCGGATTCATGGTCGACCGAGACGCGGAACGAGGGGTCCTCCTGGGCGAGACGATGCAGCGCAACTCCGAGCTTCTCCTGGTCGCCCTTGGTCTTGGGCTCGACGGCGACCTCGATAACGGGATCGGGGAACTCCATGCGCTCAAGGACCACGGGCTTGGCGGCATCGCAGAGCGTGTCGCCGGTGGTCACGTCCTTGAGGCCGGCAAGCGCCACGATATCGCCGGTATAGGCTTCCTTGATGTCCTCGCGGTGATTGGCGTGCATCAAAAGCATGCGGCCGATGCGCTCTTTCTTGTCCTTCACCGTGTTGAGGAGGGTCGTGCCCGACTCGACCTTGCCGGAATAGATGCGGCAGAAGGTGAGCGAGCCGACGAAGGGATCGTTCATGATCTTGAAGGCGAGCATGGAGAGCGGCGCTGTGTCCGACGGCGGCCGGTCCGTCTCTTTGCCGGTCTTGACGTCGATGGCCTTGATCGGCGGCACGTCGAGCGGCGACGGCAGGTAGTCCACCACGGCGTCGAGCAGCGGCTGCACGCCCTTGTTCTTGAAGGCCGAGCCGCACAGGATCGGCACGAACTGATTGGTGACGGTGCCCTTGCGGATCAGCGCCTTGAGCTGGTCCTGACCGATCTCCTTGCCCTCGAGATAGGCCTCCGTGGCCGCCTCGTCGACGTCGGCGGCGGTCTCCACCAGCAAGTCGCGATATTCCTTGGCCTGGTCGAGAAGGTCGGCGGGGATGTCGGCGTCATGGAAGTTGGCGCCGAGCGACTCGTCGTCCCACACCACGGCCTTCATCCTCACCAGGTCGATGATGCCGGCGAAGCGCGACTCGGCGCCGAGCGGCAGCTGGATCACGATGGGCTTGGCGCCGAGGCGGTCCTTGATCATCTGTACCGAGAGGAAGAAATCGGCGCCGATCTTGTCCATCTTGTTGACGAAGATCATGCGCGGCACGCCGTATTTGTCAGCCTGGCGCCATACCGTTTCGGTCTGCGGCTCTACGCCCTGGTTGGCGTCGAGCAGGGCGACCGCGCCGTCGAGCACGCGCAAGGAGCGCTCGACCTCGATGGTGAAGTCAACATGGCCCGGCGTGTCGATGATGTTGATGCGCTTGTCGTTCCAATAAGCGGTGGTCGCGGCGGAGGTGATGGTGATGCCGCGCTCCTGCTCCTGCTCCATCCAGTCCATGGTGGCAGCGCCGTCATGCACCTCGCCCATCTTGTGGCTCTTGCCGGTGTAATAGAGGACGCGCTCGGTGGTCGTGGTCTTGCCGGCGTCGATATGCGCCATGATCCCGATATTGCGGTAGTCCTCTA